>NZ_LMCZ01000006.1:0-523136 GCF_001424965.1 Rhizobium sp. Root1204
AGCCCGAAGCGTTCCCGCCTGAAACCCCAAATCCGCACCAAACTTTCGTAAGAAACTTCAGAGCGAGTTCGTCGGTCGCCAGCAGCGCCGCCGCCCTCGTTGGTGAGCGGTTTATAGTCCCACCCCCCAAACGAAGTCAACACACCAATTTCAAAAAAATGAAGTTTCTTATAACTAACTGATTTATATGAGATATTTCATAAACAACCAAAACAACCCACAAAATCCACCAAAAATACCCGGAATCCAACAGCCAAAATCTTTCCCAAATGGTCAAAATTAGGAAACGGGCCGGTTGGCCCCTTTCTCCAGTTATGCCCAGCCCGCACAACATCAAAACATCCCGTCCTTTGGTCCCCTTAAAAACTCCTGTTAATGTCCATCGACATTTATCATGGGAGAGACAGATGTTGGTCCTGAATGAAGCCGAAACACGCGCCGCCCTGCCCTGGCCCGATCTGATCGCGGCACTGCGCATAATGTTTCGCGACGGTTGCGAAATGCCGGTGCGCCATCATCATGATGTGAAGGTGCCAGGAGAAGATGCCGCGACCCTGCTTCTGATGCCGGCCTGGCAGCCGGGCAGCTATATCGGGGTCAAGATGGTGTCGGTGTTTCCAGGCAATAGCGCGCGGAACCTGCCGGCCATCCATGGCAGTTATCTGCTTTCGTCCGGCAAGACCGGTCAGCTTCTGGCGATCATCGATGGCGCGGAGCTCACCGCCCGCCGGACCGCCGCCGCTTCGGCGCTTGCCGCAGACTACCTCGCAGCCAAGGATGCGCGCCGCATGTTGATGGTGGGCGCCGGCCGGCTGTCGCAGAACCTGATCGAGGCGCATGCTTCAGTGCGGCCGATTTCCGAGGTGACGATCTGGGCCCGCGACAGAAGCAAGGCGGAGGCAACGGCGGCACAACTCGATCTCCCCGGTATCACCGTCTCCGTTACCACGGATATAGAGGCCGCCGCCCGCCAGGCCGACATCATCTCCTGCGCAACTCTCTCATCCGAACCACTGATCCGCGGCGGCTGGCTGAAGGACGGGGCGCATCTCGACCTTGTCGGCGCCTTCAAGCCCAGCATGCGCGAGAGCGACGACCGCGCCGTCGAGCGCGCCACACTGTTCGTCGATACGCGCGACGGGGCACTCACCGAAGGCGGCGACCTGGTCCAGCCGTTGCGGGCCGAGATCATTGCCGCAGGCTCCGTTCGGGCGGACCTGGCCGAGCTGACCGGCGGCCGTCATGCGGGCCGAACCAGCCCGGACGAAATCACCCTGTTCAAATCCGTCGGTGCAGCGCTCGAGGATCTCGCTGGTGCTGTTCTTGCCTTTGAGCGGTCACGGCGCAGCTGAATACCCGTCACCGGATCGTGATGGCGGTTGACACCTGCCGGCGTTGACGGATCGCGGCCTTGGCTTAGGTTGGAGCGCACATTTCAAGCGCAGGTTGGGGGAAGAATGATCAGGTCGACACGGCGGATGTTCATACAGGTGGCGCTTTTGGTTCCGCTTGCGCTCACGGCGACTGGACCGGCGATGGCCATAGATGCGGCCAGGTGGGATCAGGTGCTGGCCGAGGCGCGCGGCGAGACTGTCTATTTCAATGCCTGGGGCGGCTCGGCCAATATCAACGCCTATATCCAATGGGCCGGCGACTTGGTGAAGGCGCGCTACGGCGTCACGGTCGTGCAGGTCAAGCTGGACGATACCGCCAAGGCGGTGACGACGGTGCTTGCAGAGAAGGCGGCCGGGCGCGACCAGCACGGGTCCGTCGATCTCATCTGGATCAATGGCGAAAATTTTGCCGCGATGAAGCGCCAGGGCCTGCTGTTTTCTCCGGACTGGGCAACGAAGCTACCCCACTGGGGTCTGGTCGATATCGACAACCAGCCGACCACCCTGACGGATTTTACTATTCCGACCGATGGGCTGGAAAGCCCCTGGGGGGCAGCAAAACTGGTGTTCTTCTATGATGAAGCCCGCACGGCACGGAAAGACCTGCCGGATTCGGCGAGGGACCTGCTGTCCTTTGCCCAAGCGCATCCCGGCCGGTTTTCCTATCCGCAGCCGCCGGATTTCATCGGCTCGTCGTTTCTGAAGCAGGTGCTGAGCGAATTGATCGCCGACAAGGAAAAACTGCAGAAACCGGTCGATGATGTGACGTTCAATGCGGATGTGGCGCCGCTGTTTGCCTATCTCGACCAATTGCATCCATTCTTGTGGCGCAAGGGCAAGGCTTTCCCAAAGAACTATCCCGATATGAAGCAGAAGCTGGCCGATGGTGAACTCGACATCATCTTCGCCTTCAATCCGGCGGAGGCTTCGGCCGGAATTGCCGCCGGTGAACTGCCCGGCAGCGTCCGCTCCTTCGTGTTTTCGAAGGGAACGCTCGGCAACACACATTTCGTTGGCATCCCCTATAATGCCAACGCCAAGGCAGGTGCTCTGGTGCTGGCCAACTTCCTTTTGTCGCCGGAAGCGCAGGTGCGGAAACAGGACCCGAAAGTCTGGGGGGACCCGACGGTGCTGGCTTTGGGCAAGCTGCCGGAGGCCGACAGGGTGGCGTTTGCAGCACTTGATCTGGGTGTCGCGACACTGCCGCCGGACAAGCTCGGGCCGGCGCTGGCCGAACCGCATCCCGACTGGATGACGCGCATCGAGGCCGAATGGATCAAGCGTTATGGAGCGGCGAACTGAGGACCATCCTGGCCGGCCGCTGGCCAACGGCAAAACCGTGAGCCGCCGGTTCAGCCTATCGGGTGTCGTACTGGTCATGATCGGCCTGCCGATCCTGGCCGGGCTAGCGGGTACGGTCGGACCTGCCTTCGGTCTGTTGCCGGCACTTGGCGGCGATCATCTGACCCTTTCCCATTTTGCGGAACTTGCAGCGCAGCCGCACCTGCTGCGCTCGATGCAGATCAGTTTTTCGACGGCAATCGTCACCACCGGCCTGTCGCTCGCCATCGTCATGCTGTTTACCGCCGGATATGCCGGAACCCGGATGTTTTCCCGCATCCAGCACCTCGTTTCACCATTGCTCGCCATCCCGCATGCCGCCGCAGCCTTTGGCCTTGTTTTCCTTGTCGCACCCTCTGGCCTGGCGATGCGTCTCGTCTCACCCGATCTCACCGGTTATGTCAGCCCGCCCGACTGGCTGGTGCCACAAGACCCGCTGGGATTGACGATGATGGCGGGGCTGATCGTCAAGGAAATGCCGTTTCTGTTTCTGGTGACGCTGGCGGCCCTGCCGCAGGTGCCCCTCCTCCAGGCGCGGCAATTGTCAGCCAGCCTTGGCTATGGCCGCATCCGGGGTTTCCTGATCAGCGTCTGGCCGCTTCTCTACCGCCAGATCCGGCTACCGGTCTTTGCCGTTGTCGCCTATGCCAGCTCGGTCGTCGATGTGGCGATGATCCTCGGCCCGGCGTTGCCGGCGCCACTGGCCGTACGCATCACCGAATGGATGGCCGATAGCGATCTGCGGATGCGGTTCCTGGCATCGGCGGGGGCGCTGTTACAGTTTGGGCTGACGATGGCGGCGATGGTGACGTGGCTGGCCCTTGAGCAGATCGGATCCGTGCTGCTGCGACGGATGTCCGGTTCCGGTGTTCGCAAGGCTGACGACCGGCTGTTACGCCGCTCAGCCTGCGCCGTCATGGCCCTGTCGGCGGGCCTCGTCTTCCTCGGTCTTGCCACGCTCCTCGTCTGGTCGATTGCCGGTCTCTGGCCGTTTCCCGCGCTGCTGCCGGACAGTTTTACGCTTCAGCCCTGGTTGCGCGCCCTCCCGCAGGCCGGGGTGGCGATCACAACGACGATCTCGCTTGCCGGCAGTTCTGCGGCCATCGCCCTTCTGCTGGCGATTGGCCTGTTGTGGCAAGGCGGCCATCGCGACGGCCACCCGATGGGCAGCGTGCTCTATCTGCCGTTGATCATGCCGCAGCTCTGCTTCGTCTTCGGCCTGCAGATCCTCAGCGTGACGCTCGGGTTTGCCGCGTCCTTTCCTCTGCTTTTGTTCGTGCACCTGATTTTCGTGCTGCCTTATGTCGTTCTCTCCCTGTCGCAGCCCTGGCGGGCGCTCGACCGGCGTTACGAAACGCTGGCGGCAGGGATCGGCAAATCGCCATTACAGATCCTGCTGCAAATCCGCCTGCCGATGCTGACGCGGGCATGCCTGACGGCCTTCGCCGTCGGTTTCGCGGTTTCTGCCGGGCTCTATCTCCCGACGCTTCTGATCGGCGCCGGGCGGATCGTCACCATCACCACGGAGGCGGTGGCCCTATCGTCCGGTGGCGACCGCCGGGCGATCGGGGTCTATGCGCTTTTGCAGACGCTGGTTCCCTTCGGCGGATTTCTGATTGCATCGCTGGTGCCGCACTTGCTATTCCGCGGCCGGCGCGCGATGAGGATTTGAATGACACCCAAGACGACAGACGGCCTGCATCTGGAGACGATTTCAATCGCCCTTGACGGCCGGACGCTGCTGTCTTTGTCGGCCCATGTCCGGCCGGGCGAAATCCTGACGGTGATGGGACCATCCGGCGCCGGGAAATCGGCGCTGCTTGCTTACATATGTGGCTTTCTTGATCCAGTTTTCACCGGCAGCGGCCGTATCCTGATCGATGGAGGCGACCTGACCGGCATTGCCGCTGAAAAACGCCGGTGCGGCATGCTGTTCCAGGACCCGCTTTTGTTTCCGCATCTTTCGGTTGGCGGCAATCTCCTGTTCGGGCTGACCCCTTCGATCGCACAGCGTGACCAGCGGCGGCGAATGGTCGAGCAGGCACTCATCGATGTGGAGCTCGAAGGGTTTTACGACCGGGATCCCGCCACGCTCTCCGGTGGGCAGAAAGCCCGGGTGGCGCTGCAGCGGGTGATGCTGTCGGCGCCGCGCTTGCTGCTGCTTGATGAACCCTTTTCCAAACTTGACAGCGACCTGCGACAGCAAACCCGCGGACTGATCTTCGCGCGCGCAAAATCCGCTGGCCTGCCGGTTGTTCTGGTCACGCATGATCAGGCGGACGCGGACGCCGCTGGCGGACCTGTCATCGTGATCGGCGAGGATAACCGCCGATGAACATGATGGACGCACTCCCCGATCTGCCCGTTAAAGCCATTTTGCCAGCACTCGGCGAAGCATTGGTGCAGGCTCCGGCGGTCGTGCTGTCGGCGCCGCCTGGTGCAGGCAAGACGACGCTTGTGCCGTTGTTTCTACTGGACCAGCCCTGGCGCGGCGATGGCCGGATCATCCTGCTTGAACCACGCCGGCTGGCGGCCCGCGCCGCTGCCGGGCGCATGGCAAGCCTGCTTGGCGAAAGTGTTGGCGATACGGTCGGCTACCGCATGCGGCTCGACAGCCGGATTTCGGCAAGGACCCGTATCGAGGTGGTGACCGAAGGCGTGTTTGCCCGGATGCTGCTCGACGATCCGGAATTGCCAGGAGTGTCGGCGGTGCTGTTCGACGAGTTTCACGAGCGCTCGCTGGATGCGGATTTCGGGCTGGCGCTGGCACTCGATGTGCAGCAGGTGCTGCGCGACGACCTGAAACTGATCGTCATGTCGGCGACGCTGGATGTCGGCCGGGTGGCGCAGCTGCTGGACGGAGCTCCTGTGATCGAGAGCCAGGGGCGCAGTTTTCCGGTGGAGGTTCGTTATCGCGAACGGCCATCGACGGAACGCGTGGAAGATGCCGTGACCCGCGCCATCATCGAGGCACACCGCGAGGAAACCGGCTCGATCCTGGCTTTCCTGCCGGGACAGGCGGAAATCACCCGCACGGCTGAACGGTTGACCGGCCGGTTTGGCGCGGAAACCATCATCGCGCCGCTGTTCGGTAACCTCAGCCAGAAAGAGCAGGACGCGGCAATCCGCCCAGCTGCAGCGGGAACGCGCAAGATCGTGCTGGCCACGTCGATCGCCGAGACATCGATCACCATTGATGGTGTACGCATCGTCATCGATAGTGGCCTGCAGCGGCTTCCCGCCTTTGAGGCTTCGACCGGGATCACCCGGCTGGAAACCGTGCGCGTGTCACGCGCCTCTGCCGATCAGCGGGCGGGTCGCGCCGGGCGCACCGAGCCTGGCATCGCCATCCGTCTCTGGCATCAGGGACAGACGGCGGCTCTGCCAGCGTTTACCCCGCCTCAGATTCTCTCAAGCGATCTATCGGGTCTCGTGCTGGATCTCGCCCATTGGGGTGTGACAGATCCATCCGGTCTTGGCTTTCTCGATCCGCCGCCGGTGACGACATGGCAGGAGGCAAAGGCGCTGCTTGTTCAGCTCGGGGCGCTCGATAGCACCGGCGCATTGACGGCGCGGGGAAAACAGATCCGCCAACTGGCACTGCCGCCCCGTCTTGCCGCCATGGCTGTTGCCGCAGCGGATGATGGTCAGGCATACGAAGCATGCCTTCTGGCCGTGGTTTTGACCGAGCAGGGTCTCGGCGGCAACAGCATCGATCTCGAGGACCGGTTGCGGCGGTTCAAGTCCGAGCGCGGCGACCGTGCCGATGCCTCGCGGGGGCTGGCCCGCCGGATGGCCAAGGGCTTGAGTGCGAGAAAGGATTCCAGCGAGGCGGTTCAACCTGGCATTCTCTTGATGCAGGCCTTTCCCGACCGGATCGCATTGCAGCGCGGCGGCCGCGGACGCTTCGTCATGGCCAATGGCCGTGGAGCCGAACTGCCGGAGACCGAGCGGCTGGCCGGCGCCTCCATGCTTGTTATCGCCGACCTGACCGGCCGGGCGGGCGGGCAGCGCATTCTCGCCGCAGCGGAAATCACCCGCGCCGATGTCGAAGCGCATATGCCGCAAGCAATCGTCCAGGAAGACCAGACCTTCTTCGACCGGCCGAGCCTACAGGTCCGGGCGCGGCGGGTGACGCGGCTTGGCGCGATCATTTTTGACGAAACGCCACTCAGCAAGCCAAAGGGCGAACCGGCCGCCCGCGCGCTTGCGGATGGCGTTCGCCAGCTTGGGCTTGCGGTTTTGCCATTCTCCAAGGAAGCCGCGCAATTGCGCGACCGCATCGGCTTTCTCTATCGCACCCTCGGCGAGCCTTGGCCGGATATGTCGGATGAGAGCTTGCTGTCGCGGCTGTATGAGTGGTTCGTTCCCTTCCAGCGAGATACACGCGGTATCGACGATATCAGCGCGGGCAGCCTTTCCGAAGGGCTGCAGTCGCTGGTGCCGCATGATATCGCCCGCGATCTTGCACGTTTGGCCCCGACCCATTTCGAAGCACCGACCGGACAGCGCCATCCGATCCGCTATGATGGCGACGAGCCGGTTCTGTCGATCCGCGTTCAGGAACTGTTCGGGCTGAAGACGCATCCGTCGATTGGCGGCGGGCGATTACCGCTGCTTCTGGAGCTGATCTCGCCGGGCCACAAGCCGATGCAGATGACGCGTGATCTGCCCGGTTTCTGGGCCGGGTCCTGGAAGGATGTTCGCGCCGATATGCGTGGCCGGTATCCGAAACACCCCTGGCCGGAAGATCCGGCAAACGCGCCGCCAACGACACGGGCAAAACCGCGTGGTACATGAGGCTTCAATGGCAATGACGACAGGAAACCGGATGACGACGGCCGCACTCGACGGGGAAGAAGCCACCACAAGCCGCGTTCTGCGTCTGCAGACAATCGTGCGGTTGCGCTGGCTGGCGGTTGGCGGGCAATCGATCGCGGTGACGATCACCGCCTTCTGGCTGCAATTTCCGCTGCCGTTGATTGCCTGCTGCTCGCTGATAGCCCTTCTTGCCTGGGTGAACGCTTACCTCACCATCCGCTATCCTCCGACGCACCGGTTGCAGCCACCGGCCGCCTTTGCGCTGCTCGGTATCGATCTTGCCCAGCTGACGGCACTTCTGTTCATTACTGGCGGTCTTGCCAATCCTTTTGCGCCGCTGGTCTGTGTTCCCGTCATCATCTCGTCTGCCTCGCAGCCGAAGTGGCACAGCATTGCTTTGGCAAGCCTTGCCATCCTCGGGATTACCGCACTTGCCTTCTCACCCTTCCCGCTACCCTGGTATCCCGGTCTCGTCCTCCAGATGCCAACGGTCCTCACTGCCGGCATCTGGTTCGCCATCGTTGCGACCACGGCATTCGCGGCCTTCTACACTTATCGCGTCTCTCTGGAAGCCAGCGAGTTGTCGGAAGCACTAACCGCGACGGAACTGGTCTTGCAGCGCGAAAAGCACCTGTCGCAGCTCGACGGCCTTGCCGCCGCCGCCGCTCACGAACTCGGCACGCCGCTCGCCACGATCAGCGTCGTTGCCAAGGAGATGGAGCGGGAACTCGGCGACGACCCGCGCTTCGGCGAGGATGTTCACCTGCTGCGCAGCCAGAGCGAACGTTGCCGTGATATTCTGCGGCGTCTGACGACCTTGTCTTCGGAGAACGAAGATCACATGCGCAACCTGCCGCTTTCCTCGCTGGTGGAGGAGGTGATGGCGCCGCATCGGGAGTTTGGCATCCAGATCAACCTCGTTGAACGCGGAGACCGTGCAGCCGAACCCGTCGGCAACCGCAATGCCGGTATTCTCTATGGGCTCGGCAATCTGCTGGAGAACGCCGTCGACTATGCCAAGAAGGAAGTGACGGTGACAGTCACCCATACGCCTTCTATCGTTTCGGTAGTGATCGAGGACGATGGCGACGGATATGCGCCGGATATCCTTAGCCGGATCGGCGAACCCTATGTCACCAAGCGCCAGAAGGACGACAGCGCCGGAGGCCTGGGCCTTGGCCTGTTTATCGCCAAGACGCTGCTGGAGCGATCGGGCGCCAAACTGACCTTCGAGAACCGCGGCCCCGAGAAGCCCGGCGCCCGTGTCAGCGTCGAATGGCCGCGCAGTTTGATGGATACGAAACTGTCAAAATGACTTTACGCCGTCCGGTAGCGCGAATAAGCGAACTTACATAGAGTGCAGGAATAAGAGACTGCATCAAGGATTGCGACATGACGGAAAAACTTCCCGAACAGGCAGACGCCGCCCCGAGTGATGCTGCGCTGATCGGCACTGACACGTCCCTTTTGATCGTCGATGACGACGCACCTTTCCTGCGCCGTCTGGCCCGCGCCATGGAAACCCGTGGCTTTGCCGTCGATATCGCCGAATCGGTTGCCGAAGGCATCGCCAAGGCCAAGACTCGTCCGCCGAAATATGCGGTCGTCGATCTGCGGCTCGGCGACGGTAGCGGCCTCGACGTCATCGAAGCGATCCGCGCCCGGCGCGACGACACACGCATCATCATGCTGACCGGCTATGGCAATATCGCGACCGCCGTCAACGCGGTGAAGCTTGGGGCCGTCGACTATCTCGCCAAGCCTGCCGATGCCGACGATATCTTCGCAGCACTGGTGCAAAGGACCGGCGAGCGCGCCGAACCGCCGGAAAACCCGATGTCGGCCGACCGTGTGCGCTGGGAGCATATTCAGCGCGTCTACGAAATGTGCGAACGCAATGTGTCGGAGACCGCGCGCCGGCTCAACATGCATCGCCGTACGCTGCAGCGAATCCTGGCCAAGCGCGCGCCGAAGTAACGGCGCGCCTCAGCTTTCGCCGTCCAGCGAGCCCGAAACGATGTCGCGCATATTCGGACTGGTGTCGCCTGCCCTGTCTGCCGACCATTCCGCCAGCATCAGCCGCTGGGCGGCGACGCGGGCGAAATTCGTGGTCACCGACTTGCGGGTTGGCGCAGGCAGCTTGTGTTCCGGCGCATCGCGGATCATCTCGGCATCATAGCCATCCGACAGCAACAGCCCGCATTCTTCCGGAAAGATATCGAGCGGCACGCCGCTATGGGTGGCGAAGTAGAGCCGATCGGAATGCATCCGGTAGTCCGGCCATTTGCGGTCGACCTTGAAATCCTCGATCGACGTCTTGATCTCGACGATCCAGATATCGCCCTTGGGGGAAATCGAGATCAGATCGGCACGCCTGCCGCTGGCAAGCGTCAGTTCCGGCAGCACCGCATGGCGCATTTCATGCAAGTAACGCTGGACACCGCGACGCACCATCATGGCGCGCTGCGACTGACGGCCGTCAATCAAAGGACTATCGTTGTGGATAGAGAGAATCGCCATGCTTTAGACTCTGGCACAAGGCCGCTTTTGTTGCAAAAAAACACTCCGTGGAGTTTTTGAATCATCCTGCAGGCATGCTGCACCGCATTCACTTGCAATCATGAGACCAATCGAAAATAAACCATAATCGCTGATGGTCGAATCAGCCCAGATATTCTTAACTTCATTACAAGAGACACCCATGCGCTTCCGCAATGCAGTTCTGCTGTGCAGCCTCGCGGCTACACTCGCCTTGGCCAGTTGCTCCACGGCGCCGATCGCTCCCATCGGCGAAAAAGTAGCGACAAACCAGATTTTCTCGGACGGCTACGGCCCGGTCGAAGATCATGGCTACGCCCTCCCGGCTATCCCGATTAACAAGGTCAACGAGCGTTTTCACCGCCAGATCGTCGACTATGCCACGGCTGAAAAGCCCGGCACGATCATCGTCAACACGCCGAACCGCTTCCTCTATTTCGTGCTGCCCGGCGGCAAGGCCGTTCGCTATGGCATCGGCGTCGGCAAGGCCGGCTTTGCATGGGAAGGCCGCGCCTATGTTGCCTGGAAGCAGGAATGGCCGACATGGCATCCGCCGAAGGAAATGGCCGTGCGCAAGCCGGACGTTGCCCAGTATGTCGAAAACGGCATGGGCCCGGGCCTGCGCAACCCGCTCGGCGCGCGCGCCATGTACCTGTTCAACGATGAAGGCAAGGACACGCTGTTCCGCATCCACGGTTCGCCGGAATGGGCCTCGATCGGCACCGCCGCTTCGTCCGGCTGCATCCGCATGATCAACCAGGACATCATCGACCTTTACGCGCGCGTACGTCCGGGCAAGAACACCCACGTCATCGTCCAGCAGTAATTGCCGTTCAAACCATGTAGCGTTTTCAAATCCCCGGCTTGTCCGGGGATTTTTGTTTTTGACACAGCGATTTAGCTGCACATCCTGGCGCTGCGAAAAGACACCAATACTTCGAGGCCCTCCTCATTCCTCGAGGGAGATAAGAAGGGCCTTGAGCTAAGTGTCGGAATTGGGCGGGTTTCACGTGGAACAGAAAGCCTTGCTAAGCAGCCTGGCTTGCCTTCAGCTCCAGACGGCGGCGGTGCAGGACAGGTTCGGTGTAGCCGTTTGGTTGCTCGCGTCCCTTCAGGACCAGTTCGAGCGCCGCCTGGAATGCGATCGAACCATCAAAGTTGCCGGCCATCGGCGTATAGGCTGCATCCCCGGCATTCTGGCAGTCAACGACCGCAGCCATGCGCTTCATCGTCTCGACGATCTGCGCTTCGGTAACGACGCCATGATGCAGCCAGTTGGCCATGTGCTGGGCGGAGATGCGCAGGGTAGCGCGGTCTTCCATCAGGCCGACATTGTTGATGTCAGGCACCTTGGAGCAACCGACGCCCTGATCAACCCAGCGCACGACGTAACCGAGAATACCTTGCGCGTTGTTGTCGAGTTCGCGCTGGATTTCGTCTGCCGTCCAGTTCGGCCGCGAGGCGACCGGAACCGAAAGGATGTCGCTCAGTTTCGCCCGAGCCCTGCTCTTCAGGTCTGCCTGAACGGCTGAAACATCGACCTTGTGATAGTGCGTCGCATGCAGCGTCGCAGCCGTTGGCGACGGAACCCAGGCGGTATTGGCGCCAGCCTTCGGATGAGCGATCTTCTGCTCCAGCATCGCCGCCATCAGGTCGGGCATCGCCCACATGCCCTTACCGATCTGCGCATGCCCGGACAGGCCGCATTCCAGGCCGATATCAACGTTCCAGTTTTCATAAGCCGCGATCCAGGCCGCCTGCTTCATGTCACCCTTGCGGATCATAGGACCCGCTTCCATCGAGGTGTGCATCTCATCGCCGGTGCGATCGAGGAAGCCGGTATTGATAAAGACGACGCGCTCCCTGGCAGCGCGAATGCATTCCTTGAGGTTGACCGTCGTGCGGCGCTCCTCGTCCATGATACCCATTTTCATGGTGTTCGCAGCCATGCCGAGCGCCTGCTCGACGCGGCCGAAGATTTCCGAGGCGAAGGCAACCTCTTCCGGGCCGTGCATCTTCGGCTTGACGACATACATCGAGCCTTCGCGCGAGTTCATCCGGCGTCCGTTTGGTCCTATATCATAGAGCGCGATCAGGCCGGTGATCATGGCATCCATGATGCCTTCCGGAACCTCGTTGCCATCGCGATCGAGGATGGCCGGATTGGTCATCAGGTGACCGACATTGCGCACCAGCATCAGCGCGCGGCCCTTCAGCGAAATCTCGCCACCCTGCGGCGCCGTAAAGCCGAGATCCGCATTGAGCTTGCGCGTAAACGTCTTGCCGCCCTTTGTGACCTCTTCCTGCAGATCACCCTTCATCAGGCCCAGCCAGTTGCGATAGACGACGATCTTGTCTTCGGCATCGACGGCAGCAATCGAATCCTCGCAATCCATGATCGCCGTGATGGCCGATTCGAGGATGACATCGGAAATGTGGGCGAGATCGTCCTTCCCGGTTGGCGTCGAGGCGTCGATGACAATCTCGATATGCAGGTTGTTCTTCTTCAGAAGAACGTGTGACGGCGAGGCCTTTTCACCCCGATAGCCGGCAAATTGAGCGGCGTCCGCGAGTTTGACCGCGCCTGAGGCGGTCGAGATCGACAGGACTGCGCCATCGACGGTCAATGCCGTGACGTCACTCCAGCTGCCGGCCGACAGCGGTGCGCTGGCATCAAGAAAGCTGCGCGCCCAGGCGATGACCTTCTGGCCGCGGACCGGGTTGTAACCCCTGCCCTTTTCCGCGCCGCCATCCTCGGCAATTGCGTCGGTGCCGTAGAGCGCATCATAGAGTGAACCCCAGCGCGCGTTGGCGGCGTTCAGCGCATAGCGCGCATTCATGACAGGAACGACGAGCTGCGGCCCGGCAATGGTAGCGATCTCCGGATCGACATTGCTGGTGGAAACCGTGAAATCCGGACCTTCCGGCAGGAGATAACCGATCTCCTTCAGGAAACCTTCGTAAACAGCCATATCGACCGGCGCGCCGTTCTGGCGGTACCAGTTGTCGAGCTTTTCCTGCAACGCATCACGCTTGGCCAGCAGCTCGCGGTTTTTCGGCGCGAGATCATGGACGATCTGCGAGAAGGCCGCGAAGAACTGATCCACATTGATTCCGGTGCCGGGCAACGCTTCCTTGACGAGGAATTCGTGCAAATCCGCATCGATTCCCAACCCATTCTTTTCTATCCGGCCCATCGGCAACTCCATGAATTAACGCTTGAATTTGAGAGGCCGCAGTCTCTCACGGTTTCATTCTCTGTCAATCCAGCAAAAATGCGAAGAATTATTTCCAAATCAGAACAAATCAATCATTGGCCACACGCGGGCGGCCGCTGGCAGTCGCGGTGAACCGCGCCTCGATCAGCTTTCGGCTCCCCTCAGTTTCCGGAGCGTCGATTTCCTCCCGCATGACCAAGGCCGGCTCGTCTGCGCCGTTTGACCGGGCCGATGCCAAGGCTGCGGCTTGCGCCCGATCGCGGGCGAACGCGAAAGACTGTTCCTGATCCAGGAACCGGCTGCTCGGACCGGCACCATTGACGATGAAGATACCCTCTTCCGGCGCCGTGACAAACACCGTAACCGAAGCCCGCACCTGGCCGACGACGGCGCCGACGGCATTGGCGACCCCGGCCTCCGGGGGGATCGACGATTCAGCGCCGAGCATATCGGCGATTGCCGGATAATAGACCGGGGCGGACGCCCCAAGCCCGACCAGCGGACGATCGAGCGACAGCGAAAATGCGACAATGCCCGGCTCACGCTTCAACGCCCGGTCGACGGCTAGCGACACAGTGGGATCGATGGCCGCTCCGTCTTCCGCCAGGCAGGAGGAGAGAATGACTTCGGCGGACTGGCGGGTCAGGCGGGCGACGATCATTTCCGACAGCACTTCCGCAGAAGAAGCGATCGGCTTGCCGGATCCATCCTTGATGCGGGCTGCAAGTTCCGCGCCCAGCCGGGCCGCCGTGGCGTTCCACTGGTTCTGCCGCCCCAGCACATGCATGGCATCGGATGGGGTGAAGCCGCAGATATGGACGAGGCCACGCGCCACCAGCTTGTCCAGCGTTGCTTTCTGCAAGGTGCTGGTCAAAAGGCTCTCCAGCGCCACGGGCACCGCGCCGATCCGTTCGTACAGAGCCGTTTCTTGCGGCTGCAGGCCGCTAGCCAGATGATCGGGAAGCCCGGTCCGCACGGCCAGGCGGCCATCGTGACGCCCGACGTGGGCCGTACGCAACTGGCGCTCGAGCACGGAAATAACCGCATCCTCATGCTCCACAGCCGCAAGGCTGAGCGGCAGGAAGCGGCGCGGGCCGAGATCGATCTTCGCCTGCAGGCCGCGATCGTTGATACGGATTTCCGAATCGCCGCCGAGGCCAAAGGTGCGCATCGCCACCGCCTCAACCATGGTGCGAAACCCGCCGACGACAGCGCCTTCGCCATCCAGACGGGGACGGCCCTGATCCAGCACCGCGACATCGGTGGTGGTACCGCCGATGTCGGAAACAACGGCATTGTCGAGGCCAGTCAGATGCCGGGCACCGACAAGGCTTGCAGCGGGGCCTGAGAGAATGGTTTCGATCGGCCGCAGCCGCGCCTCCGACGCCGATATCAGCGCGCCGTCGCCACGCACGACCATCATCGGTACATCGATGCCGCGACTTTTCAGGAAACCTTCGCAGGCGCCAATCAGCCGGTCGATCATCGAGACCAGGCGGGCATTGAGAAGGGTCGTCAGCGCCCGGCGGGGGCCGCCAAGTTTGGAGGACAGCTCATGACTGCAGGTGACCGGCAGATGCGACATTTCGCGGATACGCTCACGCACGCGCTGCTCATGAGCCGGATTCCGCACGGCGAAATAACCGGCCACGGCGAAGGACGCGACCTGTGTTGCAAGCTCAGGCAGGGCTTCGTCAAGCAGCGTCATGTCGAGCAATGTTTCGCCGCCATGGACATTATGGCCACCGGGCAGAAAGATCACAGGATCGGAGCCCAGCGCTTCCTGCAGGCCATCCCTCTTCAGGTCTTCCGGACCAAATCCTATCATGACAAGACCGGCGCGGCCGCCCTGTCCCTCAACCAGCGCGTTGGTCGCAAGCGTCGTGGACAGAGACACAAGGCTGATCGCCGATGCAGGCGCCTTTGCCTGTTCCAGCACGGCCTCCACTGCACCGGCAATACCAACAGAAAGATCGTGGCGCGTTGTCAGTGCCTTTGCCTTGGCGACGACGCCTTCGGTTTCACTGAAAAGAACCGCGTCGGTATAGGTTCCGCCGGTATCGATACCGAGGAGAAGATGATCAGTCACGAGAGCGTCCATTCGGGCAAGACCGGAAACCCGGCTTCAAAGGATATGCACGAGGTGATATGACATCTATCAGCGAAAGGCCATCGCTTCGCCGACATAGCAACGAGGCTGCGCGACACTGTCAAAAGCAAGGATAATGGCATGACTGGTTTCTCACGCATGCTCTTTCTGGCTCTTGCGATTGCAGGCGCGCCTGCGCTCTCGCTGCCCACCTTTGCGCAGGAGGCCAACGACGACGAAGAATACAAGCCGGTGCTTCCGGATGTCGCCATCTACAAGGCGATGCTGGATGCCAATAAGACCACCGGCTGGATCCAGTTCCGCAATTACGACGACAAGCAGCTGATCTATTTCACCGCGCTGCAGACCATGCATTGCCGGCTGTCTGAAATCCGCTACTCGGTCAATTCCGACGCGCTCGACAAGCGCTTTCCGCTTGGCAAATGCAATCCGCAGATTCCGTTCAACCTGCCCGACAGCAGTACCAACGAGTATATCTACATCTCGCTGCCGGCCGGAGAGGCAAAGACGCTCGCGATCCAGGCCGTCTGGGACGATGGCGCCGGCAGCGAAATCGTCGTCTACAAGCCCTGCGAGGGCGTTGGTGACGCAACCTGTGCGGCGATCAAGACGATCAAGCGGCCAAAGAAGCAGATGCAGGAGCCGGTGGCTTCCGATTCGCCGATCCGCGCCGTGCAATCGGAGACGCCTGGAAAAACCTTCAGCGCGCCGACACCCTCATCGGCAGCCCGCCCCTAGGCTGGGTGGTCAGCCGCTGAACCGGCCAGGGCTTTGTCTGCGGCGTCACATCGAACCGGAAGCGCTTCATCAACACGCCGAGCGCGATCACCGCTTCCTGCAGGGCAAACGTCGCGCCGATACAGATGCGCGGCCCGGCTCCGAACGGCAGGTACTGGAACCGGTGCAGCTTGTCGCGATTTTCCGGCAGGAAGCGCTCCGGCATGAAGGCACGTGGCTTTTCCCAATAGAGTGCGTGGCGATGCAGGGTCCACGGCATGACCAGAACCGCGATGCCCTTGGGAATATCCACCCGCTCGCCATCGGGCGACGTCCAGGAATCGGCCTCGATGGCGGCGCGATTGATCGAGGGCGCCGGCGGATAGAGCCGCATCGCCTCTTCGAAGGAAGCACGGACATGCGGCATCAGGTCGAGCCAGTCGACCGGCTCGGCGCCGCTCGACAGCACGGTGTCGATCTCGGCTTCCATGTTTTCGCGCACATGCGGGGAATTGGCGACGCAGTAAAGTGTCCAGGCGAGTGCCCGCGCCGTGGTTTCATGGCCGGCACCAATAAAGGTCAGGATATTGTCGGCGATCTCGTCAGTCGAAAGGCCCTGTGGCCGCTCCAGTTGCAGCAGCAGCGTCAGGAAATCCTGTGGCGCTGCTCGCGGGTCCGTGCGCATCAAGTGCCGCCGCTGATCCATGGTTTCCGCCACGATGCCCTGGAACTCCGCCATCACCTTAGCGCCGCCGATGCGGGTCAGCCGCGGCACCCAGGACGGCGCGAGCAGAATATCCATCGGATCGACACGGCCCATGCGGTGCAGCAACCGCTCGACGCTATCGGCAAAACCCTCGGTCTCGGCGGCAATCTGCCCGGAAAACAGGGTTTCCGACAGGATCTGATAGGTCAGCTCTGTCATATCGGTGGCGATATTGACGGTTTCCCCGGCCGATGCCGCCTCGTCATATTTGGCGGCATATTCCTCGGTCTTCGACAGCATCTGCTTGGCAAAGCCGCGTGCGTGGCGTGGCGTGAACACCGGCGCCATGGCCTTGCGCGACCGCTTCCAGACCTCCCCTTCGGCCGTGAGCAGCCCGTCGCGCAGGATCGGCCGCAGGATGAGGCGGCGAACCTTGGACATCTCATAATTCGAGGCATTCTCGACGAGGATATAGCGAATCAGATTGGGATCGTTGACGATCAGGGTGCGCTGGGTAACGAATTTCGTATTGATCCATGGCAGCGTGTAGGAAGGCTCGCCCCACAGTTCCAGCGGATTGCGCATGACCGTGCGGATGATCTGCAAACGCGACGGCGGCACCGTGCGCGGGATTGGCGCAGGTGGTTCGAACGGTTCGGGTCTCATGTCCATGGGGCGACAGCTTTCCGGACGCCGCCACCGGCTGGCAGCTCCAGCCGCAACCCTCGCACGAAGGTGTGGCTATTTCAGGAAAACTAGAGCAGGCCCTTCAGCTCAGCAAGCTTGTCGTTGACCAGCCAGCCGTAATAATTTTCCTCCGGCCACTGCACCGCGCCGCCCTTGTTCTTCGCCGCAAGTGCAGCGGCGCGCTGGTCGGGATTGCCGACATTGTAGAGAGTCGAGGTGATGCCGGGATTGTCGGAAATATCCATACCGGCAATCGACTTATAGGCGTCGATCGAATGACGGATCGAGGCAGCCATATAGGCAAGCGACTGGTCCGGATCCATGATGGCCTTGTAGACGCCCGCCGCATCGTTTTCGTCGAGACGGTCATAGCCGGACACGCGCGACACCATGTCGGTCAGCATCAGGGCGGTCAGCGGATTGATCTGGCCAAGGCCGAAGGTCTGGCCAGCGAAGAACGGCTGGAAGAACACTGCGCTGAAGCGATTGTTCGGATAGGACGTGCCGCCGACCGTATTGCCGCGGAACTGGCTGTCCCAGACGCTTTCGCGGCAGGTCCACAACGCATAGGAGCTTTTCTTGGCTTCGCATTTTGAAAATTCCGGACGCGCCACGAACTGCGCTACCGTTTCGCCTTCATAACCAAAGCGGAAACTGTCGCCGGCATAGGCTGCGGCCTTGACGTAATAGGACTGCAGCCGGTCATAAGCGTCGACATTATAGGTATGCTCGCCGACGATGGCGCCGATCATGTGGATCGGGTCGATACCATAGGCGCGCGCCGTCGATTTGATCTTGCCCATCAGCTTGCCGTCATTGGCCAGCAGATTGCGCACCTTGTCGTATTTCGCATCAAACGAGGTCTTACCGGCCTTGGTCCGGCGCACGGATGCGCCCGGGACATTCGGCTGCTCCTGATACCGGTTGCCCTCAGGCACCACACGAATGCCGTCCGCCATGGCGGGGCCGGTAACGGCAATCATTGCCGCGACGAGAAGCATGTGAAGGATGGGGCGCACGCTCTGTTTCCTGTGAAGCAATCTTGACGTTCCGGATGCACCGGGACGCTGCGGCAAAATCGTGCCGGAATTGTGCCCGGCACCGGCGAAAGCCTTATCGCGTATGGATATCACAAACAACAAGGGCACCAGCCATTATAGCAAGTGCCCCAATCGTTAACAAACGTCCGTTGCAAATTTACAGAATGTAACGCGACAGGTCCGTATTGGCGGCGAGATCGCCAACATGCTTCTGCACATAATCGGCATCGATCTTCAGCGCTTCGCCGGACTTGTCCGGTGCTGCGTAGGAGATTTCGTCGAGAACCCGCTCCATCACCGTCTGCAGGCGGCGCGCACCGATATTTTCGACGCTGGTGTTGAGCTTGACCGCAACATCGGCCAGCGCATCCAGCGCGTCTTCGGTGAAGTCCAGATCGACGCCTTCGGTTTCCAGAAGCGCCTTGTACTGGCGGATCAGGCTGACCTCGGTTTCCGTCAGGATGCGGCGGAAATCTTCCTTGGTCAGCGCCTTCAGCTCGACGCGGATCGGCAGGCGGCCCTGCAGTTCCGGCAGAAGATCCGACGGCTTGGCAACATGGAAGGCACCGGACGCGATGAACAGGATATGGTCGGTCTTCACCGGGCCATACTTGGTCGCGACCGTCGTGCCTTCGACCAGCGGCAGCAAATCGCGCTGCACGCCTTCACGTGAAACACCGGCGCCCATGCCGCCATCGCGGGCAGCGATCTTGTCGATCTCGTCGAGGAAGACGATGCCGTCATTCTCCGCCGAACGTACCGCTTCGCGCTGGATCTCCTCATTGTCGAGCAGCTTGTCGGATTCGTCGTTGATCAGGATGCCATAGCTTTCCTTGACGGTTGTACGAACCTTCTTGGTGCGCTGTCCCATCGCCTTGCCGAACATTTCCGACAGGTTGAGAACGCCGATATTGGCACCGGGCATGCCGGGGATTTCGAAGCCGCCGCCCGGCGTTGCCGTATCAGCGATCTCGATGTCGATTTCCTTGTCGTCCAGCTCATTAGCCCTGAGCTTCTTGCGGAAGCTGTCGCGGGTGGCGGGCGAGGAGGTCGCGCCGACCAAGGCATCAAGCACGCGTTCTTCCGCGTTCAGATGCGCCTTGGCCTTGACGTCAGCGCGCTTCTTTTCGCGCACCAGGCCGATGCCGACTTCGACGAGGTCACGAATGATCTGCTCGACATCGCGGCCGACATAGCCGACTTCGGTGAATTTCGTTGCCTCGACCTTGATGAAGGGCGCGCCGGCGAGCTTGGCCAGACGGCGGGAAATCTCCGTCTTGCCGACGCCGGTCGGGCCGATCATCAGGATATTCTTCGGCATGACTTCGTCGCGCAGCTCATCAGAAAGCTGCTGGCGGCGCCAGCGGTTGCGCAAGGCGATGGCGACGGCGCGCTTGGCATCGTGCTGGCCGATAATAAACCGGTCGAGCTCCGACACGATTTCGCGGGGGGAAAATGTGGTCATGGTCTTCTTTCAAAAATACGCCGGTTACGCGGAACTGCGTCGCGATTACGCGGCATCGAGCTTTTCGACGATGATATTGCCGTTGGTGTAGACGCAGATATCGCTGGCGATCTCCATCGCCCTGCGGGCGATTTCCTCGGCGCTCTTATCGGTATCCATCAGCGCGCGGGCCGCCGCGAAGGCGTAGTTGCCGCCCGAGCCGATGGCGATCGTGCCGTGTTCCGGCTCAAGCACATCGCCGTTACCGGTGATGGCGAGGGTAATGTTCTTGTCGGCCACCAGCATCATCGCTTCGAGATTGCGCAGATACTTGTTGGTGCGCCAGTCCTTGGCAAGCTCGACGGCGGCGCGCATCAACTGGTCCGGATACTGCTCGAGCTTGGATTCGAGCCGCTCCAGCAGCGTGAAGGCATCGGCCGTTGCACCGGCAAACCCGGCGATAACATCGCCCTTGCCGAGGCGGCGAACCTTGCGGGCATTGCCCTTCATCACGGTCTGGCCGAGGCTCACCTGGCCATCACCGGCCATCACCACTTGTCCGCCCTTGCGGACGGTAATAATCGTTGTCATGAAACCACCCTGCCCGGCTTGCGGGCTTTTCGAAGAGCCGTACATCGGCCCTGTTGAAACCTATGTAAGAGCGCTTTTGCCGATTGCAAATAGCCCACGCCGCGCTCCCATGCTCCGCCTCGATCCGGCACCATTTCGCGCTTGCGAGAATCATGGCGGCAGTTCTGGATATTTCGCCCACCGCCTGATAAGGAGCGGCTCTATTACATTCGGGAGAACCTGATGGCCGACAAGCAAGTGAGCCGCACCGGCAGCGTTTCGCGCAAGACCAACGAAACCTCGGTGACCGTGTCCGTCAATATCGATGGCACCGGAACGTCGCAGATTTCCACCGGCGTCGGCTTTTTCGACCATATGCTGGAGCAGCTTTCCCGTCATTCGCTGATCGACATGGATATCGTTGCCGAGGGCGACCGCCATGTCGACGACCACCACACCGTGGAAGACACCGGCATCGCCATCGGCCAGGCCCTTTCCAAGGCGCTTGGCGACCGCCGCGGCATCACCCGCTACGCTTCGCTCGATCTTGCCATGGACGAAACGATGACCCGTGCGGCCGTCGACGTCTCCGGCCGGCCGTTCCTCGTCTGGAACGTCGATTTCTCGGCGCCGAAGATCGGCACGTTCGATACCGAACTGGTGCGCGAATTCTTCCAGGCGCTGGCCCAGCACGGCGGCATCACGCTGCATGTGCAGAACATCTATGGCGCCAACAACCATCATATCTCCGAAACCTGCTTCAAGGCCGTTGCCCGCGTGCTTCGCACGGCAACAGAGATCGATCCGCGCCAGGCAGGCCGCGTTCCCTCGACCAAGGGTACGCTGGTCTGATCCGGCCCAGTTTGAAAGTTGGCTGATATGGCCTCCTATCTGGTTCTGACATCTCCCGGCGCACCGCGAACCGACGTGGACGCCCGGTTCATCGCCGACAAGTTTTCCTGGATTGCCTTCATCTTCCCGGCAATCTGGCTTCTGTTCCAGCGCCAATGGGTGGCAGGTATTGCTGTCGCCATCCTGCAGGGGCTGGTTGCCTTTGCGACCCCGGAGCCGAGCCTGGCCGGTTTCCTGATTGAGTTGGCCTTGCGCCTGCTGGTCGCGCTTGAAGGTCCGGCCTTTATTGCCCGCCGCCTGGAGGCTGCGGGCTGGACATTGCAATCGGTCATCACCGCCGATGACCTGCCGACCGCCGAAATGATCTACGACCACACAACGGCGGAAACCGCCGATGCCGCCGATACCTGGCAGCCGCCGGTCTTGCCGGCCGCTACGACGGTAGCCACCGGCGGCAATCGCGCTGCTGTCGGCCTTTTTGAGAATTATGGAGAACGCTGATGCGCGTTGCGATCATCGATTATGGATCCGGCAATCTGCGCTCGGCCACCAAAGCGTTCGAACGGGCTGCACGTGAAGCGGGCATCGACGCCACGATCGAGCTGACCGACAAGGCGGACCGGGTTGCCAGCGCCGACCGGATCGTTCTGCCCGGCGTTGGCGCCTATGCCGACTGCCGCCGCGGCCTTGATGCTGTCGACGGCATGCGCGAAGCACTGGCGCACGCCGTCGAGCAATCCGCCCGTCCGTTTCTCGGCATCTGCGTCGGCATGCAGCTGATGTCGGCGCGCGGCCTGGAAAAGACCACTACGCAGGGGCTTGGATGGATCAAGGGCGACGTCGTCGAAATCGTTCCCTCCGACCCATCACTGAAAATCCCGCAGATCGGCTGGAATACGCTGACACTCAGGAAGCCGCATGCGCTGTTTGACGGCATCACCACCGGCGAGGACGGATTGCACGCCTATTTCGTCCATTCCTACCATCTGGCCGTCGAAAACCCGGACGACCTGATCGCCACCACGGCCTATGGCGGCACGGTGACGGCGTTTGTTGCCCGGGACAACACGGCAGGCGCCCAGTTCCATCCGGAAAAGAGCCAGACGCTCGGCCTCGCCCTCATTTCGAATTTTCTGCGCTGGAAGCCCTGACATGATCCTTTTTCCCGCTATCGACCTTAAAGACGGCCAGTGCGTGCGCCTCAAGCTCGGCGACATGGAACAGGCGACCGTCTACAATCCCGACCCCGGCGCCCAGGCCAAGGCCTTCGAGGACCAGGGGTTCGAATGGCTCCACGTGGTCGATCTGAACGGCGCCTTTGCCGGTGAGACCGTCAACGGTGCTGCCGTCGATGCCATCCTGAAATCCACGAAGAACCCGGTGCAACTCGGTGGCGGCATTCGCACGCTCGACCATATCGAGAACTGGCTGTCGCGTGGCCTCGCGCGTGTCATTCTCGGCACCGTTGCCGTGCGCGATCCGGCGCTGGTGATCGAGGCCTGTAAAAAATTCCCCGGCAAGGTCGCCGTCGGTATCGATGCCAAGGGCGGCAAGGTGGCGGTCGAGGGTTGGGCAGAAGCCTCCGAACTCGGTGTCATCGAACTGGCGCAGAAATTCGAAGGGGCCGGTGTTTCAGCCATTATCTACACCGATATCGACCGTGACGGCATCCTGACAGGCATCAACTGGGAGTCGACGCTGGAACTGGCCGATGCCGTTTCCATCCCCGTCATCGCCTCGGGCGGCCTTGCCTCAATGGACGATATCCGCCGCATGGTTCAGCCGGATGCGGCAAAGCTCGAAGGCGCGATCTCCGGCCGGGCGCTCTATGATGGACGCATCGATCCGGCCGAAGCGCTGGCACTCATCCAGAGTGCGAAAGGAAAAGCGGCATGACCCTTAAAGCCCGTGTCATCCCCTGCCTCGACGTCAAGGACGGCCGTGTCGTCAAGGGTGTCAGCTTCCTTGACCTGATCGATGCCGGTGACCCCGTCGAATCGGCCAAGGCCTATGACGCTGCCGGTGCTGACGAACTCTGTTTCCTCGACATTACCGCCTCCTCCGATAATCGCGACACGATCTTCGATGTTGTGGCCCGCACCGCCGATCATTGCTTCATGCCACTGACCGTTGGTGGAGGGGTGCGCAGCGTCGCCGATATCCGCAAGCTTCTGCTGGCCGGAGCCGACAAAGTGTCGATCAACTCCGCTGCTGTCAGCAATCCGGATTTCGTCGCTGAAGCAGCCGACAAGTTCGGCAACCAATGCATCGTCGTCTCGATCGATTCCAAGAAAGTCTCGAAGCCTGGCGAGGAAGACCGCTGGGAGATCTTCACCCATGGTGGCCGCAATGCGACCGGCATCGACGCGGTGACGTTTGCGGAAAAGATGGTCAAGCTTGGCGCCGGTGAACTGCTTTTGACCTCGATGGACCGCGACGGCTCCAAGGCCGGTTACGATATCGCGCTAACCCGGACCATTGCTGACCGTGTGTCCGTGCCGGTCATCGCGTCCGGCGGCGTCGGCACGCTCGATCATATGGTCGAAGGCATTCGCGACGGCCATGCGACCGCGGTGCTGGCGGCGTCGATCTTCCATTTCGGCACCTATAGCATCGGCGAAACCAAGCGCTATATGGCAGAGCATGGCATTGCCATGCGGCT
Organism: Rhizobium sp. Root1204; assembly: GCF_001424965.1. NCBI lineage: Bacteria > Pseudomonadati > Pseudomonadota > Alphaproteobacteria > Hyphomicrobiales > Rhizobiaceae > Rhizobium > Rhizobium sp. Root1204. The sequence goes on from NZ_LMCZ01000006.1 coordinate 24,101, forward strand.
CGATTGAGCTTCAGGACAAAGACAGATGAGCAATTTCAGCCTTTCCGACCTTGAAGCGATCGTCGCCACGCGGGCAAAAGCGTCACCCGACGAATCCTGGACCGCCAAACTCGTTGCCCATGGGCAGGCGAAGGCCGCCAAGAAGCTTGGCGAGGAGGCCGTCGAAACCGTGATCGCGGCGATTTCCAATGACCGGACCAACCTGATCGCCGAAAGTGCCGATCTGGTCTATCATCTGATGGTCGTATTGAAAATTGCTGATATTCCGTTGCAGGATGTGATGGATGAACTCGAACGGCGCACCAGCCAGTCGGGCCTCCAGGAAAAGGCAAGCCGGTAGACGTCATGACCATCGCCGCAAAAGACATCGCGCCGGCCGATATTCCGGATCATTTCGACAACAAGGACTATTCGCCCTACCGGTTCTTTTCGGCTGAGGAATGGTCGCATTTCCGGGCAGACACGCCGCTGACCCTGTCGGCCGATGAAGTCCAGCGGCTGCGCTCGCTGAACGACCCGATCGATCTCAGCGAAGTCCGGCGCATCTACCTGTCGCTATCCCGTCTTCTGTCGACTCACGTGGAATCCTCGCAAAAGCTGTTTGCCCAGCGCCAGGCTTTCCTCAGCATGTCGAACGATGCCAAGACGCCGTTTGTGATCGGCATCGCCGGCTCCGTTGCCGTCGGCAAATCGACGACGGCGCGTATTCTGGCCGAGCTTCTGTCGCGCTGGCCATCGAGCCCGAAGGTCGATCTGGTGACGACGGACGGTTTTCTCTATCCCAACGCGACGCTGCTGCGGGAAAACATGATGGACCGCAAGGGCTTTCCGGAAAGCTACGATATCGGCGCGCTGCTGCGTTTCCTGTCGGCGATCAAGGCCGGGCAGCCGAATGTCCAGGCGCCAAGCTATTCCCATCTCAGCTATGACGTTCTGCCAGACCAGTTCCAGGTGGTGGACCGTCCCGACATCCTGATTTTTGAGGGCATCAATGTCCTGCAGTCACGCAATCTGCCCGCTGACGGCAAGATCGTGCCGATGGTGTCGGATTTCTTCGATTTCTCGATCTATATCGATGCGGAAGAGAGTCTGATCCACACCTGGTACGTCAACCGCTTCATGCGGCTGCGCCAGACCGCTTTCCGCAATCCGGATTCGTTCTTCAAGCGTTATGCGCAGGTGAGCGAAGAGGAAGCCCTGACGATCGCCGAGGGGCTTTGGCAGAACATCAACCTGAAGAACCTGCGCCAGAACATCCTGCCGACCCGGCCGCGTGCTGATCTTATTCTTCAAAAAGGCCCCAATCACCTGACCGAGACAGTGGCGTTGCGCAAACTCTGACGCTTACAGCGTGACGCGGCGGAGCGTCAGGTTGATGCGGCCGCCGTTTTTCAGCAATGTCGACGTGTTGGGGTAGATCTTGTCGACGCCGTGAAAGGCGAGACGCCCCTCGCCGCCCAACACGACGACATCGCCGCTCGACAGCTTGAACGACAGCGTTCCGCCGCTGCGCTCGGTGCCGCCGACGCGGAACAGGCAGCTGTCTCCCAGCGAAATCGACACGACCGGCGTTTCCAGATCCTTTTCGTCACGATCCTGATGCAGGCCCATGCGGGCATCATCGGCATAGAAATTGACGAGGCAGGCCTCCGGCTCCTTTGAGGTACCGGAAACCGCGCGCCAAATATCGAGTAGCACATCGGGCATTGCCGGCCATGGTTTGCCGGTGACCGGATGGTGCGGCTGATAGCGATAGCCGCGTTCCTTGTCCGTCACCCAGCCGAGCGAGCCGCAATTGGTCATGCGCACGGACATCGGCTTGCCGGTGCGGGGCATGGCCGGAACGAACAGCGGGGCTTCCGCCACGACGGTCCGGATGCTCTCGACCAGAGCTTCCTGTTTTTCCCGGTCGAGAAAATCCGGAATGTGCCGGACACCTTGGGGCAGCGCCTTCATCGGAAACCTATTCCAGCCCGAGCAAGGCAGCGGGAACGCCGTAACGCTGCTGCCAGTCGGCGTAACCGACGTCGGTCGGGCCGACCATATGGTCGATCAGGTTCCAGCGGCCGGCTTGAAAGCCCATCAACCCATAGACCGTCAGCCCGTCCATCATGTCGGTATCGCCGGCAAAACCGGTTTCCTCGGGATCGATCACGCCGCCGCCGGGGCGTTGTGGCTCGACCTGCACAAAGGCCCAGTTCGGCGTCACCCGGATGGTGGTGACCACGAATTCGACCGGGCCGCGCATCTCGGCCTCCACCGCCGGGCGCAGGGTATCCATAATGGCAGCCCGCTCCGCCGATCCCTTGGCGGGCTCGCGGAACGTCAAAGCCAGCGCAGGTCCGCTGAATATCGCTGCCGCAGCAGCCAGGAAAACCAGCAGAACCGCGCTGAGCCTTTTCATGAAGCTTAATCCAGCGCCGGAATACGCAGGACCTGGCCGGGATAGATCTTGTCCGGATGGGTCAGCATCGGCTTGTTGGCTTCGAAGATGACGGTATTCTTCACCCCCTTGCCCTTGCCGTACTGCGATTCGGCGATCTTCCAGAGGTTGTCGCCCTTCTTTACAGTGTAGAAGACCGGCTCCTTGGCCGCGACGGGCGCCGCAGCACCATCGGCGACCTTGAGCTCGGCGGCTTCCACCTTCGAGATGCCAAGCGTATTGCCAACGGCAACAACGGCCTTTTCAAAGGCGGACTGGTCCTTCACCACGCCGGTCAGCACGATCTTGTCGCCTTCGACCGCAACATCGACCTTATCGGTGCCGAGATCGTGGGAGGCCAGCTCCTTCTTCACCGCTTCGACATCCGGTGCGTCGTCATCGCCGCCGATGCCGAGCTTCTTGCCGGCATTCTTGATAAAGCTGAACAGACCCATGGCGCATCTCCTTTTGCGGGTTTCTTCAACCCTAACAGAGTGCAGTGATGGGAAAAAAACAAGGCCCGGATGAAAATTGCCGCGATCAATCGTTCTGCGGGCGGCCGCGCATCTTCTTGACTTCGCTCCGCCCGGTCTTTTCCTTCAGCCGCCGCTCGATCGAGCCCTTGGTCGGTTTGGTTTTCCGGCGCGGCGGCGGTGGCGGCTCGGCGGCCTTGAAAATCAGCTCCTTCAACCGTTCGCGCGCATCCTCGCGATTGCGCTCCTGGCTGCGGAAGCGGCTGGCCTCGATCATCAGCACGCCATCCTTGGAAACCTTGCGGCCCGCCAGTTTGATGGCGTTGTCGCGCACCCGCTCCGGCAAGGCCGGCGAAGCGGCGATGCCGTAGAACAGCTGAACTGCGGTCGAGACCTTGTTGACGTTCTGCCCACCAGGCCCCCCGGCCAGCACGAATTGCTCCGTCAGCTCCCAGCCGGCGATCACAATGCGGTCGTTGATGTAAAGCGGATCGCTGGCCATGTGGTTTTCATCCTTCCATCGCTCTATCTCACAGGAAACAGGCGTTGAAAACGCGCGAACCCACCGGCAACGCAAAAACCCGGCACTTTCGTGCCGGGTTTCACGTGAATCATCATCTGCAACCCTCTGTGAGGGTTGTTTTATTCCGCTGCGAGCTTCACGCCGGGAGCCGCGTCGCGGACGCTGCCGTCGACATGGTTTTCGAACTTGGCGAAGTTGGCAACGAACATATCAATCAGCTTGCGGGCCTGCGCGTCATAGGCAACGCCGTCACTCCAGGTGGAACGCGGATCAAGGATGCTGGTATCGACGCCCGGTACCGCAACCGGCACGGCAAAGCCGAAGTTGCTGTCGGTGCGGAATTCGGCCGAGGCCAGCGAACCATCAAGCGCTGCAGCGAGCAGCGCCCGCGTTGCCTTGATCGGCATGCGATGTCCCGTGCCATGGGCGCCACCAGTCCAGCCGGTGTTGACCAGCCAGCAATTGACACCATGTTCGGCGATCAAAGCCTTGAGCAGATTGCCGTATTCCGACGGATGACGCGGCATGAACGGCGCACCGAAGCAAGTGGAGAAGGTGGCTTCCGGCTCAGTCACGCCCTTTTCCGTACCAGCAACCTTTGCGGTGTAGCCGGACAGGAAGTGATACATGGCCTGGTCTGGCGTCAAACGGGCGATCGGCGGCATGACGCCGAAAGCATCGGCCGTCAGCATGATGATCGTGCCCGGATGCCCGGCTGTTCCCGACTTGCTGGCATTCGGGATGAAATCGAGCGGATAGGCGCAGCGGGTGTTTTCGGTCAGCGAACCATCGTTGAAGTCCGGCTTGCGGTTTTCATCGAGAATGACGTTTTCAAGCACTGTGCCGAAACGGCGGGTGGTCTCGAAGATTTCCGGTTCGGCTTCTGCCGACAGACGAATGGTCTTGGCGTAGCAGCCACCTTCGAAATTGAAGATGCCATCTTCGCCCCAGCCATGCTCGTCATCACCGATCAGCGTGCGCTTCGGATCGGCCGACAGCGTCGTCTTGCCCGTACCCGAAAGACCAAAGAATACGGCTGCGTCGCCGTCCGGACCGACATTGGCCGAGCAGTGCATCGGCATGACGCGCTTGGCCGGCAACAGGTAGTTGAGCATAGTGAAGACAGACTTCTTCATCTCACCGGCATAGGACGTGCCGCCGATCAGAATGATGCCCTTGGTGAAGTTGCAGGCAATCACGGTTTCGGTGCGGCAACCATGACGGGCAGGATTACCCTTGAAATCCGGCAGGTCGATGATCGTCAGCTTCGGCGCGAAGTTGGCGAGCGACGCCGTTTCCGGCCGGATCAGCAGGTTGCGGATGAACAGGGAGTGCCATGCAAATTCGGTGATGACGCGGGTCTGCAGGGCATTTTCCGCGTCGGCACCGCCGATCAGATCCTGCACATAGAGCGACTTGCCCTCGGCATGATCAAGCATGTCCTGGTGCAGGATGGCGAAATGCTCCGGCGACATTGCATTGTTGTTGTCCCACCAGATTTCGTCCGCGGTATTTTCGTCGCGAACGACGAACTTGTCCTTTGGCGAGCGGCCGGTGTGCTGGCCCGTCAGGGCGCGCACGGCCCCGTCTGCGGTCAGCTGCGCTTCGCTGCGGCGCAGGATTTCCTCGTAGAGTTCAGCGGTGCCAAAGTTGTACCGAACCGTGTCCAGGTTGTTGAAACCGATTGATTCCAGCCCAAGGGATGGGTTGCGAATGCCGAGCTCCTGCATGGTCCAGCTTTCCTCCGTGGTTTGCCGACAGAACGTTGAATGTTAGCGACCATAAAAGGACGGAGGCAAAAAGACAAGATTGCTGTCGTAAAAAATATAATGATTTCAGTATATTAATCGATTTAAAAGAAAATATCGCTTTTTTAATCGGTTGAATCGCGCGTTTTCAGACATCCTTTTTTTGCCGGAAACACCCTCTCGGCATCCGGCTCGTTGCTTTTGCATTTTACTTCGCCACAATTTGTTCCACCTTTATACTCATGAAACGCGTCTTGCCGCAGCAGAGCCCGGACAACCGGGCTGGCCTCGGAGGCGCAGCGAAATGGTGGAGCCCTATACGATGCAGACGATTGCACTTGTCGATGACGACCGGAATATCCTGACCTCGGTGTCGATTGCACTGGAGGCGGAAGGCTACAAGGTCGAAACCTATACCGACGGTGCCTCGGCGCTCGACGGTCTGCTTGCCCGGCCGCCGCAGCTCGCCATCTTCGATATCAAGATGCCGCGCATGGACGGCATGGAGCTTCTGCGCCGCCTGCGCCAGAAATCCGATATTCCGGTGATCTTCCTGACCTCCAAGGATGAGGAGATCGATGAGTTGTTCGGCCTGAAGATGGGCGCCGACGATTTCATCACCAAGCCATTCTCGCAGCGACTGCTGGTTGAACGCGTCAAGGCGATCCTGCGCCGCTCGGCCAACCGGGAAGCAGCGGCCGCCGCGAGCACTGGCAGCGGCGCGGCCAAGAGTGCAGCCGATATCCAGGCCCGCTCGCTGGAGCGCGGCCAGCTGTCGATGGACCAGGAGCGCCACACATGCACCTGGAAGAACGAACCCGTGACCCTGACGGTCACCGAGTTCCTGATCCTGCATTCGCTGGCGCAGCGCCCCGGCGTGGTGAAAAGCCGTGATTCCTTGATGGACGCTGCCTATGATGAGCAGGTCTATGTCGATGACCGCACCATCGACAGCCACATCAAGCGGCTGCGCAAGAAGTTCAAGATGGTCGACAACGACTTCGACATGATCGAAACGCTCTACGGCGTCGGTTACCGCTTCCGCGAATCCGCCTGAAGCCCAGCCTTGTCTCCTGACCACGCCGGGCATCTACCCTGATGTGCATGTCTGGCGTGGCCAAGGACGGAGCTGTATGATACGGCTCCGCGCCAACGTGAGATACAAGAGCGTAATCTCCATTCCGCCCCCGGGCGGACGGCAGTAACCTGCCATTGACATACAGGGGCCGCGAAAGCGGGAGTTGAAGGCTTGGTCGAAGTCTTGCGAAACATCGATATGGATGACAGCGAAACACGGGCGGCAGCGGGCCGCAAGTGGGCGCATCCCTTCACGCTGATTCGCCGCATCTTCGGCAACGCCGTCTTTTCCAGCCTGACGCGCCGCATCCTGTTCTTCAATCTCGTCGCACTGGTCGTGCTTGTCGGCGGCATCATGTACCTGAACCAGTTCCGCGAGGGGCTGATCGATGCACGCGTCGAAAGTCTTTTGACACAAGGAGAAATCATCGCCGGCGCCATTGCGGCGTCTGCTTCCGTCGATACCAACTCGATCACCATCGATCCTGAAAAACTCCTGGAACTGCAGGCCGGCCAAAGCATCACGCCGCTGCCCAGCGACGAGGATCTCGAATTCCCGATCAATCAGGAACGTGTGGCACCGGTGCTGCGGCGGCTGATCTCGCCGACCCGCACCCGCGCCCGTCTGTTCGATGCCGACGCCGACCTGCTGCTGGATTCCCGCCATCTCTATACCGGTGGCCAGGTGCTGCGTTTCGACCTGCCACCGATCGAGCCGGAAGCCGCGACATGGTCCGAACGGTTCAACTCCTGGTTCAACCGCGTGCTGCAACCGGGTAATCTGCCGCTTTACAAGGAACCTCCGGGCGGGAACGGCGCGATCTATCCCGAAGTCATGAATGCGTTGACCGGTGTTCGTGGCGCTGTTGTGCGCGTCACCGAAAAGGGCGAGTTGATCGTCTCTGTTGCCGTGCCTGTTCAGCGCTTCCGTGCGGTTCTCGGTGTATTGCTTTTGTCAACGCAGGCCGGTGATATCGACAAGATCGTTCACGCCGAGCGGCTGGCGATCATTCGCGTCTTCGGCGTCGCCGCCCTCGTCAACGTCATCCTGTCGCTGCTCTTGTCGAGCACCATTGCCAACCCCTTGCGCCGGCTGTCGGCAGCTGCCATCCGCGTGCGGCGCGGCGGCGCCAAGGAGCGTGAGGAAATCCCGGATTTCTCCTCCCGCCAGGACGAAATCGGCAACCTGTCGGTTGCGCTGCGCGAAATGACGACGGCGCTCTACGATCGTATCGCCGCGATCGAGAACTTTGCCGCCGATGTCAGCCACGAACTGAAGAACCCGCTGACTTCGCTACGCAGCGCCGTCGAGACGCTGCCGCTCGCCCGCACCGACGATTCCAAGAAGCGGCTGATGGACGTCATCCAGCACGACGTGCGCCGCCTCGACCGGCTGATCAGCGATATTTCCGATGCCTCGAGGCTCGATGCCGAGCTTGCCCGCAGCGACGCAAAAGCCGTTGATCTGGAAAAGCTGCTCGGTGGCCTTGTCGATATCTCCCGGCAGATCCGCAGCGGCAAGAAGGCCGTCGAACTAAGCTTCGTCGTCGAGCGCAAGGACAATCCGAAGGCGCGCTTCGATGTGGGCGGCTACGAGTTGCGCATTGGGCAGATCATCACCAACCTGATCGAGAATGCCCGGTCATTCGTTCCGGACCAGGGTGGACGCATCGTCCTGCGCCTGACCCGGACCCGCAGCCGTTGCATCATCTATGTCGAGGATAACGGCCCGGGCATCCAGGCCGAAGACATCGACCGGATTTTCGAACGCTTCTACACGGACCGTCCCGACGGCGAGGATTTTGGCCAGAATTCGGGCCTTGGTCTTTCCATCTCCCGCCAGATCGCCGAAGCCCATGGCGGCTCGCTGAAGGCCGAGAACATGATGGATGCGAGCGGCAAGATTACCGGCGCCCGTTTCATTCTTTCGCTTCCGATCGAAAGTCACGCATGACCCACCCGGCGGTCAATGTTCACGCGACCGCCGTGGTGCTTGGAACCCAGGGTTTTTTGTTTGTTGGCCCGTCCGGCGCAGGCAAGTCAATGCTGGCGCTCTCTTGCCTGTCGGCGGCAAGGAATTGCGGGCTGTTTGCGGCGCTCGTCTCGGATGATCAGGTGCTGATCTCAGTGCATGACGGGCACATTATCGCCCGCCGGCCCGCCGCGATTGCAGGCCTTGCCGAAGTCCGCGGTGCAGGGATCTTTGCCGTCGAGACGATACCGGCCGCCGCAATCGATTTTGCCATTCTGCCGGTCAAATCGCCGTTTGAGCCGCGTTTACCCCCGGAAAACGAGAGGTTTTCTTTGCCGTCCGGTGATTTTTTACCCTTGTACCGCCTTCCCATGGCCGAAGGCTTGAATTCCTTTGAAATTCTGCGGCTTATTTTACCTCAAAATGCCAATTTTCAAGGACTTTGATGCCTTTTAAAGCAGCATTTGCGGATTTTTAACTTGCCATTCGGCTTTTCCTTGCCAAGATGGCCGCCCTAAGGTGGACGAAATTGCTGCATTGCGATATCTGACCCTCCTTATAGATTTGCAGATGCAGTTGGAGCGAAGACACCATGATCGGACTTGTGCTTGTCACACACGGCAAGCTGGCTGAAGAGTTTCGTCATGCGCTGGAGCATGTCGTTGGTCCGCAAAAGTCAATCGAGACTGTCTGCATCGGCCCCGAGGATGACATGGATCAGCGCCGGCAGGATATCCTGCACGCTGTTCTTGCTGCCGATGAAGGCAATGGCGTTATTATCCTTACAGACATGTTTGGCGGCACGCCGTCCAACCTGGCAATCTCGGTCATGCAGAGTGGCACCGTTGAAGTGATTGCCGGTGTCAACCTTCCCATGCTGATCAAACTGGCCGGAGTCCGAGGCGAGAGCGATATGGACAAGGCACTCGTCGAAGCGTCCGAAGCAGGCAGGAAATACATCAATGTCGCAAGCCGTGTCCTCAGTGGAAAATAACGGGACTCCGGTCATGACCCTCTCCCGCGACCTCCTGATCGTCAATAAGCGCGGACTGCATGCCCGCGCGTCTGCCAAGTTCGTACAGACGGTCGAAGGCTACGATGCCGAAATCCACGTCTCGAAGGACGGTATGACTGTCGGCGGCACTTCGATCATGGGCCTGATGATGCTGGCTGCCAGCACCGGCTGTTCGGTTTCCGTCACCTCCAGCGGCCGTCAGGCACAGGAGGCTCTCGATGCTCTCGACGCACTGGTTGCCGACAAGTTCGGCGAAGAAATCTAGGCTCGGGCGGAAACACATAAAGACATAAAGACTTCTTTATGTCCTGTTGCTCCTGTTCACTTTTCCTGATAATTGAGGAACAAACCTCCTGCAGACTGCGGGAAGTGCCGAATTATAGTGCGCCCTGCCCGGCCCTGCCAAAACGTCAGGACTTCGTGCATGGCACCAGCCCGGAGACTCTCATGAGCACGAAAAACGACTATGTTGTTGCGGATATCGGCCTTGCCGATTTCGGCCGCAAGGAAATCATCATTGCCGAAACGGAAATGCCGGGCCTGATGGCCTGCCGCGAGGAATTCGGCGCGTCCAAGCCGCTGAAGGGCGCCCGCATCACCGGTTCGCTGCACATGACCATCCAGACGGCTGTCCTGATCGAGACGCTGGTCGCGCTCGGTGCGGAAGTTCGCTGGGCCTCCTGCAACATCTTCTCGACGCAGGACCATGCTGCCGCCGCGATCGCGGCATCTGGCGTCCCGGTCTTCGCCATCAAGGGTGAAAGCCTGGAAGACTACTGGACCTACACGGACCAGATCTTCCAGTGGGCCGACGGCGGCGTTTCCAACATGATCCTCGATGACGGCGGCGACGCCACCATGTACATCCTGCTCGGTGCCCGCGCCGAAGCCGGTGAGGACGTTCTCTCGAAGCCGGAGTCGGAAGAAGAAGAAATCCTCGTTGCCCAGATCAAGAAGCGCCTGGCCGCTTCGCCGGGCTGGTTTACCAAACAGCGCGATGCCATCCAGGGCGTGACCGAAGAAACCACAACGGGCGTCAACCGTCTCTACCAGCTGCATGCCAAGGGCCTGCTGCCCTTCCCCGCGATCAACGTTAACGATTCGGTTACCAAGTCGAAGTTCGACAACAAGTATGGCTGCAAGGAATCGCTGGTCGACGGCATCCGCCGCGGCACCGACGTCATGATGGCCGGCAAGGTTGCAGTCGTTTGCGGTTACGGCGACGTCGGCAAGGGCTCTGCTGCTTCGCTGCTTGGCGCTGGCGCCCGCGTCAAGGTCACGGAAGTTGACCCGATCTGCGCCCTGCAGGCCGCCATGGACGGTTTTGAAGTCGTTCAGTTGGAAGACGTTGTGTCTTCGGCCGATATCTTCATCACGACGACCGGCAACAAGGACGTCATCCGCATGGACCACATGCGCGAGATGAAGGACATGGCGATCGTTGGAAACATTGGCCATTTCGACAACGAAATCCAGGTTTCCGCACTGCGCAACCTGAAATGGACCAACATCAAGCCGCAGGTTGACCTCATCGAGTTCCCCAAGGGCAACCGCATGATCCTTCTGTCGGAAGGCCGCCTGCTCAACCTCGGTAATGCCACCGGCCACCCGTCCTTCGTCATGTCGGCTTCGTTCACCAACCAGACGCTGGCCCAGATCGAACTGTTCACCAAGGGTGATCAGTACGAAAAGGGCGTTCATATCCTGCCGAAGCACCTCGACGAGAAGGTCGCACGCCTTCACCTCGCCAAGCTCGGCGCCAAGCTGACCGAGCTTTCGGAAGAACAGGCCGGCTATATCGGTGTTAAGCCGCAAGGCCCGTTCAAGGCTGAACACTACCGCTACTAGTCCTTACCCGGATAATCCACAACATATAGAGGCCGCGATCTTGACAAAAGATCGTGGCCTCTTTTTTTGCCCTGCCCTTCCCGAGGATTCCCCGAAGGCGTATGTTTTTGGCACAATGATTCGTGACGAAGATGCGGAACAGACGCGTCGCGAATGGGATGTCTTGTCGTTGAGGCGGCAAACAGACGAAGACATGCCGGACTGCAATCGGATTTGAACGAGGCCTGCCCTGGCGGGATTTCGATTTGGTACTGCGTGGCGATTTGCACCCAGGCGAATGAGCTTTGAACGTTACCTGGCCGAAAGGCCGGGGCACGCTTCAAGGTATTGAATACACAGATGATCACGTGATTCGGGTTTTCCGGCACATTGGTCATATGTGGTGCAAACGGGGAAGCACGCCATGGAAACAGGTCCTTTGAAACGCGTCGGCAGCCGGATTCCGTCCCTGTTGCGCCGGTTCATGGCAAGCTCGACGCTCGTCGCTTTTGCTTGCCCTGCTTTTGCGGCGGCTGAGGGCGTCGCAACAGCCAACCTCTTCGGTTCGTCCGAAGTCGTCACCTTTTCCGTGCTGATCGGCATCGTTTCTGCGGCAATGCTCTCCGCTATCTGGCTGATCCGCCAGCGCGGCAATATGGAAATCGACAACCGGGAACTGAACACGGCGCTGGCCGATGCCAACCATCGGATTTCGCGATTCCAGGCGCTGATCGCCGACAAGAACCGGCGCATTGTCGTCTGGGAAGGCCAGTCGAACAAACCCGAATTTCTCGGCCAGCTACCGGCCGAAACCGGCGCACCCCAGGATGACCGTGACTTCCTCGCTTTCGGCCGCTGGATGAAATCGCAATCGGCATCCGAGCTGGAAAGAGCCATCGAACTGCTGCGCTCCAATGCCGAGAGCTTCGACCTCATCGTCGAAACCAGCCGGAGCGAAATCATAGAAACCCAGGGCCGCGTTTCCGGCGGCCGTGCCTTCGTCCGGTTCGTGGCGCTGAACAATCTGCGAGCCGAGCTTGCGGAAGTGAAAATGGAACGCGACCGCCTGCACGGCTCGCTTTCTAACCTGCACACGCTGCTCGATGCGATCGATCTGCCTGTCTGGCAGCGTGGGCCGGACGGCGCCCTTCTGTGGGTGAACGACGCCTATGCCGAAGCCGTTGAAGCCGCCGATCCGTCCGCTGCAGTCAAGGAGAGCCGTGAGCTTCTGGCAACTGTAGCCCGTGAGAAAATCCGCGTCATCAGCACTTATGATTCGCCCTATCGCGACAAGGTCTCCACCGTCGTGCGTGGAAACCGGACGTTCTTCGACGTGGTTGACGCCAAGAGCACCAGCGGTTCTGCCGGCATGGCGATCAACGTCTCCGATGTCGAGGCCGTTCGCGAGGAGCTCAACCGCACCCTGAAGAGCCACGCCGAAACGCTCGATCATCTTGCAACGCCCGTCGCGATCTTCGATGGCAGTCAGCAGTTGCAGTTCTACAACCAGGCTTTCCAGCGCCTGTGGGACCTCGACATGGGCTTCCTTGAGCGCAAGCCCGGCAATGGCGAAATCCTCGACCGGCTGCGCGCCGCCGGCAAACTGCCCGAACAGTTGAACTGGAAGCAATGGAAGGATGGGGCGCTCGCTGTCTATCAGGCGATCGAGACGCAATCCGACCTCTGGCATCTGCCCAACGGCCAGACCCTGCGTGTGTTCGCCACCGCCCGCCCGCAAGGCGGCGCAACCTGGGTGTTTGAGAACCTGACCGAGAAAGTCGATCTGGAAACCCGCTACAACACGCTGGTCCAGGTCCAGGGCGAGACCATCGACCATCTGTCCGAAGGCGTCGCCGTGTTCGGCCCCGACGGCCGCATCAAGCTATCCAATCCGGCCTTCCGCGCACTTTGGGGCGTCACCGAGCTCGAGGCAAAGCCAGGGACGCATATCCGCTCCATCGAGCAGGCCTGTGCGCCGTCCTACGACCAGCCGGATGGCTGGAAGCAGTTTTCGCATCTTATCACCAGCTTCGACGACGAACGCCCGTCCTGCCAGGGTATTCTCGAATTGCGCACCGGCCTGATCCTCGATTTCGCCGTCATCCCGCTACCCAACGCCCAGACGATGCTGACCTTCGTCAACATCACCGACAGCGCAAGGGTCGAGCGCGCACTGACCGAAAAGAACGATGCGCTGCGGATGGCGGACCATCTGAAAAACGATTTTGTCCAGCACGTATCCTATGAACTGCGCTCACCGCTGACCAATATCATCGGCTTTGCCGACCTCCTGAAAACGCCCACCTTCGGATCGCTGACGGAACGGCAGGCGGAATATGTCGATCACATTTCCACCTCGTCCTCACTGCTTCTGACGATCGTCAATGATATTCTCGATCTGGCAACCGTCGATGCGGGCATCGTCGAGCTTGACCTCTCGGAAATCAACCTGACCGACTTCCTCGATGAAGTGTCGCTGCAGATGGCCGACAGGCTGCAGGAAAGCGCCGTCACCCTGCAGATCGATACGCCGGATATGCTGGGTCTGTTCGTCGCCGATCATCAACGTCTGAAGCAGATCCTCATCAAGCTTTTGACCAACGCCGCCAATTTTGCCCCTGACGGCAGCACCGTCAGCCTGAAGTGCCGCCGCGAGGGCAGCGATTTTGTGTTCAGCGTCACCGACAGCGGCGCCGGCATTCCGCAGGATGTGCTCGACACCGTATTCAAGCGGTTCGAAAGCCATGGCCAGCATGGTGGCGCCGGCCTTGGACTGTCAATCGTCGAAAGTTTCGTCAGCCTGCATCACGGAACTGTATCAATCCGAAGCCGCGAAGGCGAAGGAACGGAAGTGACCTGCCGCATCCCATCCGGCGAACTGCCACAGATCGCCGCGGCGGAATAATGCAGGTGATCGAGCTCACCCTCAAGGACGAGGCGGCGACCATCGAGCTCGGCGAAGACCTTGCGCTGGCCTTGAAGGCCGGCGACTGTCTCGCCCTGTCGGGCGATCTGGGTGCGGGCAAATCGACACTGGCACGCGCCTTCCTGCGCGCCATGGCCGACGACGAGATGCTGGAGGTTCCAAGTCCGACCTTCACGCTGGTCCAAAGCTACGACCTTCGTATTCCGGTTTCGCATTTCGATCTCTACCGGCTGGCCGACGTTTCGGAACTCGACGAGCTAGGTTTCGACGAGGCCCTGTCCGAGGGTATCTGCCTGGTGGAATGGCCGGAAAATGCCCTGGCAGCGCTGCCGAAGTCACGGCTGACCGCCACGTTTTCTCATCTTGGTGACGGACGCACCGTCACGATCACCGGCGAAGCTTCCGCCCTTGCGCGGATTGAACGCAGCCTTGCCATCCGCGCTTTTCTCAAACAGCAGGGTCTTGGCGATGCCAAGCGCCGGCATCTGAGCGGCGACGCTTCCGCACGTGCCTATGAACGCATTCTCATGCCCGGCGAACCCGCCCGCATCCTGATGGACTCGGCCCGTCACAAGCCCGGCCCCATCCTTCAGGACGGCAAATATTATCAGCAGCTCGCCCATATCGCCGAAGATGTCATCCCCTTCGTCGCCGTCGCCCACGATATTCGGACTAAGGGCTTTTGCGCACCGGATATCTATGAGGCCGATCTCGATGCCGGCATCCTGCTGATCGAAGACCTCGGCAGTGAGGGTATTCTCGACGCAGAGGGACAACCGATTGCCGAGCGTTATCTGGAAAGCGCCCGCGTGCTGGCGCATCTGCATGCGCAGCCCGTGACACGGGATATTTCCCTCGGCGCCGTCACCCACCACATCCCCGATTTCGACCGCACGGCGATGAAGATCGAAACCAGTCTGCTGCTCGACTGGTACCTGCCCTGGAAGCGCGGCGAAAAAGCTTCCGATGCCGAGCGTCATGGTTATTTCGCGGTCTGGGACCAACTGATCGATCTGTTGGGTTCGTCAGAACAGAAACTGCTGCTGCGGGACTTCCATTCGCCGAACATCATCTGGCGCGGTGATCACGCAGGTTTTGAGCGGATCGGCATCATCGATTTCCAGGATTCGATGATCGGCCCGACCGCCTATGACGTCGCCTCGATCTCGCAGGATGCCCGCGTCACGATCGAGCCAGAGCTGCGCGATGCGATGCTGTCGCTCTATTGCTCCGAACGCCACGCTCTTGGCTCCTTCGATGAAGCGACATTCCGGCGCGACTGGCATCTGATGTCAGCGCAGCGTAATTGCAAGCTCGTGGGCATCTGGGTGCGGCTGATGCAGCGTGACGGCAAGCCTCTCTACATGAAGCACATGCCGCGGACATTTTCCTATCTCGAAGTGGCGCTGCAACACGAAGCGCTCGCACCCTTGCGCGATTGGTGCATAAAGGCTGGAATCCTTTAAGCCGAATCAACGGCTGAAGCTTCAGCGGAATGCGTGTGCCCATGTCCATCATCGAAAACGCCATGGTGCTTGCCGCGGGGCTTGGAACCCGTCTGCGCCCCATTACCGACACCATGCCGAAACCGTTGGTTCCGATCGCAGGCATGCCGATGATCGACTATGTGCTCGATCTTCTGGAGGCTGCAGGCGTGACGACGGCGGCGGTCAACGTCCATCATTTTGCCGACCGGATGGAAGCGCATCTGGCTGAGCGAAGCCGGCCAAACATCGTGATTTCCGACGAGCGGGCGGCGCTGATGAACTCCGGTGGTGGGTTGGCCAAGGGATTGAAGCTTCTGCCGGAGGGGCCGGTTCTGGTGATGAATGCCGACCTGTTCTGGGTCGGAGAAAAGTCGGATGCGCCCTCCAATCTCGAACGGCTCGCATCCTTCTTCGATCCCGAAACGATGGACATGGCGCTGCTTTGCGTGCGCAACGAAGATACGACCGGACACAATGGCAAGCTGGATTTCTCGCTCGATCAAGAAGGGCGACTGTCGCGTTACAAAGACGGTATGGACAATCCCGTCGTCTATGCCGGCGCCATCGCGCTGCACAGTGGCCTTTTCGCTGACGCTCCGGATGACGCCTTCAACCTCAATATCTATTTCGACCGGGCAATCGCCCGGAACCGGCTTTCCGGCATCGTTCTCGATGGTCACTGGCTAACCGTCGGCACGCCCGAGGCGATCGGCCAGGCCGAAGATGCGATCCGCCAGCTTGTAACAGGAGCCTGATGACGTGACGGACGCGGTCTCCAACGTCTTCACCATTCCGCCCGGCCTTCCCTTCCTGAAGACCGTTGTCGAGAAGCTGTGTTCCGGCGAACTGGTTCCGGGTTTCCGCTACGACACGGCCGACCCGCTGTCGCTTGCTGGCGTCACCATTTTCGTGCCGACCCGGCGCTCGGCCCGCGTGCTGCGCTCTGAACTGGTGGATTGCCTTGGTGGGCGCTCGGCGATCCTGCCAATGATCCGGGCGCTCGGCGAAACCGATGATGACAGTGGCTTCTTCGATGCCGAAATCCCGGCGATCCTCGATCTCGCACCACCCTTGCCCAACATTGCGCGGCTTATCGAGCTCGGCTGTCTCATTCTTGCCTGGCGAAACCAGCTGCCGAAGGCCGTGCTCGACGTGCACGCGGAAAGTCCGCTGATCGCTCCGGCAAGCCCTGCCGATGCCATCTGGCTGGCCCGCAATCTCTCCGAAATCATCGACGCGATGGAGACGGAAGAGCTGGATTGGAACGCGCTCGACAAGCTCGATGACGCTGACCATGCACTCTGGTGGCAGCTGACGCTGGCATTCCTGAAAATTGCCAGCACCTATTGGCCAGCACGGCTGGAGGAACTGAAACAGTCCTCTCCCGCCCGCCACCGCAACGCCATCCTTGAGGCCGAAGCCTTGCGGATCGCGAACGGCAAGGTCACCGGTCCGATTATTATTGCCGGCTCCACCGGCTCGATCCCGGCAACCGCCAAGCTGATCGCGGCGGTCCAGAAACTTCCCAATGGCACCATCGTCCTTCCCGGCCTCGACCAGACGATGAGCGACGCCGAGTGGATGATGATCGCGCCAGAAACCGGGACGCTGACCGGCAGGCCGGATTCGGCCAGCCGCAGCCATCCGCAATACGGATTCTTCCGCCTGCTGAAGCTCATGGAGGTTTCGCGTCAGGACGTTTCGGTTCTTGGCAACTCGGAGCCTGATCTCGATTACCGGGCTGAGCTGATCTCCCATGCCCTTTTGCCGGTGCAGGCGACCAGCGGCTGGACGGCTCTACGCGGTGATATCGATCCCATTCAGCTAACCGCTGCGTTCTCCGATGCGGCGCTGATCGAAACGACCAATGAGCGTGAGGAGGCAACGGCTATCGCAATAGCCTTGCGGCTTGCGCTGCATGGCAACGATGACAGCCAGGCGGCGCTGATCACGCCAGACCGCGATCTGGCCCGTCGCGTGGCCACTGAGCTGATGCGCTTCGGGATCGAGGCCGACGATTCCGCCGGCACGCCGCTCTCGTCCACCGGACCAGGCAGCCTGACCCGTCTGCTGCTTGAAGCAGCGTTGCGGCCGGGCGACCCGGTATCGATTGTGGCACTCCTCAAACATCCGCTCGCCCGTTTCGGCCTCTCGGCCGAGGCGATGAACGCTGCCGCCACGACGCTGGAGCTGATGGCGCTGCGCGGCGGCACTGGCAGCGCCGATATTTCGGAGCTGGAAACCCTTCTCGATCAGACGCTGCAGCACGAAATCGGCAAGAAACACCTGCCGGAATGGCGCGGCCAGATCGATGACGCGGCCATCGAACAGGCCCGCGATCTTGCCCGGCGCATTGCCGCGGCAGCCGAGCCGTTGGCGGGGACCCTAGTGCGCCATCACAGAAGCGGCAGGGGGCTGACGGCAGCCTTGCCGCTGTCGCAATGGGCCGAAAAAACCGGGGTTGCTCTCGAAGCCGTTGCCGTCGATGAACAGGGCAGTCTCGCCGGGCTGTGGTCAGGTGAAGCCGGCGAAGCACTGGCAACACAGTTGCGCTCCGTCATCGAGACAGAAGGCCAGCTGATGGCAGACGGGCCGCAATGGGGCGATATTGTCGAGGCCTTGTCGGCAAGCGAATCGATCAAGCCGCGCTCGATGCGTCATCCGCGTGTGTTCATTTTCGGCGCACTCGAATCCCGCCTTCAAAGCGTCGATCTGGTCGTTCTCGGCGGCATGAACGAAGGCACCTGGCCCGGCCAGACGGCAAACGATCCCTTCCTGTCACGCACCATGAAAACATCAATGGGGCTTGAACCGCCGGAACGGCGGATTGGCCAGCTGGCCCACGATTTCCAGATGGCTTGCGGCACGCGCAAGCTCATTCTGACCCGCGCCATGCGCAAGGGTGCCACCCCGACCGTCGCCTCCCGCTGGCTGCAGCGGCTTCTGGCGGTCGGCGGCAAGCCGTTTGCGGCAACGCTTCGGGACAACGGGCGGGATTATCAGCAATGGGCCGGAATGCTCGATCAGGGTGTGACCCAGCCGCTGGCCAAACGGCCGGAACCGAAACC
This sequence comes from Rhizobium sp. Root1204, assembly GCF_001424965.1. Lineage (NCBI taxonomy): Bacteria > Pseudomonadati > Pseudomonadota > Alphaproteobacteria > Hyphomicrobiales > Rhizobiaceae > Rhizobium > Rhizobium sp. Root1204. The sequence continues at coordinate 42,639 of NZ_LMCZ01000006.1, forward strand.
ATCGCCAGAGCACCAGCCGCGCAGCTATTCCTTCAGCGAAGTGAGCCGGCTACGGCGCGACCCCTATGCCGTCTATGCGCGGCGCATCCTGCACCTGCAGCCGATTGATCCATTCAACCGCGATCCGGGTGCCGCCGAACGCGGCACGCTGTATCACAAGATCGTCGAGCGGTTCGTGCGTGCGAAGCTGGATGCCGCATCGCCACAAGCGCAAGAGGAAATGAGCCGGATTCTTGACGCGGCTTTTAACGAGCAGGCCCTGCCCGCTCATATCGACATCGTCTGGCGGCCGCGCTTTGCCGCCGTCGGCAAGGCCTTTATCGACTGGGAAATCAGCCGCCAGGCCGATATCCGGAACAGTTTTACCGAACTCTACGCATCGATGGAGCTTGGCGTGTCCGGCATCAAGCTGACCGGCATTGCTGACCGCATCGATATTCTCGGCGATGGCAGCGCTGTCATCATCGATTACAAGACTGGATCAAATCCCTCGACCAACGAGGCTCGCGCCTTGCTGGATCCACAGCTGGCGCTGGAAGCCGCAGCGCTCAAGGCCGGTGCCTTCCAGAAGACCGGGGCAAAGCATCCGCAATCACTGCTTTACGTCCGCCTGAAACCCGGCGAACGATTTGCCGTTCAGGAGGTCAACAACGAGCATGCCAAGGAGCGCGCCAATGTCGAGAACAAGTCGGCCGAGCAATTGGCCGAGGATTCGCTGAAGGAGCTGACCGGGCTTCTGGCTGCCCTGATGAGCGGCAAATATGGCTTCGCCTCCCGCCTGATCGTCCAGAAGGAGCGCGATTACGGCGGCGAATACGACCATCTGGCCCGCGTTGCCGAATGGGCAACGGCGGAAGGCGAGGATGACAGCAATGACGGATGACGATTTCGGCCCGCTCGAGCCGACGCCGCAGGCCTGGCTCGACTGGACCTCAGCCAAACAGGCGCTCGCTTCCGACCCCGCCCGCTCCGCCTGGGTGTCGGCCAATGCCGGCTCGGGCAAGACGCATGTGCTGACGCAGCGGGTTATCCGGCTTCTGCTCTCCGGCTGCCGGCCTTCGGCGATCCTCTGCCTGACCTATACCAAGGCGGCGGCGTCGGAAATGTCGAACCGGGTATTCGAACGGCTGGCCGAATGGGTGACACTGGATGATGACGCCCTGGACGACAGGATCGCAGCGATCGAGGGCGAGCGGCCCGATCTTCTGAAACGCCAGGAAGCCCGCCGCCTGTTTGCGCGGGCGCTCGAAACACCCGGCGGCCTGAAAATCCAGACGATCCACGCTTTCTGCGAAGCCCTGCTGCATCAATTTCCGCTGGAAGCGAATGTCGCCGGTCATTTTTCCGTTCTGGACGACCGCGCTTCTGCGACATTGTTGGCCGATGCACGGCGGGCGCTGCTGACGGCTACCGCAAGCGAGGACGACCACGAGTTGACCGAGGCCTTTGCCACGGTGCTCGATCTTGCCGATGACACCGGGCTGGAAAAACTGCTGTCGGCGATCGTTGCGCAACGCACGCCGATCCAACTGTTTCTCGATGATGCCGCCAGCAAGGGCGGCATCGATCCGGCGCTTCGCCTGGCTCTGGGGCTCGAACCCGATGAAACAACGCAAACAGCAATAGCCGGCTTCTGGCCGTTGAAGGGACTGAACGGCGCGGCGCTAGAGCGTTACATCGGCATTGCACTCTCAAGCGGTGGCACCAAGGTTACGGATTTTGCCGATGGCCTGCGCGCAGCCGCCAAGCTCGTCGAGCCGCTGCAACGCTATAACGCGCTGAAGGACCTGTTCTTCACCAAGTCCGGAAAACCGAGGGCCGATTCGACGTTCCTGTCCAAGGGAATACGCGACAAGGCGCCGGATCTGGAGGGCATTGTCAATGCTGCCCGCGATCATGTCATCGCTGCCATAGACAGGCTCAACCTGATTGCGATGTTCGACGCAACCAAGGCCGCGCTGGTGCTCGCCGACCGGCTGAACAACGACTATGAGGACATCAAGAAAAGCCGCAGCCAGCTGGATTTCGATGACCTGATCAACCGCACGGCGACGCTTCTGTCACGCGGTGATGTCAGCCGCTGGATCCACTACAAGCTCGACCAAGGCATCGATCATATCCTCGTCGATGAGGCGCAGGATACCAGCCCTGTACAATGGACGATCATCCAGTCGCTCGCCGAGGACTTCTTCTCCGGCGAAACGGCGCGCGGCGGCAACCGGACGATGTTTGCCGTCGGCGACGAGAAGCAGTCGATCTACTCGTTCCAGGGCGCCCGGCCCGAACGGTTTTCCAATGAGAGCATCGAGACCGAGCGGCGGGTTCGCGATGGCGGCAAGATCTTCAGCCCGATCCGGCTGCAGCTCTCCTTCCGCTCGACCGAAGATGTGCTCTCAGCCGTCGATACCGTGTTTGAAAATCCGGTCCATGCCCGTGGCCTCAGCGCCCGCAATGATGCCGTGGTGCACGCGTCCAACCGCATCGGCCATCCCGGTCTCGTTGAGGTCTGGGAAGCAATCGCGCCGGCCGACAGCATTCAGGAAGACGACTGGACAGCAGCCTTCGACGCAACGCCCGAAGATGCACCGGCCAATATTCTGGCGCAGCGCATTGCCGCTGTGCTTGCCGACTGGATCGGCCGGGAAACGGTGATCGAGAAAGGCGTCAAACGGCCGATGCAACCGGGCGATGTCATCGTTCTCGTGCGCAAGCGCGACGCGTTCGTCAATGCGCTGACCCGTGCTCTGAAGACCCGGCAGAACATTCCCGTTGCCGGTGCCGACCGGTTGGTGCTGACCAACCACATCGCGGTGCAGGACCTGATGGCGCTCGGCCGTTTCGTTCTTCTGCCACAGGATGACCTGTCGCTGGCTGCCCTGTTGAAAAGCCCGCTGTTCAACCTTGGCGAAGACGATATCGCCGCGTTGGCCGTGGGAAGGTTGCCATCCGTCAGTGTCTGGAAAAGCCTTCTGGATTCCGGCGCCGACGAGGCGAGCGGTTATCATCCCGCCCTGCAGAAGCTGCAGCGCTACAGGGCTCTATCGCGCACCCTGCCCGTTCATGATTTTTACGCCCAGATTCTGGGTCAGGACGGTGGACGCGCCGCCTACCTTGGACGGCTGGGCAGTGAGGTCAGCGATATCCTCGACGAGTTCCTGACCTTTGCCCTCGACCACGAAAAGAACGGCCTTCCCGGCCTGCAGGCGTTCATTTCCGGCCTGGAAATGGAAGCGCCGACGGTCAAGCGCGAGCAGGACAAGGAGCGCAACGAAGTCCGCATCATGACGGTCCACGCCGCCAAAGGCCTGGAAGCGCCGGTCGTCTTTCTGGTCGATGGCGGCGGCAAGGCCTTTAATTCACAGCATGTCTCTGGCCTCAGGATGATCAAGCAGGGCGATCACGCCATGCCGCTGCCGGTCTGGCGCCCGCCGGGCGCCACATCGAATGCGCTGGTGGATGCGGACACCGACCGGCTGAAAACAGCGGCCGAGGAAGAATACCGCCGGCTGCTCTATGTCGGCATGACGCGCGCCGCCGACCGGCTGATCGTCTGTGGCTATCAGGGCAAACGCGCCAATCCCGAAAGCTGGCATGCCATGGTTACCGCCAGCCTTTCCGCCGATGAGCGCGGCCGCAGTGCACCAATGACATTTGCCGCCAGCGATCAGGAGTGGACCGGTTATCGCTGGCAGGTTTCCGCGTCCGGCCGGGACCTGCAAATGCAGGAACAGGACGGGGAAACCGTTGAGGTTCAACGCGTCGGCCTGCCGCCGGCGCTGTTGCAGCCGTTGCCGCCGCAAAAGCATCTGCCCCGGCCCCTCAGTCCTTCCGGCGCAGGTGCGGTGATCGATGAGGAGGATAGCGGAGCTGTCGTCGGCTCAGCCCTGTTCTCGCAAAAGCCCGGCGCCGATACGTCACTACTGCGCGGAGCGATCCTGCACCGGTTCCTGCAGGTGCTGCCGTCGATCGCACCGGAAGAACGGCGGGCAGCAGCGGAACGTTACCTGCTTCGCTCGGTGCCGCGCTGGTCCGCCCCGCAACGGCAAGCATTGACCGAATCGGTGTTGAGGGTGATCGATCACCCGGAACTCGCCGAACTGTTTTCCGAAGGCAGCCGGGCGGAGGTGTCTGTCATGGGCACACTCAAACTCGGCGCCAGGGACTTTGCGGTGTCGGGCCGGATCGACCGGCTGGCAGTATCGGCAAACACCATCATCATTGCTGATTTCAAGACCAATCGCGAGATTCCCGCCTCCGCTGAAGCCATCCCTTTCGTTTACCGCGCCCAGCTGGCCATTTATCGCGCGCTGCTGCAGCCGCTCTATCCTGATCACAACATTCAATGTGCTCTGATTTATACCGGAGGTCCCACCGTTCTCGCGCTGCCGGAGGCGATGCTGGACAGGAGTCTTGTGGACCTCGCGACAAAGTGAGATAGGAATGGGATTGAAAAGCTGACGCTCAACCATCACATGATGGGTAACCGTTCGAAGAACGCCGATTTCGAAACCAAGGAGCAGCCTATGGCTACCGTAAAAGTCGATACTTCCAATTTTCAGGACGAAGTCCTGAACTCCGTCGAGCCTGTCATCGTTGATTTCTGGGCCGAATGGTGCGGCCCGTGCAAGATGATCGCTCCGAGCCTGGAAGAAATTTCTGTTGAATTGGCCGGTAAGGTCAAGGTTGCCAAGGTCAACATCGACGAGAACCCGGAAATCGCCGCCCAGTATGGCGTTCGCTCGATCCCGACACTTGCCATGTTCAAGGCCGGCGAAGTTGCCGACATCAAGGTTGGCGCCGCACCGAAGACAGCCCTGACCTCGTGGATTTCCAACGCTGCTGCGTAAGTGAAATTCCAAGTGGAATCAAAAAGCCCGGGAAACCGGGCTTTTTTCGTTTATCAGATCATTCAGCGCCGGTTGCAGGTTCCAGCAATGGAACGTGTGGTGCGGCGGTTTTCGGCAGCAGGCCTGTCAGACGCGGATCATCGTGGACCTCGACCATCAGCTTGTAAGGCTTGAAGCCGGAGCGCTGATAGAAGCCGACGGCGGCCGGATGATCGAACGTGCAGGTGTGCAGCCAGAACCGATTTATTGGATGCGCCCAGGCCTTGGTAATCGCCTGGTTCATCAGAAGGCGTCCCGTACCCTTGCCGATCGCATCTTTGATCACGCCGAAATAGACCACTTCGCATTCGCCGGACACGCGGAAATCGAGTTCGAGCAGGCCGACATCACGGCCACCGTCGCGTAACGAATAGGTCTCCATTGACGGATTGGCGAGAATGCCGCGCACGTCCTCATCGCTGACATCAAGCATCGAGCCCCATAGCCAATCCTCGCCGACCTCGCGAAACAGCCGCCGGTAGATATCCAGATTCTCAGGGCCGAGGCGCATCAGCGTCAGTGGCAGTTCCGGCAAATCAGCCATTTCCGCCGGACGCTGACGCATCTCCAGAAATGTCACCACATTGGCAACCTTGCCGGCCGGCACAGGCGAATAGCCCTCTGGCAGTTCAGGATTCTTGTCGCGCATTCATCTTCTCTGTTCAAAAATTCAGAATGGTGGCGCCGCCGCTTTATTTCGGCGGTGTACCATTGTCGGCCAGAACATCGCCAACCAGATAGAGCGAGCCACCGATCAGGATACGCGGCGCGACCGGATCGTCATCGAACATTGCCGTGATCGCGGCCAGCGCCTCGGCAACCGAAGACATAGCTCCGGCTTCAAATCCGGCCGATGCTGCATCATCGGCGAGCGCCACCGGGTCAATGCCCGCATCGGAACCGCGAATCGGCACGGTAAACACCTGTTCGGCGAGCCCCTTGAAGGCCTGGAAATACCCGGCCGGATCCTTTGTATTGATCATGCCGATAATCATGAACAGCGGCCTCGGGTCTCGCTCTTCCAGATTGGCCATGGTTTCGGCGATAACCTGACCGGCGCCGGGATTGTGCCCGCCATCAACCCAGATTTCCGACCCTTCCGGCGCCAGACGCGCCAGATTGCCTTCTGTCAAGCGCTGCAGGCGGCCAGGCCATTCAACAGTGGTCAAACCTTTATCGATGACAGTATCGGAGATATCGAACCCGGCAGCTTTCACTGCCCGGATGGCGGCAGCCGCATTGGCGTATTGATGGCGCCCGGGCAGACGCGGTACCGGCAGGTCGGCCAGACCGAATTCATCCTGATAGACCAGACGTCCGAATTCCTCATGGGCCATAAAGTCCTGCCCATAGACCGAGAGGGGGCATTTCAGCCGTTCGGCAATCGAGATCAGAACATCCCGCGCGGTGTCTTCTTCCTGATGACCGATCACCACCGGGCAGCCGCGCTTCATGATCCCGGCCTTTTCGGCAGCAATCAATTCGACGCGATCGCCGAGGTAGGCCTGATGATCGAGCGAGATCGGCATGATCACGGAAACGGCCGGCGCCTTGATGACATTGGTCGCATCGAAACGTCCGCCGAGGCCAACTTCGATGATGACGACGTCGGCCGGATGCTCCGCAAACAATACGAAGGTGACGGCTGTGAGAATTTCGAAAACGGTGATTTTTTGCCCGGCATTGGCTTCGCCGACACGGCGAACGGCATCGGCCAAGACGGCATCGCTGACCAGCGCGCCGCGTTCGCCTTTTTTGCCGAGACGATAACGCTCGTGCCAATTGACCAGATGCGGCGATGTATGGACGTGGACGCTGAGGCCGGCGGCCTCAAGGATGGCGCGGGAAAAGGCCGTGACCGACCCCTTGCCATTGGTGCCGGCAACATGAATGACCGGCGGTAGCCTGTCCTGCGGATTGCCAAGCACATCGAGAAGCCGGGTGATCCGGTCAAGCGAAAGATCGAAGCCCTTCGGATGAAGCGCCAGCAGCTTGTCGATTTCCTGCCCCGCTTCAGAGACCTGTACCGCCGTCATCACCGCTCCTCCAACTGCCGCTGGAGCGCCGGGCGCGCATTCAAGCGCGCTCAAGACGCGCCAATCTCAAATGATTTAAATAGCTTGCGGGCGACCGGTCAATCCCGACCGCCCTACGCGTGGCAACTCAGGCGCTGGCTGCCATTGGAATGGCGGCAAGCGCTGCACTGCCGTTGAGCTTTGCAGCATCCACCGGCTTCTTCGTCAGGATTTTCAGCACGCGAGCCAGCGTGTCTGGAATATCGTGACGCTTGACCACCATGTCGATCATGCCGTGTTCCATCAGGTATTCCGAGGTCTGGAAACCTTCCGGCAGCTTTTCGCGAATGGTCTGCTCGATGACGCGCTTGCCGGCAAAGCAGATTTCAGCACCCGGCTCGGCCAGATGCAGATCGCCCAGCATGGCATAGGATGCCGTGACGCCACCCGTGGTCGGGTTTGTCAGCACGACGATATAGGGGAGGCCTGCTTCCTTGAGCATCTGCACCGCAACGGTCGTGCGCGGCAGCTGCATCAGCGAAAGGATGCCTTCCTGCATGCGGGCGCCGCCCGAAGCCGGGAAGATCACCAGCGGGCACTTTTCAGCGATGGCCTTTTCGAATGCCTTGACGATCGCTTCCCCGGCAGCCATGCCGAGCGAGCCGCCCATGAAGTTGAATTCGTGCACGACGCCAACCAGCTTGACGCCGCGGCAGCGGCCAACACCGGCGACGATCGTGTCTTCCAGATCAGTCTTGATCCGGCTGTCACGCAGGCGATCGACATATTTCTTCGAATCGCGGAACTTCAGCGGGTCCTGCGCCACCTTCGGCTGCGGCAGGGCCTCGTAGACGCCATCATCGAACAGGTCCTTCAACCGCGCCTTGGCCGGCATCTTCATATGGAAGCCAGAGGCGGGGATGACCCACTTGTTTTCCTCGAGATCGCGGTGAAACACCATCTCGCCGGTTTCCGGGCATTTGATCCAGAGATTTTCCGGAACTTCCCGGCGGCCGAGCATCGAGTTGATCTTCGGTCGAACGTAATTTGTGATCCAGTTCAAATCCAAACTCCTGAATAGTCAAAACCGGTCGTGGCCCAGAATATGGGCATTTATTCGGCCGCGACAAGTTTCGCGGAACGAACGCCGGCTGCGAGGCCACGAACCAGCGTTTCCACGCCTGGCACCGTTGCCCCTGTTGAGTGTCCGTCCTCGGTCAGGCTGGACGCCACCTGGTTGACGATGGCGGTGCCAACAACAACACCATCCGCCGACGCGCCAATGGCGCGGGCATGTTCAGCCGTCTTGACGCCAAAGCCGACACAGACCGGAAGTTTCGTGTGCCCCTTGATCCGCTGCACGGCACCGCCGATGAGGGCGGGATCCGGCAGAGCCGAGCCGGTGATACCGTTCATCGAGACATAATAGACGAAACCGGAGGTATTTTCGAGAACCTTCGGCAACCGCTTGTCGTCGGTGGTCGGTGTTGCCAGGCGAATGAAGTTGATATCCTTCTTCAACGCCGGGATGCACAGCTCGTCATCCATTTCCGGCGGCAGGTCGACGACGATCAGGCCGTCGATACCCGCTTCCAGCGCATCGTCGAGAAAACGGTCGACGCCGTGGATATAGATCGGGTTGTAGTACCCCATCAGAACGATCGGCGTGTCCTGGTCGTCGGCGCGGAAACGGCGGGCGATTTCCAGCGTCTTGACCAGCGTCTGGCCGCCCTTCAGGGCGCGCTGACCGGCCAGCTGGATTGCCGGGCCGTCGGCCATCGGATCAGAAAAGGGCATGCCGAGCTCGATAATATCGGAACCGGCCGACGGCAGCGCCTTCATGATCGCCAGCGACGTCTCGAAATCCGGATCGCCTGCCATGAAATAGGTGACCAGCGCCGGCCGGCCTTCGGCTGCCAGATCGGCAAATCGTTTGTCCATGCGTGCGGTCATGCTGTTACAGCCCCATTCCAAGCAGTTTTCCGACGGTGAAGATATCCTTGTCGCCGCGGCCGGAGAGGTTCATCAGGATGATCTCGTCCTTGCGCATTTTGGGCGCGCGCTTGATCACTTCGGCGATCGCGTGGCTCGGCTCCAACGCTGGAATGATGCCTTCGAGGCGCGTCAGCGTCTGGAAGGCTTCCAATGCCTCGTGGTCCATGATCGGCACATATTCGACGCGGCCGATATCGGCGAGCCAGGAATGTTCCGGGCCGATGCCGGGATAATCGAGGCCGGCCGAAATCGAATGGCCTTCCTTGATCTGCCCGTCGCTGTCCTGCAGCAGATAGGTGCGATTGCCATGCAGCACGCCCGGCGATCCGGCCGTGATCGATGCGCAATGCTCGTCGCCTTCCAGCCCCTTGCCACCAGCCTCGACGCCAACGATCTTGACAGATTCATCGTCCAGGAACGGATGGAAGATGCCGATCGCATTCGATCCGCCACCGACAGCCGCGACAACCAGATCCGGCAGGCGGCCTTCGGCTTCCAGCATCTGCGCGCGGGCCTCCGTGCCGATCACGGCCTGGAAATCGCGCACCATTTCCGGATAGGGATGCGGGCCAGCTGCCGTGCCGATCAGATAATAGGTGTCGTCGACATTGGTGACCCAGTCGCGCAGCGCCTCGTTCATCGCGTCCTTCAACGTGCCGGAACCAGCCGTCACCGGCTTGACCTCAGCGCCGAGCAGCTTCATGCGGAAGACGTTCGGCGCCTGACGCTCGACATCGGTGGCGCCCATATAGACGACGCAAGGAAGACCGAAGCGAGCAGCAACAGTGGCGGAGGCCACGCCATGCTGGCCTGCACCGGTTTCGGCAATGATGCGGGTCTTGCCCATGCGCTTGGCGAGCAGGATCTGGCCGATGCAATTGTTGATCTTGTGCGAACCGGTATGGTTGAGCTCTTCGCGCTTGAAGTAGATCTTGGCGCCGCCAAGCTCGGCCGTCAGGCGCTCAGCGAAATAAAGTGGACTGGGGCGGCCGATATAATGGGCGCCGAGATGTTTCAGCTCAGCCTGAAATTCCGGATCGGTTTTCGCCTTGTTCCACTCGTCCTGCAGGTCGAGGATCAAGGGCATCAGGGTTTCGGCAACGAAACGGCCGCCGAAAATGCCGAAGCGGCCATCCTCGTCGGGTCCGGTCTTGAACGAATTCAGGTTTGGCGTCTCGTTCACTTGCTTCTCCCTGCCGATGCTCCGGCCATATCCGCTTCCGCGCGGGCGATGGCATCGAAAAATTCTTCCATGCGGCCCAGATCCTTGACACCCGGCGCGCTTTCGACACCGGAGGACGTATCAATGGCCTTAGCGCCGGTCAAAGCCAGGGCTTCACCGATATTCTCCGCGTTCAAGCCACCGGAAAGCATGTAATCGACGCTTGCGTCAAGCGTATCGAGAAGCTTCCAGTCGAAAGACACACCGTTGCCACCCGGCAGATCGGAGCCTTTCGGCGGCTTGGCGTCGAACAGAAAGCGATCGGCAATCCCTATATAGGGTTCGATCCGCTTCAGATCATCAGCGTCGCGAATGGACAGCGCCTTGATGACCGGCAATCCGTAGACCGCCTTGACGTTCAGGACACGCTCGGGGCTTTCGTTGCCGTGAAGCTGGAGAATGTCCGGCGACAGCGCCGAGACGATTTCGTCTAGATCGTCATTATCCGCATCGACGGTGACCGCGACGATCTTCGCCTTGCCTCGAATGCGCTCAGCTAGCCGGCCGGCATCATCAGGCTCGATATTACGCGGGCTCTTCGGAAAGAAGATGAAACCCGTGTAGCCCGCACCGAGCGCCACGGCCCGATCCACGGCCTCTTCAGTCTTCAGTCCGCAAATTTTGACTTCCGTTTTCATGCACAGCGAACTGACATGAAATTCCGTCGGAGTCGAGCGCAAAACACGGCAAAAGGCGGCGTGAACGGGCTTCCACCATTGCATATGCAGGATGGTGGACCCATATCGCGTTTGACGATCACGGAGACCATCATGCGCCTTCTGCTTGCCCTCATCCTGCCCTGGCTTCAGTTTTTCACCATCGGCCGGCCGATTGCCGGCATTGTCTGCCTGATTCTGCAGATTACGCTGATCGGCTGGATTCCAGCCGCGATCTGGTCGGTCTATGCGCTCAGCCAGTACAAGACCGACGAGAAGATCAGGGAAGCGCTGGGCAGCCAGTACCGGCGCTAAGGCCACACGGGCTCAATCGAAGTCGATTGCATGCAGCATCGTGCCATTGCGCTTCAGCCAGCGCTTGGCATCGTCCATCGCCGGGCAAAGCTCTTCACACAAATCCCAGAAGTCCGGCCCATGGTTCATCTCGCGCAGATGCGAGACTTCATGGGCGGCGAGATAGTCGATCACTTTCGGCGGCGCCATGACGATGCGCCAGGAAAAGCTCAGGGCACCATCGGCGGCGCAGGAGCCCCAGCGGCTACGGGTATCCTTGAAGCTCAGCGATTTCACCTTGCGGCCGACCATCCGGGCATAAACCGACACCAGACGCTCCAGATCCTTGCGGGCTTCCTTCTTCAGGAAATCCGCAATCCGGCGGCGTAGGTGCTCCTCGGCACCGCTGACGAGCAAAACCGGTTCGTCATCAATGGTTACGGCTTCCGTCAATCCGCGCAGCTTGCCAGTCCGCTCGATCCGGTGGGCAACGCCGCGCAACAGAATAGTGCCCCCCTCTTCCAGAACACTCTCGCCGGAAAACCGGGCAAGCTTGGTCATCAGCCATCCCTGATGGCGATCGAGAAAAGCGTTGATCTCGCGCTCAGGCAATCCGGCCGGAATGGTCATCTTCAAGGCGCGGCCACCCGGTTCGATACGCAAGGTCATCCGTGTTGCCCGCGCATTCTGGCGAATGGTCAACGGCATCACCTTGCCGGCAACGTCAATCGTCCGCGTCACCGGTGGCGGCGGGGATTTGGGCTGACGCGGCTTTCGAAGCAGGGAGAACATGAGTGTCTTGATAACCGATTCGTTTGAAGGACGCATGATCCTGAACAAGCAAGACCGCATAGAAAAGAAAAACCGGCACCTTTGCGGATGCCGGTTTTGTTTGTTTTGCGGATGACCCGATCAATTGGCCGGGAAGCCCGGGACCGAGCCTGAACCGCCGGAATTGCGATCGCGCATGAAGCGGTCGAACTCTTCCTGATCCTTGGCGCGGCGAAGTTCGCGGGCGTAGTCGTCGAACTGTTCGCGCATTTCGTCGAGCTTGCGGCGTTCCTCGTCAAGGCGGGCGAGCTCGGCATCGCGCCAGTCGTCGAAGGCGACATTGCCGGTGCCGAAGTTCGGACGGCCATAACGCTGGCTTTTGCGCTTGAAGGACGAGCAGAAGCCATCGACGCTGTTGTTGGCATCCCTCTTGAAGCCCTTCAGCCGTTCGCCGAACAGGATATAGGCAAGCATGGCAAGCCCAAGCGGCCAGAAAATCACGAAACCGAGCACCATCATGGCAATGGTCGCTGGCGTCCAGTCAGGACGGATCAATGCAGATTGGTTCATGTTCAGAAGTCCTCGCTAAAAGTGGGCCTCTCCTTGGGCCCGCTTATTACGAGATGGGAAGAGGCCCAGCGGTGTACAAGACAATTGTCCGCAAAATCCGGCAAGCCTCTGATATCCATCCATGAAATCGATATGCTATGCGCTCAGGCGGTTTTGCCGCCCTTGATGACCCGGCGTACCGGCTTGGCGCTGCGGGCATGTTCGCGTTGGAACGCGGCGATGCGCGGTGCGATTTCGCGGCGGAAACGCGAACCGTTGAAAACACCATAATGGCCAACATCCGGCTGCATGTAGTGCAGGCGCATACTGTCGGGGATATTGGTACAGATCGTCTGCGCCGCCTGCGTCTGGCCAACGCCGGAAATATCGTCGTTCTCGCCTTCGACCGTCAAAAGGGCCACTTTCCGGATCGCCGTCGTATCCACCCGCTGGCCCCGATGCATCATCTCGCCCTTCGGCAGCGCATGGCGCATGAAGACGGTTTCGACGGTCTGCAGGTAGAATTCCGCCGTCAGATCCATCACCGCCATATATTCATCATAGAAATCGCGGTGCTTTTCGGCAGCGTCGCCGTCGTTCTTGACGAGATGTTCGAAGAAATCCTTGGTGGCTGTCAGGTGGCGGTCGAGGTTCATCGACATGAAGCCGGACAACTGCAGGAAGCCCGGATAGACCGGACGCATGAAACCCGCCTGCGGAAACGGCACCGGCATCACCACATTATCGCGGAACCACTTGAGTGGCTTGTCCTTGGCGAGCTGATTGACTGCTGTCGGGTTGATGCGCGTATCGATCGGCCCACCCATCAGCGTCATCGAAGACGGCGACAGCGGATCGTCATTGGCTTCCATCAAAGCAACTGCCGCCAGCACCGGCACCGCCGGCTGACAGACGGCGATAACATGGGTGTCAGGCCCAAGGAAATGCAGCATCTGGATGACGTAGTCGATGTAATCGTCGAGATCGAACGTCCCTTCGGTCAACGGCACCGTGCGGGCATCGATCCAGTCGGTGATGTAGATATCCGACTGCGGCAACAGCGCTTCGACGGTACCGCGCAGCAGCGTGGCGTAGTGGCCGGACATCGGCGCGACGATCAGAACCTTGGGATCGGATGCCCGGCCCTTCGGTAACGCGCGCTGGAAATGGATAAGATTACAGAACGGCTCGCGCCAGATGATCCGTTCCCGCACCGCAACCGGGACTCCATCGACAACGGTTTCGGGCAGGCCGAACTCCGGCTTGCCGTAGCGGCGCGTTGTGCGTTCGAAGACTTCGAGACCGGCAGCGGCCGCCCTGCCCATATAGGTATGTGAAATAGGATTGAGCGGATTGGCATAGGCCAGCCGCATGGCGTCGGCCGCAGCGCGCCAGGGGGCCATCATTGCATGGTTCAATTCGTAAAGCTGGTAGAACATTGGAAGCGTTCTCCTTGTTACCGTAAACGACAACGCCGCTCCCAACCGGACGCAACCTTGCAATTCTTCTTGTTCGTGTCCGCAAGCGAGGCCGACACTAGCACTTTTCTTGTGCGACGCAATAAATATGCCGCAACGCTTCTGTGACAAGGTTCAGCCTGCCACAGAGGACTTGATAGTAAGTAAAGGTGCTTGCCCGAGACTATCGACGCGAGAGACCGCATCGCTCAACCATTTGGCTAAGAGGAAACCTTGACCACAGCTTTGATCAGTCCGGCCTTTTCATGCGCCCAGCGTGGCAGGTCGGTGACGACGGCGTCCAGAGTTGTCCGATGTGTGATCAGCGAGGAGACCGGAACATGCCCGGCACGGATGGATGCCGCCACATGCTCGAAATCCTGCCGGGTGGCATTGCGGCTGCCGACCAGCATCATTTCTCGCTTGTGAAATTCGGGATCGGAGAAGCGGATGTCGTCCTTCACGACGCTGACGAAAACCAGACAGCCACCGTGGGCAACGAACGAGAAGGATTTCTCCATCGAACCGCCAAAGCCGGTGGCGTCGAAGACAACATCGAAACCGTCGCCACCTGTGACCGACAATACGGCGTCCAAAGCGCCATCCCCGGCCAATATTCCTTCCGCAAAACCCAACCGTTCTTCGGCCATCTGCAAACGCTCGGCGCTGGCATCGAGCAACGTGACCTGATGGCCGGCGATGCGGGAGAACAGCGCAGTGCCGAGGCCAATCGGCCCAGCGCCGATGACCAGAGCCCGTGACCCGGCAGGCACCAGCGAGCGTCGAACCGCATGGGCACCGATGGCCAGGAACTCAACAGTTGCCGCCGCTTCCAGCGAAAGATCGCCAGCCGGATAAAGATTGGTTTCGGGGACGAGGATTTCCTCGCAGAGCGCGCCATCCGTATGCACGCCCAGAACCTTGATTGCGGTGCAGCAGTTCGGCTTGTCCTTGCGGCAGGCGACGCAGGTCCCGCACGAAAGATACGGATTGACGATGACGGCCGTGCCCGGTGTCAGCGAAACTCCTTCGCCGGATTCGATCACCGTTGCCGAGATTTCATGCCCCATGATCCGGGGATATTCGAGATAGGGATGTTTGCCCTCGAAAATATGATAGTCGGTGCCGCAGATGCCGACATGGCTGACCGCCAGCCGCGCCCAGCCTTTTGGCGGCGCGCCCGGCGCTGGTCTGTCGATGATATCCAGGCGCCCGGGTTCCGGGCAGATAGCCGCTTTCATGGCAGGCAGTTCCTTGCAGTCTCTATTCACAGATGGGTGGATGGCAGCAGCACCCGACCGGGATAGAACCGGCCGGGTGCCGGATTGGTCAGCGCGAACCGCGGCGGCGCAACTGATCGAAATAGACAATGACGATGATCAGCACGCCGGTGATGATGCGCTGCACGAACGCATTGACGTTGAGCAGATTGGCGCCGTTATTGATGGTCGCCAGAATGAAGGCGCCGAGCAGAGGCCCATGCACCGAGCCGACCGCGCCGAACAGGCTGGTACCGCCGATGACCGAGGAAGCAATCGCCTGCAGTTCCCAGCCTTCAGCCTGGGTGGCGTTACCGATGCCGATACGCGAGGCGAGCAGCAGGCCGACGAAGGCGGCGCAGGTGGAAGACAGGATATAGGCGAGATAGATCGTCCGGTTGACATTGACGCCGGAGAGACGCGCGGCTTCGCTGTTGGAGCCGACGGCGAAGAGATAACGGCCCCAGCGGCTCAAGTGCAGGAAGATGTAGGCCGGTATCGCCACGGCGATGACCATCCAGAACAGGCTGGGAATGCCGAGGAAATCGGCGCGGGAAAAGTTGGTGAAGGCCTCGTTGCTGATCGAGATTGTCGAGCCATTGGTCACCAGAAGGCCGATGCCGCGGAGCGAAGTCAGCGTCGCCAGCGTGATGATGAAGGCGGGAAGGCCCATGCGGACGATGCCGAAGGCGTGAAAGGCGCCGATCGCCACGCCAACCAGGAGCGTAATGCCCATGGCCGGCCAGAGCGGCACGCCTTGCTGCAACAGCCAGGCAACGGTGACGCTGGAGAAACCGACGACGGCACCGACCGACAGATCGATACCGGCCGTGATGATGACGAATGTCTGCCCGACGGCAAGGATCGCCGTCATAGACCCCTGGCGCAGCAGGTTGCTGATATTGTTGGAGGTCCAGAAACTCGTGGTCGAGAGACCGAGAAGCAGCCAGAGAAACAGCAAGAGCCCGAGCAGGGTCAGGCCGAACAGGATGTTCATGCCCTTCTTCGGCACCGGTGCGGTTTCCGTTGTTGTCTCTACGCTCATGATTTCCCTCCACGCATTTTCTTGTCCGGTCTTTTCTGAATTTTAAACGCCGATGGCCTGGGTCAGCACTTCCTCGTGCGAGGCGCTACGATAGGTGTGGCTGGCGACGAGCCTTCCCTGGCGAAACACATGCAGCCGATCCGAAAGCTCATAGACTTCCGGTAGATAGGAGGAGATCAGGATGATACCGGCCCCCTGTTCCAGAAGCCGTGCAAACAGCCGATAGATTTCCGCCTTGGTGCCGACATCGACGCCAACCGTCGGCTCGTCGAAGATGAACAGCTTGGCGCCATGGCTCAGCCATTTGCCGATGACGATCTTCTGCTGGTTGCCGCCGGACATGGCTGAAGCCAGTACACGCCGTGTCGGCGTCTTGATTTTCAGATCCTTGATCTGCCGGTCGGCGTTCTCGATCTCACGCCCGCGATTGATGGTGAGACCCCGTGACAGCCGGTCGAACACCGGCAGGTTGATGTTAAGGCCGATCGGCAGATTGAGGCAGAGCCCTTGATCGCGGCGGCTTTCGGGCGCGAGCGCAATACCGAGGTCCATCGCATCACGCTCGTTGCGGATCCTGACCTTGTTGCCCTGCCAATGGACTTCCCCGGCACTCAGCGGCTGGCGGCCATAGAGCCCGAGCGCAAATTCGCTGCGCCCGGCACCGATCAGGCCATAAAGCCCGACGATTTCCCCTGCTCGCACCGATAGCGAGACATCCGTGAAACCTGGACCTGACAAGCCGCGCGTCTCGACAATCGTCGCGCCGATCGGCAGCGTTTCCTTGTGATAGATCTGCTCGATGGTGCGGTTGATCATCATCGAGATCAGTTCGGCATCATTGGTTTCGGCAATCTTGCGCGTGCCGATATGGGTGCCGTCGCGCAGCACCGAAACCCGGTCGGCCAGCTCGAAAACCTCTTCCATGCGATGGCTGATATAGACGATCGTCACGCCTTCAGCCTGTAGCCGGCGAATGAGGCGGAAGAGCTGTGCCGATTCCTGGCGGGTCAGGTAAGCGGTCGGCTCATCGAAAATCAAGAACTGGGTACCACGCATCGCCGCGCGCGCCGTCGCCACCAGCTGCTGCTGGCCGATCGTCAGGTCGCTCAGAAGGGCGGCAGCCGGCAGATTGAAGCCGAGATCGTTGAGCACGGCCTGGGCCGCATCGGTCATGGCGCGCTTACGCATCAGGCCGTTCTTATTGATCTCGTCGCCGAGAAACATATTGGCCGCGACGGACAGGTGGCGGCAAAGCACGACTTCCTGATGCACGGCATTGATACCGCGGGAAATCGCCTCGTTCGGCGTGGCGAGCTGCACCGCATCGCCGCACCAGAAGACCTCGCCGGACGTTCGCCGGATAACACCGGTCAGAAGCTTGATCAGGGTCGATTTGCCCGCGCCATTCTCTCCGACGATGGCGTGGATTTCGCCCGAAAGGAAGGTGATATTGGCCGGTTTCAGGGCCTCGACAGCACCGTATTTCTTCTGCAGGCCGCGCAATTCCAGGATGGGCTGCCCCTTGGGGACAGGATGCTTGGCAATTGTTGTCGCGCCATCGTCGTGCCGGTGGCTGACATCATAAAGTCCTGTCATGGCGGCTCTCCTCCCCAATCCGATATCTGCTTCAACACGGTCAGGCCTTGCTGAAACAGGTCCGGATGGTGTTATGCGACAGTCGGCAGGCCGCTTTGAACGGCCTACCGCGTTGTTTCGATCAGTTGACCTTCGGGTTCAGAAGAGCGTCGATCTTCGGATCGGCCATGTTGGCCTTGGTCACCAGATTTGCACCGGTATCGACATTGGCCTCGACCTTTTCCTTCTTCGAAGCGGCAAGCGCGGTTTTGATGCCGTCATAGCCCATCCGGTACGGATCCTGGACGACGAGGCCAGCCAGAACGCCTTCCTTGAGGAAGCCGACCGTCTTTTCGTCGCTATCGAAGCCAATGACCTTGATCTTGTCGCCGAGCTTGTTTTCAGCAATCGCCTGGCCAACACCCTGTGCCATGATCAGGTTCGACGCGAAGACGCCAACGAGGTTCGGGTTAGCGGTGATCAAGTCAGTCATCATGTTGAGGCCGGTGGTTGCCTGACCGTCAGCATATTTGTCAGCCACGACCTTGAGGCCCGGATACTTGGCTGCGATGACTTCGACGAAGCCTTCGTGGCGCTGATCGAGCGAACCGACGCCCGGCAGGCTGGTGATGATGGCGATTTCGCCTTCTTCCTTACCGGTTGCTTCCTTGATGGCGGCAGCAAGACCGTCAGCGGCGATGCGGCCACCTTGTGTGTTGTCGGTAGTCAGGAAGGACGTGAACGCTTTTGAATCGGCGCCGGAATCGATGCCGATGATCGGCACGGCCTTGGCCGCCTCATCGATCGGCTTGCCGAGCGCCTTGAATTCGGTCGGCGAGATGACGACGGCAGCAGGTGCGCCGGCAACGGCATTTTCCAGAATGGTGATCTGGCCGTTGATATCCGATTCCGACTGAGCGCCGAGTTCTGGCACGTTGACGCCGAGATCCTTGCCGGCCGCGCGGGCGCCCGCCAGAACGATCTGCCAGTAGAACGATGTCGTATCCTTGACGATGATCGGGATCGTGACGTCCTGCGCGAACGACGCCACCGGCATCATGGTTGCAAAGACTGCAGCGCCGGCCAGGCTGGTAAAAGCGCGACGGGACAGGATATTCTTCATAAGGGTCATGGTGTTGTTCTCCTCCAACAACGTCTTGTTCAGTTCTCCTCAGACCGGGCTGCAAGACGCTAACAGTTCGATCTTTTATCCATAAAAAACATTTCGCTTTGGCAAGCTATCTCAGCATTTTCGAAATTGCAAGCGTTCGAAACTTCCCTTGAACATTGTTTTCCTCCCAACGCCAAGTCTTTGTTTTTCATCACGAAGATGAACCGGCCCACCTCCATGGGCCGGGTTGTATGCCGCGTCAGACGCGGTAGAGTTCCTGCGGATGCACAACGCCCTTCTTCAGGATGATATTGCCATACAGCCGGAATTCGGTCGTCGCGACGATATAGGCTGCCTTGCGCGAGCGCTCGTAGAAGGCAAAGCGCTCGATCGGTACGACCTTGAAATCACCGGCGAGTTTGGTGACCAGATTCTGGAATTCGACGCAGACCTCCGGCACCGCCTGCGGGTCACCGACAACTTCCATGCGCCAGGCGGATTCATCCACGAATGTGTCGAGCGGCATATGCGCCAGAATGGCCTCGGTAATACCCAGCGCATCGACACCATCGGCGCGCACGACCTTTGGACCCATGCTGCTGGCCGGGAAATTGGCATCGGCAATGACGATTTCGTCCCCATGCCCCATCGTGCGGATCGCATGCAGCAATTCCGGGCCGAGCAATGGATGTATTCCCTTGAGCATTCGGTTTTCCTTTGTCTCTTGAAAGCCGGCTAAACCCGGACGGCATCCGTGCCGAGTTCCGGGGCGACCAGCGTATGTGCGTCATAGGCCGTGAAATCACCCGGCTGCAGACGCTGCTCCGTCAGTTCCATATTGCGCATCAGGCTCGACGGTTTGGCCGTACCGAGCAGGACAGAGGCGACCGCTGGGCTCTGCAACGGAAACTGGATGGCGGGTGCCGCCAATGGCAGTCCCTGTGATCGCGCAATCGTTTCCATCGCCCTCACCTTGTCGAGCACGTCCGGCGTCGCCGGCATGTAGTCGAAATGCGATCCCTCGACCGGACCGGTGGCCAGAATACCCGAATTGAATACGCCGCCAACCACCAGCGATGTTTTCTTTTTCTCACACAGCGGCAACAGTTCGGCGGTGGCGGTGCGATCGAGAAGCGTATAGCGCCCGGCCAGAAGAATGCAGTCGATATCCGCCTCGCGCATCACATCGAGGCAGACCGGCACCTCGTTGACACCCAGCCCATAGGCGGTGATGGCGCCGCTTGATTTCAGCTGTTCCAGCGCCTTCAAACCACCATCCAGCAGCTGGCGAAGATAGACCGCGTTACGCTCGGCGCCATGCGTGTAGACGCCGATGTCGTGGACGAACAGGATATCGATGCGGTTGAGGCCGAGACGGGCATAGCTGAAGTCCACCGACCGCATAATGCCGTCATAGGAATAGTCGTAATCGGTATCGAACGGCAGCGGATCGACAAAACCGTAGCTTGGAACTTTGTCGTCGGGTACAGGCCGCTGCAGTCGGCCGACCTTTGTCGACAGAACATAACTGCCCTTCGGCTTGTCGCGCAGGAAATCACCGACGCGGCGTTCGGCAAGACCGAAGCCGTACCAGGGCGCGGTGTCGATGAACCGCAGCCCGGCAGACCAGGCAGCCTCCAGCGTTTCCATCGCCGTTTCACGCGGGCAGGCCCGGTACATGCCGCCGAGCGGCGCCGTGCCAAAGCTGTATTCGGTGACGGACAGATCCGTCCGGCCGATTTTTCTGAGTTGCATGATCTTCTCCTCCGCTCCGACAGTTCCCCGTCAGAGTGTCGCGCCCAGATGCCAGGGCACGAATTCATTGTCGCCGTAACCAAACAGCTCGCTCTTGGTTTTCTTGCCGGACGCCGTGTCGATGATCAGGTCGAAGATTTCACGGCCCATCCCGGCAATCGTTGCATCGCCGGTAGCGATGGTGCCGCAATCGATGTCCATGTCCTCTTCCATGGCGCGATAGAGCGCCGTGTTGCTGGTCAGCTTGATCGACGGACAGGGCCGCGAACCGAAACAGCTGCCGCGGCCGGTTGTGAACGTGATGACATTGGCGCCGCCCGCCACCTGCCCCGTCGCCGAGACGGGATCGTAGCCGGGTGTATCCATGAAGACGAGGCCATGTTCCGTCACGCGTTCGGCATAATGATAGACCGCCGTCAGCGGCGACCGGCCGCCCTTGGCGACGGCCCCCAGCGATTTTTCAAGGATGGTCGTCAAGCCACCGCGCTTGTTGCCCGGCGAAGGATTATTATCGAGCGATGCGCCGTGCATGGCGACATACTCTTCCCACCAGGTAATCAACCCGTCGAGCTTTTCCGCGACACCATCATTGACAGCGCGGCTGCGCAACAAATGCTCGGCACCATAGATTTCCGAGGTTTCCGACAGGATAGCCGTACCGCCGGCACCGGCGAGAATATCGACTGCCGCACCCAAAGCCGGGTTCGCCGTGATGCCGGAAAGCCCATCCGAGCCGCCGCATTGCAGTCCGACGATGATTTCGCTGACCGGGATCGCGGTGCGCTTCGCCGTCCCGACCTCCTGGGCGATTTCTTCGAGCACGCCAAGGGCGCGGGCGACGGCGCGGCGCGAACCACCGGCATCCTGAATATTGAAATGCCGTTTGCCGGCACCGGCACCCGACTGACCGTACAGCGTCAACTGGTTGACCTCGCAGCCGAGACCGACCATCAGCACGCCGCCAAAATTTACATGGCGCGTATAGCCGGCAAGGGTGCGGTGCAGGTTCTTCATGCCATCGCCAGTCGAACTCATGCCACAGCCCTGATCATGGACGATCGGGACGAAACCGTCGATGCCGTCATAACGCGGCAGGATGACCTTGTTGGCCTCCTCCGCGATGGCACGGCAGACGGTGGTGGAACAGTTGACGCTGGCGATGATGCCGATGAAATTGCGGGTCGCCGCACGGCCGTCGGCCCGGCGATAGCCCATGAACGTCCGGGCCTTGTCCGCGATGCTGGCGGCTTCCGGCGGCACCGGCGCGCCGATCGACAACCGGTCCTGATCGAAGGCGAGATTGTGCGAATGGACATGGTCGCCCGCGGCGATCTCGATGGTCGCACGGCCGATCGCCTGGCCGTATTTCACCACCGGTTCACCGATATGGACGGGATGGATCGCCACCTTGTGGCCGGGATCGATCTTGCCGTTTGCGCGGACGCCGCCCGGCAGTTCACCACCTGCCTCGATGGCCAGCGACGCGACGGCGATATTGTCTTCCGGCGACAAAACGATGAAGGAAGGTGCGGTCACCCTTGGTATCTCCCTGGACGGTTTTTATCCGAATGAGCCTGTCATTCATTTTGTCTTTTATCCACAATAGACAGTTTGCCGTCAATGGGTATTATGGGGCCGCGGCGCGGTACCAATCCGCAACCACTGCACCAAAACAAAATCAGGGACGAAACACGTGAACCGCAAGAGCAAAATCGAAGACAGGATCAAACGGACCGGATAGAGCAGCCTGAAAACCTGCCCCCAGTTGGGCTGACAGAAACTCCTATCTGGTCGATACAGCCATGGCGAAACAGAATACCGTCTTCAAGGACGCCTTCAACCGCTGCCTCAAGCTGCTGGCGGAAACCTCCAGCCTGCCGTCCGAGCCCGAGCTTGGAACGACGCTCGGCGTCAGCCGCACCACCATCCGCGCCATCCTGACGCGCATGGAAGAGCTGCAGTTGCTGGCCTGGGACAAGCGGGCAAAGGTGGTTCTGCGCCAGCCGAAGCCGGAGGATTATTATCCGGCGGAAGAAACCGATTCGCTGTCCGATATCATCGAGCGCAGTTTCATGCGCCGGATTCTGGCCGGCGGCGCCGAGCCCGGCATGCAGATCAACGAGCTGGAACTGGCCCGCGATATCGGTACCGGCACGACCAGCGTACGCGAATTCCTGATCCGTTTCAGCCGCTTCGGCCTGATCGAGAAACGCCCGAACAGCCACTGGATCCTCAAGGGGTTTACCCGTGAATTTGCGCTGGAACTGACGGAAGTCCGTGAAATGTTCGAGTTGCGCTCGGCCGCCAGCTTTGCTGCTCTTGCCCCCGATCATCCGGCCTGGGCGGACCTCAACCGGATCGAGACCCTGCATCACGAAATCCTTGCCGACATCGACAATCGCTACAAGGAATTCTCGGAACTCGATGAGCGTTTCCATCTCCTGGTGCACACATCGTCCAGCAACCGCTTCATCGTCGATTTCTACGACATCATCACCATCGTCTTTCACTATCACTATCAGTGGAACAAGACGAATGCGCGTGAGCGCAATGCCCGGGCGCTCGAAGAACATCTCGACTATATCGCCGCGCTACGGTCCCGTGATCCGGCACGCATCGAGACAGCTTGCCGCCGCCATCTGAAATCGGCACGGGAAACCCTGCTCCAATCCATTCAATAGCCGGATTCACCAATATGATGATCACACCCATCGTCCAGTTTGGAACCAGCCGCTTCCTGCAAGCCCATGCCGACCTTTTTGTCAGCGAGGCGCTGGAAAAGGGTGAGGCACTCGGCAAGATCACTGTCGTCCAGACCACAGGCTCGGCGGAACGCGCCGGACGGCTGAAGGCGCTGGCGGCCCCGGGCGGTTTTCCCGTTATCGTTCGAGGGATCGTCGAGGGTACCGAAATCGATCGTATCCAGCAGGTGGCAAGTGTTGCCCGGGCGCTGTCCACGGCATCCGATTGGGAGGCGATCAAGCGCATCGTCGCCACGGAAGCTGAAGTGCTGATCTCAAACACCGGTGACACAGGCTATGCCGTCGGCAACGACGACCTGGAAACGGAAATTCCAGCGTCATTTCCCGGAAAATTGCTGTTCCTGCTTCACGAACGCTATCGCGTCGAAGGTAAGCCCATCACCGTGCTGCCTTGCGAATTGATGAGCCGCAACGGCGATACCTTGAAGGCTGTGGTCCTGCGCCTTCAGTCCGCGCGAGTTGCGGATGCGGGTTTCGCGCAATGGCTGGAAACACACGTCATCTGGGGGAACACGCTGGTCGACCGGATCGTATCGGAACCTTTGGATCCGGCTGGTGCGGTGGCGGAACCCTATGCGCTCTGGGCGATCGAAGCCCAGCCTGGATTGAAACCGCCTTGCACGCATCCTTCCATCCAGGTGGTGGACGACCTCACCCCATACGAAAAGCTCAAGCTGCATATCCTCAATCTCGGCCATACCGTGCTGGCCGATATCTGGCTGAAGACCGGCCGTCCTCAGGATGAAACCGTGAAAGCCATCCTGAAAGACCCGGTCGTGCTCGCCGCTCTGCTAGAAATCTATGAAACCGAAGTGATTCCCGGCTTTGCCGCGAAGAATCTCGGCAGCGAGGCTACCAGTTACGTCGCTCTGACGCTCGACCGCTTTCGCAATCCGTTTCTGGACCACCGCATCCGCGACATAGCCAATCACCATGCGGAAAAAGTCACCCGGCGACTTGCCGATTTCAGGGCTTGGAGCCCGGATGTTGGCATGCCGAATCTCACTGCGATCATTGAAAGCCGCTGATCAGTAGCCGGCAACCGGCTTGGCATCACCTTTCCCGCCGGCCAGGAAATCGTCACGCAGTTTTGTCGTGGCGCTGACAAGAAGCGTCACATCGGTTCCGATCGCCATGAAGTCCGCGCCCATCTCCCGGTACATATGGGCTTGGTCGAGGCTGAGCGTCATGATGCCACGCGCCTTGCCCACCTTGCCGATGCGATCAAAAGCGTCCTTGATTGCCGCGGTTACGTCTGGATGCCCCGGCTGGCCAAGATAACCCATGTCCGCCGCCAGATCGGATGGGCCGATGAACAACCCGTCGACCCCATCAAGCGCTGCAATATCATCAAGTGCTGCGAGACCGGCACGGCTCTCGATCTGCACGATCAGGCAGATTTCGTCATTGGCGGTTTCGAGGTAATCGCTGATCCGGCTGAACTGAGATGCGCGGCCAAGCGCTGCGCCGACACCGCGCACCCCATGCGGCGGATAACGCACGGCACGCACCAGAGCCTGCGCCTGTTCGACACTTTCCACCATCGGGATCAGCAATGTCTGGGCACCCGTATCGAGGATCTGCTTGATCAGCCAGGTTTCGCCGACCGGAAGCCGGACCATCGGATGGCTGCCGGAGCGGGCGACAGCCTGGATCTGCGCCGACAGAAGCGGAATATCGTTCGGCCCATGCTCGCCATCGATCAGCAGCCAGTCATAGCCGCTGCCTGAAACGATCTCCGCCGCATAGGGACTGGCCAGAGCGACCCAGAGACCCAGTTGAAAACGGTCCTCACGGATCGCGGCCTTGAACGTGTTTTTTGGGGCGGGCATGGCTGTCTCCTGCTGTCACTATGGCTTTGTACCGTCAAACGAAAAAACCGGCCAGAGTTATCCGGCCGGTTCGCTCCAAAACCTGACTGGCAGATCAGGTCTCGACCTGCAAATCAGGCAATGCCACCGAGGCAGACATATTTGATCTCGGTGAATTCCTCGATGCCGTATTTCGAGCCTTCACGGCCAAGACCGGAGAGCTTGACGCCACCGAACGGCGCTTCGGCCGTCGAAATCAGGCCGGTATTGACGCCGACCATGCCGTATTCCAGCGCTTCGGCAACCCGGAAGACGCGGGACAGATCCTTGGCGTAGAAATAGGAGGCGAGGCCGAACTCGGTATCATTCGCCTGCTCGATAACATCCGCCTCAGACTTGAAGCGGAACAGCGGCGCCAGCGGACCGAAGGTTTCTTCCTTCGCTACCGCCATGTCCTTTGTGACATCGGCAAGAATCGTCGCCTCGAAGAAGGTGCCACCGAGCGCGTGCGGCTTGCCGCCCTGCAGGATGCGCGCACCCTTTTTCAGGGCGTCGGCAATGTGCTCCTCGACCTTGTTCAGCGCTGCCTTGTCGATCAGCGGCCCAAGAATGACACCCTCATCAAAACCGTTGCCGGTCTTCAGCTTGCCGACGGCTGTTGCCAGCTTTTCGGCGAAGGCATCGTAGACGCCGTCCTGAACATAGATACGGTTGGCGCAGACGCAGGTCTGGCCATTGTTGCGATACTTGGCGATCAACGCGCCATCGACGGCCGCATCGAGATCGGCGTCATCGAAAACGATGAAAGGCGCGTTACCGCCCAGTTCGAGGCCGAGCTTCTTGATGGTCGGGGCGCTCTGCTTGTAAAGCTCGGTGCCGATTTCCGTCGAGCCGGTAAAGGTCAGCTTGCGGACGGTCGGGTTGGAGGTCATTTCGCCTCCGATGGCGGCGGCCGAACCGGTGATGACGCTGAACAGGCCCTTCGGCAGACCGGCACGTTCAGCCAGAACCGCGATGGCGATAGCCGAGAACGGCGTCTGCGAAGCCGGCTTCAGAACCATGGCGCAACCGGCAGCAAAGGCTGGACCGGCCTTGCGGGTGATCATCGCATTGGGGAAATTCCACGGTGTGATCGCCGCGACGACGCCGATCGGCTGCTTCATCACCATGATACGCTTGTCCGGCTGATGGCCGGGGATCATGTCACCATAGATGCGGCGGCCTTCCTCGGCAAACCATTCGATGAAGCTGGCACCATAGACGATTTCACCGGTCGCTTCCGCCAGCGGCTTGCCCTGTTCAAGCGTCAGGATGCGTCCGAGATCGTCCTTGTTTTCGATCATCAGGTCGTACCATTTGCGCAGGACGGCGCAGCGATCCTTGGCTGTTCTTGCGGCCCATCCCTTCTGCGCAGTGCGCGCCGCCTCGATGGCTGCCTTTGTTTCTGCTGCACCGAGCTTCGGCACCCGGCCGATGATCTCTCCAGTCGCCGGATTGTTCACCTCGATGGCATTTTTCGGGTCGGCTTCGATCCAGTTTTCGCCGACGAGCGCGGCCTGGCGGAACAGCGAAGGGTCTTTCAAGGTCACGGTCATCAGCAGCAAATCCTTTGCTTCGAAAAATCTACAGAACTTATACAACTTTTTTCTGGCGTTCGACAATAACCCAGAAGAACGTTTCTGCAGTCTGTTTCGCCACGTCCCCGGCAGTCGGCCACGCAACCGCTGTCGCCGAATTGGAAACAGTCCATCAACAAACTGGAGTCTATTACTAGACTATCCAATCGCTATATGCGGACTTCGTCCGCTAATCGAATTCCGGCCCTCCGACCTCCCAAGACAGGAACATGCCATGACAACAACCAGCAACTACCGCCAGGCAGACTATCCCATCGAGCCGAGCTTCCTCAATCGCTGGTCGCCGCGCGCCTTCACCGGCGAGACCATTGCCGAAACGGAACTGCTGACAATTCTCGAAGCCGGCCGCTGGGCGCCTTCCGCCTACAATTCCCAGCCATGGCGCTTTGTCTATGCTTTGCGCGGCACTGAACAATGGGACAAGATCTTCCCGATCCTCAACGAGTTCAACCAGGGCTGGGCAAAATCCGCGTCGGCACTGGTGATCCTGGTCTCCAAGACCCATTTCGCAGCACCGGGTGCTGCCGAAGAAGCCCTGTCCTATAGCCACAGCTTCGATACCGGTGCCGCCTGGGGAGCGATCGCCCATCAGGCCCATCTGCTTGGCTTGCAGGCCCACGGCATGACCGGCCTGCATTTCGACAAGGCTGTTGAAATCCTCGGTATTCCGGAAGGCTATCGCGTCGAAGCCGCAGCCGCTATCGGCCGCCTAGGCGATAAGGCCCAGTTGCCGGACTATCTGCAGGCCCGCGAAACGCCAAGCCCGCGCCGCCCGCTTTCGGAAATTGCCTTCAATGGCACGTTCATCGCCGGCTAAGTTAAAAAGCAAAAACCGCGCCTTCCAGATGGGAGGCGCGGTTTTCAATAAGTCACAAGGGAGGCTGCGCCTACCTCAGATATCCAGGTTGGCGACGCTGAGCGCGTTTTCCTGGATGAAATCGCGCCGCGGCTCGACCTCGTCACCCATCAGGCGCGAGAACAGACCATCGGCATCGGTGGCATCGTATACCCGGACCTGAAGCAGCGAACGGACGTTCGGATCGAGCGTCGTTTCCCAGAGCTGCTCGGCATTCATTTCCCCAAGACCCTTGTAACGCTGCATCGACAGGCCCTTGCGGCCGCTGGCGAAGATGGCGTCGAGAAGCGCGCGCGGACCGCTGATCTCGATCGCACCGTCCTTGCGCTTCAAAACCGGCGGGATGGCATAGATTTCCTTGAGGCGCGGAGTCATCAGATCAATGTGACGCGCATCCTGCGATCCGATCAGCGCCATGTCGAGCGAGGCGACTTCCTTGACGCCGCGCACCATGCGCTCGAATTTCAGGCCACCATCACCAGCAACAACGGCCGTCCAGCCGCGCTCTGTTTCCTCGGCGATCAGATCGAGGCGCTTGGCAACCTCGGCTGCCGTTGCTGCCGACTGCTCGGCATGCTGGTTGAGTTCCGGATTGAGCGCGCCGGCAATTGCCGCCTGCTCGACAACGGACCGGCTGTAGCGCGAATGCAGCGCTTCGATCAGCGTACGCAACCGCAACGCATCGATGATGACTTCACGCAGATCCTGCCCGACCCGGACTTCGCCGGAGCCGAGTTCAAGGGCCGCGTCTTCGAGGCCTGTGGAGATCAGATAATCTTCCAGCGCCTTTTCGTCCTTCAGATATTGCGCCGACTTGCCGCGCGCCACCTTGTAGAGCGGTGGCTGGGCGATGAAGAGATGCCCGCGCTCGATCAGTTCCGGCATCTGCCGGAAGAAGAAGGTCAAAAGCAAGGTGCGGATATGGGCGCCGTCGACATCAGCATCAGTCATGATGATGATCTTGTGATAACGCAGCTTGTCCGGATTGAACTCGTCCTTGCCGATCGACGTGCCGAGCGCTGTGATCAGCGTGCCGATTTCCTGGCTGGACAGCATCTTGTCGAAACGGGCGCGTTCGACATTGAGGATCTTGCCGCGCAGCGGCAGGATCGCCTGGTTTTCACGCGAACGGCCCTGCTTGGCCGAACCGCCGGCGGAATCGCCTTCCACCAGGAAGAGTTCGGATTTGGCCGGATCGCGCTCGGAGCAGTCGGCGAGCTTGCCGGGCAGCGACGAAATGTCGAGAGCGCCCTTGCGGCGGGTCAGTTCGCGCGCCTTCTTGGCTGCTTCGCGAGCAGCGGCGGCCTCGATCACCTTGCCGACGAGGATCTTTGCGTCGCCCGGATGTTCTTCAAGCCAGGTGCTGAGCGCTTCGTTGACGAGGCTTTCGACAACGGGGCGAACCTCGGAGGAGACAAGCTTGTCCTTGGTCTGCGACGAGAACTTCGGATCAGGCACTTTGACGGAGAGAACGGCGGTCAGGCCTTCGCGGCAGTCTTCGCCGGTGAGCGTGACCTTTTCCTTCTTCATGATGCCGGAGCTGTCACCATAGGAAATGATCTGGCGCGTCAAGCCGCCACGGAATCCGGCCATATGGGTGCCGCCGTCGCGCTGCGGGATGTTGTTGGTGAAGCAGAGAACATTTTCATGATAGCTGTCGTTCCACCACATCGCCACTTCGACGGTGATGCCGTCCTTTTCGCCGCGAATGGCGACAGGCCGGTTGACCAGCGGCTTCTTCGCCCGATCGAGATAGGCAACGAAGGCTTCGAGGCCGCCGTCATAGATCATCTCTGTCTCGCGGATATCGGAATGACGCTTGTCTGTCAGAAGAATGCGAACACCCGAATTCAGGAAAGCGAGCTCGCGCAGGCGATGCTCCAGCGTTCCATAATCGAACTCGATCATCGTGAAGGTTTCGGTGCTCGGCAGGAAGGTGACTTCCGTGCCAGTCTCGCCGTTGCTGTCGCCGATCACTTTCAGGGGTGCGTCGGCGACGCCATGGGTGAAGCTGATCTCATGGATCTTGCCTTGACGCTTGATCTTGAGCGTCAGCTTGACCGAGAGCGCGTTGACGACCGAGACGCCGACGCCGTGCAGGCCGCCGGAAACCTTATAGGAGTTCTGGTCGAATTTGCCGCCCGCATGCAACTGCGTCATGATCACTTCGGCAGCCGAGATGCCCTCTTCCTTGTGAATGTCGGTCGGGATGCCGCGGCCGTTGTCAGTCACGGTGACCGAACCATCCGGATTGAGCGTCACGGTGACGATATCAGCGTGGCCAGCCAGCGCCTCATCGATGGCATTGTCCACGACTTCGTAGACCATGTGATGCAGGCCGGAACCGTCGTCGGTATCGCCGATATACATGCCCGGCCGCTTGCGGACGGCATCAAGGCCCTTCAGAACCTTGATGGAATCGGCACCATATTCGGCGCTTGCGCCGGCTTCGGTTTCAGGCAAATCGGTCATTCGGCTATAGGTCTTTCCAGGTTACGATGCCATGTCTTCGGGATCGGATTCCGTGCGAATCACCCCTCGATGGCGCTCCCCGAATATAGGGATTTTGTCCATAGTTCCAAATCCCATGCAGCCTGAAAGCGGCAGAAATCAGGGGATCATCAGAGTTCCTTATCAGGAAAGCGGGCTTTTTCCAAAACATCTTCCAGAATGCGGATGGTTTCGCCGGATAGGCCACGGATACAGCCGGCAAGTCGGTTGGCAAAGGCCGTGTGAGCCGACGGTAAACCGGCAGTATCCAGCACTACTTTCGGGTCGGAAAGGGCGGCAATCCCGAACAGTTCGTCGGCATCGTCCCAGATGACGTGGAAGTAACCGGCGACCCTTTGCTGGAATTCAAAGCTCGGCGCACCGCGCTTGCCATGCTCCAGAGCCGAAAGATAAGCGGGCGATACGCCGATCGCCGTTGCCATCTGTTTTTGCGAAACACCCTTCTTTTGCCGTAGCCGGCGCACCGCGTCGCCGAAGGGGGTCATGGGGCCACGCCTCTCGGGCGCGACAGACGGACATAGAGCGCGCCGTCGCCACCGTGATTGCGGGCGGCCGGCTCGTAGGACGAGATCAGCATGCGGAATTCCGGCAGCGAAAACCACATCGGCACCGCTCGCTTGAGCGCGCCATCGCTGCCAAGCGACGTTCCCTTGCCAGTGATGACCAGAACATGCCGCAGGCCGCGATCATAGGCGCGCATCAGGAAATGTAAGAGCAAACCATGCGCCTCGCTCTGGATCATGCCATGCAGGTCGATCCGCGCCTCGATGGCGAGATGGCCCTTGGCAAGTTTGCGCTTCACCGGCTTTTCCAGTGGGTGATGCATACGGACGGTCTTTTTCGGAGCCTCGGGCGGGGCAGCGCCGAAAGCTTCGGCAAGCGATTTTCCCTCCTTGATCACCGGCATCGGCAATTTTTCGGGCTGGGGTTCGGGCTTTGGCTCTTCGAATTCCGCCAGCTCATCCATTCGCCCCGGCAGCGGACGCGTCGTGCGCGCGACCTTGCCCCACAGGATGCGGTCTTCGCTGGTGAGCTTCTTTCCCTTAACCATGGCCGTATCTTGCGGCTGCGGCCTTCGGAATGAAAATGAAAAAATCAGCCTCGTTGCGCACGGCACCAGCCAGCCGTCCGGCCTCGTCACCGGAGCCGGTGAAGATATCGCCCCGCGCAGGACCGACGATGGCCGACCCGGTATCGAGCGCCAGCATCAGCCTTCGAAAAGGCCGGCCACCCTCGATCGAGGTCAGGCTGTCGCTGGAGATGAAAAAGGGAACCCCGAACGTATGAATGAGCCGGTCGACAGCGAGCGAACGGCCAGGTTCCAGCGCTACCTTTGCAGCCGCGACCGGTCCGAGCCCGGTATCATCGACCTCGGCCTCACGGAAAAAAATGAACGACCGATTATGCCACAGAACTTCGCCCGCCTCGTCCGGATGATCGTCCAACCATTGCTTGATCGTTTGCATCGACACGGTTGCGGCGTCGATCTTGCCACGCTCGATCAGAAGTTTGCCGGTGGCGGAGAAATAATGGCCGGTCTTGGCCGCATAGGTCACCCGCTTCATCGCGCCATCGGGATAGACGAGCCGGGCGGCACCCTGGACATGGGCAAAGAACACGTCGGTTTTGGATTTGGCATAGGCGATCTCCAGCCCGCGGCCGGCAAGGTATCCCTGCTCTATCGCCTTGCGGTCCGGATATTCGGAAATTTGCCCATCCGTCTGCTGCCCAAAAGCAAAATACGGATCCATGCCGCCGGGGCGGTTGCCATCATCGATATCGATGAGATCGTCCGGACGGCTATAAAAAGGGAAACGGAAGGTCTCGTCCCGTGTCGCGCTGACCAGAACTTCGGGCTCGAAAAAAGCCGTGACGAAGCCAAGCTTACCATCATGGCGAATAATCTTGAACGGAACGAAATGCTGTTCAAAGAAAGCGCGGGCTTCGCTCGCATTGCGGGGCTGTGTGGCTTCGGCCGCTTCATAGGCCGGCATCAGATCGGCAGTGGAAATGCCAAGCGATGCCGTCTTGTGTGGCTTGACCTGGGTGACCTGCCGGCGACAGCGTTCAAGCGCCGGCAGAAGCGGGGATGGATCGTCGGACTGCCAACCGGGAAGGTCGGAAAAGTCGACCCGTTGCAAATCGAAATCCATCGCCGCCGCGCCTTACGTCCTGATCAGTTTTCCGATTCCGTCGCGATCAGCTTCCAATTCGGATCGCGGGAACGGGTATCGCGCGCGAAGGTCCAGAGATCGTTAACCTCGGAAACCGCTTCGGCATCGCCATCGACGATCGCGCCGGCCTTGTCATAGGTCGCGGAAATCAGCTGGCTGATGATGCGCAGCGTGATGTTGGCTTCGCTATCCTTGATCTCGGCATGCACCATATCGGCCTTCTCGATGCCGACGAAGGTAGACTTGACGACTTCGCCCTTGCTTTCGCGTTCGGAAATCGCGGCGTCGAAACCGTCATAGACGTCGCGGGACAAGAGACCCTTGAGCGTCTTGCGGTCGCCATCGGCGAAAGCCATGACGATCATCTCATAGGCCATCTTGGCGCCATTGACGAATTCCTTCGGATCGAAGGACGGATCGTTATCGACCATGCGGCGCAGTGCGTCGTTCAGCGGCGTGCCAGCCTTTGTGAAGGCATCAATCTCGGCGTAACGGGAAATCTCCTCGCCGGCGCCATCGCGGCGTGGCAATTGCACCACTTTGCCGGACGCTTCAGGGCCATCGGCGGCTTCGCGCGGCGAATAGGGATCGACCGGCGGACGTTCGTTGCCGGTCCGCTTGCCCAGGACGCTGCGCAGTTGGAGGAATATGATCACCGCGGCGACCAAGAAAAACAATGTGACGAAGTCGAAAGAGCCCATTTCCACCCAGAACCGCTGTTAATATGCCGTGCGATCATCCCATATAGTCTGCATGACACGATCATTCAAATGGCTATATCACTTCTTTGCAATTGCCGGTGCGGTTCGGCTCAATCATATTCACCTGAGTAGATATCAATGCGCTCCCTGATCATCCCGATTCTTTTCCTTTTGATGCCGATCGCGGAGATCGCGACCTTCATCGTCGTCGGCCGTGAAATCGGCGTCGGCATGACGCTTCTTCTTGTTCTGGCCAGTGCCGTTGCTGGCGCGCTTTTGTTGCGTATCCAGGGGTTCGGGGTTCTTAGAAAGATACAGCAGGCATCACAAACCGGCACGGATCCAGGCCGGCAATTGGTGCACGGCGTCATGATCGTGATCGCCGCCTTGCTGTTGATCATTCCGGGGTTCATCAGCGACATCATCGGATTGCTGCTGTTCATACCGGCGGTTCGGGATCTTGGCTGGTCGTTCGTCAAGAACCGCCTGACGATCGTTACAACCGGCATGGCGGGAGGCTCGCGTGGCTTTTCTCGCGGCCCGGAACCGGAGCGTGGCGCTTCCCGCAATGGGGGTCCCCAGGTGATCGACCTCGACGACGACGAATTTTCCCGCACCGATGGCCGGGGCCGCACCGATCCCAACGAGCGCGACCGCCTCAAGTGAACGGCGGCACCGGGTTGTAAGCCCGGGTGCGAAATGCTAGATGCCTCACCAAATTTCATGTCCGAAGGAAATGGCCTTATGACCGATACCGCATCCCCGACAAACGGCTCTGCCGAAAGCCCGTCCCTGAACATCCTGGCCCAGTACATCAAGGACCTTTCCTTTGAAAACCCGGGTGCGCCGCGTTCGCTTCAGGCACGCGAAAAGGCTCCGGCGATCAACATCAATGTCAACGTCAACGCCAATCCATTGTCGGATGCGGAATTTGACGTCATCCTGACACTGAACGCAGAAGCCAAGGACGGCGACAAGATGCTGTTCAATGTCGAGCTTTCCTATGGCGGCGTTTTCCGCGTTACCGGTTTCCCGCAGGAACACATGCTGCCGCTGCTCTTCATCGAGTGCCCGCGCCTGCTCTTCCCGTTTGCCCGCCAGATCGTTTCCGACGCGACACGCAACGGCGGCTTCCCACCGCTGATGATCGACCCGATCGATTTTGCCCAGATGTTCACCCAGCGTATGGCTGAGGAAAAGGTTCGCTCGCAGGTTTCCACCACCGCGAACTGATTTGGCTGAAATCTGGATCTGATTGTTTCAATGCCCGGTTTCGACCGGGCATTTTTATTTGGCCGGTTCGTATTTTGCCCAGATAGCCTTGGCGCCCATCTTCGCGACAAGGGCTGCATGGGCGTCGGCCTCGCCAACGGTGAGGCGCGCACCAAGCGGACGTGGCCGTTGCCCGGCAACCGCGATAGCCTCGTCGGCTTCGTCAGCCTGACCGCCATTGTCGCTGGAGTGCAGACCGAACGTTGTCTGCCGCCCGCCGATCAGCTCGATATAGACTTCCGCCAGAAGCTCGGAGTCGAGCAACGCGCCGTGTTTCGTCCGGTGCGAATTATCGACGCCATAGCGACGGCAAAGCGCATCGAGCGAGTTCGGACCCATTGGATGCTTGCGGCGCGCGAGTGCGAGCGTATCCGTGACCAGATCGTTGGTGATTACCGGTAGGCCCAGCCGGGTAAATTCGGCATTCATGAAACCCATGTCGAAGGTTGCGTTATGCGCTACCCATCGGGCGTCACCAAAAAATTCGAGCAGTTCATCGACGATACCGGCAAAGTTCGGCTTGTCCTTCAGCGACTCGTCGGAAATGCCATGGATAGCCAGCGCGTCCGGATGCACCTTGCGGTCGCCCGGATTGATATAGACGTGAAAGCTGCGGCCGGTTGGAAAATGATTGTCGAGTTCGATGCCGCCAATTTCGATGACCCGATCGAGCTTGTTGTCGAGACCTGTCGTTTCCGTATCGAAAATGATTTCGCGCATCATGGCCTCTTCTGGCTTGTCAGCCTCTGGACGATCGCCGCCACCTGGTCGCGGGCCGAATCAAGTCCGTGGCCCGTATCGATGATGTAATCGGCTTTCGCACGTTTTTCCTGGTCGGGGACCTGACGCGAGAGGATGAGGGCGAATTTTTCCGCCGTCATCCCCGGTCTTTTCAGCACCCGCTCCCTTTGGATCTCCGGATCGCAGGTGACGACGGCGACGGCATCGACGCGGCTTTGGCCATTCGTCTCGTACAGAAGCGGGATGTCGAGGAGGACAAGTGGCGCACCGGCCGCTCGATGATGATCGAGAAACGCCCGCTCCTTCTCGCGCACCAGCGGATGGACAATCGCTTCCAGCGTCTTGAACAAGGATGGATCGGCAGCCAACTGCCGGGAGAGTTCGGTCCTGTCGACCGAACCCGCCTTCGCCGTTCCCGGAAATGCCGCCTCGATCGGCGCCACAGCTTCACCTTGATAGAGGGCGTGCACGACCGCATCGGCATCATTCACCGGCACACCCATCTCGGCAAACATCGCAGCCGTGGTCGACTTGCCCATGCCGATCGATCCGGTGAGCCCGAGGATGATCATGCGTGGCTCGCCATATCATCGATGATGATCTGGCGCAGGGTCTCATCGATCGTCGGCCTCTTGCCGAACCATTTCTCGAACCCGGGTGCGGCCTGGTGCAGCAGCATGCCAAGCCCATCGACCGTGGCAAAACCCTGTGCCTCGGCTTGTGCGAGGATCGGCGTCTTCAGCGGCACGTAAACAATATCCGTCACGATACTGCTGGAAGCCATGACCGTAAAATCGATCTGCGGCACTTCCGTCCCATCCATCCCGAGCGACGTAGTGTTGATGAAAAGGCCAGCTCCGGTCATGACCTCGGCCAGCGCAGCCATCGGCTGCGCATGCACGGCTGGCCCAAACCGGTCGGCGAGTTCCCGGGCGCGATCAACCGTGCGGTTGACGACATGGATTGTCTTGACGCCCCGATCGCGCACCGCCTGGATCACCGCCCGACTGGCACCGCCAGCGCCAAGAATGACAGCGGTTTGACATTGGTCCCAGCCCGGAGCGCGTTCATCAAGGTTGGCGCTAAAGCCATGCCCATCCGTATTGGTCGCATGCACCAGGCCGTCTTCGATCCACAATGTGTTGGAAGCGCCGAGTTCAGTGCTCAACGCATCCGGCCGGTCGGACAGGGCGAAAGCCAGCTCCTTGTGAGGGATCGTCACATTGCCGCCCGTGAAACCGGATTGGCCATTTTTCAGCGACGCGATGAAATCGGGGAACCCCTCCGGAGATACGGCATGAGCCTTGTAGCTTCCCGGCAAACCAAGCTGTTTCAGCCAATATCCATGGATCAGCGGAGAGCGCGAATGCTTGATCGGATAGCCCGTGACGAAGGCGTGGTTAACAAATGTTTCACGTGAATCACGCATCGATCACCCGTAGATCCCTGAGTTTTGCGAGCAGCGGCAGCATAGGCAGCCCGAGAATGGTGAAATAATCGCCGTCGATTTTATCGAAAAGTTGGATGCCCTCGCCTTCGAGCTGATAGGCGCCGACGCTGGAGAGTGCCTTTTTTCCGACGCGGGCGAGATGCGCGTCGATAAATTCCGGACTTAGAGCCCGAACCGACATCCGTGCCGAAGACACATGCTTCCAAAGAATGTCATGTCCGCGTGTCAGCACAATGCCGCTGTTCAACTGATGAACCCGGCCGGACAGCGATAGCAGATGATCGCGCGCCTCATTCATATCGCGGGGCTTGTGGTAGACCCTGGCACCGAGCGACATGGTTTGGTCCGAGCCGATGATGATATCGTCCGGAAAAGCCTCCCCGACATTTCTCGCCTTGGCTTCGGCCAGGATCAGCGCAACCTCTTCCGGCGACGACCCCTGCCGTTCGACCTCGCCTTCAATCGCCCGCTCGTCAATATCGGCTGCTTTCGCCTGGAAAGCGATGCCGGCATTTTCCAGCAGCATGCGACGGAACGGGCTCGCCGAAGCGAGGACAAGAGAACCTGCCATTGTCATTTATCCTGTTTGACCGGATTCGCCTTAACGCAGGCGGGGCCGTAGGGCAACGATGGCGGCGGCGGTTTCCTCGATCGAGCGGCGCGTCACATCGATCATCGGCCAGTTGTTGCGGGCGCAAATCGACCGCGCATATTTCAATTCTTCAGTAATAGAGGCACGGTCGACATAGTCCTCGGCGTGATAACTATGCGTCGCAGTACCCAGGATACGGTTCTGGCGAACCTGTGAAATCCGGTCCGCCGTCGCAATCAAGCCCACCACCAGCGGCTTGGTTGCTTCCATCAACCGGTCCGGCAGCGAGACGCCGGGAACGATCGGGATGTTGGCGGTTTTGATGCCGCGATTCGCGAGATAGATGCTGGTCGGCGTTTTCGATGTCCTGCTGATCCCGACAAGCACGACATCCGCATCATTGAAATCCGCCGGCAATTGGCCGTCGTCATGATCCATGGTGAAATTCAGCGCATCGATGCGGGCAAAATAATCGGCGTCCATCACATGCTGCGCACCGGACCGCCGCCGCGAGGTCGCGCCGAGATAGGATTGGAAGAGATCGATGATCGGCTCCAGAACCGAGACGCAGGGCAGCCCCATCTCCTTGCAGGTCACATTGATAATGTCGGCAAGCTCGCGATCGACGATCGTATAGAGCACGATCCCAGGCGCGCCATCGACCGCTTCCATCACCTGCATCAACTGCTTGCGATTGCGGATCAGCGGATAGACGTGCTCAAGCGCATGCGCCGACTGGAATTGCGAGGCGGCCGCCCTGCCCGCGGCGATCAGCGTTTCGCCGGTCGAATCGGAGATCAGGTGCAGGTGGAAATAGTTTTTCTGGTTCTCCACGCTATTCTCCGAGGGCTGTTGATAAACCGGGACAGCGATAGCTAAGGACCGGCGAGGTTCAAAGGCAAGGGGAAAACCTGCGGGTTATTCACAATCTGGATTCCGGGGAACTGGATTCCTGAAGCATGTGGAGAAGACTCATCACGCTTTGAAGCCGCAACGTTATCCACAAGCCATCCACATTCGTTTGCCGACGCACATGATGAGCGAACCTTATGACTCTTCATCATTTTTTCAAGTTTGTTCCCGCTCCTATCTGTCGCATGGCAAAATCGGCCAAGAGATTCTATTGAACGGGCCAGCATGTGGAAAAGAGTCGGACGGGGTTTAATCCTTGATAGTCACAGACTCTAAGAAATAGAATCCTTAGATATAGATATCTTTTAGAATGGGAGAACGTGTCCGGTGACTGCGCAAAGCCGTAAGGTCCTACAGGTGTTGAAGGGTGAAACACTCTCACCTCCCCCAATCTGGCTGATGCGGCAGGCTGGTCGATATCTTCCCGAATACCGGCAGACACGAGCCAAGGCCGGAAGCTTCCTCGATCTCTGTTATTCGCCCGATATGGCTGTTGAGGTGACGCTGCAGCCAATCCGGCGTTATGCGTTTGACGCAGCCATCCTGTTTTCTGACATCCTCGTCATTCCCGATGCCCTGAAGCGTAATGTTCGCTTCGAAGAAGGGCATGGACCACGTATGGATCCGATCGACGTTTCGGAAATTGCCTCACTCGATGTGAAGCCCGTATCCGCCCATTTGCAGCCGGTCATGGAGACGGTTCGCCGTTTGCGCCGGGAACTACCGGATGAAACGACGCTACTCGGCTTCTGTGGCGCGCCCTGGACAGTTGCCACCTACATGATTGCCGGGCACGGAACGCCCGACCAGGCCCCGGCACGGCTTTTTGCCTATCAGAACCCCGAAGCGTTCGATCGGCTGCTGGCGGTGCTTGCTGAGGTCTCTGCGGACTATCTGGTCGAACAGATCGATGCCGGTGCGGATGCAGTTCAAATCTTCGATTCCTGGGCCGGCGTTCTGGGCGAGGAAGAATTCCGCCGCTACGCCGTCAATCCGGTGCGCCGGATGATCGACAGCGTTCGTTCCCGTCGCCCTCAGGCGAAGATCATTGCCTTTGCCAAGGGCGCTGGAATTCTGCTCAAGGATTACCGCCAGGCAACCGGCGCCGATGCCATCGGTCTCGACTGGTCCGTGCCATTGTCGTTTGCCGCCGAGCTGCAGAGGGATGGTCCTGTTCAGGGCAACCTCGATCCGATGCGGGTGGTGGCCGGCGGACAATCGCTGGATGACGGGATCGATGCGATCCTGCAGAAGCTTGGAAATGGGCCGCTGATCTTCAATCTCGGCCACGGTATTACACCACAGGCCAATCCCGACCATGTTTCTCAACTGGTCGCCCGTGTTCGCGGGATGGGCCAATGATCGAGCGTCAGACGGATATCCGGCCAGGGAAAAAAGCGCGTACCCGCGCCTTCATCGCGATCGGCTTGTTCGTCGCGCTTTTGGCCGGGCTGTTCGTCTGGCAACCGGATAATCTCTATCTCTGGATCAAGGCGCTGCACATCATTGCCGTGATGTCCTGGATGGCCGCCCTGCTCTACATGCCGCGGCTGTTTATCTATCACACCGACGCGGCACCAGGCTCGGAACAGTCGGAAACCTTCAAGATGATGGAACAGCGGCTCTTGAAGGTCATCATGAACCCGGCGATGATGATCACCTGGGTGCTTGGCCTCTATCTTGCGTGGAGCGTCTATGGTTTTCAGGGCGGCTGGCTGCATGCCAAACTTCTGCTGGTTATTCTTCTGACCGGGGTCCACGTGATGTTCAGCCGTGCGGTCAGAGCTTTTGCCCGGGATGAAAACACCCGTAGCGCCCGTTATTGGCGGCTGATGAACGAAGCGCCGACAATCCTGATGATCCTCATCGTCATCATGGCAGTGGTGAAACCTTTTTGATCCGGCCGCGTTGTAGAAGGAAACTTCCGGTAATTTTCGTTGCCCCCTTGCGGCGCAACGAGTGAGTCGCTATTTTCCCGCCATCTCCTCTTTCGTGGCATGTGTAAACGTTACGAGCCTGCCCCTTCCGCTGCAGCTCCCCTTACATCAAGCACGCCGACTTTCCTTTCCGAATTCCAAGTGTGGTCCCCTTCATGGCTGAAATGAAGCTTCAAGAACTTAAAAACAAAACTGCAACCGATCTCCTGGCTTTTGCCGAGTCGGTTGAGGTCGAAAACGCCAGTGTCATGCGCAAGCAGGAACTGATGTTTGCGATCCTGAAAATGCTG
This sequence comes from Rhizobium sp. Root1204, assembly GCF_001424965.1. Classification (NCBI taxonomy): domain Bacteria; kingdom Pseudomonadati; phylum Pseudomonadota; class Alphaproteobacteria; order Hyphomicrobiales; family Rhizobiaceae; genus Rhizobium; species Rhizobium sp. Root1204. Next base: position 82,875 of record NZ_LMCZ01000006.1, read on the forward strand.
GCAAGTCAGGACGTCGAAATTATCGGCGAAGGCGTCGTCGAGGTGCTACAGGACGGCTTCGGCTTCCTGCGCTCGGCCAACGCCAACTATCTGCCCGGTCCCGACGATATCTATATCTCACCCTCACAGATCCGCCGCTTCTCGCTGAAGACCGGCGATACGGTCGAAGGCCCGATCCGCGGCCCAAAAGAGGGCGAACGCTATTTCGCACTTCTCAAGGTCAACACGATCAATTTCGAGGATCCTGAAAAGATCCGCCACAAGGTCCATTTCGACAATCTGACGCCGCTCTATCCGAACGAGCGTTTCAAGATGGAACTGGAGGTTCCGACCTCGAAGGACCTGTCCGCCCGCGTCATCGATCTGATTGCGCCGCTCGGCAAGGGCCAGCGTGGCCTGATTGTCGCGCCGCCGCGCACCGGTAAGACTGTTCTCCTTCAGAACATTGCTCATTCGATTACCGCCAATCATCCGGAATGTTATCTGATCGTTCTCCTGATCGATGAGCGGCCGGAAGAAGTCACCGACATGCAGCGCTCGGTGAAGGGCGAAGTCGTTTCCTCGACCTTCGATGAGCCGGCAACACGCCACGTCCAGGTCGCTGAAATGGTCATCGAGAAGGCGAAGCGCCTTGTCGAACACGGTCGTGACGTCGTCATCCTGCTGGATTCGATCACCCGTCTCGGCCGCGCCTACAACACGGTCGTTCCGTCATCGGGCAAGGTCTTGACCGGTGGTGTGGATGCCAACGCGCTGCAGCGCCCGAAGCGCTTCTTCGGTGCCGCCCGTAATATCGAGGAAGGCGGCTCGCTGACGATCATCGCGACGGCCCTGATCGATACCGGTAGCCGCATGGATGAAGTCATCTTCGAAGAATTCAAGGGCACTGGTAACTCCGAAATCGTTCTTGACCGCAAGGTCGCTGACAAGCGTATCTTCCCGTCGATGGATATCCTCAAGTCGGGTACCCGTAAGGAAGACCTGTTGGTACCGCGTCAGGATCTGCAGAAGATCTTCGTTCTGCGCCGTATTCTTGCCCCGATGGGAACGACCGATGCGATCGAGTTCCTGATCGACAAGCTGAAGCAGACCAAGACCAATGGTGATTTCTTCGATTCGATGAACACCTGACCGTCGGTCATATTTTGCACGAAGCCCAGGTTTATCCTGGGCTTTTGTGTTTCTGGCGCAAACTAGATAGCCGGATTCATTGCCCGGATTCCAAATGTGATGAAAAGAAATCACTTATCTGGCGGACCAGCACGCAAGGACTTTAAATTGAACCAGTCGCAGCAGCCACTGTCCGATACGATTTATGCCCTGTCCTCCGGTGCGTTGCCGGCTGGTGTTGCGGTCGTTCGCATCAGTGGACCTCATACGCCGGACGTTCTGACCGCCTTGTGCGGTTCCCTGCCGTTACCGCGCCAGGCTGTGCTCAGATCGATTCGCAATCGAAACGGTGATGTGCTTGATCAGGGCCTCATTTTCCATTTTGCAGCACCAGCCTCCTTTACGGGCGAAGACTGCGCCGAGCTGCAGGTTCACGGCGGCCGCGCGGTGGTCAATGCGATCCTCGCTGAACTTGAGCTGTTTCCGGGCCTGAGGCATGCCGAGGCTGGCGAGTTTTCTCGCCGTGCATTTCACAATGGTAAACTTGATCTCGTCGAAATCGAAGGCCTTGCCGATTTGATTGCTGCCGAAACCGAGATGCAGCGGCGGTTGGCGCAGGAGCATTCCAGTGGCCATCTCTCGATGGTCTATGACGGTTGGACCCGCCGGTTGACCCATGCCAGGGCGATGATCGAAGCTGAGCTGGATTTCGCTGACGAGGATGACGTACCGGGCTCCGTCGCTGATCGAATCTGGGCGGATATGCGCCTGTTGAAAACCGAGATCGAAGCGCATCTCGACGGGGCTGGTGTTGCGGAGATTATCCGGGACGGTTTGAAGATCGTCATTGCCGGCGAACCGAATGCCGGAAAGTCGAGCCTGCTCAACCACCTCGCGCGCCGCGATGTTGCTATCGTCACTGATATTGCCGGTACGACGCGGGACATTCTTTCGGTGGATTTATCCTTAGCCGGATTCCGTGTTCAGTTATTTGATACGGCTGGCCTGCGAGAGACCGATGATAGAGTAGAGCAGGAAGGTATCCGGCGTGCCTATCTGAGCATTGACCAGGCTGACATTGTTCTCTTGCTGGCAGATACGCCCCATGGCTTTGCCGCTCTGGGCGAGGACCAGCGGACAAAACCGCTTATCCGGATCGGCACGAAGATTGATCGGTCCCCCGATTTATGGGATAAGGCCGATGCCGACGTGCTGATCTCAACTGAGACGGGCGCGGGGATTGACCGGCTTCTAGAACTTCTTGTAGAGCAACTGCCCGATCTCTCCGGCCGGAACGCGTTATCGTTACCGACACGAAAGCGGCACGTAAGTTGCCTCAAACAAACGCTCTCAGCGATCGAGATGAGTTTGGTGCAATCAAATCGCGGACTTGATATTCAGGCAGAATACTTGCGGCAAGCTGGCGATGCTCTCGGGAGAATTACCGGCCGGGTTGATGTCGAGGATCTTCTCGGAGTCATTTTTTCCGAATTCTGCATCGGCAAGTGAGATACAACTGCGCATACAACGTTGGCGAGTCTCAACAAATGTTTCACGTGAAACGATTCGCTTCCGTAACACCGTGATGGAGACGGTTTTTGATGTTCGATTATGATCTTGTGGTTATCGGCGGCGGCCATGCCGGTTGCGAGGCGGCCAGTGCTGCCGCGCGCATGGGAGCCAAAACGGCTTTGGTGACGCATAAGCGGGATACGATTGGAGTTATGTCCTGTAATCCGGCCATTGGTGGTCTGGGTAAAGGTCACCTCGTACGGGAAATTGACGCGATGGACGGCCTCATGGGCCGCGTGGCTGATGCCGCCGGAATACAGTTTCGGTTGTTAAACCGCAGAAAAGGTCCCGCTGTGCGCGGCCCGCGCACCCAGGCGGACCGAAAACTCTATCGCCAGGCCATGCAAGTCGAGATCGCAGCGATCGAAAACCTCCACGTTATCGAAGGCGATGCGTTTGATCTGCAGTTGGATAAAGGCCGCGTTAGTGGAATCGTTCTCGCTGACGGGCGCACCATTTCCTGTGGCGCCGCGGTACTGACCACCGGCACCTTTCTGCGTGGTCTCATCCATATTGGCAATCGCAAGATCCCGGCCGGCCGTGTTGGCGAAGAGCCCTCCACCGGGTTGTCCGGAACGCTTGAACGTTTTGGTTTGCGTTTGGGACGATTGAAGACGGGGACGCCCGCCCGACTCGATGGCAAGACCATCGACTGGCAATCTGTCGGGCGTCAAGGCGCTGATGAGGATCCAGTTCCCTTCTCTTTCATGACGGACGCCATTCGTAACCGTCAGATTGAATGCGGCGTAACGCGGACTACCGACGCAACGCACAAGATCATCTCGGATAACCTGCTCAAGTCGGCAATGTATTCTGGACAGATCGAAGGTGTCGGCCCCCGATATTGCCCGTCGATCGAAGACAAGATTGTCAAGTTCGGCGAACGCGACGGCCATCAGATATTCCTGGAGCCGGAAGGGCTTGATGATGATACCGTCTATCCGAACGGGATTTCAACATCCCTGCCAGAAGATGTGCAACAGGCCTTCATCCAAACAATCCCGGGCCTGGAGCATGTCACCATCATCCAGCCGGGATATGCTATCGAGTACGATCATGTCGATCCGCGCGAGCTGTCGCTATCCTTGGAAGTCCGCAAAATCCCCGGGCTGTTCCTCGCTGGACAGATCAATGGCACGACCGGTTATGAGGAGGCCGGTGCGCAAGGATTGGTCGCCGGTTTGAATGCTGCGCTGCTCTGTGCCGGCAATACACCCTATCTGTTCAGCCGCACCAATTCGTACATTGGTGTGATGATCGACGATCTGACGTCGCGTGGGGTGGCCGAGCCGTACCGGATGTTTACATCGCGTGCCGAGTACCGCCTCTCACTCCGAGCTGACAATGCGGACGTTCGACTGACGCCGGAAGCGATTGCGCTTGGATGTGTTTCGACCGGGCGCACTGCCAAGTTCGCTCAATGGATTGCAGATATCGATCGCAATAGAGAGCTGTTGAAGTCGCTGACGGTGACGCCAACCGAGGGACGCACACATGGACTGAAACTGAATTTGGACGGCCAACGCCGTTCCGCGTTCGAGCTTCTTTCCTATGCCGAACACTCGATACAGTCGCTGAGTACGGTCTGGCCAGAACTGAATTCGATCGATAGTAAGCTGGCCGAGGCGCTTGAGATAGACGCTACCTATGCGGTTTACATGGATCGGCAGGCATCAGATATTGCCAGCGTTCGTAGCGAGGAAAGCCGGGTCATCCCTGAGGACTTTGATTTCCAATCTCTCTCCGGTCTGTCAAACGAACTGAAGCACAAACTGAAGGCAGCGAAACCGCGTAATTTGGCGCAAGCCATGAAAGTGGACGGGATAACCCCGTCTGCCATATCACTGATCCTGGCGCATATGCGCAAGGGTAGTCACAGCCAGACAGAGCATTTCAAACAGGCGATTCAATGATTGCGAGTCCTTCCAGTGAGCTAAACGGATTGCGTGTTTCACGTGAAACGTCGGATAGGCTCGAACATTTTGCCAGTCTTTTCCAAAAATGGGCCAAGTCAATCAATCTTGTGGCGCCATCGACGCTGTCGGATTTGTGGCAACGGCATATTGCCGACAGCGCTCAGATCTATCAATTGTCTCCGGGGCCGAAGCGATGGGTGGATCTTGGCAGCGGTGGCGGGTTTCCTGGCATTATTACTGCCATTTTCCTGGCGGAGCTCGGGGATGGCTGGGTGCATCTCGTCGAAAGCAATAACAAGAAAGCGGCGTTCCTTCGTGTGGCGCTGAATGAAACCGGAGCTCGCGGTTCCGTGCATCCGATTCGGATTGAAGATGCGGTTGCTACTATTCCTCAATGCGATGTGATTTCGGCCCGTGCACTCGCAGATCTCAACCAACTTCTTGAATATTGTGCTCCGTGGATGACTGCAGAGCACAAACCGCCCGCGTTCTTCCATAAAGGCCGGGATTATCAGCAGGAAGTCGACAAAGCCGTTAGCCGCTTCCAGTTTGATCTGGTAAAACATCAAAGCGTCGTCGAGCCTGACTCTGTGGTTCTCGAAATCGCAAATCTTTCGCGGAAAACTCAATAACGGCGGAATGCGGCATGATAGGCGAGAAGAACAGAATTATCACCATTGCTAATCAGAAGGGTGGCGTGGGCAAAACCACGACAGCCATCAATCTTGCAACCGCTTTGGCGGCTATTGGCGAAAAGGTCCTGATCGTTGATCTGGACCCGCAGGGCAATGCCAGCACCGGACTTGGCATTCAACGGCGTGATCGAAAGCTGTCTTCCTATGAGTTGATGATCGGTTCCCACAATGTCGCCGAGATCGTTCAGGATACCGTGGTTCCCAATCTGTCGATCGTTCCATCGACCATGGATCTGCTCGGCATAGAAATGGAAATTTCGGCGGCCAGCGACCGGGTCTTTCGCTTACGCAAGGCACTCGCCTCACCTGAAGCACTCGCTTATTCCTACGTGCTTGTCGATTGCCCGCCATCCTTCAATCTGCTGACGATGAACGCAATGGCGGCTGCACATTCGGTGCTCGTTCCGCTGCAATGCGAGTTCTTTGCCTTGGAAGGGTTGAGCCAGTTGCTGGAGACCGTCGATCAGGTTCGGCGGTCGGTCAATCCTACCCTGGATATCCAGGGTATCGTGCTGACCATGTTCGATTCCCGCAACAATCTGGCGCAGCAGGTCGTTAACGACGTCCGGACCCATCTCGGTGAAAAGGTCTACCATACGTTGATCCCCCGCAATGTGCGGGTTTCCGAGGCGCCTTCCTATGGTAAGCCGGCAATTCTCTACGATCTGAAATGTGCCGGTAGCCAGGCCTACCTTCAGCTGGCATCGGAAGTGATCCAGCGGGAGCGGTTGCGCAAGGCAGCTTGAACCGCAATCGATTCGACATCGTAACGATAAGTGTGAGTACTGACGATGAATGACGACAATTCGAGAAGAAGACTTGGCCGCGGCCTCGCGGCGTTGATCGGCGAAATGGACCAGCCTTTGCAGGCAAGCACCCCTGTTGCCCCGGTCAATGCTGACAGACGTATTCCGATCGAGTTTGTCGCTCGCAATCCGCGTAATCCACGTCGCACCTTTGACGAAGCTGAACTGCAGGATTTGGCAAGCTCCATCCGGCAGCACGGCATCGTCCAGCCTGTCGTCGTTCGCACCATTGCCGATGAACGCTATGAAATCATCGCCGGCGAGCGCCGTTGGCGTGCCGCCCAGCTGGCAGGCTTTACCGATATCCCGGTGATCGTTCGTGATGTCGACGACCGCACCGCCCTGGAAATCGCCATCGTGGAAAATGTCCAGCGATCCGATCTCAACCCGCTTGAAGAAGCGCTTGGTTATGATCAACTGATTGCTGAGCACGGATATACGCAGAACGACCTTGGTGAAATCATCGGCAAAAGCCGCAGCCATGTGGCCAATAGTCTGCGGTTGCTGAAGCTGCCGGAGCCCGTCCGCGATATGCTGTCGTCGGGTACCTTGTCGGCGGGCCACGCACGCGCCCTCATCCCGACGTCCGATCCGGTCACGCTCGCCCGCTCAATCGTCGCCAAGGGCTTGTCGGTGCGTGATACGGAACGGTTGGCGCAGAACGATATCCGCGCCCAGAGCGATCCATCCTATGGCAAGCCTTCCCCCAAGGAGGAAAAGGACGCCGATACGCTGGCGCTTGAGCGTACCCTTTCCGATAGCCTCGGTCTGGACGTGACGGTCAATCACAAGGCTTCCGGTGGACAGTTGCGGATTTCCTACAAGACGCTCGACCAGCTGGAAGAGATCTGCCGCTTGCTCGAACGGCGCTGATATCGATTCGGACTCGAAACAAATAGAGAAAATGTAGGAATATCAGATAGATGAATTCTATCTGCGGGCGGATTGCAACGTGATTGCCAGCAATGTCTGCATCGCGATGCTGTCCTCCAGGCTCTGACGGGTACGGCTCTGGAGAATTGCCGCTTGCAACCTTCCGAGTTCCCGCCGGATTGCCGGAAGCGTCCAGGTTCTCAACGCAGCTTCGATCAGGGGCTTGCGGCGGAAGTGCAGATGGCGGCCGAGTGCCGCCACAACCTGCGTTGGCTGCTGACGCTTGTCGTCCATCTCGGCGCGCATCAGATCCAGCAACTGAAACTGCTTCAAACAGGCCTGAAGTACGAGAAAGATTGCCGTCTTGGACGCGGCTATCTTGCGGATGGCGTGCTGAAGACCGTCGGCGTCGCCCTTGAGAACGGCATCGATGGCGTCATCGACCGAAACGGCGCTGGCATCGCCGACGATTTCCAGCACGTGGTCCTCTTCGATCGAGCCCATGCCGCGGCAATAGAGTGCCAGCTTGCGGATCTCGTTGCGTGAGGCGATACGGTCGCCGCCAAGAGCCTCATTCAGCCGCTCCCGTGCGGCCGGTGATATACGCAGGCCTTCGGCCCCCAGTTCCTGGTCGATAAGCGCATTGACTGCCCGGGCGTCGTCGCTATAGCAGGCGATCGATACGATCGACCGGCTGGTTTCACCGATTTTGCGGACACCTGTTCCCTTTTTGAGATCGCCGGCCTCGATGATGACATAGCTCGCCTGCGGAGGTTCCTTCGACAGCACGGTGAGACTATCAACCAGCATTTTTTCGGTGCCCGAAGCGCGAATCCAGACCAGTTTTTCACCGCCAAAGAGGCCGATCGTGTTGACCTCGTCGAGCAGGCGTCCGGGGCTCTGCTGAAGGTCTGTACCGTCAAGCCTGATCAGGGAAAAGGGATCGTCGAGCGCGACGCCGCTTTTTGCGGCGATCTGCCCGGCGCGCTCGGAGACGAGGCCACGGTCGGGGCCATAGATCAGGTAGATGCGGTTGTCCCGCAGCGGGCGCTGCAGGAACTGCTCGAATTCGTGCGATTTGATTTCGGTCATACCGCCACCTTAGGCCGCTGATAGGTCAGCGGCCGAGTGCCGCTGCGAGATCGGCGCGGATGATCTCGGCCAGTTCTTTGGCAGCCCGCTTTTCGCCATCGCGTCTCGCCCGAACCTTGGCAAATTCCTGGTCCGGAAAGTCGACGAGCGAGACGGCCGTACGGTTACCGGAGCGAACGGTTTCGCCGGTATCGGCACGTGTCAGATTATAGTCGGCGGCGACGACGACGCGGCCAGCACCGGCGGTGTCGGTATTGTCGTCGGTGGTGTCCTGATCATACAAAACGCCCTGGATTTCACTGGTGACGTTCAAAGCCAGTTTGTATTGCGCGTTCTTCGGTTCGCCAGCACCACCCGATGTCAGGAAGATCAACGCATTGCGGACTTCCTGCTCGACACGGTCGTCCGCTTCGGAAATCTCGATCGATGCAAGTGCTTTTGCCGGTTTGCCTTGCGGGCCATCCGAGTAGAGCGGCTTGACCTGGCAACCGGCGAGGACCGCAAGAGTGCCGAAAGCCAGAATCTGCGCGTATCTTTGAGCTTTTTCAGACAACGACATTCACGATCCTCTGCGGCACGACGATGATCTTTTTCGGGTTTTGTCCGTTCAATGCGGTCTTGACCGGCTCGAGCGCCAGAACGGCAGCTTCGATTGCAGTCTGATCTGCATCCCGCGCAATTGTCAAATCGGCGCGCTTCTTGCCATTGATCTGCACAGGCATGGTCACTTCGTTTTCGGCAACCAGCGCGTCGCTGTAGGCCGGCCAGGCCGTCTGGGCGACCAGGCCCGCTCCGCCGATCTCCTGCCAGCATTGCTCGGCGAGATGCGGCATCATCGGAGCGACCAGGCTGATCAGGATCGACACGGCATCCTTGGCGGCCGCTGTGGTCTCTTGATCCGCTGTTCCCGTCGCAACCTGCGTCAGCGGATTGGCAAGGGTATTGACGAGCTCATAGAGCCGCGCCACGGCCTTGTTGAAGGCGAGCTTGTCATAGTCCGCCTGAACGGCTTTCAGCGTCTTGTGGGCGGCCTGCGAGATCGCCAGAGCAGGACCAGTGGAAGCGGGTCTTGCTTCAACGGCTTTCAGTGCGTCCGACGCTTCGGACACCAGCCGCCACAGGCGCTGGACGAAACGGTGGGCGCCTTCGACGCCGGCTTCCGACCAGATCACATCGCGATCGGGGGGCGAGTCGGAAAGTACGAAGAAGCGCGCGGTATCAGCGCCATAGGAAGCAATGATATCGTCTGGATCGACAACGTTCTTCTTCGATTTCGACATTTTCTCGATCGAACCGATGGTAATGGGTTCGCCGGTTTCAATTAGGCTTGCCTGCCGCTTGCCGTCGGTTTCGACGATGATGATTTCGGCCGGCGTCACCCATTCGCGCTGAGCGCCCTGCCCGCGGCTATAGGTTTCGTGCACGACCATGCCCTGGGTGAACAGGCCCTTGAAGGGCTCGTCGAGACCGGCATGCCCCGTGGCCTTCATTGCCCGGGTAAAGAAGCGTGAATAGAGCAGATGCAGGATCGCATGCTCGATGCCGCCGATATACTGGTCGACCGGCAGCCAGTGATCGACTGCTGCCGGATCGGTCGGTTTGCTTTCCCATGGGGCCGTGAAACGGGCAAAATACCAGGAGGAATCGACGAACGTGTCCATCGTGTCGGTTTCGCGGCGTGCGTCCTTGCCGCATTGCGGGCAGGACACGTGACGCCATGTGGGGTGACGGTCGAGCGGATTGCCCGGCTTGTCGAAAGTGACGTCATCAGGCAGCTTGACCGGCAGATCAGCCTTTGGCACGGGGACGACGCCGCAATCGTCGCAATGGATAACCGGGATCGGGCAGCCCCAATAGCGCTGGCGGGAAATGCCCCAGTCGCGCAGGCGGAAATTGACCTTGCGCTCAGCCTGCGGTGCATTGCCGAGCGAGGCCTGCTCCAGGCCCGAGGCCACCTTGTCAAAGGCTTCTTCGATCGTCAGGCCGTCGAGATGGCGTGAATTGATCATCACGCCGTCGCCGACATAGGCTTCATCGCCAATCGTAAAGCTTGCAGCGTCGCCGTCCTTCGGCATCACCACGGCAACAACCGGCAGTCCGTACTTGCGGGCGAAGTCGAGGTCGCGCTGGTCGCCAGACGGGCAGCCGAAGATCGCGCCGGTACCATAGTCCATCAGCACGAAATTGGCGACGTAGACCGGCAGTTCCCAGCTCGGGTCAAGCGGGTGCTTGACGCGGATGCCGGTATCGATGCCCTTTTTCTCAGCCGTTTCCAGCGCTGCCAGCGATGTGCCGGCGCGGCGGGTTTCCTCGCAGAAGGTTTCGATCTCTGCGTTACCGGCCGCCGCCTGGCGCGCCAGCGGATGATCAGCGGCAATGGCCAGGAAGGAGGCGCCAAACAGCGTGTCCGGCCGGGTCGTGTAGACGGCGACTTCGGTCGTGTCTGCTGCACCGGTGCCTGGAACGATTTCCCAGCGGATGGTCAGACCCTCGGAGCGGCCGATCCAGTTCTTCTGCATCAGACGGACCTTTTCCGGCCACTGATCCAGCGTGTCGAGCGAATCGAGCAGGTCCTGGTTGAAATCGGTGATGCGGAAGAACCATTGTGTCAGTTCCCGCTGTTCGACCAAGGCACCGGAGCGCCAGCCGCGTCCATCGATCACCTGTTCATTGGCCAGAACGGTGTTATCGACCGGATCCCAGTTGACCTTCGACTGCTTGCGGTAGACGAGGCCCTTTTCGAGGAAATCCACGAACAGGTGCTGCTGATGCTGGTAATATTCGACGTCGCAGGTGGCGAACTCACGCGACCAGTCAAGCGACAGTCCCATGACCTTCAGCTGCGCCTTCATCGAGGCAATGTTCTGGTAGGTCCAGGCGGCCGGGTGCACGCCGCGTTCCATCGCGGCATTTTCCGCCGGCATGCCGAAAGCATCCCAGCCCATCGGATGCAGGACGTTATAGCCGCGTGCCCGCTTGTAGCGCGCCACGACGTCGCCCATGGCGTAGTTGCGGACATGGCCCATGTGAATCCGGCCCGACGGATACGGGAACATCTCGAGGACGTAATATTTTTCGCGCGGATCGGTGTTGTCCGTGGTGAAGACGTTGTTCTTTTCCCATTCCTGTTGCCAGCGGGGTTCAGAATCGCGCGGATTGTAACGTTCGGTAGCCATATGATCGATGTTCCGGAAATTGGGCGAGGGGAAATCAGTCCCCTGGATATTTGGCGTGACCTTCACCATGAAACAAGCGTAGCGTCAAGTTTTGGAAGGCTTTGAGGCAAAACTTTGAAGCATTTGGCCGACATCCGGTGATTACGGCTTGGCAGTCCTGTTCAGTTTGACTATTGCGCCCCTCAGGCTGAAAGTGATGGAGATGATGGCGATGAACGTGGAAGAACGGTTGAATGATGTCTTGAGCCGGATTCGCGATGCAGAGGATGCCGCTGGTCGTCCGTTTGGAACCGCTGCGCTGGTTGCGGTCTCCAAGACCTTCGATGCCGATGCTATCCGTCCCGTGATTGCAACAGGCCAGCGGACTTTCGGCGAAAACCGCGTCCAGGAAGCGCAGGGGAAGTGGCCGGAGCTGAAGGCGGAAACCGCTGACATCGAGCTTCATCTGATCGGCCCGCTGCAATCCAACAAGGCGGCGGATGCCGTAGCGCTATTCGATGTTATCGAGACCATCGATCGCGAGAAGATCGCTCGTGCCATTGCGGCGGAAATCACACGGCAAGGCAAGCCCGTTCGCCTCTATGTCCAGGTCAATACCGGGCTTGAGCCGCAGAAGGCAGGCATCGCACCGGATGATACCGTGGCTTTCGTCACACTGTGCAGAGAAACGATCGGCATTCCGGTGGAAGGGTTGATGTGCATTCCGCCGGCGGATGAAAATCCCGGCCCGCATTTCGCGCTGCTTGCCAAGCTTGCAGAACGGTGCGGCCTGAAAAAGCTCTCCATGGGTATGTCCGGCGATTTCGATATTGCCGTACAGTTTGGCGCCACCAGCGTTCGTGTCGGCTCGGCGATCTTCGGGACACGCTGAACCGTCAGCTCGTTCTGAAGGTCTAACGCTTTCGTCTGGCTTCTCCCTGCTCCGGCAATCTCCTATGCTTCTCTGCGGAGGCCGGTTCATCCGGTATGGAAGTGGAGGAGACGGCAATGGCGAGCAGCTATTCCGGTGTTTACAGTGCATGGAAACAGGAGCCGGAGGCATTCTGGGCCGAAGCAGCCCGCGAGATTGACTGGTTCCAGCCGTTCGATCGGGTTTTCGATCCCGGTCAGGGCGTTTACGGGCGCTGGTTTCCCGGGGGTGAAACCAATACCTGTTTCAATTGCCTCGATCGCCAGGTAGCAGTGGGGCTCGGCGATCAGAACGCGTTGATTTACGACAGTCCGGTGACCGGCACCGTCGAACACTGGACCTACCGGGCCATGCTTGATGAGGTCGTGGCGCTCGCTTCCGTCTATCGCGATCTGGGGATAGGCAAGGGCGACCGGATCATCATCTACATGCCGATGATCCCGCAGGCCGTGTTCGCCATGCTCGCTTCGGCCCGTATTGGTGCCACTCACTCCGTTGTTTTCGGTGGTTTCGCGGCGAGTGAACTGGCAACCCGCATCACCGATTGCGAGGCAAAGCTGGTCCTATCGGCCAGTTGCGGCATCGAGGCTGGTAAAACGATTGCCTACAAGCCGTTGCTCGATGCGGCGATCGAGATCAGCCGGCACAAGCCGGAGCATTGCCTTGTCTTTCAACGGTCCATGTTGAAGGCCGAGTTGCAAGCGGACCGCGACATAGACTTCGCCGCCGCTGTTACATCAGCCAAACAGCAAGGCGCCGACGTGCCCTGCACGCCGGTTCTGGCCACTGATCCGCTTTATATCCTCTATACGTCGGGAACTACGGGCCAGCCGAAAGGCGTCGTGCGTGACAATGGCGGCCACATGGTCGCGCTTAAATGGTCTATGCAGCATTTCTTCGGTATCAAGCCGGGCGAGGTGTTTTGGGCGGCATCTGATATCGGTTGGGTCGTTGGCCACTGCTACATCGTCTATGGGCCGCTGCTGAACGGCTCGACGGCAATCCTCTATGAAGGAAAACCGGTGGGCACGCCCGATGCTGGCGCCTATTGGCGCGTGATCGAACAGCATCGCGTGACCACGCTGTTTACGGCGCCGACTGCTTTTCGCGCCATCCGCAAGGAGGATCCGCAGGGCGAATTGATCCACCGTTACGACCTGTCGAGTTTTAAGGCCCTCTTTCTGGCGGGCGAACGCGCCGATCCGGATACGGTCGCCTGGGCAGAAGAGAAACTCGGTGTTCCCGTCATCGACAATTGGTGGCAAACGGAAACGGGCTGGCCCGTGGCCGGAAACCCGATCGGGCTCGGTTTGCTGCCGGTGAAGTATGGCTCTGCCGCCGTGCCGCTGCCGGGATATGACGTGCAGGTGCTGGATGACGCCGGTCACCCCGTGGAATCCGGAACGCTGGGCAATGTCGTCATCAAGCTGCCAATGCCGCCGGGTTGCCTGCCGACATTCTGGAACGCCGATCAGCGGTTTCACGACACGTGCCTTGCCGAATTCCCCGGTTACTATCGAACGGCCGACGCCGGCTATATCGATCAGGATGGCTACATCTTCATCATGTCGCGCACCGACGATATCATTAATGTCGCCGGCCATCGCCTCTCCACCGGCGCCATGGAGGAAATCTGCGCCAGCCACGCCGATGTGGCCGAATGCGCGGTCATCGGCATTGCCGATCCGATCAAGGGTCAGGTGCCCGCCGGTTTCCTGGTCATCAATGCCAATGTTTCCCGTGAAACAGCCGATATCGAGAGGGAGGTCGTTGGTCTTGTTCGTGAGCGCATCGGCCCTGTGGCAGCCTTCAAGATGGCGATCTGCGTCAAGCGTCTGCCCAAGACGCGTTCGGGCAAGATCTTGCGCGGCACGATGCAGAAGATTGCCGATCACGAAGACTGGAAGATGCCGGCGACCATCGACGATCCGGCCGTGCTCGACGAAATCGCCGCGGTGCTGCAGACGCGCGGTATCGGTCTCTAGCAACAGGCAACGACCATTAGCCGGAGTCCGGGATGATGGTCAGAGCCTCGATCGGAGAGAGGTGAGGCTCCGCTGGCCAGTGGGCTCCAAAACTCTGCTTCCACATGGATGCCGGACACCCGATCGCCATCGGCGATCGGGTGCATCTCTGTTGCCATTATTTGCCGGGTACGCCCTTTGACCATTCAGCCCAATCAGTGATGACGGCATTCGCAAATGTCGAGCCGACACGGTAGGCATTGGCGGTGGAGGGAAGAAAGCCGCCGGACTCTGCCGATAGGGATTCGACAGCTGTCTGTCCCGGTGCCTCGCGGTCGAAATTGGAGGCGGTGCGTAAAAGGGCGATCCGGTTGAAATCGACAAGTCCGGCGTCAGCGCCTCGGCGCAGTGCCGTCAGTGACGCGTTGTCTTCCATCTGGGTGGTGCAATAGTTCGCCTTGCCGTCGGTCACCAAGGACGCCCATTCCTGCATGCCCTCGGCAATCTTCGAGCCATGCCAGTAGGTGTCGATGGAGACCGTGTCGCAGATCGCGACGATCGGGGCGCTGCTGCCCGGGCCTGCCGGGTAGGTGGCGCGGTAGGCTTTTGCCTTGTCGCCGTCGGCGAGTTCGATCGTCTTTGTCAACGCAAACGCTTTTTCGAGCAATGCTTCGTCGAGCTTGTAGACTTCGGTTCCCGAACCCCATTTGGGTTTCTCGCCCGGATGTTTGGCGCCCAGCGCGACCATGCCGTTTGGCCAGTCGGCGGGAATTTGGCGCGGGTCGATATCGTGCCGCAAGCCGCCATCGATGGCATAGCGAGCCCAGAGTGCGGAGCCGAGTGTTGCGTCGTTCGGATCGACGCCAGCAATGCCGGCGATCAGGATGTAGGTCTGCTTGAGGTCGAAAAGACCGCTGTAGACCACGGCGGATACGGAACTTGCGGCATTGGCGAAGCCCATGGCGGTCGTCATGACGCACAGGCCCTCGGCGTCGCAGGCGACATCCGGATATTCCTTCGAAAGGCCCGGAACCTTTATCTTCGTCTCAAGCTTGCGCGCTTCGATCCAGGGTTTGGCTTCTTCGCCGAACATGGTGACGACGAGAACTTTTGGCGCAACGGCATCTGCGGCGGAAGCGATCGTGGCCGTGGAAAGAACAGCCGAGGCTGCAGCCGCGATCGGCGCGAGGACGGAAAGGAGACGAGGCATGCGGGATCCTGGATTTGGCGTGAAGGGAAACGATTTGCCCCAAGGCGGGGCAGACCGATACTGAGAGCGAAGCAAGATTCGTGCCCGCTATCCTTCCCCATCGCTGGAATGATCGCAAGCCCGGGTATGTGGCCAGTTGAGCCGCTCCGGCGATTGTTGCCGGATCTATTTGAGCCTTCCCAAGGCAGATTGCCGTTTTAACCGTCAGTACATGCCGCAGAAAACAAAAAACCCGGATCAGCCGATCCGGGTTTTGTTGTTGGAAACTATATTCTCCAATCAGAAGGCGTCGTCTTCGTCTTCGTCCTTGCGATCGGACTTGAGGGCCTTGAGCTTGGAGAAGACGGCGTCGGCGTCGATTTCCTTTTCCTCTTCGCGATCGTAGGAGAACGGCAGCTTTTCCGTTTCCTTCGAGGCTTCCAGAGTGGCGCCAAGTTCGGCTGCGGTTGGCAAAGGACGGCCTTTGTTGGCGCGTTCAACTTCCAGGTCGAGGTCGATCTGCGTGCAGAGACCAAGCGTAACCGGGTCCATGGCTGTCAGGTTGGTCGAATTCCAGTGGGTGCGCTCGCGGATCTGCTCGATCGTCGATTTGGTGGTGCCGACGAGACGCGAGATCTGGGCATCCTTCAGTTCAGAATGGTTGCGTACCAGCCACAGAATGGCGTTCGGGCGGTCCTGGCGTTTGGAAACCGGGGTGTAGCGCGGGCCCTTGCGCTTGCTGTCCGGGACGCGAACCTTCGGTTCGGAAATCTTCAGCTTGTGGTTCGGATTGGCTTCGGCGCGGGCGATCTCGTCGCGCGACAGCTGACCGGTGGCGATCGGATCGAGGCCCTTGATGCCCTGCGCGGATTCGCCGTCGGCAATTGCCTTGACTTCCAGCGGGTGCAGCTTGCAGAACGTGGCGATCTGTTCGAACGACAGGGCAGTGTTGTCAACAAGCCATACGGCCGTCGCTTTGGGCATAAGCAGTTGTTGAGCCATGGATATAGTCCTTCTGTCCGTCCGCGCCGGTGTCGCGGGCCGTGGGGGTGTAACCACTTAATTTCCGGGAAATTAGCGCCTCTATACCCTCGTCCTCTCAGAAATGCAATTCTTCTTGAAGAAATGACCTTTTGTCTAATGGACGCCGTGCCTTGACCTGATATGTATGGCGCCCGAAGCGGGCGAGCGCGAGGAGATGCGCCGCCTGAAACTGCCTGTGCAGGGAGGAAATCATCATGTCTGCCAAAACCTATCCGATCCTGGAATCCGCCCGCAAGCGCGCGCTTATCGACGATGCGACCTATCAGGCGTGGTACCAGCAAAGTGTCACAAACCCTGAAGCTTTCTGGGGCGAGCATGGCAAGCGCATTGACTGGTTCAAGCCCTACACGACGGTCAAGAACACGTCGTTCGACGGTGATGTGTCGATCAAGTGGTTCGAGGATGGCGTCACCAACGTCTCCTACAACTGCATCGACCGACACCTGGAAAAGCGCGGCGATCAGGTGGCGATCATCTGGGAAGGCGATAATCCGTATGACGACAAGAAGATCACCTATCGCGAGCTGCATGAGCACGTCTGCCGCCTCGCCAATGTGCTGAAGGCAAACGGCGTCAAACAAGGCGACCGCGTCACCATCTACATGCCGATGATCCCGGAAGCCGCCTATGCGATGCTCGCCTGCACGCGCATCGGTGCGGTGCATTCGATCGTTTTCGGCGGTTTTTCGCCGGATGCCCTGGCCGGCCGTATCGTCGATTGCGAATCCACGGTCGTCATCACTGCCGATGAGGGCCTGCGCGGCGGCAAGCCGATCCCGCTGAAAGCCAATACCGACCAGGCTATCGAGATCGCTTCGCGCGGCGGCGTCGAGGTCACGTCGGTGATCGTCGTTCGCCGCACAGCCGGCAAGATCGCTTGGTTCTCCGAGCGTGATATCTGGTACCATCAGGCCGTCGCCAACGTCGAAGCGATTTGTCCGCCGGCACCGATGAATGCCGAAGATCCGCTGTTCATCCTCTACACGTCCGGTTCGACTGGAAAGCCGAAGGGCGTCTTGCACACGACCGGCGGTTATCTCGTCTATGCGTCGATGACGCATCAATATGTTTTCGATTATCACGAAGGCGACATCTACTGGTGCACCGCCGATGTCGGCTGGGTCACCGGCCATTCCTATATCGTCTACGGTCCGCTGGCCAATGGCGCCACGACGCTGATGTTCGAGGGCGTCCCGACCTATCCGGACGCCGGCCGTCTCTGGGACGTGGTCGACAAGCATCAGGTCAACATCTTCTACACCGCACCGACCGCCATACGGGCACTGATGGGTCAAGGCGACGCTTTCGTCACCCGCTCGAAGCGCAAATCCCTGCGCACGCTCGGCTCGGTCGGCGAGCCGATCAATCCTGAAGCGTGGGAATGGTACTATCACGTGGTTGGCGACGGCCGATGCCCGGTGGTCGATACCTGGTGGCAGACAGAGACCGGCGGGATCCTGATTACCCCCCTGCCCGGCGCGACTGCCCTGAAACCGGGCTCCGCCACCCGCCCCTTCTTCGGCGTGCAGCCGCAGCTGGTCGATGGCGAAGGCAAGGTGATCGAGGGAGCGGCCGATGGCAATCTCTGCATCACCGACAGCTGGCCGGGCCAGATGCGCACCGTCTATGGTGATCACGAGCGCTTCATCCAGACGTATTTTGCCACCTACAAGGGCAAGTATTTCACCGGTGACGGCTGCCGCCGCGATGATGATGGCTATTACTGGATCACCGGCCGCGTTGATGACGTGTTGAACGTCTCCGGCCATCGCATGGGCACGGCGGAAGTCGAATCAGCGCTTGTCAGCCATGATTCGGTCTCGGAAGCCGCCGTTGTTGGCTATCCACACGACATCAAGGGCCAGGGCATCTATTGCTACGTGACGCTGATGGTCGGCGAAACCGGTTCGGACGATCTGCGCAAGGCGCTGGTCACCCATGTCCGCAAGGAAATCGGCGCCATTGCTTCGCCGGATAAGATCCAGTTCGCCCCCGGCCTGCCAAAAACCCGCTCCGGCAAGATCATGCGCCGTATTCTGCGCAAGATCGCCGAAGACGATTTTGGCTCGCTCGGTGATACCTCGACGCTCGCCGATCCGGCGGTTGTCGATGACCTGATCACCAACCGTCAAAACAAGAAATAGAGCGCTGAAAGGTCAGCATGTTCCCTCTTCTCCCCATAGGGAGAAGGTGGCGCGAAGCCGGATGAGGGACCAAGCGCTCGTAATGTGCCGTGCCCCCCATCGCCTCGCACCCGTTCGGCACTTCTCCCCGCTGGGGAGAAGTGGATAACCCCGCTGATTCACCAAAACGACGTACAGGCCTTTGATTTTCGTCCGCCATCATAAGGCGAGACATAACCGCCAGCAGCATTTCCTGAGCCGGATTCCGCCCATCCGAAAGGCTGACATCGGCGACGACCCGGCCAAAATACTTGTCGCCGGAAATATGCGTCAACTGGATTTCGCCCTGTTCGCTGGTCAGGCTTGCAAGCGCTGACCGCGCCTGCCGTCCGGCATCGCGCGTGGCTGCGCAGGCCGATTTAAGCTCCGGCGCATCAATGCCGCGCAGCCGGACATAGACTTCCATGGTCTGTTGCGGCCAGGGTTTCGCCGCCACCAGAATTGTGTCGCCATCGATGACACGGATGACGTCTGCAGTCACCGGCCCGGCGATTTCGATTCGTTTGCCGGATTCAGAGGCATGCGAAGAGCCGACCAGGGAAATGGTTGCCAGAGTGGCGACGGAAAACGGGATCGAGCGAAACATCATGAATAGGAAAATATACCGTTCATGACGGCAGATCAACAGGAATTATTTCCTTAGAAATCGATTGCCCGGCCGTTGATCTCCCAGTCACCAAAGCGCGATGGCTCCGCGCCGCCACGCCCGCCCAGTTCTTCCGGCAGTTCGACCGGCTTTTGCGCCTTGCGGCGTTCGTCAGCTTCGGCCAGCGCGCGCTTTGCTGCGGGCGAAAGGGGTTTGCGCGGCTCCAGTGCCGAATTGTCGTTGTCGTTTTGCATGCGAATTTCCGCGAAAAAGTTGAAGAATGCGCCTAATGTCCCCATCATATAGGAAACCTTTGTTCAAGCGAAACCATGATTCACGTGAAACATCGGCAACTTTGGAGATCTGACTGATGAACCTGATGCGCACCGCGATGCTTCTGGCCTTCATGACCGCGTTGTTCATGGCGGTCGGCTTCCTCATCGGCGGAAGGGGCGGCATGATGATCGCGCTTGTCATTGCGGCCGGTATGAACTTCTTTTCCTACTGGAACTCCGACAGCATGGTGCTGCGCATGTACCGCGCCCAGGAAGTCGACGAGCGTACAGCCCCGGAATATTACGGTATCGTCCGTGATCTCGCGGGGAACGCCGGACTGCCCATGCCGAAGGTCTACGTCATCGATAATCCGCAGCCGAATGCCTTTGCCACCGGCCGCAATCCCGAAAATGCTGCGGTGGCCGCATCCACCGGGTTGTTGAATGCGTTGACCTATGATGAAGTAGCAGGCGTCATGGCGCATGAACTGGCTCACGTGCAAAACCGTGACACGCTGACCATGACACTGACGGCGACGCTTGCCGGCGCGATCTCGATGCTCGGCAATTTCGCCTTCTTCTTCGGCGGCAATCGTGAAAACAACAATCCGCTCGGCTTCATCGGTGTGCTGGTGGCGATGATCGTCGCGCCGTTCGCGGCGATGATCGTGCAGATGGCCGTCAGCCGGACGCGTGAATATTCGGCCGACCGGCGCGGTGCCGAGATCTGCGGCAAGCCTTTGGCCCTGGCATCGGCACTGGCCAAAATCTCCAATTTCGCCCATCAGGTGCCGAACGCCGAAGCCGAACGCAATCCGGCCACGGCGCATATGTTTATCATCAATCCATTGTCGGGGGAGCGCATGGACAACCTGTTCTCCACCCATCCGGCGACGGAAAACCGCATCGCTGCCTTGCAACAGATGGCGCAAGAAATGCAGCCGGTCTCGACGCGGCCGGTCAGGGCTGATAATCCCGTGCGCAAATCGCGCTCCGTGCCGCCGACAGGCTGGGGTCGCGGTGGTTCTGAACCACCGAAAAAAGGTCCCTGGTCTTGACGTCTGACGACAATAGAAATGATTCGCGCCCGAAACGAAATAAACGCCCTGCCCGTTCGCGCGGCGATGGTTCGGAGAATCCGGCGTTCGAACGCAGTGACAAGCCCGGAATCCGGGCCAGGCAGGCCGCCGCTAAAATGCTTGCCGCCGTTGTCGATCGCAAAACCTCGCTGGATGGCATGCTGGATGCCGGCAACGGCAATCCGGTCTATCGCGAGCTGAATGAGGCCGACCGTGCGCTGGTTCGCGCGATCCTGAACTCGGCCCTGCGGCAATTGCCGCGCATCGAGGCGATGATCGGCTCCTTGCTGCAAAATCCGCTGCCGGAAGGCGCCCGTGCGCTTGATCATGTGTTGACGGTGGCCGCGGCGCAAATCCTCTATCTGGATATTCCCGATCATTCCGCCGTCGATCTTGCAGTCGAGCAAGCGCAGATCGATCCGCGCAACAAGCGTTTCGCCAGTCTCGTCAATGCCGTGCTGCGCCGCATGTCCCGCGAAAAGCGGGATCTGCTTGAAAATATCGGTGAAAAGATCCCGGCGATTCCGGCTTGGTTCCACAAACGGCTGGTCTCCTATTACGGTGCCGACGAGGCAGGCCGCATCGCCGACGCACTTTTGACCCCTGCTGCTATCGATTTGACCGTCAAATCCAACCCGGAGAGCTGGGCGGAGCGGCTGAATGGCCGCCTTCTGCCGACCGGTTCTGTGCGTCTTGCCGGGTTTTCCGGCGCGGTTCCTTCGCTGGACGGATTCGATGATGGCGAATGGTGGGTACAGGATGCCGCCGCCGCCCTTCCCGCCAGGCTTTTCGGCCCCCTTGCTGGCAAGCGTGTCATCGACCTCTGCGCCGCACCCGGCGGCAAGACGGCACAGCTCATTCTCGCCGGTGCCGAGGTGACGGCACTCGATCAATCGGCGAGCCGCCTCAAGCGGCTTCAGGGCAATCTTGCCCGTCTGGGGCTGGAAGCGACCACCCAGGAAATCAACATGGCTGATTTCCGCACCGAAGAGCTGTTCGATGCCGCCCTGCTTGATGCGCCCTGTTCCTCGACCGGCACGATCCGCCGCCATCCGGATGTTCTGTGGACCAAGGGGCCGGAGGATATCGAAAAGCTGGCCGTTTTGCAGGAAAAGCTGCTGCGTCATGCCCTGACCCTGGTCAAGCCCGGCGGCCTTGTGGTCTTTTCAAATTGCTCGCTGGATACACGCGAAGGCGAAGTCGTCACCGAACGCGTCCTGGCTGATGGCCATTGCGAACGGGTAGCGATTAACCCGGCGGATTGGCCTGGTCTCGAAAATGCGGTGACTTCGCTCGGCGAATTCCGCACCACGCCGGCCATGATCGATCCGCAGGACGGGTTCGCAGGTGGTCTCGATGGTTTTTATGCCGTCGTCCTGCGCCGCAAGATTTAGGGACATCTCTGTCAACAGGCACATGACGGGCGTCAATTGACGCTCCTTGTGCCTTTGCCCTAAACAATACGGGTACGATCCATAAAAGTTTAACGGTTTTTCAGGCACGATCACCGTCCTGGAGTATCCGGTACGGACAGCACTCATTCCGGTTTTCAATGCCGCATGAAGCCAGTTCGGGAGTAGGGAGACGCGCAGGCGTCGAAAATGCAGATTTCAGACCGGCAAAGGCTTCTTTATCTGTATGCGCGTGAGGGCTGGCGCCGCTTCTCGCGCCGCCTCGCCTTGGGCCGCAACACCGCATTCCGCTTTACCGGAACAGCGCCTGACCGGCTGATCGTCGCTCCCACCGACCTGCGCGCCATTGATCCTTTCGTGGCGCAGGAAATTCTGCAAGGCCGCTTCCCGTTGGCGGGCCGCGTATTGGATACGGCGGGCGAATCGCCATTCGAGATAGATCTTCCATCGCATGAATTCGCCGTAAGGTTGCATTCCTTCGGTTGGGTCCGGCATATGCGCACGGTCAAGGAAGATGAGGCGTTTGCGCATCTGCGCCATATCGTCAATGACTGGATCATCACGCACGGGCGCTACATCGGCGGTATAGCATGGGAAGCGGATATCATTTCTCAACGCCTGATTGCCTGGCTGTCACATTCGCCGATCATCCTGCGCAATGCCGAGCATCCGTTCTATCGGCGGTTCCTGAAAAGCCTTGCCTTCCAGGTGCGCTATCTGCGCCACATAACCGACACGACCTGCGACGGCGACGCGCGCTTGCGCGCGCGGATCGCGCTCGCCATGGCCTCTGTTGCCATGCCGGCGTCCGAGGCGACGATCCGCAAAGCCGCCCGCAATCTCGATGTGGAGCTTGACCGGCAAATTCTTCCCGATGGCGGCCACAGTTCGCGTAACCCGCGCACGGGTCTGGAATTGCTGATCGACCTGCTGCCGTTGCGTCAGACCTATGTCAATCTCGGTCATGAGGTGCCGGCAAAGTTGATCCCGTGCATCGACCGGATGTATCCGGCGCTGCGGTTCTTCCGTCACGAGGGAGGTGAACTGGCTCTGTTCAACGGCGCCACCTCGACGCTCGCCAATGAGTTGATGGCCGTCCTGCGCTATGACGAAACGGCTGGTGCGCCCTTCAAGGCCTTGCCGCATCTTCAGTATGAACGGCTAGCGCATAACAATGTCGTCGTCATCATGGATACCGGAAAGCCGCTGTCGCCGGAATTGTCGCGCACGGCACATGCGGGTTGCCTGTCGTTCGAAATGTCGTCGGGCCGACACCGGTTCGTGATCAATTCCGGATCACCAAAGTTTGCCGGCGAACGATTCCGCCAGTTGGCGCGCTCGACTGCGGCGCATTCGACCGTAACAATCAATGACCGCTCGTCGTCACGCCTGTCGCAGTCGGGGTTTCTCGGCCCCATCGTCACCGGCGGCGTCTCCAAGGTTGCGGTCCGCCGCGAGGAACGCGCAGGCCAGCCGGATGCTGTCATCGCCAGCCATGATGGCTACGCGCAGGCCTTTGGCCTGCTGCACGAGCGCGACATCAGCGTCAACGGCCAGGCAAATGCGGTTCGCGGCCGCGACCGGCTGTTTCAGCCGGATGGTTCGGAACCGGCGCAAAGCAACAGCGCCGTCGCCGTTGCCCGGTTTCATATTCATCCGTCGATCAATATCCGCCAGCACAGCGCTCATGAGGTCTATCTGAGCGCGCCGGACGGCGAAGTCTGGCTGTTCACGTGCCGCGACGGCGAGGTTCTGGTCGAGGAAGATATCTTCTTTGCCGATCCCTCCGGCGTTCGGAAGTCGTCGCAACTGACCGTCACCTTCGCGGCGGCCTCACAGCCGGAAATCCAGTGGATTTTTTCGCGCGAAGGGTGACAATATCCTTGGTAGAGCGCTCATTGCCGTGACTGCGGTTTCTTCAGGTGAAAAGCTGTGTTAACGGCAGGCGGACATTTGCCGGAAGACCCTCCCGATATCCGGCGCCTAAGCCAAGGAGCTTGATGATGGCTGTCGCCTCCAAGAAGATTCCCGCCCCGGATCAGGTCACTGTCCGCACCGCCCTCCTCTCCGTTTCCGATAAGACCGGCATCGTCGATCTGGCGCGCGCCCTGCACCAGAAGGGCGTTCATCTTGTTTCGACCGGCGGCACGCACAAGGCTCTCGCCGATGCCGGCCTGCCGGTCACCGACGTGTCCGAACTCACCGGTTTTCCGGAAGTGATGGATGGCCGGGTGAAGACGCTGCATCCTGGCGTCCATGGCGGGCTTCTGGCGATCCGCGATGACGAAGATCATGTCCAGGCGATGACGACGCATGGCATTACCGGCATCGATCTGGCCGTGATCAATCTCTATCCCTTCGAGGATGTCCGCGCCAAGGGCGGCGATTATCCGACGACGGTCGAAAATATCGATATCGGCGGCCCGGCAATGATCCGTGCCTCGGCCAAGAACCACGCCTATGTCACCGTCATCACCGACGCCTCCGATTATGCGGGGCTTCTGGCCGAACTGGGCGCCGGTGCCGCCACATCCTTCGCCTTCCGCCAGAAGATGGCGGCCAAGGCCTACGCCCGCACCGCCGCCTATGATACCGCCATTTCAGGCTGGTTCGCCGAGGTGCTGGATACGCCAATGCCGATTCACCGCACCATCGGCGGCGTACTGAAGGAAGAGATGCGCTACGGCGAAAACCCGCATCAGAAAGCCGGATTCTACATCACCGGCGAAAACCGCCCGGGCGTAGCAACAGCGACGCTCCTGCAGGGCAAGCAGCTCTCCTACAACAATATCAACGACACCGACGCCGCCTTCGAGCTGGTTGCCGAGTTCCCGGTTGCAAAATCCCCGGCCGTCGCCATCATCAAGCATGCCAACCCCTGCGGCGTGGCGACCGGCGCGACCCTGCTCGAGGCGTATGAGCGCGCGCTTGCCTGCGATTCCACCTCCGCCTTCGGTGGCATCATCGCTCTCAACCAGGAGCTGGATGGCGCCACGGCGGAAGAAATCGTCAAGCTGTTCACGGAAGTCATCATCGCCCCGTCGGTCAGCGACGTCGCCAAGGTGGTCATCGCCGCCAAGCCGAACCTGCGCCTGCTGATCACCGGCGCTCTGCCCGACCCGCGCATACCCGGCCTGACGGCAAAGACGGTGTCCGGCGGCCTCTTGGTGCAGACGCGTGACAATGGCATGGTCGAGGATCTCGATCTCAAGGTCGTCACCAAGCGCGCACCGACAGCGCAGGAACTGGAAGACATGAAGTTCGCCTTCAAGGTGGCAAAGCATGTGAAATCCAACGCTGTCGTCTATGCCAAGGACGGTCAGACCGTCGGCATCGGTGCGGGCCAGATGAGCCGTGTGGATTCAGCCCGCATCGCCGCCCTGAAGGCCGAAGAAGCCGCCAAGGCGCTCGGACTTGCTGCGCCGCTCACCCGCGGTTCCGCCGTTGCCTCGGAAGCTTTCCTGCCGTTTGCCGATGGTCTGCTGTCGATGATCGCAGCTGGCGCCACTGCCGTTATCCAGCCGGGTGGCTCGATGCGCGATCCGGAAGTCATCGCCGCCGCCGATGAGGCTGGCGTGGCGATGGTGTTTACCGGCATGCGCCATTTCCGGCATTGATCCATCAATCACCGGCTAAGAAACCCGCCTTCCGGCGGGTTTTTTTATGCGGGCTTATTCGCCGGATAAGGCGTGCGGATGAGGATCAGAAGGCCGGCACCCAGAAAAACGACCAGGGCCATCATGCCGATGCGGGCCGATCCCGTCATCAGGGTAACGGTGGCAACGGCGGCGGGCGCCAGAAAGGTCGTTGCACGGCCAGAGAGCGCGTAAATGCCGAAATAGCGCCCTGCCTCATCGGCGCTGACACTGCGCGCCATGTAGGAGCGGGACGAGGCCTGGACCGGACCGAAAGCAATCCCGACCAGAAGGCCAAAGACGATGTAGGCCTTCTCTGCTGCCGTGCCGAACATCGCGCCGGAATCGGTGGTTGGCAGCGGTAGCAGCCCGAACAATGTGTAGCCGGGTCCAGTCGAGACGATGCCGAGCGTGGCGATGGTCAGGCAGATCAGGCTGACGGTAACGATCACCTTGGAGCCGAGTTTTGCATCGAGCCGGCTGGCATAGAGGCAGCCGCCGATCGCCACGACATTAAGAATGATGCCGTAGACGCCAAGCTCGACGGTCTGCCAAGCAAACATGCTGGCAGCAAACGTGCCGCCCAGCGCCAAAAGGCCGTTGACCCCGTCCTGAAAGATCATCCGGGCAATCAGGAAACGCAGGATTCCGGAGCGGTGGCGCAGTTCGCCGATCGTATGGCGCAGTTCAGTCAGTCCGGCGCGCACCGCGGTCATAGCCGGCATAGCGGCCTTCTGGGCATCGGGCGTGAACAGGAACATCGGCAGGATGAAAACCAGATACCAGAGGGCTGAGATCGGCCCCGTGACCCGCGCATCGGCGCCAGTTGCCGGATCAAGCCCGAACAGCGGGTCTATTCCGAGAATTGTTTTGCCGGATTCCGGGCTTCCGGCAAGTAGCGTGACAACGGCAATCAGGACTATCATGCCGCCGAGATAGCCAAGCCCCCAGGCCATGTTGGAGATACGGCCGATCTCTTTTTCGCCGACCAGGCGCGGCATCATCGAATCGTTGAAAACAATCGAGAATTCCGCTGCGATCGAGGCCAGAATAATGAAGATGAACGGATAGATCAGCGACGATCCCGGCACGGCGAACCACAGGAGCGCCAGTGAAATGATCTTGATGACGGCAAAGAATGCGATCCAGGGCTTTCGCGCGCCGGTCTGGTCGGCGATCGACCCGAGTACCGGCGACAACACGGCGATGACGATGCCGGAGATGGTCAGCGTATAGCCCCACATCGCCTGCCCGTAAGCCGGGTCGTCGGTCAGCCGCGAGACGAAGTAGGGGCCAAAGATGAAGGTGATGATCACGGTGAAGAACGGCTGGGCCGCCCAGTCGAACAGCATCCAGCCGCCGAGGCCAGCGCGCGATACCTTTGGCTCGTCGCCAGCCTCCACCGAGATGCTGCTCACCTGATTCTCCACCGTCTGCCCGCCCCGTCTGGCGCGGACAGTGTCACCTCATCCTGTTCTGCGCAAGATCGCTCAAGAGGCCAGCGGCGACGGTGATCTTGGCGAGCGTGGTTTCTCCCTTTTCCGTCAGCTGGGTCAATTGGTCGGTCACGCGGGAAATCCGGCTGAGATCGCTGTCCTGCCAGGCGCCGACGGGATTGCGCTCATCCTTCTTGTTCGTCAGCACCGCGATGGTGATGTCCTTGCGCGCGGTAGAGATGTCGTTGATGCTGCGCGAAAGGGCCATGGCCTCGTATTGCTCGGTTGCCGAAACCCGCTCGGCGGCGGCGAGCAGCCGGGCGATCCGCAGATTCTGGGTTACGCCAAAGTAGCTCTGTGCCGTGCGTGCCAGCGTCACGCCGGTATCGGCGGTGATCTGGATGATCTCCGGCACGAAGGTCAGCACGGCGAGAGCCGCGATTTCTTCGGCAAGTGCCGGCGGCACGCCGCGCTCGATGAAATAGTCGGCCCTTTGCCGTACATCCGCCTTTGCGTCCTCGGGAATCGAGCTTTGCAGGGCCGATTTCAGTTTCTGCAAGGCTTCGCGCAGCTGCTCGATCGCCTCGCCGAGCGGCGCCTGCATTGCCTTGGTCCTGAGCGTCCGTTCGGTGACGATGGCAAAGATACGTGCCGCCTCCTGGTAGAGCTCATTCTGCACCGCGCCGCTGATGACGTTGTCGAGCGCGTCGATGTCGCCATAGATGCGCTTCAGGTCGTAGCCGTCACGTGTCAGAACTGCGGCCTTGACCACGTCTGCCGGCATGAAGCCCGTCTGGTCGATCAGTGTGCTGACAAAAGCCGGCCCGCCGCGATTGATGACGTCGTTGGCGAGAACCGTGGCAATGATCTCGCGGCGCAGCCGGTGTTCATTGATGTCATTGGCATGCGCCTTGTGCATTTTCGCCGGGAAGTAATCACGTAGTGTTGTCGCGAGATAGTCGTCGTCCGGCAGTTCACTGGCGACGACTTCGTCGAACAGCACGATCTTGGCATAGGACACAAGTACGCCAATTTCAGCGCGTGTCAGGGCCTTGCCGCTTTGGTAGCGCTCGCTCAGGGCCAGATCGTTCGGCAGCACCTCCACTTTGCGGTTGAGATGGCCGTCGGCTTCCAGCCGGGTCATGAGCCGGGCAAGAGCCGTCCGGTTGCCGGCACCCAGCATTTCCGTCAGCGAGATCGCCAGAGACTGTTCGTAGTTGTTGCGCAGCACCAGTGCCGCCACTTCGTCAGTCATCGAAGCGAGCAGCGTGTTGCGCTTGGCGCGTGTCAACCGCTCGTCGCGCATGGCAGAGGCGAGCGCGATTTTGATGTTCACTTCCACGTCGGACGAATTGACGCCGGCGGAGTTGTCGATGGCGTCGGAATTGCAGCGCCCGCCCTTGAGGCCAAAGCCGATGCGGCCGCGCTGGGTAACACCCAGATTGGCGCCCTCGCCGATCACCTTGGCGCCGACATCGTCAGCGGTGATGCGGATAGGGTCGTTGGCGCGGTCGCCGACATCAGCGTCGGTTTCGGTCGCGCCGCGCACATAGGTGCCGATGCCGCCGAACCAGAGCAGATCGACCTGGCTTTTCAGGATCGCCGTCATGATTTCGAACGGTGTCGCCTGGCTTTTCTCGATGCCGATCGCTGCCATCGCCTGTGGCGTCAGCGTTACCGACTTTTCCGTGCGCGGAATGATCATCGCGCCGTCCGAAAGCGTCGAGCGGTCATAGTCCTGCCAGCTCGAGCGCGGCAGGTTGAACATGCGCTTGCGCTCGGCAAAGGATCTTTCGATATCCGGATCAGGATCGATGATGATGTCGCGATGGTCGAAGGCGGCGATCAGGCGGATTTTCTCCGACAGAAGCATGCCGTTGCCAAACACGTCGCCCGACATGTCGCCGACACCGGCGACACTGAACGGCGTCGTCTGGATATCGATGTTCATCTCGCGGAAATGCCGCTTGACGGTTTCCCAGGCGCCGCGCGCGGTGATGCCCATCTTCTTGTGGTCGTAGCCGGCAGAACCGCCGGAGGCGAAGGCGTCGTCCAGCCAGAAGCCGGCTTCCTGCGCGAGGCCGTTGGCCGTGTCGGAGAAGGTTGCCGTGCCCTTGTCGGCGGCAACGACGAAATAGGGGTCGTCACCATCCAGCCGCAGCGTATCGGCCGGTGCCACGATGTCCTGGCCGACAATGTTGTCGGTGATCGACAGCATGGTGCGGATATAGGTCTTGTAGGCCTCGGTGCCGGCCTTGAAGATCTCGTCGCGGGTGCCGCCGGCGGGCAGTTGCTTCGGATAGAAGCCACCCTTGGCGCCGACCGGCACGATGACGGCGTTCTTGACCTGCTGCGCCTTGACCAGGCCAAGCACTTCGGTGCGATAATCCTGCGAACGGTCCGACCAGCGCAATCCGCCACGGGCCACCTTGCCGAAGCGCAGGTGAACACCTTCGACCTGGGTGCCATAGACGAAGATTTCGCGGAAAGGCCGCGGCTCCGGCAGGCCATCGAGGATCTTCGGATCGAGCTTGAAAGCCAGCATCACCTTCGGATTACCGTCGGCGTCGCGCTGGAAATAGTTGGTACGCAGCGTCGCCTCGATGGCGTTGACGTAGCGGCGCAGGATCTGGTCTTCGTCCAAGCTCGGAACGGCGTTCAGGGCCTCCTCGATCGCTGCTTTCAGCGCTGTCGTACGCTTCGTTTTCGGCTTATCTTCCAGCGTGGGGTCCATGCGGGTGACGAAAAGCTTGAAGATATTTGTAGCGATGGCCGGATATTTGTTCAGCGTATCGGCGAGGTAACCCTGCGAATAGGTGATGCCGGTCTGGCGCAGATAGCGCGCATAGGCGCGCAGCACCGTGACTTCGCGGGCACTCAGGCCGGAAAGCAGGATCAGCCGGTTGAAGCTGTCATCCTCGATGACGCCGTTCCAGGCGGAAAGATAGGCTTCCTCCAGCATCGGGCCGGTCTTGTCGAGATTGAGCAGGTGCCCATCGCGATGGATCAATTCCATATCGTGCAGAACAACGAGGCGATCACCGCCCTTGGCGCAGGAGACGATAATGTCATGGGTCTGTTCGCTGATGACCCGGAAGCCGAGATTTTCCAGCAATGGAACGCGGTGCGAGAGCGAGACCGGTTCGCCGGCATGGAAAATCTTCAGTTCAAGCGATTCTGGGCCCTTGCCACGCTTCTGGTAGAAGGCGATGCGGATCGGGTCATCCAGGGAGCATGCAGCGATATCGGCGAGGTCGCTATGGGCTTCGGCTGGCGTAAAGGCTGCCTGATAGGCGGCGTTGACGGAGATCGACACCCCGTCATGACGGGCCAGCAAATTGAACCGGTCGATCCAGCGGGTGACGATATCGCGAACCGCGTCTTCAAGCTTTGCCTGCGCCACGCGCGGCGTCTTGCCGCCGGAACGGCCGATGATGAAATGCACGCGGGCAAGGCCGCCTTCCGGGAAAGCCGGGTAATAGGCGGAGACGCGGCCGTCATAGATGGTTTTCAGATAGAGCCCGATCTTTTCACGGACATCCGAATCATACTGTTCGCGTGGAACATAGACGATAACGGAAACGAAACGATCGAAATGGTCGATACGCGGCAGAACCCGGGTTCGTGGCCGGTCGGCCAGTTCGTTGATCTGTTCGCAGAAACTGGCCAGCAGGCTGACGTCGATCTGGAACAGGTCGTCGCGCGGATAGGATTCGAGCGTATTGGTCAGCATCTTACCGGAATGGCTCTGCGGATCGAAGCCGAAATGATCGACGATCTTCTCGACTTTGAAGCGCAAGAGCGGAATGTCTGCGGCAGGCCTCGTGTAGGCGCTGGACGTGAACAGGCCAACGATGCGCAGTTCGCCGGTGACATTGCCGGCCTCGTCGAAACGCTTGACCCCGATATAGTCCATATAGGCGCGGCGGTGGACGACCGATTTGACATTGGCCTTGGTGATAATGAGGAAATCCGGGCCGTTGAGGAAGGCCAGGATTTCCGGGGTCGTCAGCACGGCATCCTTACCCTGGCGCAGTACGCGCACATCGGGATTGGAGAGAATCCCGAGGCCCCGGCCCTCGCCGCGTTCCACCACGGCATCGTCGCCCTTGCCGGAATAGGTATACTCGCGCATGCCGAGGAAGGTGAAATTGTTGCCGCGTAGCCAGCGCAGGAAAGCCAGCGCCTCATCGCGGTCGCCCTTCTTGCGGCTTGGTGCGTGGTTTTCCAGTTCGTTCATGGCCTGGTCGAGCAGCGCCGTCATCGGGGTCCAGTCGCCGACTGCCTGATGAACCTGGGATAGCACGTTGGCAATCCGCTCCTTCAGGTCTTCGGCCTCGGTGCCGGTCAGGCGGGTCATATGAATCTGGATATGGCTGATCCGTGTAGCCGGATCGCTCTTCTCTTCCGGATCGAAGATCTTAGCTGGCTTCCCGGCCTCAAGAACCAGAATGGGATGCACGGCAAGAAGAATGTCGCGATGGGTGCTGGTCACCTCACCCATGATCGAGTCGTAGAGGAATGGCATGTTGCGATCGGTCACGGAGAGAACCGAAACGTCGTCGCCATTGGGGGCAATGCCCTCGATGGTCTCCACGCTGATCACCGGACGGTCGCTTTCCTTGCGGTTGATCGCCGTCAGCGCGTGGGCGGCGGTCAGCGCCAGCATCTCCGGCGTATAGGCATCCAGATCATCATGGCTGGCGCGGCGAAACAGGATTTCCGGAGCGAGCATTTTTAGCCCCAGGACCTTGCCGGCTTCACTGACTGCTTCGAAATGACGGTCTTTTTTCGGATTGTATTTGGTGCCCATGACGTAACTCCCCGCAATCACCATTTTGGCCGAACCTACCAGAAGAATTGCCCATAGCGATTGTTTTTGTGGCCATTTTTCGGTCAGATTGATCCAAATCGGAATGGCTTTATGAAATTTTCGGCAAGTTCTCGCCGATTTTCGAATTCAATCGGTTGTATTCGCATATTTCATTGTCCTCATGGACGAGGCCGAAATGAGCCTTCCGATCTTTTGGCAGCCGCAGTTGACAGCGGCATGACTGTCGGGCGATCTGGACAGGTCGAAACAGCGGAAAATCAGAAATGTCCGAGCCTGCCCCCGGCGCCGTCATCGTCATTTCCAGCCATGTGATTCGCGGATCCGTTGGCAATCGCGCAGCCGTCTTTGCGCTTGAGACGCTGGGCTATCCGGTCTGGGCTGTGCCGACGGTTATCCTGCCCTGGCATCCCGGCCATGGTCCGTCGACGCGGGTGACGGTGGGTGCCGAGGATTTCGACCGGTTGATCGACGATCTGATCCGCGCGCCGTGGACGGGCGAAGTCCGCGCGGTCCTGTCCGGCTATCTCGCTGGAGCCCACCAGGCAGAGGGCGTTGCCCGCCTCGTTGAAGCCTTGCGCGTGAAGAACCCTGATTTGTTCTATGCCTGCGATCCGGTGATGGGCGATGCGGGCGGGCTTTATGTCCCGGAGGCGACGGCCATTGCGATGCGCGACCGTTTGCTGCCGCTTGCCTCGCTTGCCACGCCGAACCGGTTCGAGCTTTCCTGGCTTTGTGGCGTGGAACTTGAAACAAATGCTGCAATTCTCGAGGCGGCCCTTTCGCTCGGGCCGTCGCGCATGCTCGTCACCTCGGCCATCCCGATGATGCAGGGGGGCACCGGCAATCTCTACCTGTCCGGCAATCATGCGCTGCTGGCCGAACACCGGCTGATCGACAATCCGCCGAACGGGACCGGCGACCTCCTGGCGGCTTTGTTTGTTGCCCGGCTTCTGGAAGGGTTGAACGAGGAGCGGGCGCTGCAATTGGCGACCGCGAGCGTTTTCGAGATCATTGCCCGCACTGGCAAGCGCGGTGCCGATGAACTAACGCTGGAGCGGGATGCCGCCAGTCTGGCGACGCCGATGGCCATGGTTCAGATGCGGCGATTGCTGCATCCCGGGCAGAAACGGCGCTCTTGATATCGTTCGGCCGATCTACCTCTTGCCAGCACATGCCTTGAGCGAATAAACCGTTTCCACCCAAAGCAAACGATACGGAGAGTTTCACGGATATCACCGGCGGCGTGGGCTGCCGTAAATTTGCCTGTGTGCGGCGCACAAAGATGATATGTCGCGGGCTGTCGGCATGAGCATTTGTAAATGTCCACTAACTCAAAGAGCGGAGTGATCGAACATGCAGCGTTTCCCGAGCCAGTTGCTGAAGGGCTATAACAACTTCATGAGCGGCCGCTTCAGCGAGCAGCAACAGAGATACAAGGCCCTGGCGGAAACTGGTCAGCAACCGAAAACGCTTGTCATTGCCTGTTGTGACAGCCGTGCGGCGCCGGAAACCATTTTCGATAGTGGCCCGGGTGAACTGTTCGTCGTTCGAAACGTCGCCAATCTGATGCCGCCCTATGAGCCGGATGGTCACTATCACTCGACATCGGCGGCGCTGGAATTTGCGGTACAGGTTCTGAAGGTCAGCGATATCGTCGTGATGGGCCATGGCCGTTGCGGTGGCATCAAGGCTGCGCTCGATGTCAATGCCGAGCCGCTCTCGCCGGGGGATTTCATCGGCCGCTGGATGCACCTTCTGAAGCCGGCTGCGGAACAGATCCAGAGCAACGAGGTGATGACCGCCGGTGAGCGCCAGAGGGCGCTGGAACGCGTGTCCATCCGCAACTCCATTGCCAATCTGCGGACTTTCCCGTGCGTTCAAATCCTCGAACAGCGCGGCAAACTGCAGCTTCACGGTGCCTGGTTCGATATTTCGACCGGTGAGCTTTGGGTTATGGACGCCAAGAGCGGTGATTTCGGCCGGCCGGGAATGTGAACCTCCGCGCGGCGGGCACACATGGCCGTCAGACATCTGCGATGCCGGCAATCTGCGCCTGATCCCGCGTTGCCGCTCGACGTCAAATAAAAATCCGCAGCCTGGTTTCCCGGGCTGCGGATTTTTTTATTCCTAAAACTGCGTTGCGGATCAGCGGCCGTCGATTTCGGCGCCGATGATGGCGATTGCCTGCTGATAGACACTGGCGGCGTTCCAGCCCTGGATCGCACCGAAATTGGGCTGGCCGGGCTGATAGCCGGCGCCGGCGCTCCAGCCGTGGCCGCGCAGGAAGTTGGCGGTCGAGGCAAGTGCGTCCGCCTTGGAGCGGACCATGTCGATATGGCCGTTGCCGTCACCATCGACGCCGTATTTCAGCACATTGGCCGGCAGGAACTGCGTCTGGCCAATTTCGCCATGCGCTGCACCGCGGGCGTCGGGGCTGAGGTCGCCGCGCTGCACGAGGGTTAGCGCCGCATAGAGTTGGTTGGTGAAAAAGTCGGAACGGCGGCAGTCAAACGACAGTGTCGCGACGGCCGAGAGCGTGTGTTCCTTGCCCAGGAAGCCGCCGAAACCGGTTTCCATGCCCCAGATCGCGATGATCGGGCCGGCTGGTACACCGTAGCGGTTTTCGATGGAGTTGAAGAGGGCGGCGTTCTGCGCCTTCATCTTCTTGCCGCGCGAGATGATCGTCTGGCCGCCACGCTTCTGCATGAACTGGTCGAGCGACAACTTGAAGCTCTTCTGGCCGCGGTCGGCGCGGATCGTCGCCTTGTTGTAGGTGACGTTGGCAAAGGCCTTGTTCAGCACCGCCGGGCTGATGCCACGTCCTGCGGCTTCGCCCTTGAAGTTCTCGACCCAGGCATCAAAGCCTGCCGATGTGTTGCTGCATTGCGCAGCCGATGCCATCGACGGCAGAATTGCCGCCGCGACCATCGCCGTGAAACCTGCCAGTACGCACTTTGCCTTGCGCATGAAATACCCCGTATTGCCTGAATCCAAATTTGTGTCCGCAAAATGCCAGTCTTTGCGGTTTCTGTCACGACGTTGGTACAGTATCGGGAGGGCGTGTTTCACGTGAATCCTCCTTTTGACTATGAAAAAACGTCGCAGTTGCCTTTTTACAAAGAAGCCCCGCATCCCGTTTAACGGATCATGCGAGGCTTTCACCCATTCGTGATGATAAAACCGAAAGGTTGGTATCATCACGAATGGGTATAATTGGTTAAAACTTTATAATTTCTGATCAGGCAGCCTGTTTCTTCGCCTTGATCAGGCCGCGATTGACGAGAAGCTCGGCAATCTGGATGGCGTTCAAGGCGGCGCCCTTGCGCAGGTTGTCGGAAACAACCCACATGTTCAGGCCGTTCTCTACTGTCGCGTCTTCGCGGATACGCGAAATATAGGTGGCGTCTTCGCCGGCCGATTCATAAGGCGTGATGTAGCCGCCGTTCTCGTGCTTGTCGATGACGATGCAGCCCGGCGCCTCGCGCAGGATATCGCGGGCCTGATCGGCGCTGATCTCGTTTTCGAATTCGATGTTGACCGATTCCGAATGGCCGATGAAGACGGGAACGCGCACGGCGGTGCAGGTCACCTTGATCTTCGGGTCGAGCATCTTCTTGGTTTCGGCCAGGACCTTCCATTCTTCCTTCGTGTAGCCGTCTTCCATGAAGCTATCGATATGCGGGATGACGTTGAAGGCGATGCGCTTGGTGAACTTCTTCGATTCGACCGGATCGGCGACGAAGACGGCGCGGGTCTGGTTGAACAGTTCGTCCATGCCTTCCTTGCCGGCGCCGGACACCGACTGATAGGTCGAGACGACAACGCGCTTGATCTTGGCAAAGTCATGCAGCGGCTTCAGCGCCACGACGAGCTGGGCTGTCGAGCAATTCGGGTTGGCAATGATGTTGCGCTTGGTGAACTGGGTGATGGCGTCCGGATTTACTTCCGGCACGATCAACGGCACGTCCTGGTCGTAGCGCCAGGCCGACGAGTTATCGATGACGACGCAGCCCTGTGCGCCGATCTTCGGCGACCACTTCAGCGACACGGCGCCGCCGGCCGACATCAGGCAGATATCGGTGTCGGAAAAATCGTAATTTTCGAGGTTCTTGACCTTCAGCGTCTTGTCGCCGAAGGAAACTTCGGTGCCCTGGCTGCGGGCCGAGGCCAAAGCCACGACTTCATCAGCCGGAAAGCCGCGTTCTTCGAGGATGTTCAGCATTTCGCGGCCGACATTTCCGGTCGCGCCGGCAATAGCAATCTTGAAACCCATTGTCTTTGCTCTCTTTCTGTCTCTCCGCGGGGCTTTGGGGGAAACCCGCCGGCCAAAGGCGCGGGTTTCAGGTCCCCGGCCGTGCCGGGGAGAGAGCGGTGGCCAGAGACGTCAGACGGTTTTCGTCGTCGTTTTGGCCGTTGTTTTGGAAGATATCGAGAAAGAACGAACCCGCCCGGCAGCGAATGCCGGGGCGATCAGCGCAGCGATGGCGTAACCAAAACGGTGCATGGTGGGTCCTTTTCCGCTGCTGCTCTTACGCGGTTTTGGCGCAGAGTCAACAGAAAGCTGAGAATACGCGTCAGGAAGACAGGCCTGCCAGCCTGCTGTCAAAACGTTACGCAAGTGTCATGCCGCTGTCATCCTGGGTGACTATTGCGGGCCGTCATTACCGGACGAAACCAAAAAGGGGTTTTCCATGCGTATGCTTCTGTCGGCGCTTGTCGCCACGACAATCCTCGCTGGGGCGGCACAGGCCGCCACCGTTTATCCGCTGGATCGTGCAACGATCCTCGCCGGCTCCCCATTCGATTTCAAGGTCGAGTTCAAGTCCGTCGTCAAGCCGGAAGACGTCAAGATCACCGTCAACGGCCAGGATTACAAGGCGGTGCTCGGCAAGGAAGCCGAATTCGTCGCCGAGGAAAAGGGCAAGGAAGACAAGGTGCTGGGCTCGGCATTGATCGCCCGTGATCTCGTCCTGCCGACCGAAGGCACCTACACGATCGAAGTGACCGCCGGCTCGGAATCGAAGTCTGTCACCTGGGACGTCTACAACACCGGCGAAACCGCCAAGGCCAAGAACGTCATTTTCCTGATCGCAGACGGCTTCTCGGTTGCCCATCGCACCGCTGCCCGCATCATGTCCAAGGGCATGGCCGAGGGCAAGGCAAATGGCCGTCTGAACCTTGACGACATCCCGCCGGCCGCCTTCATCGGCACCTCGGCAACCGATGCGGTCGCCACGGATTCGGCCAACACCATGTCCGCCTACATGACCGGTCACAAGACGGCCGTGAATGCCATCGGCGTCTATGCCGACCGCACCCCGGATTCGTTCGATGACCCGAAGGTTGAGAATATTGCCGAAGCCATCCGCCGCCAGACCAAGAAGTCGATCGGCATTATTTCGACCGCCGAACTGCAGGATGCGACACCGGCAGCCGTTGTCGCCCATACCCGCAAGCGCGGCGACAAGGCCGAGATCAACGGTATGCTGTTCGACGTGAAGCCGGACGTTATCCTGGGTGGTGGCTCGGCTTACTTCCTGCCGCAGGCCACGCCTGGCTCGAAGCGCAAGGACGACAAGGACTATGTCAAGTTGTTCCAGGACGCCGGCTATACGCTTGCAACCGACAAGACCGAACTGGCAGCTGCGGCCGGGACCAACACCGGAAAAATCCTCGGCATCTTCCACACCGGCAACATGGACACCACGCTCGACCGCGAATTCCTCAAGAAGGGCACAGTCGAGAAGTTTCCAAACCAACCTGGCCTCGTCGAGATGACCAAGGTCGCCCTCGACAACCTGTCGAAGAACCCGGAAGGCTTCTTCCTGATGGTCGAAGCTGCCAATGTCGACAAGATGTCCCACCCGCTCGATTGGGATCGTGCCGTCGTCGATACGATTGAATTCGACAAGGCAATCGGCGTTGCCCGCGAATTCGCCGCCAAGAACCCCGACACGCTGATCATCGTCACTGGTGACCACACACACGGCGTTTCGATCATCGGCACCGTCGATGACGAAAAGCCGGGCACCGAAATGCGCGAAAAAGTCGGCACGTATGCAAGCGCCGGCTTCCCGAACTATACCGATGAAAACAATGATGGTTATCCGGATAAGGTCGATGTGACCCGCCGTCTGTTCCTCAATGCCAACAACGGCCCGGACCACTATGAAACCTTCCGTCCGAAGCTGGATGGTCCGTTCGTTCCGGCAATTCAGAACGAAAAGAAGGAATATGTAGCCAACGAGGCCTACAAGGATGTGCCCGGCGCAGTCTTCGTGCCCGGCAACATTCCGAAGGAAGGCGATTCAGGCGTTCACGCCGTCGACGACGTCGTGCTGCAGGCTGTCGGCCCCGGTTCGGAAGGCTTCAAGGGCTATATGGAGCAGAGCGACGTGTATCGCGTCCTCGCCGATGCGTTCGCTCTCGGCGTCAAACAGACCAACTGATCCATGATCGCGTCCGGCGGGCTGCCTGCAGCCCGCCGAATTCCGTTTCCGGTTCAGGCTGCGCTTGAGCCCCAGCCGCTCCGCGAGGAGATCGTCCCATGACCCATCCTGATCCCCAAGTGACCCGGCGTACCCTGATGACGCTGCTCGCGGGTCTGCCTTTGCTGACGGCTACGCGCCCGGCCGCCGCCGCTCCCTCTCTTGCCTTCGATGAACTCTACAGCAAGTTCGGCGTTCTCGGGCTGGAGTTCTCCGAAAAGGTAAAGTCGCTCGCCGGTCAGGAGATCACCATCAAGGGTTTCATGGCGCCGCCGCTGAAGGCCGAGGCTGCCTTCTTCGTGCTGACCGAAATTCCGATGTCGATCTGCCCATTCTGCTCGACCGATTCGGACTGGCCGGACAATATCGTCGTTGTCTATCTCGGTGAGAAACAGACATTCGTGCAGCCTTCGCAGACGATCGAAGCGCGCGGCGTGCTTGAGTTCGGGTCGTGGACCGATCCGGAAACCGGTTTTGTCAGCCTCCTGCGGTTGCGCAATGCTGAATATGCTTCGGTATAGTCCTGATGTTATCGCTAGAGCTTAGCCGGATTTCCGTTTCTTATCCCGGCCTCCTTTCCCCTGTGCTTGATATCCCCTCTTTGTCTATTACAGCCGGTAGCCGTATTGCGGTCACCGGCGCCTCGGGTTCGGGCAAGAGTACGCTGGTGAATGTCCTCACCGGGCTTGAGCGTTGTGCAACGGGCGGCTCCATCCGCTGGGGCGATGCCGATATTGCCGGAATGTCCGAGCGCGGCCGCGATCGCTGGCGTGGGGCGCATATCGGCCTGATCATGCAGGACTTCCATCTCTTTCCAGGCCTAAGCGCGGTCGACAACATCCTCCTGCCCGCCCGGCTATCGCGTGCGATGAAACCCGGCGATCCCGACCGGGCGCTGATGCTGCTTTATGCGGTCGGCCTTTGTCGCGCCGACCAGAAAATCGAGACCATGTCGCGCGGTGAAATGCAGCGCGTGGCGATTGCCCGGGCGCTGCTGCGCAAACCCGGCGTTCTGATCGCCGATGAGCCGACGGCCAGTCTCGATAGCGAAAGCGGCGATGCGGTTTCCCGCCTGCTGATCGATCTTTCCGTCAGCAACGAGAGTACGCTGATTGTCGTCTCGCACGATCCGCGCCTGACGGGCCAGCTTGATCGCCGTATCACGTTGTCGGCCGGGCGGGTCGCCTCGGACCGCGCCCATCGGGAGAAGGCGGCGTGACCCGTTTCATTTTTGCCGATCTGCGCCGTCTCTGGGCCGGTTCGCTGGTCGTCGTGCTTCTAATCGCCTTTGCCACCGCGCTTGGCGTCGCTGTCACGCTACAGGAAAGGGCGCTCAGGCTCGGCAGCGCCCGCGCCGCCGACCGGTTCGACCTTGTGGTCGGTGCGCCGGGCAGCGAAACGCAACTGCTGCTTTCCTCCGTCTTCCTGCAGCCCTCTCCCCTGCCCCTGATGCCGGGCAATGTGCTGGGCAAGCTTGCGGCCGATCCGCGCGTTGCCTGGGCAGCGCCCGTCGGCTTCGGCGATTCCTTCTCCGGCTATCCGATCGTCGGCACGTCCACCGCGCTCACCACCAATTTGTCGGCACTCAAGGAGGGCCGGGTATTTTCCAAGGCAGGCGAAGCCGTCATCGGCGCGGCGGTGACGCTGCCGCTCGGTTATGAGGTCAAGCCGACCCACGGACTTGCCGCACTCGGCGGTGAAACCCACACCGAACTTGCCTATCGGATCACCGGCCGGATGGCGGCAACCGGTACGTCCTGGGACCGGGCGATCCTGGTGCCGATCCAGTCGGTCTGGAGCCTGCACGGAATGGGCGGACACGCGGATGAGCACGATCACGCTGCCGAAGCGGGCGAGGCTCATAATGCGGAAGAGCCCGGTCATGAGGATCACGCCGGTGGTCACGGGCATGGTCATGTCGACCCGGATGCTCCCCTTGATGAAAACTGGACGGCGGAGGCACCCGGTCTTCCTGCCATTCTCGTCAAGCCAAAAACCATCGCCGACGCCTACAAGTTGCGGCAGGATTATCGCGGCAACGGCACCCTTGCGGTGTTTCCAGGCGAGGTGCTGACCAATCTCTACGCGACGCTTGGCGATGCCAAACGGGTTCTGTCGGCCGTTGCCGTCGGGGCGCAGATCCTTGTCGCTGCCGCCGTCCTGATGGTCACAGTCATGCATATCGGCCAGCGGCGCCGGCAGATCGGCGCGCTCAGAGCCTTTGGCGCGCCGCAATCGGCTGTTCTTGCGATCGTCTGGCTGGAACTTTTCATCCTGATCGCGCTTGGCATTCTCTTCGGCTTTGCCATCGGTTACGGTGCCGCGATCCTGCTGTCGGCGATGTTTTCGGGTGAAAGCGGCATTGTTCTGCCGGTTGGTTTCATCCGTGACGATCTGAAGAGCGTGGCAGCCATCGTGCTATTCTCCGCCATGCTTGCGCTTGCACCGGCGCTTCTCGCCTATCGCCAATCCCCGGCCGCAGCGCTCCGCGCCTGATCGCCGCATTCGACTAAAGTCATAATCCCAAAGCCGCTCTGCCACCCCAGGGTGTTTTCTGCCATTTTGGTCTCATGGCGCATTCCGCTTCGGTATCAGGGAGGATTCCGAAGCATTCAAGGGTGCGCACAAAGCCGTTTTTGAGTGGAGGACAAACGAAATGGCAGATGTCGCAGCAGCGTCCGGTGCAAAAAGCGCACCGATGACGGGCGAGCAGAAGAAGGTGATTTTCGCCTCTTCGCTCGGTACGATCTTCGAGTGGTACGATTTCTATCTCTACGGTTCGCTGGCCGTCTATATCGGCGCAACCTTCTTTTCCCAATATCCTGAAACCACCCGTAACATCTTCGCCCTGCTTGCCTTTGCGGCGGGCTTCCTCGTGCGTCCGTTCGGCGCGCTGGTATTCGGCCGTCTCGGCGATCTCGTCGGGCGTAAATATACCTTCCTCGTCACCATTGTGATCATGGGCCTGTCGACATTCCTGGTCGGCATCCTGCCCGGTGCCGCGTCGATCGGTATTGCTGCTCCGATCCTGCTCATCATTCTGCGCATGCTGCAGGGCCTGGCGCTCGGCGGCGAATATGGCGGTGCTGCCACCTATGTGGCCGAACACGCGCCACAGGGCAAACGCGGATATTTCACCTCCTGGATCCAGACGACGGCAACGCTCGGTCTGTTCCTGTCGCTGGTGGTGATCGTCGGCGTGCAGATGCTGCTCGGCAAGGAAGCCTTCGCAGCCTGGGGCTGGCGCATTCCGTTCCTGCTCTCCTGCCTCCTGCTCGGCGTATCCGTCTGGATCCGCATGAAGATGAATGAATCTCCGGCCTTCAAGAAGATGAAGGAAGAAGGCAAGGGCTCCAAGGCACCGCTGACGGAAGCTTTCGGCCAGTGGAGAAATGCCAAGATCGCGCTTCTGGCGCTGTTCGGTGCCGTCGTCGGCCAGGCCGTCGTCTGGTATTCCGGCCAGTTCTACGCGCTGTTCTTCCTGCAGAACATCCTCAAGGTTGATGGCCAGGCAGCAAATATCATGGTCGCCTGCTCGCTGTTGATCGGCACCGGCTTCTTCGTCTTCTTCGGCTGGCTGTCCGACAAGATCGGCCGCAAGCCGATCATCATGGCCGGCCTGCTTCTCGCCATGCTCACCTACTTCCCGCTGTTCAAGGCCCTGACCTGGGCCGGTAACCCGGCTTTGGCCGAAGCACAGGAAACGGTCCGCGCAACGGTCACGGCCGCTCCGGATGACTGCAAGTTCCAGTTCAATCCGACTGGCACGGCAAAGTTCACCACATCCTGCGATATCGCCACGTCGTTCCTGACCCGCAACTCGGTTCCGTATGACGTCGTTCCCGGCCCGGCGGGTTCGCCGGCAACGGTGAAGATCGGTGAAGAAACGGTCACCAGCTATGACGCAATTGCCGCTGGCGACAAGGCCAAGGCATCCGGTTCCGCCTTCGAAAAGCAGATCAACATCGCGCTTCACGATGCCGGTTATCCGCTCGTTCGTGGCGCCGCCAAGGTTCCGGAAAGCAAGCTGGACGGCTTCGTTGCCGCCAATCCTGAACTGGCGCTTGATGCCGCAGCCGTTCGCGGCGGCGACAAGGCATCCATGACCGGCGAACAGCTGGTTGCGGCCAAGCTCTTGACGGCGGAAGAAGCTGCCGGCGTCACCGAAATGCCTGTTTACACCATCGACAAGGGCGGCTCCTTCTCCATGGTCGCCGATCCGGCCCGTGTCAGCTGGCTGACCGTCATCGCCGTGCTCACCGTGCTGGTCATCTATGTGACCATGGTCTATGGCCCGATCGCAGCGCTGCTGGTCGAACTCTTCCCGACCCGCATCCGCTACACCGGCATGTCCCTGCCCTACCATATCGGTAACGGCTGGTTCGGTGGTCTGCTTCCGGCAACGGCCTTCGCGATGAGCGCTGCCCAGGGCGATATCTACTATGGTCTCTGGTACCCGATCATATTCGCAGGCATCACGCTGGTGATCGGCATGCTGTTCCTGCCCGAAACCAAGGATCGCGATATTCACGCCATGGATTGATCCAGGCCGATATCGACACGGAAAAGCCCGGCGCAGCCCCTTGCGCCGGGCTTTTTCATTGAGCTTTAGCCGTCATTTCGAAGGCTGAAAACTGTTCTTCGGCCGGGGCCAGCCGGCCTCATCCAGCCGGAACAGCCAGTTTTGCCGGGCGAAGAAGAAGGCAGTCATCAGCGCCGTCCACAATCCCACCAAAAGCCCGGCCGCCACGTCGCTTGGATAGTGCGCGCCGACGATGATGCGGCTGATACCGATGGCCAAAGCGCCAAGCGCAAACGGGATGCGCAGCCGGGGGGCAAGCATCGAGAATGCGCCGAAAAACGAGCCGACGGCGGCGGAATGGCCGGACGGAAAACTCTGGAACACCCAGTCATGGCCGGAGAAGAACGAGATGCTGTGAGCGCCATATTCGGCGAACAATTCGGGTCGCGCCCGGCCGATCACCAGCTTCGCCAGATGCACGACGATGCTGGCGCTGCCGATCGTTACAAGGAAATATAGCGCCAACCGCCAACCGGTCTTCGTCTTCGAGGAAAACCCGTCGCTGCGCGATATCCGGTGGAGGATATAGGCAACGATGACGATCGAGCCGGAGCCGTAGATCATCCAGGCAAACGTACCGAAATCGGTGATCCGCTTGTTGAAGGCAACCACCCCGCCCGGCAGCGCCTGCGCCGTCTGCGAGATCATGCCGTCAAAGGGAAGCAGCGCCACAACCAGCAGGGCTGCCGCCATCAACAGCCAGAGAGACGAGGAGAGTGGTCGGTTCATGGAGGTGCTTTCTTGGCATGGCGCCCCTTCTTTCCTCCGTCATCCCTGCCCTTGTGGCGGGGATCCAGTTGCGGCGCGT
The DNA here is from genome assembly GCF_001424965.1 of Rhizobium sp. Root1204. NCBI lineage: Bacteria > Pseudomonadati > Pseudomonadota > Alphaproteobacteria > Hyphomicrobiales > Rhizobiaceae > Rhizobium > Rhizobium sp. Root1204. The sequence continues at coordinate 126,540 of NZ_LMCZ01000006.1, forward strand.
CTGCGCTGCAGAGGACTCTCTGACGCGGCCTGAAATGGCTATCTGAGCAAACTTGTGAGTCTGGGGAGCGGATTCAACCCCATCCAAACAAAAACGGCATCCGGATCGTAATCCGGATGCCGTCCAATACTGTCAGTCTGGCAAAATTTAAGCCGAAAGCGCCTTGAACTCGGCAAGGATCGCATCGCCCATTTCGACGGTGCCAACGTTGCGAGCGCCGTCGGCCATGATATCGCCGGTGCGGATACCCTTGTCGAGAACGTTGGCGATCGCCTTTTCCAGGTTGTCGGCTTCCTTCACGAGGTTGAAGGAGTAGCGCAGGCACATGGCGAACGAGGCGATCATCGCGATCGGGTTGGCAATGCCCTTGCCGGCAATGTCCGGGGCCGAGCCGTGCACGGGCTCGTAGAGCGCCTTGCGCTTGCCGGTCTTGGCGTCCGGTGCGCCGAGCGAGGCGGACGGCAGCATGCCGAGCGAACCGGTCAGCATGGCTGCAACGTCGGACAGCATGTCGCCGAACAGGTTGTCGGTAACGATGACGTCGAACTGCTTAGGCGCACGAACGAGCTGCATGCCGCCGGCATCGGCCAGCATGTGATCGAGCGCGACGTCGGAATATTTTGCCTTGTGCGTTGCCGTCACCACCTGGTTCCACAACACGCCCGACTTCATGACATTGCGCTTTTCCATCGAGCAGACGCGGTTGCCGCGGGTGCGAGCCAGTTCGAAGGCGACGCCGGCAATGCGCTCGATCTCGTAGGTATCGTAGACCTGCGTGTCGATGCCGCGCTTCTGGCCATTGCCGAGATCGATGATCTCCTTCGGCTCGCCGAAATAGACGCCGCCAGTCAGTTCGCGCACGATCAGGATGTCGAGGCCTTCGACCAGTTCCGGCTTCAGCGATGAAGCATCGGAGAGCGCCGGATAGCAGATCGCCGGGCGCAGGTTTGCAAACAGCTGCATGTCCTTGCGCAGGCGCAGGAGGCCGGCTTCCGGGCGCACGTCGTAGGGCACGTCATCCCATTTCGGGCCGCCGACGGCACCAAACAGGACGGCATCCGCCGCCATTGCCTTTGCCATGTCGGCGTCGGAAATCGCAGCACCATGTGCGTCATAGGCCGATCCGCCGACCAGACCTTCGTCGGTCGTGAAGCCACCGGCCATTTCGGCGTTCATGTAGGCGATGATTTTGCGGACTTCCGCCATGGCTTCCGGGCCGATACCGTCGCCGGGCAGAAGGAAAAGATTGCGCACTGTCATGGGGCATTCCTCATATCGAAGGGTGGGCGTGTCAGATGTTGGCGCGTTCTTAACGCAACTTCCGTTCAAGGAAAATGCAGTTTTGGAAAGAATTGTGCGCGAAATGTCAGTTCCCGCCGGAACGAATGGCCTTGCGCAGCTGTGGGATTCTCCATCGGCCGGATATCTCTCCGGTCTTGCCGATGGAACAACCAATGCGCAAACTCATCTACTCCATAACCGTCATCCTGCGGCGCACGCTGGACTTGCTTCTGTTTGATGGCAGGCCGCGAAGATAAGGGGATCCTGTTCCATCCGGAACAGCGCCGGTATCCGGCCTGTGGGATTGTCCTGTCACGGGATGAGGGAAGCTCATCCACACGATCTCAAGGAGAGACCCCGCATGCGCAAGTTCGTTCTGACCGCCGCCGTTGCCGTCATTGCCGCCGCTTCTTTCGCAGTCCCCTCGCAGGCTGGCTATTACAGCGACGACTGCCGGCCCTATTGCCACGTCAAGAAGGTCAGAACCTACGATTATGACGGCAATCTGATCGTCAAGAAGGTCCGTGTCTGCGAATAAGCGCCCGCTGTTTCTGACGTTTTTCTTGAAAGCCCGGCTGTCCCTGTAGCCGGATTTTTAGTGCGGCTTGTCCCTTCTCCCCGTCAGGCTGATATGCCGCCAGTGCTCTTACCCCTTGAAAAACGCCAGCATATCCGGATTGACAATCTCCGGATGGGTCGAGAGCATGCCGTGCGGAAGCCCGTCATAGCTCTTCAGCGTTCCGTTCTTCAGCAGTTTTGCCGAGAGCGGGGCAGAGTCGTCATAAGGAACGATCTGGTCGTCGGTTCCGTGCAGCACAAGCACCGGAACGTCGATCTTCTTGAGGTCCTCGGTGAAATCGGTCTCGGAAAAGGCCTTGATGCACTCGTAATGGGCATTGGCAGCGCCCATCATTCCCTGCCGCCACCAGTTGTCGATCAGCCCTTGGGAAACCTTGGCGCCTGGGCGGTTGAAGCCGTAGAACGGGCCGGTTGGCACATCGATGAAGAACTGGGCGCGATTTGCCACCAGCGCGCTGCGCAGGCCGTCGAAGACGTCGATCGGCAATCCGCCGGGGTTTTTCTCGGATTTCACCATGACGGGCGGTACGGCGCCGACGATGACAGCCTTTCCGACGCGGCCCGGCTTGGCGCGCGCCACATAGTGGACGACCTCCCCGCCGCCGGTGGAGTGTCCGACATGGAAAGCGTTCTTGAGGTCGAGCGCATCGGCAAGTGCTGCTACGTCGGCAGCATAGGTATCCATTTCGTGGCCGGTCGATGTTTGCGTCGAGCGCCCATGGCCGCGCCGGTCATGCGCGATGACGCGGAACCCCTGCGCCAGAAAATAGAGCATTTGATTGTCCCAGTCGTCAGCACTGAGTGGCCAGCCGTGATGGAAGACGATCGGCTGGGCGTCGCGCGGCCCCCAGTCCTTGTAGAAGATTTCCGTTCCGTCGTTTGTGGTGATGCTGCTCATTCGTGTATTTCCTTCTGGGAGGACGGGGTGAAAGGCACGGCAGCAGAATGCCTGTCGTACATGCCGGCGGCAATATCATAAAATTAGCAAGTAAGCAGGGATTTGCAGATCAGCTCCAGTCCTTTTCGCCCCGGCGCCATTTGTGCAGATCGTACCAGGCGACAAGAAGAAAGGCTCCGGCCAGCCCGAGATGTTCAAAGAAGAAGTTCATCGCCATGAAACGCTCCTGTCCCATCGGCATTTCCCAGAAGCGCAGCGCAATGAATGTGGCAGCCACTGTAAACAGGGCCAGAGACAGAGCGCCGATCCACCGCATGAAACCGCTGATGACCATGACCGAAGCGCTCAGCTGGAAGAGGATGACCACGGCGGCAATCGGCCTGGCCGGTAAAAGCGCGTATCGCTCCATCTCGGCGACAGCGGCGTTGAAGTCCATGAGCTTGGTCACGCCGCTCAGGATGAAGATTGAACAAAGTGCCAAAAGCCCCAGCCAGCGGATTGGATGGCTGGTGAAAACCGGCGTGCAGACACCGGCAAGTTTGGCTTCCATTCTCAAAAGCATGGTTTTCCCCTTCTGGCGTGGACGTTCAAACGCGATGCTACATGTCCGCGCGTTGAAATCGAACAGTTTTATCGGAATCGTCTTCCTCCAAAATCCCCGCTTTGAAAAACCGTGTCATGATCATGGGGTTCTGTCACGGATACACCGCAAGGCGTTTGCGGCGAGGCAGGGCTGGCGCTCCACGTGAAGCTTCGCCGTCTCTCGCAAGGAGGCTGCGAACGTCAGGCGGACCGGAAGGAGAGCCCCCGGAAAATGGATTCCCCCTGTCCTTCTGGGGCGGGTGTGCCTGTGTGGCACGCATGCCGGGATGAGGAGCGTGACGTACCGGAACCGTGATGCTGAACGCCGGAACCGGAAATCTATGTCGCGTCNGAACGTCAGGCGGACCGGAAGGAGAGCCCCCGGAAAATGGATTCCCCCTGTCCTTCTGGGGCGGGTGTGCCTGTGTGGCACGCATGCCGGGATGAGGAGCGTGATGTACCGGAACCGTGATGCTGAACGCCGGAACCGGAAATCTATGTCGCGTCGATCGTCCCGGGTCAGAGAATCTGCAGTCGGGGTCTGTAGGGAGGAGAGCTCCCGAGAGAACGCCAAACGGGGCGCTGGAAGGCGTCAATTATATTAACTCATTAGAGACGGTTTCCAGTGCCCCGTCCGATTGAGTGCATGTTTTCAAAACCACGGCGGACACCGCCCGGGGATGTTTCTTGCTGCCGTCCGATCAGCCGATAAGAGGAAAACCGGTATGCCCTATATCAAGCCTCCGCCCCGCTCGCCTTCATCGGAGGTCTTCCTGCGCGTGGCGACCACGGTCTGGCTCAATCATCTCCGCTGCCGTGTCCGCCGCTGCCGGCGCGATGGTCATTGCCTCGGCAAGGTGGCGGCAAGCGGATTGCTTTTATGCATCCGCCCCATGAAAACCGAGGAAACCAGGGAGATGCTGGATTTTGTGACCTATACGGTCGAGCTGGCTACTCCAGAGGCGTTCGCGGCGGGTCTTGCAATGGCAAAAACGGATGAGGAGCGCGAGATGATCACCTTCCGGCGTCGCGTGTTTCTCTACTATCATCAGGAGCTGGCAAAGGCTGGATTGGAAGAACCTTTGGGGCCACCCTTCGTCGAAGGCTGATCCATGTCAGCCCTTGAAGGCGGTGACTTCAATCTCGATCAGCATTTCCGGACGGATCAGGTCGCAGACCACCATTGTCGCTGCCGGGCGGATATCGCCGAAGGCCTCGCCAAGGATCGGGAAAACGATATCGGCAAAGGTGGCATCGGTAACGTAATAGTGATTGCGCACCGCATCCTTGAGCGAGAAACCGGCCTCAATGAGCGCCGCCTCGATCGTCTTCAGGCAGTTACGGGTCTGCTCTTCCACCGTCTGCGGCATGGTCATCGTCTGGTAGTCGTATCCGGTCGTGCCGGAAACGAAGCACCAGTCGCCCTGCACGACAGCCCGCGAATAACCCGCCGTCTTTTCAAACGGCGAGCCGGAAGAGATCAGTTTTCGCGGGCTGGGCATCTCGGATCAGGCCCAGGGATGCGAGGCGGCATTGGCCTTTTCGAATGTGTCGATGGCGCTGGCCTTTTCCAGCGTCAGGCCGATATCGTCGAGGCCGTTCAGCATGCAATGGCGACGGAATGCATCGAGTTCGAAGGTGATCTTGCCGCCGTCCGGACCGGTAATTTCCTGGTTTTCCAGATCGACCGTCAGGATGGCGTTGGAGCCGCGCGAGGCGTCATCCATCAGCTTTTCCAGGTCTTCCGGCGAAACGACCACCGGCAGTACACCGTTCTTGAAACAGTTATTGTAGAAGATGTCGGCAAACGAGGTCGAGATGACGCAGCGGATGCCGAAGTCGAGCAGCGCCCACGGGGCATGTTCGCGCGACGAGCCGCAGCCGAAATTGTCGCCGGCAACGAGGATCTTGGCATTCTGGTAGGCGGGCTTGTTGAGGACGAAATCCTCGTTGACCGAGCCGTCTTCATGATAGCGGGCTTCCGCGAAAAGGCCGGTGCCGAGCCCCGTGCGCTTGATCGTCTTCAGGTAATCCTTCGGAATGATCATGTCCGTGTCGACATTGACGACGGGGAGAGGCGCAGCAACGCCGGTGAGCTTGACGAACTTGTCCATGGCTATGGCCTTCGATTTCAACGGGGCGGAAAAATTTCCGCCCAGCGTTTAGAGCAATTTCATGCCGAAATGAAGGAGAATCTTATTCCGGGTCGCCGGAAAGCCCGCAACGCGGCCTTTAGAGATCGATGATCGTGCCGCGGCCATCATTCCAGATGCGCGGTTCGCGGCTCTGGCGGGTGGAATTGCGGTTCACCGTGGCGCGCACAGGCTTGGGCGCCAGCCGTGCTGCAATCGTCGTGCCGATCATCACCACCGAGGCGATGCCGATCAGGGCGAGGCCAAGCGATGCGGTAAACACGAAGGCCATCAGCGTGAACGCGATGCCTGCGATCGTCAGGAGGAGAGAGCGTATGCTTTGCATTGTCGTCACCTTTCGTTGCCTGAAATGTGGGTTCGCCCGCGCCGCGTTGCAAGACCTACTTCCGTATCACATGCCTGCCTTGCGAAAATGGCGAAAGCCGGGCACAAAAGCCCTCATGAATTCGCTCAACGATCGCCACCCCGCCCGTCTGCGCCGCTCGGTCCTGTGTGTGCCCGCCGACAATGGCCGCGCCCTTGCCAAGATCGCCAGCCTTGCCTGCGACGCGGTGATCTACGATCTCGAGGATGCGGTCTCCATCGACAACAAGGTTGCCGCCCGCCAGATACTGGCCGATCATCTGAAGCGGGAGCGCCGCAGCGATATCGAAGTGATTGTCCGCATCAACGATCTGAAGACACCCTTCGGTGAAAAGGATCTGGCCTTCGCGCTGACGCTGTCCCCCGATGCCATCCTGCTTCCCAAGGTCGAAAGTCCGCAGGATATCCAGGCGGTCGTCGATATCCTGTCGGAAAACGATGCGCCGGATAGCGTTCGCCTCTGGGCGATGATCGAGACCCCGCGCGGCGTGCTGAATGCAGCGGCGATTGCCGAAACCGGCCGCACCCGCGGCGGCAGGCTCGATTGTTTCGTGCCGGGGTTGAACGACCTGCGCAAGGAAACCGGCGTGCCTGCCCTGCTCGGCCGCACCTACCTGATTGCCTGGCTGATGCAGATCCTGCTCGCCGCCCGCAGCTGCGGCCTTGATATCATCGATGCCGTCTTCAACGATTTCCGGGATGAGAGCGGGTTTGCGGCCGAGTGCACCCAGGGCCGCGACATGGGCTTTGATGGCAAGATGCTGATCCACCCGGCCCAGATCGGCCCGGCCAACAGCGCCTTCGGTGTGGCCGGTACCGCCCTTGCCGAGGCCAGATCCATCATTGATGCCTTCGCGCTCCCGGAAAATAGGGATAAAGCCGTCATCAATCTCAACGGCCTGATGGTCGAGCGCCTTCATCTGGATCAAGCCCTGCGGCTCGCCGCAAAGGCTGATGCCATCACCACAAAAGGAAAAAACTCTTGAAACTCTACCGCCTGCTGACTGCCGTCGATGACGCCACCTTCTGCCACAAGGTTACCGCCGCCCTCAACAAGGGTTGGGACCTCTATGGTTCGCCGACCTATGCCTGGAACAAGGAAGCCAAGGTGATGATGTGCGGCCAGGCCGTCATCAAGAATGTCGAGGGCAAGGAATATACCCCCGACACCAAGCTCTCCGAACACTGAGCCTTCAAGGCCGGCTGGGATGGTTCAAGCCATCTCAGCCGCCGACATGCTCGACGCTTTCCTCGATCCGCTCCATGTCGTCGTCTGACAGGCCGAAATGATGGCCGATCTCGTGGATCAGCACATGGGTGACGATATCGCCCAGCGTCTCTTCGTTCTCGGCCCAATAGTCGAGGATCGGCCGGCGGTAGAGAATGATCCGGTTCGGCATCTCGCCGGTTTCCATGGTGAAGCGCTCGCCGATGCCGCGCCCCTCGAACAATCCAAGCAGATCGAACGGCGTTTCCAGCGCCATGTCCTCGAAAACGTCCTCGTCTGGAAAATCATTGATCTCGATGGTCAGATCGGTTGCCAGCGCCCGGAATTCCTCCGGCAGGTGGCTGTAAGCCTCCAGCGCCAGGGATTCGAATGTGCTGATTGTCGGCGCGTGGCGGTCTCGCCAATCGTCGCTCTGGTCTATGCGGGCCATGGGCACTCCTTGCTTGCCCCCTGATATAGCTATTTCCCCAGCGTTTTTCGAGGGTTGAATTTGAATGCCCTCTGTCAAGGAATAAATTCTTAGAGAATCCCGTTGACTCTTCTTTGAAGCTCTGGAATCTATAAGAACATAACAGGAACAATCTGAATTGGAGTGACGTCATGGTGCAGACGCCCATGACGCGCGAGCGTCTTTTTGCGCTCCGCGAAGAGATATCAAGGCTGGAGGGTAGCTCCATCGTCGCCGCGAGGCAGGAGGCTTTGGACGGTGAAAGCGGCTATGCAAAACAAAGGGAAATCCACCGTGTTCCGCTGGGGATAGCGGCGCTTGATCATGCCATGGAAGGCGGGTTGGCCCTAAATGGCATGACTGAAATCCGCTCGCAACTGATGCGCGATGCAACGGCGGCAACTGGTTTTGCATTGGCGCTTGCCGCCCTGCTGCAGCGTATGCCGGATGAGGATCGCTCGCCGGTTCTGTGGATCAGCGATGCCGTTACATCGATGGAAACAGGCATTCCCTATGCGCTCGGGCTTGCGGATTTCGGAGTGAAGCCGGAGCGTTTCCTGCACGCTGCTCCGCGCCGGCTGGAGGAGGCGCTCTGGCTTGCGGAAACCGCCGTCGAAAGCGGTGCCTTTTCAGTCAGCATATTGGAGGTCAAAGGCAATCCGGCCCATTTCGGCCTGACCGAAAGCCGGCGGCTGAGTCTGCGGGCAAAGATGGCAGGGCGCCCGCTCCTCCTCCTGCGTCAGTCCGGAGAGGAAGAGGCAAGCAGCGCACCTTTCCGCTTTCTGGTTGAACCCGCGCCCGCAACAAGCCGCTTTTTGCCGGATCGGTCGATGCTTGGCGGCAGCATCGGCAACCCGGTTTTCCGTCTCACCCTGGAGAAAAGCCGAAATCCGGCCCCTGTCTCCCTGCTTCTGGAGTGGAATCCCCATGACCGTCAGTTTCTCCCCGCCCGCGAGCCAGACCATGCTCGGTCTGCGCGCAAGCTCCCAGCGCATTCTGGCCCTCGCCTTCCCGCACCTGTCAACCGACCGGATCGCCCGCAAGAAGTGGGGTCTGTCCTGGCGCTTGAGCGGGCGTCCTGACGCCCCGCCCATCGTCTGCTCCGGGCGGCTCAACAATGCCATGCGGCTGACGGCGCTTGACGAGGTGGCGGAAGCGATTGGCCTCAAGAAAAGCCAAGGCGTGGCGGAGGCGCGCGCCATGTGTCCCAGGCTTGAGGTCATGGAAGAAGATCTGGCCGCCGATCGCCGCCTGCTCGATGGCATTGCCGACTGGTGCGACCGCTACACGCCGTTGGTGGCGCTTGATGGCCGGGATGGGCTGTTTCTTGATATTACCGGCAGTTCCCATCTCTTCGGCGGCGAGCAGGCGCTGCTCAAGGACATTCTCTTGCGCCTCTTCCAGATGGGTATCGATGCGCGCGGCGCCATCTCTTCGGCGCCGGGTCTTTCCTGGGCGGCCTCCCGCTTCGGGAGCGGTGGCGTCATCGCCGAGGAGGACATGGAGCTCGTGCTGGCACCCTTGCCGGTCGCGTCTCTCCGGCTGGAGGAGCAGACGGTCGCCTCACTCCAGAAGCTTGGATTGAAGCAGGTCGGTGATCTCATCATGGCGCCACGAGCGCCCCTTGCGCGGCGTTTCGGAGCGAAACTGCTGCTGCGGCTTGATCAGGCGCTCGGCCGTGATGAAGAGCCGGTGTCTCCACGCCGTCCCGTCGCCAGTCTTTCTGCCGAGCGGCGCCTGATCGAACCTGTCCAGGCGGAGGAGGATATCCTCTATTTGACCGGGCAGATCGCCCTGTCGCTGAAAACAAGCCTGGAAGAGCGCGGCGCGGGCGGGCGGGCTTTCGAACTCATGCTGTTTAGGGTCGATGGCCGGGTCTTTCGCATCGCCGCCGGTGTCTCGCAGCCATTGCGGGATCCGAAGCGGATCGCCGGACTGTTTTCCGAACGTCTTCAAGCCGTTCATGATGATCTGGATGCCGGCTATGGGTTTGAAATCCTGCGGCTGAACGTCATGCGGTATGAAGCCTTTGATACACCGCAGGAGGATTTTGACGGTGCCCGGCAAAAGGATGTCTCTCTCGCAGGGTTTGTCGATCGCGTGTCAGCCCGCCTCGGCGCGGATTGCCTGCAGAGTTTTCAATTGTGCGAAAGCCATGTGCCGGAACGGGCGGTGGCCGCGAACCCGGCCATCCATGCGTTCACACCGGGCAAGAAACCGGCCGCAGGCGTTTTTCCCTGGTCCCGTAGCGAACGCCCACTCAGGCTTTTCCGCCGGCCGGAGCTGGTAGAGGTCTCCCTGGCCGAAGTGCCGGAGGGACCACCGCAAAGCTTTCATTGGCGCCGCGTGACGCACCGCGTCTCCCGCAGCCAAGGGCCGGAACGGCTTGCCATGGAGTGGTGGGTCGATGGCGCGGATGCGCAGTCGCGGGATTATTTCCGCATTGAGGACGATACCGGTCATCGCTTCTGGCTCTACCGCGAGGGGCTTTACGGCCAGTTGCCGTCACCGCGCTGGTTCATGCACGGAATTTTCGCATGAGTGCGGAACCCCAATTTTTCGAGATCGGTGCCCGCTCGAATTTCTCCTTCCTCGAAGGGGCATCGAAACCTGAGGAGATGGTGATGCAAGCCGCGCTCTTGCACCTCTCGGGCATCGGGATTGCCGACCGTAATTCCGTTGCAGGTGTGGTTCGCGCCCATGCGCAGATCAAGGCACTCAAGGAGGAGCACGCAAAGACAATTCAGGAAAATCTGACCCTTTGTAAAAAGGGAGAGGAACAGAAGCGGCCTCTCGAAGCCGTGCCTTTTCAGCCGGGCGCCCGGCTGGTCTTTTCCGACGGCACGCCGGACGTTCTCGCCTACCCCCAAACCAGGAGGGGATGGGGGCACCTCTGCCGCTTGCTCAGCGCCGGGAATCTCAGAGCTCAAAAGGGATCGTGCATTCTCAACGAGGATGATCTCATGGAATGGGGGGACGAGATGATGCTTGCCCTCATTCCCTCCCCTTCTCTCGTGGGCGATGCGGGAGCACAAGAAAAGCTGGAAGGCTGTCTTGCTCGCCTGAGAGAACGCTTTCGCGAGGCCTTCTTTATGGTTTTGTCGCCCGCCTATGACGGACGGGATGCAGAGGTTTTTGCGACGCTCTCCCTGCTTGCCGCCCGCAACCGCGTGCCACTGATTGCCAGTAACCAGCCGCTCTATCACCACATATCCCGCCGCCCTCTGTCAGACATCGTTACCGCCATTCGCGAGCACGTGCCGGTTACGCAGGCCGGTTTCCGGCTCGCCCCCAATGCCGAACGGTACCTCAAGGATTCACGTGAAATGGCGCGGCTGTTCCGCGCCTATCCGCAGGCCATCGCCAACACGCAAAAACTCTTCAAAAGCCTGTCCTTTTCGCTGGATGAACTGAAACACAATTATCCGGATGAAGGCGATGAAGGAGAACCACCATCCGACATGCTTGAGCGCTTGACGTGGGAGGGCGCGCGGAAACGCTACCCGGAAAGCATTCCGGATAAAGTCAAAACCCAGATCGGCTATGAGCTGAAGCTTATCCGCGACAAGGAATATGCCCCCTATTTCCTGACGGTTTACAAGATCATCCAGCATGCCCGTTATGAATTGAAGATCCTCTGTCAGGGACGCGGTTCAGCGGCAAATTCCGTCATCTGCTATTGCTTGGAGATTACCGAGGTCAACCCGGAGAAAAGCACGCTTCTCTTCGACCGGTTTCTGTCGATGGACCGGGATGAGCCGCCGGATATCGATGTCGATTTTGAACACGACAGACGGGAAGAGGTCATCCAGTATATCTATAGCACGTATAGCAAGGAGCACGCCGGCCTGACCGCAGCGGTGACGAGCTACCGTGCCCGGTCTGCTGGCCGCGAGGTGGCCAAGGCCTTCGGGCTTTCGGAGGATGTGCAATCGGCTCTTGCCAGCACGGTGTGGGGCTGGTCGGCAGAGGATTTGTCTGAGCGCGAGGCAAAGGCAGCGGGTCTCGATCTCTCCGACCCTGTTACCCGGAATGTTCTTCACTACGCGACACAACTCATGAGCTTTCCCCGGCACCTCACACAGCATGTCGGTGGTTTTGTCATCACCAAGGACCGGCTTGATGAGGTCGTTCCGATCATGAACACGGCCATGCTGGACCGGTACATGGTTGAGTGGGACAAGGACGATCTCGACAATCTTCGCATTCTGAAGGTCGATATCCTGGCTTTGGGAATGCTCACCTGCCTGCGCAAAGCCTTTGAATTTCTGAGGTCTCACTATGGTGTCAGCAAGACGCTGGCGGATCTCGGCAACAAGGATCACGAGGATGGCAAGCCGGTCTACGACATGATGTGCCGGGCCGATACGATCGGAGTCTTTCAGATCGAAAGCCGGGCGCAGATGAGCATGTTGCCGCGCCTTCGTCCCCGCATATTTTATGACCTGGTCATCGAGGTTGCGATCGTCCGGCCCGGCCCTATCCAGGGAGATATGGTGCATCCCTATCTGAAGAGCCGTGGGCAGTCTCATCTTCCCGGGTTCAAGATCGATTATCCCAAGGAGGAGATGAGGCCCATTCTGGAGCGGACGTTTGGTGTGCCGCTTTTCCAGGAGCAGGCCATGCAGATTGCCATTACCGCCGCGAAGTTTTCGCCCGCGAAAGCCGATCGCCTCCGCCGCTCCATGGCAACGTTCAAGCGTTCCGGGCAGGTTAACTCGTTCAAAGACGATATGGTCGATGGCATGGTGGCCAATGGATATACGCGTGATTTTGCGGAGCGCTGTTTCAAGCAGATCGAAGGGTTCGGCGAGTATGGCTTTCCGGAAAGCCATGCCGCCTCCTTTGCGCTGCTTGTCTATGCGTCCTCCTGGATCAAAGCCTATTACCCCGACGTCTTCTGTGCAGCCTTGTTGAACTCGCAGCCGATGGGCTTTTATGCGCCGTCGCAACTGGTTCGTGATGCACGGGAACATGGGGTCACGGTGCGGCCGGTTGACGTCAATATTTCGGAGTGGGATTGCCTGTTGGAAGAGGCGGGGTTCGATCCGGATATGATTGATCAGCGGCATCTTTCGATGCGGGAAAGCATCAGGACGAAAAGAGCGGTGCGGCTTGGTTTCCGGCAGGTGAAGGGTCTTTCGGAGCCGGATATGATCGCGCTCGTCGCCAATCGCGGTGAGCGTTATCTCTCCGTGCGCGATCTTTGGCTGCGGTCGGGATTGCAGAAATCCGATATCGAGCGGCTGGCGGATGCCGACGCCTTCGGCTCCATCGGGCTGTCGCGGCGGGAAGCACTCTGGGCCGTGCGGGGATTGGATACCAAAAGTGCGGCTGACAATCTGCCTTTGTTCGACCGTGCGGATCGCGCCGATCTTCGGCTGGAGCCGAAAACCCGCCTGCCGGACATGCTGCCGGGCGAACAGGTTATTGAGGATTATCGCTATCTGTCGCTCTCGCTGAAAGCGCACCCGGTTTCCTTCCTGCGCGATGAATTTGCCGGCATGGGTATCCTGCCGAACAGGAAGCTTCTGGATGTGCGGAACGGGCAGTTTGTCACTATTGCCGGGCTTGTGCTGGTTCGCCAAAGGCCGGGATCCGCCAAGGGGGTGATCTTCATGACGCTGGAAGACGAAACCGGCGTTGCCAATGCTATCGTCTGGTCCAAGACATTCGACCGGTACCGCTCCGTTGTCATGAACGCCCGGTTGGTGAAAATCAGGGGCAAGCTGCAATGTGAAAGCGGGGTCATTCACGTCGTGGCCGATCATATCGAGGATATGAAGCCAATGCTGGGCCTGCTGCAGCGCGAGGCCCGCCGTTTTGGCGCATGCGAGCGAGCAGACGAGGTCCTGCGCCCGACAGCCGATCATCGGCAGAAGAGACGGTCAAGCGGGATGGAAGGATTCTCGCCTGACACGCAGGCACGCAACGTCACTCGTCGCAGTGATACCGCCGAGACCGCAGCCGTCATGCCGAAAGGGCGAAATTTTCACTGACATTTGCAGTACAGGAGCATGCACATTGCTGAGCTGAGATCGGTGATTTGGATTCAGCAGGTCAATTTCCACATCATTGTAACAAAAATTGTATGGAATTTTTGCCGCTCAAGAAAACTTGAATTCTGCCAAAAAGGCGCAACAGAAAGAAACCTCTAATACTAAGCCAATGAAAAGGCGATGTTTTTTATCAAGTTTGGAATTGATCTAATGTTGTGCCGCTCATTTGCCACCTCATCTGGGAGGTCTTTTTTGTTGACACTAAATATCCGCTTTTGCTTTATGGCTTGAATTCAGTGCGTTGCGTATCACGGGCAGACGGAAATGCTGGTTTGTAGCTGCAATTTTATCACCGATAAGGACATTCAAGACACCATCATCGAGATGCTCGATGAGGACTGTTGGCAGCTTATCGTGCCTGCAAAAGTCTATCATGCGATGGAAAAACGCGGCCGTTGCTGCGGCTGTTTCCCGAATGTCGTCGACATCATCATCCGCACCACCGAGCAATATCACGCCGGCCGCCCCTCGACGGGCGACCAGATATTTGATTTCATGACCCGCCTCAAACAATTCCATGAAGAAAACAGGAGAGCGGATCTTGAAAGGCGACAAAAAAGTCATCGAGCAGCTTAACGAAGCGCTGTATCTCGAACTCGGTGCCGTCAACCAGTATTGGGTTCACTATCGCCTGCTTGACGATTGGGGCTACACGCTTCTCGCCAAGAAGGAGCGGGCCGAATCCATCGAAGAGATGCAGCACGCGGACAAGCTTGTTTCGCGCATCATCTTCCTCGAAGGTCATCCCAACCTGCAGACGGTCGCACCGCTTCGTATTGGCCAGTCGGTCAAGGAAGTCCTGGAAGCCGATCTCGCTGGCGAATACGACGCCCGCGCAGCCTATAAGAAATCCCGCGATATCTGTCATGATGCGGGAGATTACGTGTCCATGAAGCTGTTCGAAGAATTGCTGATGGACGAGGAAGGCCATATCGACTTCCTCGAAACCCAGCTCGATCTGTTCAACAAGATCGGCGCCGAGAAATACGGCCAGCTCAACGCAGCTCCGGCCAACGAAGCCGAATAAGCCTCACTCAGCAAAACGCCCGCCCCGGTTCCGTGGCGGGCGTTTTGCTGACATCGAAAACCAGTGGCCCGCCGGGATGTGCGTGGAAGCCGTCAGCTCACGGCTCTACGCTGGAAGCCGCCTTCATATTGGACCTTGTTGTCGTTTGCCGGAAATCTCCCTGGGCGGCCGCTGGGTATTTGGGGGTGGCCCTCGCTACTCGCTGGTATCGACAAGAGGGCACTCAAGTGCCCGACCACAGGAACTGGCGGGTTGGCACGTCAAATGATCGACGCTGTTTTCCGATCTTGACCGGCAGCGCTCTTTCGAAACGTGGACGCGCGTTTTTATCTATCGTGACGATGCAGCCAGATGTCCGAACGCCGCCACGACATCCTCGTAAACACCGCGCTTGAACGCCACGATCAGGCCTGGCAATTCGTGCATCGGCTTCCACGCCCATTCGTCGAATTCCGGTTCATGGCCGCCTGGCGGTGGGTTGATGGCGATTTCGGATTCGCCGCCTTCAAAGCGGAAGGCGAACCAGCGCTGGGTCTGGCCACGATATTTGCCCTTGAGACCGATACCCATCAGATGGGCAGGCAGATCGTAGTTGATCCAGTCCGGTGCTTCGGCAAGCAGCGAGACGGTGGTCATGCCGGTTTCTTCGTAGAGTTCGCGATAGGCAGCCTTCAGTGGATCCTCGCCCTTGTCGATGCCGCCTTGCGGCATCTGCCAGAGTTGCGCCGAGCCGTCATATTCGGAATTGCCGATCGGAATCCGTCGTCCTGCCCAGACGAGCCCCTCACGGTTGAGTACCATGATCCCGACGCAGGGGCGATACGGCAAGTCGTCCGCCTTTACCGGTTTCGATTTGTCCTTGCTCATGTGCCTGCCCCTTGTCTATCTGCCTTGCATGCCGCAACAACGAGGTTCGCGCGGCTCAACCAAATCTACGCTATTGCTGTTGCGGATCCTTGACGAGCGCCGAAACGCCGACAAATTCGATGCCGCGTGTGCTTGCCTCATCCATCCACTGGGAAATGGCTGCAACGCTTTCGTCGAAGGCCGAGGCGACGCCGATGGCGCCGCCATTGCGCCTGGCGATGCGTTCGAGTTCATCGAGTTTCTTCAGGATCGCCGTGCGGTCAATCTGATCGTCGACAACCATGTCGGCAAAACCGTGCGGGACGCCGATCGTGCCGGCCAGCGTTCCAGTCAGGGTCTGTGCCGATGTCGCATCATCGAGGAAGAGCAGCCCGCGTCTACCGATGTCGCGCATCACCGGCTCCAGCGCATCCGCGTCCGAGAGAAAACGGCCACCGAGGAAATTCATGATGCCGGTATAGTTGGTGATCTGTGCCAGCGAGGTGTGCAGTTCAGACAGGTTCTTCTTCGCATCGAGCCCGACGCGAAGCGTGTGTGGGCCGGGATTGTTGTCCGGGTAATCGAAAGGTTCAAAAGGAATCTGCAAAAGGATTTCATGGCCGGTGCGACGGGCCTCCTGCATCCAGCGTTGCAGGCTGTTGCCGGTTGCGGCAAAGGCCATCGTGACATCGGGGGAAAGCTGACGCAGGGCATTCTGCGTTCCCGTCTGGCTGAGCCCGAGACCGCCGACCACGATTGCGATGCGGATGCCACGTGCTCCCGACCATGGCCGCGCATATTGATCCATCGGCCGTAGACCATCAGGGCCGGTGATCGGTAGACGCCCCTCCGGACTGTCTTCCAAGAGATCCTCATTCGGGAAGGTGGCAAGGCGCGGGTCCTGACCTTTGGTGCGGCCGACCTCGATGAAGGCGGGGCCATCGCCATCGCGTTGCTTTGGGGAGAACTTGGTGACGATGGAGCCGTTATCGGTCAGCGTTTCCTCGACATGGGCGCCGGAAAGCGCGCCGCTTGTCTTCTGCTGCTTGAGCGGGGTGGTGTTGGGCTCTGCCACCCTCTTTTCATTCGGTTGGGCAGCATCCGCCACAGTCTGCGTTTCTGGCGGAATGATCAGGCCGGTCGGTTTCAGCACTGCCCACGCGGAAATGCCGATCAATGCCAAGGCAGCGAGGCCAAGGGACAGGCGGCCGAATGTCAGGCTGGATTTTTCAGCTTTGGAGGCGCGCGTCTTGCGGTTTTGACCAAGAGGAGCGTTGAGATCTGTTCCCAAGAGGGCCTCTATCGATCTGAGTTGCGGTGACGGAAGCCTTGGTGGCGTTCCCTTAAGAATCGAAACCGCCGCCCGGCCGGAGCCAGGCGGCGAAGAGTATCAGGCCATCCACATTTTCAGTGGATGTTATGGCTTCAGTTCGGCCTTTTCCGGATTGGCCGGGAAAGCCGGATCCGTCTTCTTGCCGCGCAGGAGGTCGAGCGCATAGTTCAGCTGCAGGTCGTCCTTGGCTTCCGGCGGAACGTAAGCGACGGAGCCGGAGCCTTCCTCGTTTTCACTCTGGCCCTTGATATGGCCACGCAGGCTGGACTCACTCGTCGTTTCGACCTTGCCGAGCAGTTCTGGTGGAAGCGGCTGTTCGACCTTGATATCAGGCGAAATGCCGGTGCCCTGGATCGATTTGCCCGATGGCGTGTAGTAGAGCGCGGTGGTCAGACGCAGCGCGCCAGCTTCGCCGAGCGGGATGATCGTCTGGACCGAGCCCTTGCCGAACGAACGCGTGCCGAGAACTGTGGCGCGCTTCAGATCCTGCAGGGCGCCGGCAACGATTTCCGATGCCGAAGCCGAACCGCCGTTGACGAGAACGATCACTGGCTTGCCATCGGTCAGGTCGCCCGGCGTCGCATTGAAGCGGCGCGTTTCGTCAGGGTTGCGGCCGCGAGTCGAAACCACTTCGCCACGCTCCAGGAAAGCGTCGGAGACGTTGATCGCCTGGTCGAGCAGACCGCCCGGGTTGAGGCGCAGATCGAGCACATAGCCCTTGAGCTTATCAGCCGGAACCTGCGTCTTGATCTTTTCGATTGCGTTCTTCAGGTCGTCATAGGTCTTTTCCGTGAAGGAAATGACGCGGACATAACCGACATCGTCTTCCGTGCGGAACTTGACGGCGCGAACGGCAATGATGTCGCGAATGATCGTCAGTTCGATCGGCTTGTCAGCGCCCTTGCGCAGGATGGTCAGCTTGATCGGCTTGCCGACCGCGCCACGCATCTTGTCTACGGCTTCCTCGAGCTTGAGGCCGCGCACGTCAGCGCCGTCGATCTTCGAAATGAAGTCACCGGCGAGAACGCCAGCCTTGGCGGCCGGGGTATCATCGATCGGGCTCGTCACCTTGACGAGATCGTCTTCCATGGTGACTTCGATGCCGAGACCGCCAAATTCACCCTTTGTCTGGGTGCGCATATCTTCGGCATCTGTCGAATTCATGTAGCTCGAATGCGGGTCCAGCGAGGAGAGCATGCCATTGATGGCATTCTCGATCAGCTTGTCGTCCTGCGGCGGGGTCACGTACTGTGCACGCACGCGCTCGAAAACGTCACCGAAAATCGACAATTCGCGATAGGTCGACGGATTGGCGGCGACGGCCGGAACTATGGAGGAATATACAAGGCCCGTGGCCGCTGCACCCATGAGTGCCCCGACCAGAACAAGTGACGTTCTACGAATCATTGCGTGCCTTTCCGGTGTCTGCTGCGGTCCACCATGGTCGGGAATCAACCGGTTTTCCGTCTTTCCTGAATTCAATGTAAAGCGTCGGACGCTCGGTTTCCAGCGCCAATGCGGTGGCGCTAGCCACTCTTTTGTTACCCATGGCGCCAAGCGGTTCGCCGGCGACGACGAACTGCCCCTGCTGTACTGTCACACCTTCCAAACCCGAGAGAACGACGTGATAGCCGTCGCCCGGATTGAGAATGATCATCTGGCCGTAGCTGCGAAACGTGCCGGCAAAAACGATCCAGCCGTCCGATGGCGCAGTCACCAAAGCCCCCGCATTGGTCTCAAGCATCATGCCCTGAAGCGAATGCCCCGTGCCATCGGCATCGCCGAACTTGCGCAGGATCGATCCGGCAACGGGAAGCGCGAGCTTTTTCTGCAGGTCCGAAAACGCATATGCAGGCGCAATACGGTTTTTGTCGGGCGTCGTGCTGTTGGCCAGTTCGCGGGCCTCATTGCGCTGCGCTTCCGACATCAGCCTGCGGTTTTCCTCTTCGGCCTTGGCTGCAGCCGCTGCATCGCGAACGGACGCGATCTCGTTCTCGATCGAACCGATCAGCCCTTCGAGGCTCGTCGCCTGCGTGGCAAGCTGTTCGGCCTTGTGACGCTCTGAGGCGAGTTCGGTGGCGCTGCGCTGCTTGAGTTTTTCTTTTTCGGCAATCAGCATGTTCATGCGCCGCTCTTCCTCAAGCCGCGCCGTCATGTCGTCACCGAGCGCCTCTCTTTGCGCTACGATGTCCTTGCGAACGCCGGCGAGCGCCTTGAGGTCGGCGGCAAGATTTTCCGTTTCGTGCCGGATGCCGGGAACAACGGCGCCAAGCAGGATGGCGCTGCGCACGGAGGCGAGCGCATCCTCAGGCGTCACCAAAAGTGCCGGTGGCGGATTGCGTCCCATTCGCTGTAGCGCTGCCAGGACCTCGGCAAGCACACCGCGCCGGGCCCGCAGCGATGCGTGCACGGCATCTTCCTTTGTCCGCAGCGTATTCAGCTTGTTTTCACCATCGACGATCTGCTGTTCCAGTGCTTTACGCTTGTTAGCGGAATCGACCAATGCTGATCGCAGCGATTCATTGGTCTTTTCGATCTCGGCGATGCCGGCCTGCAATTCCGCGGCGCGGTCGTTCGATAGCGTGATGGTCTTCGACAGGGCTTCCAGTTCGCTACGGGTGCTGTCGCGTTTGAGCGTAAGGTCAGCAGCTGGATCGGCAGGCGGCTGCCCCTGCTCTTCCTTGTCTTGTCGGCCCTGATCAGGTGTTTCCGCAGTTTGTGCCGGCGCGCTGGTCGCAAATAGGAGCGCGGTGGCCAAAAGGCCCGCGCGGAAACAGAGCCACCCGGTCTTTCCCGGTTGCTCTTTCCGCGCTTGCTCTGCCGCACCTTTCGTCATTCCGCCATTCGCTGTCAGCTGTCTAATTAAGCAAAACCCTACGCTGATTTGGCTGTTTCAGCCAACAGCCTTTCGCGGCAATTGCGGCATCGGGATGGCGGCGCAACGGTGTTTCTTCAAACCCGGTGATACGGATGGCCGGAAAGGATGGTGACAGCCCGGTAGAGCTGTTCTGCAATCAGGATACGCACCAATTGATGCGGCCAGGTCATTTTTCCGAGGCAGATGACGGCATCTGCCCTGGCGTGCAGGGCCGGGTCCAGCCCGTCTGCGCCGCCGATTGCAATCGTCAGGTCGCGCTTGCCGCTATCGCGGAAGGAGCCGATGAGGTTTGCGAAACCTTCGGAATCCAGCGCCTTGCCGCGCTCATCGAGCAGGACGAGCAGGCTGGCATCGGGGAGCGATTTTTCGAGCTGTGCGGCCTCTTCGCGCTTGCGCGTATCGGCGCTCGAACCGCGGCTTTCAGGAACTTCGGCAATGCGCGAAAGCTCCAGGCCGATGGCAGGGCCGGCCTTGGAAAAACGGTCGAGATAACGGGCCGCAAGATCCTTTTCCGGGCCAGCCTTGAGGCGCCCGACGGCAAAGAGGCCAACCCGCATGTCAGTTCCTTAATTTTCATCACGCCGGTCAGGGCGTTGCCGTTCAGTCAGCGACGTGAGGCACATTCCTATCCGTCCAGCGGAGCGCTGGTGCCGGACTTCATTCTGCAAATGGCCGCAATCAGATAACCTGTCCTGCACGACCACTACAGGATCCCAATATATCACTGCCGCTCAAAGCACCCGGGAAGGGCGCCAAAGGCTCAGTGCAAAGTACCGTCTTCCATGTCCGGCGCGGCCCACATCTTTTCGATGTTGTAGAACTCGCGGATTTCCGGGCGGAATACGTGGACGATGATATCGCCGCCGTCGATCAGAACCCAGTCGCCGGTTTCCAGACCTTCAACGCGGGCATTGCCCTGGCCGCCGTCCTTGAGATCGGTGATCAGGTGATCGGCGATCGCCATGACATGCCTGCTCGACCGCCCTGAGACCACGACCATGTAGTCCCCAAGCGCCGATTTTCCGGCAATGTTGATGGTGACAATATCTTCTGCCTTTGAGTCCTCGAGACTGCCGAGAACCAGCTGAAGAGCACGGGCAGCGGCTTCGTCGCTGCGTTCCGGGCTTTGCGGGAAAATGCGGGTGACATTTCCCTTCGCGTGTACTGTTGTCAGAGGTTTTCCTTTCCAGGTGAACAGAACAGGCATGATGCGATTCGAATGTCGGTCGAGCCGCACCCTAAATGTAGGCACCAATACCCTAATGTTTCAAGACACGAGAAGTAAATGACGGTTAATCATTGCTTATGTGCACTCATGTTTTCGCCCGCAGCGCCGTAGAACTGAGCGGTGAACGCGGTCCATGGATGAAGGTCCAGGCGGGAGCCTTGCGCCACGCGAGGCTCGCGGCATGGGCTTCGTCAACGCGCGCATAGTCAAAAGTCTTTGCCATCTTCGATGACAGGTAGGACAAGGTATCGCCCGGGCGGTCGATGACGGCGATTGGGAAGGTGCAGGCAATTTTCTGCCAGTCCTGCCAGAGATGGAAATTCTTCAGATTGTCGGCGCCCATGATCCAGACGAAATGGATGCCGCGATTCCGTTCGCGGATCTTTTCCAGCGTGCGCGCCGTATAGCTCTGGCCGAGCGATTGCTCGAACGCCGTCACCTTGATGCGCGGATCGTGGGTAATTTTTTCGCTGAGCGCAATACGTTCGGCAAGCGGGGCGAGATGGTTGCGGCTTTTCAGCGGATTGCCGGGTGTCACCATCCACCAGAGCTGTTCCAGGCCAAGCCGGCGCAGGGCAATATCGGCAACGAGCACATGGCCGTCATGCGGCGGATTGAACGAGCCACCAAACAGTCCGACGGTCATGCCGTTTTCGACATGGGGCATTTTCAGGTAGAACGGATCGACGTCGCCCGGCTGCACCTTAAGGCCGGACCTGACCGGTGCCGCGCACCCTGTATTTGAACGAGGTCAGCTGCTCGACGCCGACTGGGCCGCGCGCATGCATCTTGCCGGTGGCGATGCCGATCTCGCCGCCCATGCCGAACTCGCCGCCATCGGCAAACTGTGTCGAGGCGTTGTGCAAGAGGATGGCGGAATCGACTTCGGCGAAGAAGCGCTCGACGACGGCCGGATCTTCGGCAATGACGGCTTCCGTATGAGCCGAGGACCAAGACGAAATATGATCGATTGCGCCGGCAATATCGTCGACCAGCGTCACCGAAATGATCGCATCGAGATATTCCGTTGCCCAATCTTCCTCGGTCGCGGCAATCAATCCCGGCACCATGGCGCGAATGTCTTCGCTGGCGCGGACCTCGCAGCCGGCATCGCGCAGGGCAGTGATCAGCGGCAGGACGAACTTGTCCTTCGCCTTGCGATCGATCAGCAAGGTTTCGGCCGAGCCGCAGATACCGGTGCGGCGCATCTTGGCATTGACGACGATCTTTTTCGCCATCTCCAGATCGGCGGAAGCATCGACATAGACGTGGCAGAGACCTTCGAGATGGGCAAAGACCGGCACACGGGCCTCGTTCTGCACCCGGGCTACAAGGCTCTTGCCGCCGCGCGGAACGATGACGTCGATGCAGCCGCCAAGACCGGTGAGCATGGCACCGACGGCCGAACGGTCGGCAACCGGCACCATCTGGATCGCATGCACGGGAAGCCCGGCATCCTTTAGGCCCTGCACCATGCAGGCATGGATCGCTTGCGATGAATGCAGGCTGTCCGAGCCGCCGCGCAGGATCACGGTATTGCCTGCCTTCAGGCAGAGCGCACCGGCATCGGCCGTGACGTTCGGCCGGCTTTCATAGATGACGCCGATGACGCCAAGGGGCGTACGTACGCGTTCGATATGCAGGCCGTTGGGGCGATCCCACTCGGCGATGACATCACCAACGGGATCGGGCAGTTCGGCGATCGCCCGGATGGCATTGGCCATGTCGAGGACACGGGTTTCCGACAAGGTCAGCCGATCGAGGAAGGATGCGGCGACGCCGGTTTCGCGGGCGTTTTCGAGGTCGAGCGCGTTGGCTGCGAGAATGTCGTCCTTGTGGGCAACGATATTGCTGGCCATGCTGATCAGGGCCGCATGCTTGCGCTCGGCCGACGCCGTGGCGAGCGGGCGGCTGGCGGCGCGGGCTTGACGGCCGATCACCGCCATCAATTCCTGGATCTCTTTCTTTCGTGCATCGTCAAGCATGAGCATCGCTCCTCACCGCATCCGTCTCCCGCTTTCCGGATGCTGTCATCACCATATCGTCTCGATGCACCATGGCGGCGCGCCCGGCATAACCGAGAATGACGGCAATTTCTGCCGATTTCTTGCCGGCGATCTGACGGGCTTCATCGGCATCGTAACCGGCCAGCCCACGGGCAATTTCGCGGCCTTCCGCACTGAGGATGGCGATCGTATCGCCGCGGCTGAACAATCCTGTTACCTGGCGAACGCCGGCCGGAAGCAGGCTCTTGCCGGAGCGAAGCGCCGTTTCGGCACCAGCGTCGATGGAAAGGCTGCCAGCGGGCAGCAGCTGCCCGGCAATCCAGGTCTTGCGCGCAGTGACCGGCGAACCGGACGGAGCAAACCAGGACGAGCGGGCGCCTTCGCCGATTGCCGACAGCGGATGATCGACCTTGCCAGACGCGATGATCATGGCGCACCCGGCGCCCGTGGCAATCTTGCCGGCATCGATCTTGGTGCGCATGCCGCCACGCGACAGCTCGGACGCAGCCCCCCCGGCCATCGCCTCGATCTCGGGCGTGATCTCGGCGATCGTTTCAAGGAAACGCGCATCGGGATCAAGATGCGGCGGAGCCGTGTAGAGCCCGTCGATATCGGAGAGAAGCACGAGCAGATCGGCGCCGGTCATCGTGGCGACGCGGGCAGCAAGCCGGTCATTGTCGCCATAGCGGATTTCAGTGGTGGCGACGGTGTCGTTCTCGTTGATGATCGGCACGGCGCCCATCTTCAAAAGCTGGCTGATCGTGGCACGGGCATTGAGATAACGGCGACGCTCTTCGGTATCACCGAGCGTCAACAGGATCTGTCCGGCAACGATCTCGTCTGCCGACAGGCTTTCGGACCAGGCGCGGGCCAATGCGATCTGGCCAACGGCCGCGGCCGCCTGGCTTTCCTCCAGCTTCAGCGCGCCGGGCGCGAAATCCAGCACCGAGCGACCGAGCGCAATGGCCCCGGAGGAGACGACGAGAACCTCGACGCCTTTGGCTCTCAGCGCCGCAATGTCGGCGCACATGGCATTCAGCCATTGCTTCTTCAGCCCGGACTTGCGATCCACAAGCAGGGCGGAGCCGATCTTGATCACAATCCGGCGGTATTTTTCCAGCGGTTTGCGGTGCGGTGTCATGTCAGTCTTCGTCCACCGGGGTCTGCGCGGCGACGATAATATCGCGTAAGCCGCGCAGGGTTTCGGTCATGCCCATGCCGGCAACGGCCGACAAGAGAAGCGGCGTCTGGCCGCTGGCCTTCGCCAATGCCTTCTGCTTCTTCTTCAATTCGGTGGGGTCGAGAATATCGATCTGCGACAACGCTACGATTTCCGGTTTGTCGAGCAATTCGCCGCCATAGGCCTCAAGCTCGTGTTTCACCGTCTTGTAGGCCTTTGCGACATCCTCTTCCTGCGCGGACACGAGATGCAGCAGCACGCGCGTGCGCTCGACATGGCCGAGGAACCGGTCGCCGAGGCCGACGCCATCATGGGCGCCTTCGATCAGGCCGGGAATGTCAGCCAAGATGAATTCGCGGCCATCGATCGTCGCCACGCCCAGGTTCGGATGCAGCGTCGTGAACGGATAGTTGGCGATCTTCGGGCGGGCGCGGGTCACCGTTGCCAGGAAGGTCGATTTCCCGGCGTTCGGAAGACCGACCAGACCGGCATCGGCGATCAGCTTCAGCCGCAGCCAGATGGTCTTTTCTTCACCCTCAAGTCCCGGATTGGCCCAATTCGGCGCCTGGTTGGTCGCGGATTTGAAATGGGTATTGCCGAAGCCACCATTACCACCGGCGGCCAGGCGAAAGCGTTGGCCTTCGGCGATCATATCGACGATCATCGTTTCAGAATCTTCCTCGAAGATTTGGGTACCGACCGGAACCTTCAGCGTCACGTCGGCGCCACCGGCGCCCGTGCGGTTGCGGCCCATGCCGTGAATACCGGTGCCACCCTTGAAATGCTGCTGGAAGCGGAAATCGATCAGGGTGTTCAGCCCGTTGACGGCCTCCACCCAAACATCGCCGCCGCGCCCGCCGTCGCCGCCATCCGGGCCACCGAACTCGATGAATTTTTCGCGCCGGAACGACACAGCGCCAGCACCGCCGTCACCGGACCGGATATAGACTTTTGCTTCGTCGAGAAATTTCATCGCACTGCCATCTGTTTGGTGTATTTGCCGCCACAATTGCCGCCATCGATATAGGCGCGTGCCCCGGAGGTCAAAGAATATCGTGAAGTTTGAGCTATAACATCCAGTACGGCGTCGGTCTCGACGGCCGTTTCGATCCCGAACGCATTGTGAGAAGTCTTGAAGGCGCCGATGTGATCGCGCTGCAGGAAGTGACGCGGAATTTTCATCGCAACGGCCATGCCGATCTTCCCGCCATTTTCCGCGATCTGATGCCGCAGTACTTTTCCACCTTCTGGCCCGCCTGCGAGATCGATGCCGGATCGGCGATCGAGAACGGCCGTGCCGTCGATCGCCGCTTCCAGTTCGGCAACATGATCCTGTCGCGCTTTCCGATTGCCGCGACCCGGCTCATTCCGTTGCCACGCACCCGCACGATCTCGCCGATGAACCTGCAGCGCGGCGCGACCGAAGCGCTCATTATAACTCCGGCGGGTCCGTTGCGGGTCTATTCAGTCCATCTCGACCATGCCTATCCGGCCGAACGCATCGCCCAGATCGCCTATCTCAAGGAGAAGGCGGTGTCCTATTCGCGCGAAGGCGGCGCCATGACCGGCGGCGGCGATTTCGGCTTTAGCGAGCTGCCGTATCCCGACGATTTCGTGCTGATGGGCGATTTCAACATGGAACCGGAAGGGCCGGAATACTGCACGATGACCGGCTCGCGCGATGCCTATTACGGCCGTTCGTTGCGGCTGGAAAACCTGGTAGACACGTTGGCGCATCTCGGCCGGCTTTCGCCTGAAAGCTACAGCTGGATCAATCCCGCGGATCATCAAAGGCGCATGCATCTCGACTATTGTTTCCTCAGTGCCGGCCTTGTGCCGCGATTGAGACATGCCTGGATCGATATGGAGGCCACCGGTTCGGACCACCTGCCGGTCGGCTTCGAACTGGAATAACGCCAAAGAAAAGGCCCGCGGCTTTGGTGCTGCGGGCCTTCGTTCGTTTTTACGGCGTGCGCAGTGCAGCCGCCGTAATACTGGTCTCGATATGGCTGACCATGCCGTTGCGGGCCAGTGCATAAATCTGGCTGCAGCCGGTGATCTCGAAGCCGAGCTTCTTCTGCAGCTTCAGCGATCCGGCATTATCGGCAAAGACACCGGAATGCAGGACGGTTGCCGGCATGCGCCGGAAGAAGCGTTCCATCGCCGCATGTGCTGCCTCGCTGGCATAACCGCGGTTCCAGTAATAGCGGTTCAGCCAGTAGCCAAGATGCCATTGGCCGTGCATGAGCTCGATGCCGATGCAGCCGATATGGACGTCGTCGCCGGTGGTGATCGCCAGCGTCCAACCGGCAATCAGCCCCGAGCCCTGGCGGACCAGCCAGTCATGTGCATCCTGCCGGTGATAGGGCACGGGCACCCGCGACAGCATGCGCGAGACCTGATAATCGGCAAGCGATTCCGCCACCGCATCGGCATCCGACAGCTTGTGCGGCCGCAAGGTCAGCCGTGCGGTTTCGATGACCGGGCAGGGGCCTGGATCGGGACGAACAGCGATCTTTGGCCGTTCTCGCAGGTGAGCGGTCATCTCAGACCTCCCCAGCTGCGCAACGACATCCAGGTCTTGCGGTCAAGCCGGTACCATTCGACCGACATCATGCCGCCCAGAGCCAGGCTGTCGACCATACCGGAGCCCTGGAACTGGAAACCGCATTTCTGGATGACCCGCCGCGAAGCGACGTTCATGACCCGGCAACGCGCATCGATCTGGTCGATGTCGCGGGTGCGGAAGGCCATGTCGGTCAGCGCCTGCGCTGCCTCTGTGGCGTAACCCTTGTTCCAGTGCGGTTCGCCCAACCAGTAGCCGAGCTCGGCAGTCTTGCCATCGGGATGCGGCTCGATACCGCAGCACCCCAGAAATGCGCCATTATCCGCTTTGGTAATCGCATAGACGCACTTGCCAATCGTGCCGGTCTTCGTACGGCGTACGAAATCCGCGGCATCGGCCACCGTATACGGGTGCGGCATGCGCGAAACCATGGTGGCGATATTGGCGTTGTTGGCAAGATGGGCAAGGGCGTCGATATCGTCTTCGTGGGGCGCGCGCAAAACGAGCCGGGGCGATAACAATATCGGGCAATCGGTCCTTGACCGTTGTGGCCGCAGCCGTTCCTGAGAAGATTCCAGGGAATCTTCCCGGGGAGACCGTGATTGGCTCTCCCTCAACAGTTCGCTTTGCATGTTCAGTTCTCCAAGACGTGAAAAAGGGGAGATCGGGCATCGCCCCATCTCCCCTTTTGGTCTTGGCCTGAACGGATAAGCGCCAGCCGGGTCGATGAGACGCCGGCTGTTTTAGAGCGCTACCGGCTTATTCCGCTGCTTCGGCTTTCGGCATTACAGACACGTACACGCGGCCATTGGCCTTCGTACGGTAGTTCACGTTGCCGGCCGTAAGTGCAAAAATGGTGTGGTCCTTGCCGAGGCCGACATTGGCGCCCGGATGCCACTGGGTTCCGCGCTGACGCAGAATGATGTTGCCCGGAATGACGACTTCGCCACCGAACTTCTTCACGCCGAGGCGCTTGGACTGCGAATCGCGACCGTTGCGCGAGGAACCGCCAGCTTTTTTATGTGCCATGGATGTTCTCCTTTAAACCTTGGATCCGTTGTCTCAGTTTGCGGCTTCAGCGGCAGCGTCGTCAGACTTCTTGGAAGCCTTCTTCGCCTTCGCGCCGGCAGCAGCAGCGATATCCAGGATGCGGACAGTCGTGTTGTGCTGGCGGTGACCGCGGGTGCGCTTCGAGTTCTGGCGGCGGCGCTTCTTGAAGGCGATAACCTTCTTGGCGCGACCATGTTCCACAACTTCGGCGCTGACAACGGCACCTTCGACAAACGGAGCACCGATGGTTGCATCGGCGCCGACGCCGACCATCAGGATCTCGGTAAATTCAATCTTGTCGCCTGCGGCGCCTTCCAATTTTTCAATCGTCAGAACGTCGTTGGCTGCCACGCGGTACTGCTTACCGCCGGTCTTGATGACTGCGAACATTTTTTATCCTTTCATGTTCGTTCCGGCTCTTCACGCGATGGCGAGGCCGTCTTTTTCTTCAGTCGGACGATGACAAGGCCTTGTGGGTCTTGCCGGTGAAACGGGCCAATAAAAGCCCGGCGCGGTGAGGGCATGCCACACCACTTCAAGTTCGCGAATTACGGGAAGCCGGCAAAACTGTCAAGAAGAAAGGCGCGGATGAGCCTGATTTTCCTTGATCCACCCTCTTGCCATCGCCAAAAACTGCCGCTATGAACCGCGTCGCGCTACGGCGCCGACCAGCATATCCGGAGAGGTGGCAGAGTGGTCGAACGCACCGCACTCGAAATGCGGCATACCTGCAAGGGTATCGTGGGTTCAAATCCCACCCTCTCCGCCATTCTGAACCCTGGGCCGTAAGGTCTCCCGCGATCAGTTGATTTGCTCAATCTTAGATCCCAATGCCAAAATTGGTCAGGGCCGCACGTCCGTCCCGACTGGCTACGGGCCGGGGCTTCTGCCGGAGGCGGCGATGTCGGTCATATGTCACATCATCATTGAACTCGTGTCGATGTAGCGCTGGTGCCAGGACAATGCCTCGCTGGGCAAGGTCGGGGTCTGCAGGCCATAGGAGCCCTTGAGGGCGCGTGTGAAATAGTCCCGAAGCGCGGGCTGGTAGTCCGGATGCGCACAGTTATCGATGATAACTGCCGCGCGCTGTTTGGGGGAGAGACCACGCAGGTCCGCAAGTCCTTGCTCTGTCACCAGCACCTGCACGTCCTGGCTGATGTGGTCGACGTGACTTGCCTGTGGCACGATCGCCGAAATATTTCCGCCTTTCGCGGTCGAGGGGGTCATGAAGATCGAGACATAGGCATTTCGGGCGAAATCTCCGGACCCGCCAATCCCGTTCTGGATGCGTGAGCCCATGATGTGCGTCGAGTTGACGTTGCCGTAGATGTCGGCCTCTATCAGGCCGTTCATGGCCAGACAGCCGAGCCGGCGGACCAATTCGGGGTGATTGCTGATCTCCTGAGGGCGAAGGATCATCCGGTTTCTGTAGCGGGCCATGTCGGCGTTCAGCCGGCCGGCCGCTTCGGGGCTCAGCGAGAAGGCGGTGGCTGAGGCCATGCGCAGCTTGCCGGCGTCGAGGAGATCCAGCATGCCGTCCTGGATGACTTCTGTAAAAGCCGTCATGTCTTCGAACGGGCTGTCGATCAACCCGGTGAGCACAGCATTCGCAATATTGCCGACGCCGGACTGGATCGGTAGCAATGAGGCCGGCAGGCGGCCCTTTTTCACCTCATGGGCCAGGAACTCGAGAAGATGGCCGGCGATGGCGCGGGCAGTGCCGTCGGGCGGTGTGAAGGGCAGGTTACGGTCCGGCGCGTCGGTTTCGACAATTGCGACGATCCTTTCGGGATCACAGCGGAAAGCGGTCTCGCCGATGCGATCGTCGGGCCGGGTGAGCGGGATCGGAACCCGGTTCGGCGGCAGTGCCGTACCATAGTAAATGTCGTGCATCCCCTCCAGGTCGGGGCTTTGCCAGCGATTGAGTTCGAGGATGATCTTGTCGGCGCGGTCGAGCCAGGTCTTGTTGTTGCCAACGGAGGAGGAGGGGATCAGCGAGCCATCGGGCCGGATACCGGAAATTTCGACAATCGCCGTGTCGAGGGGGCCGAGGAAGCCTTGCCAGGCCATCGGCGCGACCTGGCTCAGGTGCATGTCGAAATAGTTCATCGCGCCGCGATTGATTTTCTCGCGGGCGATAGGGTCGGAATTGTACGGCAACCGGAAATCGATCCCGTCTGCCTTGGCTAGTGCACCGTCGAGTTCGGGTCCTGTCGAGGCGCCGGTCCAGACACGCAGCCGAAAGGGGTCACCGGCCGCGTGCGCGGCTTCGATGCGTGCGGCGAGCGCGAGTGGAACGGTCTTGGGATAGCCGGATCCGGTAAACCCGCTCATCCCGACGGTGGAGCCTGTCTTGATCAGGGATGCCGCGTCTTCTGCGTGCATTACCTTTGAACGCAGCTGCTCGCAGCCTATCCGTGTTCCAGTCATTTTGTTTCCTCGGGTCGCACGCAATGTCGGGCTATCCATCGGTAGACGCCTGATTTTGGGCGGCTCCAAACGTGTTTATACGCCGGCTTGCGCAGGCCTCCAACACATTTGGACATCTTAAAGCTTGGTCCAGGAGCGTCCGCAGCGCTGCGCCCGGAATAATCGGAGATTGATGGGGCTTTCCCAGCGGGACATCTTCGCGCCGAGTGCCGCCGAACCACAGCTTTCATCGACGCCCGGCGCGCGCTTGCCTGTGCCCTGAGGAAGGGCGTGCAGCCTTTTTACCCTTATGCGGAGGGATGGTTACCCTTTATGCGGGAAGAGGCTCATTTTTGCTCATATATAGACTTAGTCTTTATATAAGAAATTAATTCCCTGTCTCTTCCGCTAAAAGACCAGACTGTGCGGGAAGGCAAGGCGTTTGCTTGGTTGACGTTCCTAAATCATTCTCTTATAACTTTTATATTCGCATATGAATTATGCCTGAAGAGGAGTTCAGGCTGAAGGGGAGGATTTCATGAAGGCAGTCATGCTTGCGTCCGTTCTGGCCGCATTGTCGTTTTGCGGCGTCGCGTCGGCTCAGGAATACAATCTGCGCTTTTCGACATCGCAGGTTAATCCGAACGAGCCGATCGTGAAGGCGATGAAGCTTTATGCCGAGCGTGTCGGCGAGCGGTCAGAGGGCCGGATCGCCATCACGGTCATGACCGG
Source organism: Rhizobium sp. Root1204 (assembly GCF_001424965.1). NCBI lineage: Bacteria > Pseudomonadati > Pseudomonadota > Alphaproteobacteria > Hyphomicrobiales > Rhizobiaceae > Rhizobium > Rhizobium sp. Root1204. The sequence continues at coordinate 157,386 of NZ_LMCZ01000006.1, forward strand.
CGACCAGCTGGGAGCGCAGAAGAAGGTCAATGAGATGGTCATGAGCGGCGCAAACCTGCTCAGCGCGACCGATTATGGGCAGCTCGGCCAGTTTGAACCCGATATGTCCATTCTCGCCGGCCCTTACGTCTATCCAAGCCTCGAAGCGAGCGACAAGCTGTTCTCGTCGGACGTCTACAAGGAGCTGTCCGCCAAGCTTGAGGCGCAGGGTATCAAGATTCTGATGCCGAATGGCCTTTTCGGCTATCGCCACATCATCGCGAACAAGGCTATTCGTACCCCCGCCGATCTGGCCGGTGTCACCATCCGCGTGCCCTCCTCGCCGATCATGATGGCGACGTTCGCCACCTATGGCGCGCGTCCGACGGAACTGCCCTGGGGCGATGTTTACAATGGGCTCCAGTCCGGTGTCGTCGATGCGGCGGAAGGTCCTTTTGGGTCGATTGCCGGGTCCAAGCTCAATGAGACGCGCAAGGTCATTTCCAAGACCGGCCATCAGGCGATGTTCACCGCCTGGGTCGCGTCAGCCCAATTTTTCAACGGCCTGCCGGAAGATCTGCAGAAGATCATGACCGAGGAGGGCCAGAAAATCGCCATCGACCTGACGAAAATGACGCTCGAGACCGATGATGTCTACGCCAAGCAATTGGCCGATGCCGGTGTGGACATCATCTCCGATGTCGATGTTCCTGCCTTCGTCGAAGCCTCCAAGGCTGCCTATGGCAAGGTTCCGAACCTGACGCCCGGCATGTTCGAGCGTATCCAGGACGCCATGAAGTGAAACAGCCGGCCAGCGGGACATGTGTCCGGCTGGCCATTTCTGTCGCGTCCGGGGGGTATCATGAACAGTTTTACCGAAACCAGCGGCGATAGCCCGCTGCTCAGTCTTCGCCGTGCCGATGAAGCGATCGGTGTCGCCGCTTTGATCGTCGTCGTCTTTTCGATCCTTTGGGGTGTCGTCAGCCGTTACATCTTTCCGCAGCCGGCGGCCTGGACATACGAGCTTGCCATCCTTGCATTTTCCTACCTGGTGTTTTTCGGTGCGATCACCGGCGTCCGCCTCGGAACGCATGCGGCCATCGATGTGCTGGTGACGGCGCTCCCTGACCGCTGGCAGACTGCCATCCGCTGGTTCAACTATGTGCTTCTCGCTGCATTTTTCATCCTGATGACCGTTCTCTTCCTCTGGCAGGCCTGGACATCGCGGCATGTGCACACGATCGCCCTCGATCTGTCGCGCAGCCTCGCTTACGGCCCGCTGGCGCTGGCCTCGGCAGGCATGCTGCTCCAGCATTTGCTTGTTGAGCGGCCGTGGCGCCCGAGAACGCACCGAAACGTGGATTCGATCATATGACCTTTTTCCATCTTGCCGGGCCGTCCCTTCTCGTTGCCATCCTTTTCCTGCTTTCGACGCCGATCACCTGGGCCATGGCCATCGGCGCGCTCGCCTTCTTCTTCCTGAACATGGACATGATCCCGTTGTCCAATTTCGCGCAGGAAATGGCGGAAGGCAGCCAGTCGGTTTCTCTGCTGGCGCTTCCCCTGTTTGTTCTGGCCGGTTGCATCATGAACGCGTCCGGCATCACGCGGCGCCTGCTCAACCTGGCCGATGTCTTGGTTGGCCACATGACCGGTGCGCTTGCTCAGATGTGCACGGTGCTTGCAACGCTTCTCGGCGGTCTCACGGCATCGGCCAATGCCGACGCGGCGATGCTCGCCAAGACGCTGGGCGTGCAGATGGCCGAGCGCGGCTACAGCCGCGCCTTTGCCGCCGTGATCACCTCCTCGGCTGCTGTCATCACCAGCCTCATTCCGCCGTCCATCGGGCTGATCGTCTATGGCTTTCTGGCGGAAACCTCGATCGGCCGGCTGTTTGCAGCCGGGGTCGTCCCCGGGCTCGCTCTTGCCCTTGGCCTGATGATCACCACGTTTTTTATCGCCAAGAAGCGCGGCTACAAATCGTTGCGCGAGAAAAGGGCGAGCGGCGCCGAGGTCAGGGCCGCGTTGCTTGACGGTCTCTGGGCTCTGTCCATCCCGGTCGTCATCTTTGCGGGTACACGCTATGGCCTGTTCACCACAACCGAGGCCGGCGCGGTCGTCGTTGTCTATGTGCTGTTCGTTGCCATCTTCGGCTACCGGGAATTCACCGTCCGCCAGATACCGGAAGTGCTGGCTGAGGCCGTGCGCGATTCCGCCGTCGTCATGGTGATGATTTGCGCTGCCGCGGCCTTTGGTTTCTATCTTGCCTGGGAGCAGGTTCCGCAGGCGATGTCGAGCTGGCTTGGTGCGGCCACCGACAATCCGTTGATGATGCTGCTGTTGATCAACGTCATGCTGATGATTATCGGCACGGCGATCGAGGGATCGGCGGCATTGATCATCCTGACGCCGATGCTCATTCCGATCATCGATGGCGTCCATATCGACCGGGTGCATTTCGGCATCATCTTCATCACCAATCTGACAATCGCCGGCATTACGCCGCCGGTTGGAGGGCTGATGTACATCTCCTCGATGGTAATGCGTGTTCCGATGATGGCCTATGCAAGAGAGGTCGTTCCCTACTTGCTCATGATGATGGTTCTGCTCGGGATTCTCAGTATTTTTCCGCAGCTTTCCCTCTGGCTTCCCGACCTCATCTACGGAACGGCGTCCGTGCAATGATGGTGCGCTTCGCGCGCACCTGGGGCATGCTGATGCCGGTTCAGGCATCAGCATAGACAACGCCAGAGACGTTGCCGAACGACAAAACCGGGCGGGCAGGTGGGGCTCCGTCCCGGTTTGTACCTTGGGCGGGCCGCTTTTCGGCATCCTTAACCTTTGTATCCCTCATGGTTCTGAAGCGGCCTGGATCGATCGGGTTGTTGTTCTGCGCAAATTCCCTTTTCCGCGCTCTATTTTTCTCCGAACCTTGCCACATATGGCAGTTTATGCCCCGACGCATGCCGGCGGGCGTGGGAGAAATTGTGAACAGTTTCAAGGGAGAATTAACGTGCGTCTGAAAATAACATTGATCGGGGCCGCGTTCGCCGTGCTCGTTTCCACGGCTGCGGCCAATGCCCAGGTCGTCGTCTCCTCTAAGATCGACACCGAGGGTGGTGTGCTTGGCAACATCATTCTTGCCGTGCTCAAGGCCAACAATATCGAGACGACCGACCGGGTGCAGCTCGGGGCAACCCCGGTCGTGCGCAAGGCGATCGCTGCCGGTGAAATCGATATCTACCCCGAATATACCGGCAACGCCGCATTCTTCTTCGAAAAGGCGCACGATCCGCTCTGGAAGGATGCCGCAAAGGGGTATGCCGAAGCCAAGAAACTCGACTACGACGCCAACAAGATTGTATGGCTGTCGCCGTCGCCGGCCAACAATACCTGGGCCGTCGCCGTGCGCAAGGATCTGGCCGATGCCAGCGGCATCAAGACCTTCAGCGATTTCGGCAAATATGTTGCGGGCGGCGGCGCGGTGGTGCTGGCGGCATCCTCGGAATTTGTCAACTCGGCGGCAGCCCTGCCTGCGTTCCAGACGACCTATGGTTTCACGCTGAAATCAGACCAACTTATCACCCTTTCGGGCGGCGATACCGCAGCGACCATCGCGGCCGCGGCCAACCAGACCAATGGCGCCAACGCCGCCATGGTCTACGGCACGGACGGCGGCATCGCGCCATCGGGTCTTGTGGTTCTGGAAGACGACAAGGCGGTGCAGCCCGTCTACCAGCCCGCGCCGATCATCCGGGAGGCGGTTCTAAAGGAGCATCGGCAAATCGAAACCCTGCTGAAGCCGGTGTTCGAGAAGCTTGACCTGGTGACCCTGCAGGACCTGAACGGCCGCGTTCAGGTTGGCGGCGAGCCTGCAAAGGCGGTTGCGGAAGACTTTTTGAAAAAGAATGGTTTTCTGAAGTAAGCCGGCTGAAATAGGCTGCCCTGAAATGACCGGTTCCCGAAGCGGAGCCGGTCTAATGGGATGGGGATGGCAGTTTGAGCATTCGCTTCGATAAGCTCGGCGTGGTCATTGGGGTATTGATCGCTTACGGGGCGCTCGCCGCACCGTTTGCGACCTTTCGCGCCAACCGCATCGTGCCGGGCGACGCAAAGGGTATCCTCGCTGCCTTGCCCACTGGGGCAGGCATGCTCCTTCTTGGGCTGATGGTCGGAGCGGCGATGATCGTTCTTTTAAGGACGCCTACACGTCTTCGGCTGCTTGTCGCCGCGGCCGGTCTGGCCGCCATTGCCGTGTTCATCGGAATGGCTGCGACCCACCTGACACCACCCGCCAACGCATATGCCCGGGTTTCTCCTGCTTCCGGCTTTTGGATCCTGCTGTTTTCCTTTGCCCTGCTTGCTGCCGATTCGATCACGCGACTGCGGCCTTTGCCATTGGTCAGGGTGCTGCTTCTGGCGATCACGCTCGGTGGGGCAGCCGTGGTCCTGATGTCGGGCCTGTGGGATGGGCTGTCGATCCTCAAGGAATATTCCGGCCGTGCCGATGTGTTCTGGCTGGAGGCCGGAAGGCATGTGACGCTGGCGCTTGGGTCGCTCGTTGCTTCCGTCCTGGTAGGTTTGCCAGTCGGCATTCTCTGCCATCGGGTGGCGCCTTTGCGGGCCGGCGTACTCAACACGTTGAACCTTATTCAAACGATACCGTCGATTGCCCTGTTCGGCATTCTCATCGCACCGCTTGGCTGGATCGCCGTCCACGTGCCGGGGGCCGCCGCCATCGGCATTCGCGGCATCGGTGCCGCTCCCGCTTTCGTCGCCTTGTTTCTCTATTCGCTGCTGCCAGTGGTCGCCAACACCGTGGTTGGCCTAGCAGGCGTGCCGCGCGAGGCCAACGAGGCTGCCCGCGGCATCGGCATGACGGACCGGCAGCGATTGTTCGGGATCGAGTTTCCGCTGGCAATGCCGGTGATCCTCACTGGCATTCGCATTGTGCTGGTGCAGAATATCGGCCTTGCGACGATTGCCGCACTGATCGGTGGTGGAGGCTTCGGCGTGTTCGTGTTCCAGGGCATCGGCCAGACGGCAATGGATCTGGTGTTGCTTGGGGCGGTGCCGACCGTGGTGCTGGCCTTTGCAGCGGCGATCGTGCTCGACGCACTTATTGAAATCACCGCTCCTCAGCGAGAACGAAGCAGGGCCGCATGATCGAAATCGACCGGATCACCAAACGCTATGACGGCAACACGGTCGTCAACAATGTGTCGATGATGATCGAACCACGCACGGTGACGGTCATTGTCGGGACCTCCGGTTCGGGCAAGACAACGCTGCTGCGGATGATCAACCGGCTGGTCGAGCCGACATCCGGGGCGATCCGCCTTGATGGCGAGGACAATCGTTCGATGCCGGGCTTTGAGCTGCGCCGCCGGATCGGCTACGCGATCCAGGGGCACGGACTGTTTCCGCATCGCACCGTCGCGCAGAACATCGCTACGGTGCCCACTCTGCTGGGTTGGGACAAGGCGCGGATCGACGCCAAGGTGGCGGAACTCTTGGCCCTGTTTCAGCTTGATCCCGCTGCGTTTTCGGCGCGGTTTCCGCACGAGCTTTCCGGTGGCCAGCAGCAGCGTGTCGGCGTGGCGCGGGCCTTGGCGGCGGAGCCGAACGTGCTGTTGATGGACGAACCGTTCGGTGCGCTCGATCCGATCATCCGGGCAAAGGCACAGGCGGATCTGCTGGCCATCCAGAGGCTGCTGGGCACGACGATCGTGCTGGTGACGCATGACATGGACGAGGCGTTTCATCTCGCCCACAAGATTGCCGTCATGGACAAGGGCGCGCTTGTCCAATACGGCAAGCCCGCCGAACTGGTGAAGGACCCGGCGACGGAATTCGTCCAGACACTGATCGGCGCCAGCGAGCGGCCGTTCCGCCTGTTGTCGATCAAGACCGCGGGTGATGCCGTCGAGCCGGGAGCGGCCGATGGAAAACCACTGGCGGAAACGATGAGCCAGCGCGACGCGCTTTCCGAACTGTTGTGGACCGGCCGATCCGCGTTGCCGGTCGCCGCCGCCGATGGGACGATCCTTGGCAGGGTGACCCTGGAGGGACTGAGCAGACGGGCGGCAAAACCGCAATGAGGGCATGGATCCCAAATATCCTGCGCGCAGCGCTGCTGGCTGTTCTGATCGCCTTTCTGGTGTCGCCAGACTTGTTTGATCCCCTGTTGAAACCATTGGTGCAGGACAATGCGCCGGCGATCTACAATCAGGGCAGCCTGCTGACGCTGACCCTCCTGCATCTGCGCACCGTCGCCATCGCCACGACCGGCGCCATACTCGTTGCTGTGACGTTAGCGATCCTTGTCACGCGGTCCTTTGGTGCCGAATTCCTGCCTTTGTCGCGCAGTCTCGTGAACATTGGGCAGACATTTCCGCCGGTGGCCGTGCTGGCGCTAGCGGTGCCGATCCTCGGTTTCGGCGAGAAGCCGACGCTGGTGGCACTGTTTCTCTATGGCTTGCTGCCGATCTTTGAAAACACGCTGACGGGATTGACGACCTTGCCGCCCTCGATGATGGAAGCGGCGCGCGGCGCCGGCATGACGGATCGCCAGCGGTTGTTCAAGGTGGAACTGCCGCTGGCGATGCCGGTGATCTTGGCCGGTATCCGGCTGTCGGTGGTGATCAGCCTGGCCACCGCGACGATCGGCTCGACGGTCGCAGCAAAGACGCTGGGCGAAGTCATCATCGCCGGGCTGCAATCCAACAATATCGCCTTCGTTCTGCAGGGCGGGCTGATCGTCGGGGCGCTTGCCGTGCTGATCTATGATGGGTTTTCGGCGATTGAACGTGTCCTTGCCCGTCGCGCAGGCCTGTCGGCGCGGGCCTGATCCCGCGCCTCAACCTTTCTAAGTCAACTGATCGACGGCGGCGATGACGCCGCGCAGTTCGGCGAGGCCCTTGAGGCGACCGATGCAGGAATAACCGGGATTGACCGTCTTTTTCTGGTCGTCGATCAACAGATGGCCGTGATCCGGCCGCATCGGGATGACGGTGTCGCTGCGCCCTTCCTTCTCGCGCCGCCGCTCCTCGGCGCGCAGGGCCGAAATCAGCGAGACCATGTTGACGTCACCGGCCAGATGTTCGGATTCGATAAAGGAGCCGTCCGGTTCCTTGCTGACGTTACGCAGATGCGCAAAATGAATGCGATCGGCAAAGCGCTTTGCCAACGCAACCACATCATTTCCGGTGCGCGAGCCATAGGAACCGGCGCACAAGGTAATGCCATTTGCCGGCTCATTGACTGCATCGAGGATGGTTTGAACGTCGCCCGCCGTGGATACGACGCGGGGCAGGCCGAACAGCGAGAAGGGTGGGTCGTCCGGGTGGATGGCGAGCCGGACGCCATTTTCCGCCGCAACCGGCACGACTTCCTTGAGGAATTCGATCAGATTGGCGCGCATGTCATCGGATGAGACGGCATCGAAGCTGGCGATCTCGGCGCGGATTTTTTCCCGCGTATGGCTATCCTCGCCACCGGGCAGGCCGGCAATGATGTTCTTTTCGAGTGTCAGGATTTCGTCTTCGCTCTTTCCTGTAAGCCGCTGTCTTGCAGCCTCGATGACATCCGGCGCGTAGTTGTCTTCGGCGGCGCGGCGCTTGAGCACAAAGACGTCATACGCGACGAAATCGATCATGTCGAAGCGCAGCGCGAAGCCGCCGGCCTCGGTCGGGTACATCAGGTTGGTGCGGGTCCAGTCGACCACCGGCATGAAATTGTAGCAAACCACCGGCACGCCGCCCTTGCCGAGATTGGCCAGGCTCTGTTTCCAGGCATCGAGATAGCGGCGCCATTCGCCGTCGCGCCGCTTGATTGCGGAATTGACGGGAATGGACTCGCAGACGGACCAGGTCATTCCGGCTTTCCGGACCAGCGCCATACGCTCGGCAATGTCATCCGGTGTCCAGATACGGCCATCGTAAATATGGTGAAGGGCGGTGACGACACCATGTGCGCCCGCTTGGCGCGCATCCGAAAGAGTAACCGGGTCCTGTGGTCCAAACCAGCGCCAGCTTTCGAGCATGTCCATCTCTCCTGTTATAATGTTGGACAATTAATGCGTTAATTTTCGGAAAATCAATACGGGAGTGTTGATCCGATCATTATGTCGGACATATGCTGCCACAAGCTGGGCAAGGAGAATGGCATGGAGAACGGCGTGCGGGGTTCTGCCGTTGACGGAATGGTGGACCACATCCGCGACCTTATCCGCGAGCGTGGCCTGACCGTCGGCGACGTTCTGCCAAGCGAGGCGGAGCTCGCCGTCATGTTCGATGCCAGCCGCAACACGGTGCGCGAGGCCTTCCGGACGCTGAAGGCCTATGGCGTGGCCGAATCCCGACAAAAGGTCGGTGCCGTGCTGACGGATCAGCACCAGACGGCGATGCGCGATCTGTTTTCCTTTGCCATGGACATTTCCGTCGATGCTTTCCGCGATGTCCAGGGTTACCGGCGGCTGACCGAGATCAACCTGTTCGATCTGCTCTCGACCCGGATCACCGAGGAAACCCTTGAAGGGATGGAGATGCTCAATGCGCGGATACGGCAGGCGGGTACGCCGGAAGAGGCGTCCGAACTCGACTATCAGTTCCACAAGCTGATGGTGGATGCGGCCGGAAACCGCACGCTGTCGGAAACCTACGGCATGCTGAAACCGGTGATCGGGCGGTTGATGCTGGCCGGCAAGTCGCAGCGGCTGGTGCTTGAAAACGTTACCGCCGAACATGCCGATATCGTCAAGGCGCTGCGTGAGCGTGACCGGATCGGATTCGCCTATCATATGGACCGGCATCTCGATGCGGGGCTGGAGTTCATTCCGGCGGCGCGAGGCGGACAAACCGCAGGATTGGAAGCGGCCAGTGGACGGGAGGTAGGCGATGCGTGAATTTACCGGAAAAGTCGCGGTGGTCACCGGAACGACGGGTATCGGCCGCGCCGTTGCTCTGCATCTCGCCCGGCAGGGCGCGGCCGTTGCTTCGCTCGGGATCGATCAGGCAGCCAATGCCGAGCTTGAGACGATGGCGGTGGCCGAGAACCTTGCACTGACCGTCTTTCACGCCGATGTGTCCGTCCCCGCCGATGTGCAGCGTGCCATGGCGTCCGCGGTGGCGGCGTTCGGCGGCATCGACATCATCGTCAACTCGGCCGCTGTTCACCCCTATGGCACGGTGGAGACGACACCGTTCGAGATTTTCATGCGCTGCATGGCCGTCAATGTCGGCTCGATCCACCTGACGGCGGAATTCGGCGTGCCGGAGATGCGCAGGCGCGGCGGCGGCGTCATCGTCAACCTCTCCAGCGTGCAGGGCCATGCCTGCCAGAGCGGCGTCTCCGCCTATGTCGCCTCCAAGGGCGCGATCCATGCCTTGACGCGGGCGATGGCGCTGGATTTTGCCACTGACCGCATCCGGGTCGTGTCGATCAGCCCGGGTTCGGTGCGCACGCCCATCCTGGAACTGGCGGCGCGGACATTCGAAGGTCCCGATGCCGATATCAACGGCGTGTTTCAACGCTTCGGCGCCGCCCATCCGCTGGGGCGGATCGGCGAGCCGGAGGAGGTGGCCGTGCTTGCGGCTTTCCTCGCCTCCGACAAGGCGGGCTTTATCACTGGATCGGATCACCGGATCGACGGCGGCCTGACGGCCGGCATCGGCGTTCGCTGAGGGAGAGACAATGAGCATTCCGATGAAACGCAGCGCCATCAATGCCATCATGCGCGAGAGCGAGGCTTTCATGCGCTCGTTCGGCTTCATCCTGCCGCCGTTTTCGCGCTGGTCTCCGGACGAGATGCAGGCGCGCAAGGGCGAGATCGACGGGATCACTAGTGCGTCGCTCGGTTGGGATATCACCGATTTCGGTCTTGGCGATTTCGAAAAGACCGGACTGTTTCTCTTCACCGTCCGCAACGGACGTTTTGCCGACCTGCAGCGGGGACGCGGCATGCTTTATGCGGAAAAGGCAATGATCGCCCGAAAGGACCAGCTGACCCCGATGCACCGGCATATCCTCAAGGCCGAGGACATCATCAATCGCGGCGGCGGTACGCTGGTGATCGAGCTGTTCGGAGATACCGGCGGGCAATGCGATCGCAACAAGGGAACGCGGGTGGCGACGGACGGCATCTGGCGCGATCTGGCGCCGGGCTACAAGCTGAAGCTTTCCCCAGGCGAAAGCGTGACGCTGATGCCCGGCGACTGGCACGCCTTCTGGGGCGAGGGCGCCGATGTCTTTGTCGCCGAGGTTTCGACCGTCAACGACGACAATACCGACAATATCTTCGAGGATCCGGCCGTGACGCGGTTTTCCGGTATCGAGGAAGACGAGGCGCCGCTGCATCTGCTGGTGCCGGATTATGCGGGGTGGTTGCGGTAGGCGGTCGGGCCTTTGCCTGACGTTTCGTTCGGCTTTGGGCCTCCAATTTCCCTGTCATCCTGGACTTGTTCCGGGATCCAGCGCGCCGCGTCTATGTCGCAAGGGGATTCTCTTCCTTTTGGGTTGGCCAGTTTTCTCACCGTGCGGACGCGCGGGAGCTGGATCCTGCCACAGGTCCTCGGGTTAAACCCGAGGAGAGGAAGACGGACGCGGGGGAAGATGTGCCAAATAACACACGTCCGATTCCCTCCATATTCGCTTCCCGTTTGACGACTTATCAATAATTACAACCAATAATTGTCTGTCGATCTAATCTTCGAGGTAGCGATGAACACAGTGGGACGTGCCGTTATCGTTTTTGCCCTTATGCTGCTGCTCACTGTCCATTTCAGCACCGGGCTGCTGGCAAGCTTTACCGAGAAAGTGCCGCGTGCGGTTGAAGGGATCGACGCCACTATACGGATCGGCCTGGTCTCCTGGCTGGGCCACACCAATACTCAGGCGCTTCTTGTTTTCCTAACGCTCTTTCTGCCGATTCTCGTCTATTATGGCAGCCCCCGCACCGCGCGGCCATTAGAGCCGGAGCCTGCCGCAATTACGCCGGCACGCATGCGGCGTGCGGTGGATCGGTCGCCCCAGAGCGAGTTGAGCCCCGAGAACAAGCAATTCATGAAGAACCTCCTGATCGGCGCTATCGAACAGGTTGCACGCGAGCACGAGATGGTGACTGCCAATCAGCGGCCGAAACCCTTCGTCCGGCTTGTGCCGCAGGTGCCGATCTTGGTCGGTGTGCCGCCGCGCAGCTGGTTTGGCGGAACGCCATCGCTGCCCGAAGGCACCGCATGGCCGGTCTGCGATGGAAAACCGGCAGAATTCCTAGCCCAGATCGATTGCTCCAGCCTTCCTGCCGATCTCTGGGATGGCGTGGGACCACGCGCCGGCTGGCTGTCGTTTTTCCTCGGCTCCGAGGAGGGCTATACCGTCGCGAAGATACTTCATACCCAGTCTCGCGGTGCTCCGGTGCAGCCGCTTCTGCCGGTTGATTCCGAATGGTTATACCTCAGCGAGATACCAACCATGGATTGGACTTCGCTTGCCCGGAGGGATGTTCCGAAGTGGCCGGTCGATGTGGTCTGGGTACCTTCACCGGAAGAAGACCCGTTGGTTCGCGAACCGGTGAGTGGTGGCCGGGACGGCGATCCGCGTGCGGTTCGTTATCAAACGGGTTTTGCCCTGACCGAGCCGGGCTGGAAACCGTTCGATTGGGCAACCACCTTGCTGCTGCTCGATACCGCCATTGCTTACGTACGCTCAAACTTAAGGCGGGACCAACAGCAGCTCGCCACCAATATCGAGGTTCTGGATCAGGTATTACTTGATCCGGCATGGCTTCCGGGCATGACGCGGGAACGGGCGGAAGCGAATTTGGCTTGGACCAAGCAACGGATATCGGCCTGGGAAACCCACTTGCCAGACGTAGAGGCCTTGCGCGCGAAGACCGCAACGGAAGCGGAGGCCGAGCCTTTCTCGGAAGCGAGGGTCGATGCCTTGATCTCCAGACTTGCGGCAATGAAGACGCCAGAGAAGGATGGTGCGCTGACCCGGCAAGCATTTCCCACGCTGAGTGCACCAAGAGTTGGTGGGTGGCTATCGGACTGGGCAGTGCTCGCACAGCAGCATGCAACGTATCTTTACGCCTCCGATCCTCGTTCGCTGCCGGTGGCGTGGCGGGCGAAGGTCGAGGAACAGGCGGCTTTCGACGCGCAATACGAAATGGGAGCGATGCGGCACGTGCCTGACGGTTATGTTCACCAGTTTGCGATGGACAGCGAAGTGACGCTGTTGCAGTTGCCCACCAGCCATCTGATGAACTGGATGTGGGGAGACACGTACGACCTCGTACTCACGATCAGCAGGGCAGACCTCGAGCGCGGTGAATTTGGCCAGGTCATGGCGCAGATCACGAATTGAGACTGGCCCTGTAACGTCCGGCAGTCATTTGTCTATGCTTGCCCCGGAGATGGCAGGCGGCTGCCTCTCCGAAGCACGCAAGATCCCCCCGCCTCATCCCTCCCGCGTCGATGCCGCAGTGACTGTCAGTGTGGTAAACCCGCTGATGGCGATGGCGGCGCGGGCGGGGGTCGGGATGGCGCCGCAGAGACTACCGGTGGTGATGATGCGGCCCTTGGCGACGGTTTCCGTCAGCGCGTTGGCGAAGACCAGAAAACCGGCGACAGGGTCGTCGTTGGGGTGTTTGCCGGGGCCGGTAAACACCGTGTCGCCATTGACGGTGATGGTCAGCGGATAGACCTGCCCGGGCTCGATCACTTTCGCTGGCAGTTCTTCGCCCAATATGTAGCCGGCATTGCCGAGACGGTCGGCGAGGAACAGCAGGGCGGGCGAGCTTCCGCCGTTATCCAGCCGGTGGCCCAGAAATTCGACGCCGGAATAGATGGCGGCGACATGATCGAGCAGGGTTTCACGGGTATAGGGCGTGGTGCCGGGGGCGGCGAGATCCTTGCCAAGCACGAAGCAGATTTCCACTTCCAGTGCATCGACGGCGGGGCGCTCGAAACCCGCGGTTCCCGATTCGCTGGCATGGGTGATATGGGCGATCGGTGCCGAGACCGAGCTTCCATCGGGGCGGATTGCCACCTTGTAGCCGCCGGTCAGCCAATTGTTCAAGGCCAGCGTCTCGCGCTGCACGGCAAACGCTTCCGCCGGGGTGGCGGGCTCAGTGAGCGATGCGGATGTTAGCCGGATACCCTGATTGTCGGCGTCTGACAGTTGGCGGGCGAGGGTGGCGGGCATGTTTGTCTCCTGCAGGGGATCGGCGATGTGTCATTCCCTTCGACCACACCTCGGACAAAAGGAAAACCCCGGAATTATTGTTCCGGGGCTTCCTGTCACGCAACGGGGAGGGACGTTACGCGGCTTGGACCTTCTTCGATACGCGGGCCCATTCGGGAATCCAGGTTCCGTGGGCGGCGAGCAGATCGTCGGTGAGCGACCAGATCTGGTCGAGATCGAGTTCTGCGGCCGTATGCGGATCCATCATCGCGGCGTGATAGAGATGCTCGCGATTTTCGGTCATCATTGCCGCCACCGTCAGTTCCTGCACGTTGATGTTGGTGCGGATCAGCGCCGTCAGCTGCGGCGGCAGGGCGCCGATATAGGTCGGCTGGATGCCGTTTTCATCGACTAGGCACGGCACTTCGGCGGCGCAATTGTCCGGTAGCGAGGTGATGCAGCCATTGTTGCGCAGGTTGCCGTAGATCACCGAGGGTTCGCCGGTCCAGACCGAGTTCATGATCGAGGAAGCATATTCCTTCGATTGCGCGACTTCGATCTTGTCGGCCGAGCGGAATGCGGCGGCCTGACCCTTCCATTTCTCGACCTGTTCGATGCAGCGCTTCGGATACTCGTCGAGCGGAATGCCGAATTTCTCGATCAGGTCCTCGCGGCCCTCCTTGATAAAATAGGGCGTGTATTCGGCAAAATGCTCCGAGCTTTCAGTGACGAAATAGCCAAGCCGGGTCAGCATCTCGTAGCGGACCTTGTTGGGGCAGCGCGGGTTCCAGGTCGGCTTTGGTGCCCGGCCTTCGCGGTAGCCACGCACGAGATCCGGATAGAGATCGCGGTAGGAACCGTCGGCCTGGCGGTGTTCGAACTTCAGGAAGAAGGCCATGTGGTTGATACCGGCCGAACGATAGCGGATCTCCTCATAGGGAATATCGAGATCGTGGGCGAGTTCCATCGCCGTTCCCTGGACGGAATGGCAGAGGCCGACCTGCTTGATCTTCGGGTATTTTTCGGCGATTGCCCAGGTGTTGATCGCCATCGGGTTAACGTATTGCAAGAGGATTGCCTCGGGGCAGACCTGCATCATGTCCTCGCAGATCGACCAGAGATGCGGCACGGTGCGCAGGCCACGCATGATGCCGCCGACACCGAGCGTATCGGCAATGGTCTGGCGCAGGCCGTATTTCTTCGGCACTTCGAAATCGGTAACCGTGCAGGGCTCAAAGCCGCCGATCTGGAAGGCGACGACGACGAAATCGGCGCCATCGAGCGCCTTGCGCTGATTGGAGTGCAGCTCGATGGTGGCTTTGGCACCGAGCGTCGAGATCAGCTTGCTGACGACGACTTCGCTTTCCTCGAGTCGCTGCGGATTGATGTCCATCAGCGCGATCTTTGCGCTTGATAACGCCGGGCGCTGCAGCACGTCGCCGATGATGTTTTTCATGAACACGGTCGAGCCCGCGCCGATGAAGGTGATCTTGGGTTGTCTGGTCATGGATAGGCCTCTTTGCTTTAGGCGGCTACGTCGAAGGCGGCGCGGACGAGCCGTTCGGTGTAGGCGGTCTTGGGATGGGTAAGAACGTCTTCGACCGGACCCTCTTCAACGATCTTGCCATGCTGCATCACCACCACCCGGTGGCAGAGTGCGCGCACGACTTTGAGATCGTGGGAGATGAAGAGGTAGCTCAGTCCTTTCTCGTCCTGCAGCTTGCGCAGCAGTTCGATGATCTGGGCCTGCACCGACAGATCGAGCGCTGAAGTCGGTTCGTCGAGCAGGATGAATTCCGGCTCCAGAGCAACCGCACGGGCGATGGCGATGCGCTGGCGCTGGCCGCCGGAAAATTCGTGCGGGAAGCGCGACAGAATGTTGTTGGGCAGCCCGGCGCTGTTGAGCGCTTCCCTCACCCGGTCCAGCCGTTCGTTGCGGGTGGCTCCGAGCTTGTTGACGATCAGGCCTTCCTCGATGATCTGACCAACCGACATGCGCGGGTTGAGGGACGAGAAGGGGTCCTGGAAGACGATCTGCATGCGTGACCGCAAAGGGCGCATCTGTTCGCGGCTGTTCTTTTCGATCGACTGGCCATCGAACAGGATTTCGCCGCTCTCAGCCGTCAAAAGCTTGACCAGCGCCTGGCCGAAGGTGGTTTTTCCCGAGCCGGATTCGCCGACGAGCCCGAGCGTTTCGTGGCGATGCAGCTTGAGGCTGAGGCTATCGACCGCGACCAGTTCCTTCAGCTGCGGTTTGAAGAAGCCGCCATGCTTGAGCATGAAGGAAACCCGGACATTGCGGCCTTCGAGGATGGCGGCGGAATCAACCGGCATCGGATTGGCCATGCCCTTCGGCTCGGAGTTGAGCAGATGCTTCGTGTAGGGGTGCTGCGGGTTCTGAAAAAGCGCCGGCGTGGTGTTGTGTTCCTTCACCTCGCCGTTCTGCATGACGTAGACATAATCAGAGAACTGGCGCACGACGGTGAGGTCGTGGGTGATCAGGATCACCGCCATGCCGAGCGTCTTCTGCAGGTCGCGGATCAGGTTGAGGATCTGGGCCTGCACGGTGACGTCGAGCGCGGTCGTCGGCTCGTCAGCGATCAGCACGTCGGGATTGTTGGCAAGCGCCATGGCGATCATGATGCGCTGGCGCTGGCCGCCGGAGAGCTGGTGCGGATACTGGTTGAGGCGGGTTTCCGGATCGGGGATCTGCACCTGGCGGAGCAGTTCCAGCGTGCGCTCGGCCGCCCGTTTGCGATTCATCTTCTGGTGCACGCGGATCGCCTCGATGATCTGAGCGCCGATCGTATAGACCGGATTGAGCGAGCTCATCGGCTCCTGGAAGATCATCGAAATGCGGTTGCCACGCAGCGCCCGGCGCTGCCGGTCGGAGAATTTGAGCACATTCTTGCCGTCGTACTCGATGCTCGACTTTTCCGAGACGCTGGCGCGCTTGGTGAGCAGGCCCATGATCGTGCGGGCCGTCACCGATTTTCCTGAGCCGGATTCGCCGACGACCGCGATGGTTTCGCCGCGATAAAGCTGGAAGGAGACGTTCTTGACGGCGTCGATAGTGCCATGCTCGACCTTGAACGTCACCCCGACATGGCGCGCGTCGATGATCGGGGTACCGATCGCGGCGGCATGGTCGTGCCGCTGTTCGGGGGCAAGTGTGCTGATGTCCACGAGTGCCATGGTCGTCTCCTCAGTATGGGTCGACGGCGTCGCGCAGGCCGTCACCGAGCGCATTGAACGCAAAGACGGTGATCAGCACGAAGGCCACGGGGGAAAGGATCCAGGGGTAGGATCCGATGACTGAATAGGTGGCGGTATCCTGCAGCATCAGGCCCCAGGACATCAGCGGCGGTTTGACCGCGAAGCCGAGGAAGCCGAGGAAGGATTCGAGCAGCACCACGCTGGGGATTGCCAGCGTCACGGAGACGATCACGTGGCTCATCACATTGGGGAAAATATGCTGGAAGATGATACGCCGGTCTGTGGCGCCGATCGCCATCGCCGCCCGGACATAGTCGATGCGGGCAAGCGCCAGCGTCTTGCCGCGCACCTCGCGCGACATCTGCGCCCAGCCGAGCGCCGACATGACGAAGATGACGAAGGCGAGGAAGACGTTGGTGGGCGCCGTTACCGGGATCAGCGACGTCAGCGCCAGATAGAGCGGCAATTGTGGGAAGGCGAGGACAAGCTCGACGAAGCGTTGCATCCAGGTGTCGAAGCGGCCGCCGAAATAACCGGAGACCATGCCAACGGTGGTGCCGACGACGGTGACGATGAACACCACCGTCAACGCGATCATCAGCGAGACGCGGGAGCCATGGAAGATGCGCGACAGCACATCACGGCCGAACTTGTCGGTGCCGAGGAAGTTGACGGGCGTACCGTCGGTCGCGCCGAAGAAATGGCGGTCGGTGGGGATCAGGCCGAGTAGCCGGTAGCTGAAGCCCTTGACGAAGAAGCCAAGGTTCTGCGGGTTGGCATAGTCCGGGCCGACGATCGGCTGGAAGGTGATAGGATCAAGCTCGGTGCCTTCACCGATCTGGTAGGTGCGCGGCCAGACGAGATTGCCCTCCTGATCGGTGATCGAGATCGTCTGCGGCGGGGCAAAGGCGACGCCGGTAAGCTTGGGGTCTACGGGAGAGAAGAACTCGGCAAAGATCGTCATCAGCATCAGCAGGCAGACGAGGATGAGGCCGGCCATTCCCGTCCAGGAGCGCTTCAGGCGGCGCCAGACTAACGCGAGATAGGTTTCGTTGTGATGGTGTGCGGCGGGGACCGGAACAGTGAGCGTGTTTTGAACGTCGGCTTTCATGCGTGCGCTCCTCCACCCAGACGGACACGAGGATCGAGTAGGGCCAGCAGCATGTCGGCGATGATGTTGCCGACGATCAGCGTGGCGGAGAGGACCAGCATGAAGGTTGCGGTGACATAGACGTCGCCGACCCACATCGAACCGACGATGGCCGGGCCGACGGTCGGCAACGCGAAGATGATCGCGGTTTCGATTTCGCCGGTCAGCATATAGGGCAGCACGACGCCCTGATACATGACAAGCGGATGCAGCGCGTTCGGTACCGCATGACGCATGATGACGGCGCTTTCGGAGAGGCCCTTGGCCCGCGCGGTCTCGACATATTGGGCGTTCAGCGTATCGAGCAGATTGCCGCGCATGACGCGCATATTGTAGGCGAGGCCGCCGAACGTGGCGATGGCGATGACCGGCCAGACGTGTTTCAGGAGATCGACGAATTTGTCCCACGACCACGGCGCGCCGCCATATTTGGCGGAGTGGAAGCTGTTGATCTCGGTGACGTTGAAGTGGAACACCAGGATATAGACGATGATCAGTGCCATCAGGAAGCGCGGCACCGTCATGCCAAGAAAAGATATGCCGGAGAGCAGGGTATCGACCCACGTATATTGCCGGGTGGCGGCAAGAATGCCGAAGGTGATGCCGATAATGGAAGCGAGGATGTGGCAGACCAGCGCCAGAGCCAGCGTGCGCGGCAGGCGTTCGCCGACGACCTCGGAAACGGGCTTGTTGTAGAACAGGCTATGGCCGAAATCGCCGCGCGTGACGATACCGGTGATCCAGTTGACGTACTGGACGACCATCGGCTTATCCAGCCCGTTAGCGACCTTGTAGGCCTGCGCCTGGGCGTCGGCTTCCTCGAAGGATGCGCCGCCCTGGTTGATCATCTGCGACCGGATATAGTCGCTATAGTCGCCCGGCGGTGCCTGGATGATCGCGAAGGTGACCACGCTGAGCACGAAAAGGACGGGTATGGCTGACGCGATGCGCACAAGCAGAAATCGGAACATGGCTGTTAGGTTCTCTTGTGTGTTTTGGGATTTTCCCAGGCCGGGTTGATGGCGCGGCCTGGGAAGCGGAGTCTATCGATCAGTTCATCGGGCCTTTTTCGCCGGGCTTGCCGGGCAGTTGCTCAGGGAACAGTTCGTAATCACCCTGCTTGTCTGCGGCGACGAACACCCGTTCGCGGATGATCGTGTCTTCCGCCCAGTTGAACATGAAGATCGGCGCACCGACCGGAATGTTCGAGAAGCGCTTGTTGACGATCAGCGCGCCTGGATATTCGGTCAGGCCGACTGAGTTGACGTTGGTAGTGGCGACCTTCTGGTACTGCTTCATCAACTCCGTGCGTTCGTCATTGTCGCTCGAGGCAATGAACTTGTTGACGATATCGACAAGCTCCTGCTCGAACGGCATCAGATCAAGCTGCCCACCTTCCGGCACGCGGTGGTTCCAGCTGGTGCGTGGACCCGTTGCGGCGAGCTGCGGGGTGTTTTGCACCACGGATGACAGTTCTGCACCATTACGCAGCACCATCCAGTCCCAGCGGCCGCCATAGTTGGCCGCGTCGCGCTGCTTGCCGTCGAGCGCGTTGAGCACTACCCGAATGCCCAGCTGTTCCATCTGGCCGACGACGCCTTCAGCGAGGTTTTTGTCGGTGCTGTAGTCGGATGTGACCAGCAACACGACCTCGACATCCTTGCCGCCAAGCTTGTCGGCCGGATAGTTGACGAAGCCGTTGCCGTCGGTGTCCTTCAGGCCGGCCTTTTCGAGGAGGGCCTTGGCGCCTTCCAAGTCGAACGGATAATAGACGGTCGACTGGCGGTCGTAGAAACTTGTTCCGGAAGAAAGGCCGCCTGGATAAATGGCGGTGAAGGGGCCTTTGACCAGCGATTCGCCGATCTTCTTGCGATCGACCGCCATGGTGATGGCCTTGCGGAAGTCCTCATTGCGGTTGAGCTCCCGCACCGCCTGGCCGCGTTCGTCCGGTTCGCCCCAGCCATTGCCGGAGAAGTTCATATAGAGATTGTAACCGATCAGCCGGGCACCGAACGCGAGGCGTGCCGGTGCGGTATCCTGGGCGGCGCGCTTCAGGCTTTCGACGAAATTCTCGGGCTGTTCGAGGTTGGAGAGGTCACCGGAACCGGCAATCGCCTGCACGTCGCGGTCGGCCCAGGTCGAGAGCTTGTAGTGCAGCTCGTTGAGATAGGGCAGCTGGTTGCCGGCTTCGTCCACCTTCCAATAGTAGGGATTGCGGCGCATGACGATAATATCGTCGGGACGGTATTCGACCGGAACCCAGGCGCCCATGATCGGAATGTTCATGTATTCCGGCGGGAAGCCGTTCTTGTACTGGTCGTAGGTAAAGTCCTTGGCGTATTTCGGGTGCTTGGTCTTGAGAATGTGGGCCGGACCGGGGCAGAACGTGCCGTACGCCATGGAGTAGAGATACTGGCGCGGGAAAGCCTCCTTGAAAGTCCATTCGACGGTGTTGGCGTCGATGGCTTTCAGTGTCGTGCCTTCGCCGAAGGTTTCCGGCGTTGCGCCATTGAGCGGCGAGACATTGGGGTCAACGACATTGTCGTCCCAGTAGAACATCACGTCTTCGGAGGAAAAGGGAACGCCATCCGACCATTTGGCACCTTCGATCAGGTGCATGGTGAGCTTGTGGCCATCTTCCGACCATTCCCAGCGTTTTGCGAGGTTCGGCAGCGGCTCGACGTCCTTCGCCTCGACCTGATAAAGCGGCGCGGTGCGGGTCAGGCATTCAGACATTTCGATATCAATGCCGCCCCACCCTTGCGTCTGTCCGGCGGAATAGTTCCAGCCTTCCGGCCGGCCGCCGATGACGTGGCGCATCGTATCGCCATAAACGCCAACGCCATCCGGCATATTGCCGGTCTTGAAGACCAGCGGCTCCTTCGGCAGGCGCTCGGCAACCGGCGGTAGCTTGCCGGCCTTGACGAATTTTTCGGTGACCCAGTCGGGCTCGTGATATTCCGGCAGGGCCTTGTATTCGAGGATGGAATCGCGCGGCACGTAGGTGATCTTGCCCTGTGCCGGGAAGGCCGGCTGCTCGGGCACCACGGTCGGCTCGGAAGCCATTGCCGACACGGCGAATGCCGACACGCCCAAAAGCAGCGCGCTGGTCGTTTTCAGATGGCGAAAGCTGTTCATTGTCGTTGTTTCTCCCTCATGCTTTAGACCGGCCCGGTATGGGCGGCTCTCCTCCTAAAAGCGTCCGGCATGACGGCATCCTGCCATCTGCCGGAATGGAGCGGGCAACGGATTGCCCACCCTCAGACCGATTTCCTCCTCAAGCAAACGGGTCTTGCGCGTCTTGCTGCAGCTCAGCTTGCGGCTTTCAGCTTCGTTGCTTCCTTCTCGGCGCGCAGTTCATCGATCGAGCGCACTTCGCGGCGGGCAACGCCCTTCCAGTCACGGGTCTTCACGGTACCCCTGGCTAGGCGTTCCTTGGCTGCGGGTACTGCATGGGCATATTGCGGCAGCCACTCGGCCTGGGCGACGACCATTTCATCGACCATCTGCCAGACCTCTTCCGGTGTGCAGATGGCGCCAACCAGCGGATCGTGCAGCACCGCGAGTTTCAGGAGGTCGATGTCGCCTGAGATGGCGGCGTGAACCGACATGCGCTGGACATTGATCGAGGACATGCAGGTGGCAGCGCAGGCTTCCGCCAGCGTGATACCGGCGACCATGTTGATGCCGAAGCGATCGACGAAGCCGGGCGATTCAATGATCGCGTCCGACGGTAGGTTGGTGATGACGCCGTTGTTCTTGACGTTGAAATGGCCGCGATAGACGCGCCCGGTTTCCAGTGCTTCCAGAATATGGCTGGCGTGTTCGTTGGAACGGCGGGCCGGATCGATCGGCTTACCTGCGTCTTCCAGGAACTGCGGATATTCGGTCTCGAACCAGTTGCGGGTCTCGGTCGAATGGCGCAGGTAGCCGCCGGTTTCACCGTGGATCCAGTCGGACATATCGATCCAGCGGGTAATTTCCTCCGGCCGCTTGCGGTACCAAGGCAGGTACTCCGACAGGTGGCCGTTGCTCTCGGTGGAATAGACGCCGAAACGCTTCAACACATCGATACGCAGCTTTTCCTGCTGTGAAAAGACCGGATGTGCCTCAAAGGCGGCGACCAGCTCATCCTTGCCGATCTTGCGGCCCTTGACGCGGACATCGGTGAACCAGGTCTGGTGGTTGATGCCGGAGCAGATGTAATCCAGTTCGCCATCCTTGGCGCCGAGGATTTCGGCAATCTGTTCGGCGCCGTGCTGGACACCGTGGCAAAGACCGATCGTATCGACCTTGCCATATTCGATCGCAGCCCAGGTGTTCATCGCCATCGGGTTTGCATAGTTGAGGAACTTCGCGCCCGGCTCGGCCAGTTCGCGGATGTCCTTGCAGAAGTCGAGGATGACCGGAATATTGCGCTGGCCGTAGAGAATGCCACCGGCGCAGATCGTATCGCCGACGCACTGGTCGACGCCATATTTCAAGGGGATGCGGATATCGTCGGCGTAAGCTGCCAGACCGCCGACGCGGACGCAGCTGATGATGTAGCGCGCACCCGATATTGCCTCGCGGCGGTCGGTCGAGGCGGTGACCTTGGCGGGCAAGTTGTTGGAGGCGACGATCTTGTCGAGGATCGACTTGATCATGCCGAGATTGTGCTCGCTCAAATCGGTAAGCGCGAACTCGACATCGCGGAACTCCGGCACGCAGAGAATGTCGGTGAAGAGTTTCTTGGTGAAGCCGACACTGCCGGCGCCGATAATGGCTATCTTGAAGCTGCTCATGCTGTCCTCGTCGCTGGTCGTTTGGCCGGGAAGAACGGACAGGGTAAAATCAATGCACCGGACACATTGCGATCAAACGCACTCTGCGTGCCGGTTCTCCCTGTCGATGCCGTTCCAATCCGGTCATCTTGCTTTGTTGAGGGGCATTATGCGTATAATGAAAGGTGCCGCCAGAGAGGTATTATGCTTTCATGGGTAATTCTATGCTGAAACGACTGATCGAGAATGGACCGGTGATGCGGACGGTTTCCCTGCCGCGCGGACGCCATAGCCTGCACACAATGCCGACCAGCACGGGCTATGAAATCCGCACCGACGAGACCTATGACTGGGATGGCCGCAAGCGCGGGCAGACACCGTTCACCGTGCTTCAGCACACGATCGCCGGCGCGGGAAACCTGCGCTACGAAAACCGCACCTATCGGGTGCGCGAGGGCGAGACCCTGCTGGTTCTGGTGCCCCACAATCACCGCTACTGGCTGGAGCGGAACGGACGCTGGGAGTTTTTCTGGATTTCCATGAACGGTGAGGAAGCGTTGCGCATCCATAAGGCGATTCTTGCGACCACCGGGCCGATCCTCAATCTCAAGCCGGAAACGATCGAGCGTCTTGCCGATTGCAGTCTGCGGCTGATTTCCGGTGGCGCCGAGGCCCCGGGCAATGCGTCCGCCATCGCATATGAATCGGCGATGGTGTTGTATGACGATGTTTTCGGCTCGCATCCTGTTATCGGCCAGGAATACCGGACGATGCAGCATGTCATCGACCACATCATGGCCAATCTTGAGCGCCCGTTGCCGGTCGAGACCCTCGCTGAGGTTTCGGGTCTCAGCCGGGCGCATTTCTCTCGGGTCTTTGCCGCCAGCGAGGGCATGCCACCAGCCGAATTCGTGCTGCGTAAACGGTTGCGGCGCGCCACGAAATTGCTGACCAATGCGGCGCATCTCTCTGTCAAGGAGGTGGCGATCATGGCGGGCTTCGAAGACCCGAATTATTTCGCCAAGGTGTTCCGCCGTTATTTCGGCGCCAGCCCGACGGAATTCCGCACGACGGGCATGTATTCCTCTATCGCTGCCAATGGCCGTGGCGCGGTGGCGGCCCAATAGTCTATCTGCCTACGGATCAGTAGAAGAGGTGCCAGGGCGTGAGAAACGCGCGGCTCAGTTCCTGATCGCGCTCCTGTTCATACTCGGTCTGCTCTTCGCGGCTTTGGCGAACGGGCATTTCCACGCGGATGGCCTTTTCTTTTTTCACCGGAGGTGTCAGGTAACCCAGTGTCATTCCACCGTGATAAAACATTCCGTTCTCCGCTGTTTCCGTGGACCGGTTAACGGCCGTTAACACAATCCTGACACAATTGATGCGACTGTCAATAGTCTATACTTTTGATATCCTATTTGGCGAAGCTGCATTCGGGGAGCATCCAAGCTTGGCAAATTTCGTCTCCCTTTAGAAAATAATATAATCTATAAATTTTATGATGATTGAAAAAGCGATCCGGCTTCCCGGGCGGCCACGGGTGTTCTTTGCTTGAGACGAGGGCATTTTCCATGCGTAAATCGGCCATCGTGAACGAGACGGCAAAAGAGTGGACCCGCATGAACCTCGCTTTGAGAAATTCGCTCGACCGAACCATCGCGCCACAGGGGCAGTCCTTTCCGCATGTGGCGGATGAGGATGCCTTGAAATCGGCGATGCGGCGGATGCCGGGTGGTGTCTCCGTCATTACCGCCGGCGTTGGTGACGAACGGACCGGCGCGACAGTGACGTCAGCCACTGCTCTGTCCGTCGATCCGCCAACGATGATCGTCAACATCAATCGCAGCTCGTCCAGCTGGCCCATCATCAGCCGCTACGGGCATTTCTGCGTCAATATTCTCAGCGCCGACCAGCAGGATGTCGCCGACCGGTTTGCCGGCAAGGGCGGTTTGAAGGGAAGCGAGCGCTATGACGGAGCAGAGTGGTTTACGCTGGCAAGCGGGGCTTCTGTCCTGCGCGGTGCGTTGGCTGGTATTGATTGTGAAGTGGACGAGGTGATCGAACGCCACAGCCACGCGATCATTCTCGGCCGCGTCGTCTCCATCGTTGCTGGCGACGGACATTCTTTGGTCTATAGCAATGGCCGATACGGCCGCTTTTCGCTCTGATGAAAACGCCCCGCCCCCGAGGAACGGGGACGGGACGCCAGATCCACACCGATGAGGGGTCAGTGTGGCAGTGATATCTGGGTATGGACGCCGAGATCCGGCTCCTTGCCTGTCAGATTGGCCTTGGCCATTTCCCATCCGAAGCGCAGCGTGCTGTTCGAAGAGGCCCAGATTGCCACGTCATCGAGCTTCAACTGAAGCATCGTCAGGGATGGATCGTCTTTACCGTTCTCGAACCAGGCGCCCACCATCGGCGACCAGAATTTTTCGATATGCGTCCGGGATTCCACCTCGTCGATCATGCCGGCGAGGCAGGCGTGATAGTCATGGTCCTTGCTGATGATGCAGAAATGCGCCCGGTCGCCGGTACGCACTGCCTTGACGAGATCGCTATCGGCCCTGGAATAGAACCAGATTGAATTGGTTTCCTTTTCGATGAAAGGTGCCATCGGCTGCATATGCTGCTTGGAGCCCTCGACGCCCAGCATCCCGGCATGGATATCGCCAGCCACGTCCCACAGCTGTTGTAACGGATCATTTTTGGTCTTTGAAAGATCGGCCATTGTTTTTCCTTTCCTGCGGCGGGATCAGGCGGCACGGCGCTCATGGCGGCCCTCTTCGACCTCCTCAACGATCTTGGCGATGAATGGTTGCAGATCGCCTGGATTGCGCGAAGTGATGATGCCCTTATCGGTCACGACAGCCTCATCCGACCAGATCGCCCCGGCATTCTTCATGTCGGTCTTGATCGAGATATAGGACGTCATCTTGCGACCACGCACCGCATCGGCCTCGATGAGCAGCCAAGGCGCATGGCAGATGGCTGCGACAGCCTTGCCGGACGCGACGAATTCCCTGACAACGCGCATCGCATCCGTATCGTGACGCAGAATGTCAGGGTTCATCTGGCCGCCGGGCAGAACAAGTGCATCGAAATCGTCGATATTCACATCCCTGGCAAGGAGGTCGACATTCACCGTGTCGCCCCAGTCTTTCTTGTCCCAGCTCTTAATAGGATCGTTGTCGAGAGAAGCGATCTTGACGCTCGCGCCACGGTTTTTCAGCTCGTCCAGCGGCACGCGCAGTTCGGAGCGTTCATAGCCATGGGTGGCAAGAATGAGGATTTTGGATTTGTCGATGAACGGCATGAGGCCATCTCCTTCTTCAAGATTTGAGAGGGTTCGTGCCTACAACGGCCGCCTCCGCCAATCGTTCCGATCTTTCGGGTTCCTCACGTTGACGAAGATCGGAAAAGAACATATCATGAACAATATGAAGAAATCGCTGAATGAACGCTTGGCCATCCTTTCCGATGCCGCCAAATACGATGCGTCTTGCGCCTCAAGCGGGACGGTGAAGCGGGATTCGTCCAAGTCCGGCGGCTTGGGATCGACCGAAGGGTCAGGCATTTGCCACGCTTATGCGCCGGATGGACGTTGCATTTCGCTGCTCAAGATCCTGATGACGAATTTCTGCATCTACGATTGTGCCTATTGCATCAACCGGTCGTCCAGCAATGTCGAGCGGGCACGCTTCAGCGTCGAGGAGGTCATCTGGCTGACACTGGAATTCTACCGGCGCAATTATATCGAAGGCCTTTTTCTTTCGTCGGGGATCATCCGCTCGTCGGATTACACGATGGAGGAAATGGTCCGCATCGCACGGGAATTGCGTGTCACCCACAAATTCGGTGGCTATATTCATCTGAAGTCGATCCCGGAGGCCTCGCCACTGTTGATCGAGCAGGCCGGACTTTATGCCGATCGTCTCTCTATCAACATCGAGTTGCCGACTGATTCTGCGCTGACCCGGCTGGCGCCGGAAAAGCGGCCGGCCAACATCCGTAAATCGATGGGTGAACTCAGGCTGAAGATCGAGGCTGCCGGCGAGCCGACACTGCAGACGAAGCGGCGTAAGCGTTTCGTACCGGCGGGCCAGAGCACGCAGATGATTGTCGGGGCTGATCAAACCAATGACAAGGGCATACTTGGCACCAGCGCACGGCTCTATGGCAGCTACGGACTGCGCCGGGTGTATTATTCTGCCTTTAGCCCCATCCCCGACGCCTCGAAAAATCTGCCTTTGATCAAACCGCCCTTGATGCGCGAACACCGGCTCTACCAAGCCGATTGGCTCTATCGCTTCTACGGTTTCGGCATCGAGGAAATTACCGAGAACCAGCCGGATGGTATGCTGGACCTTAAACTGGACCCGAAGCTCGCCTGGGCCCTGGCCAATCGCCATCGTTTTCCGGTGAATATCAACACGGCGGAACGCGAGATGCTGCTGCGGGTGCCGGGGTTGGGAACAAAGGCCGTCAGCGGCATTCTGTCTGCCCGGCGACACCGCCGTTTGCGGTTGGAGGATCTGGCGCGCCTGCACGTCTCGATCAAGAAAGTGCAGTCCTTCGTCGTCACCGAGGGCTGGACACCGCATCGGCTGATCGATCGCTCTGATCTGCGGGCCATGTTCGAGCCCAAACCCGAACAGCTGGCGCTTTTGTGATGGTAACGGTTACGTTGGAGGGCCGGGGAGATTTGACGGAGTGGCGGGAGGCTGCCCGAACTCTGCTGCTTGCCCGCACAGAGCCGCGAATGATTGACTGGCGTTGCAGGAACGGTGCGGTGGACGATCTGTTCGGACCTGCTGCCGAAGCACCGCAGGCGCCTAATACCGCTGCAGCGTCCGTGCCGGCCGTGACTGTCCCAAAGGCGTTTTTGTCATTGGCACAAGCTGTGATCTGCCACAGCGATCCCCTGCGTTTCCAGCTTCTCTACCGGATTCTTTTTCGGCTGCAGCGTGAGCGCACGCTTCTGCAGGTGCTCTCCGATGCCGACGTGGCCCAGCTGCATGCGATGGAAAAATCCGTGCGGCGCGATTGCCACAAGATGACGGCCTTCGTCCGCTTCAAGGAGATCGATGCCGAGCAGGGATATGCGCGCCGGCGTTTTCTGGCCTGGTTCGAGCCCGATCATCATATCGTTGCGCGCGCCGCGCCGTTCTTCCAGCGCCGTTTTACCGACATGGACTGGATCATCGCCACGCCGAAAGGGACGGCGGCCTGGGATGGCGACGCCTTGACGATTTCAACGGAACCCGCGGCAAATCCGATGCTGGTGGATAGCACCGATAGGCTATGGCAAACCTATTTTTCCAACATCTTCAACCCGGCCCGTCTGAAGGTGAAGATGATGATGACGGAGATGCCGAAGAAATACTGGAAGAACCTGCCGGAGGCGGAACTCATCCCGGGCTTGATTGCCGGAGCCGAGGCGAGCGTCGTTGCCATGGCCGAACGGGCAGCGAGCGAAGCCCCGCTGTTTCACCAACGGCTGCAGGCCCTCGCCCGAGCCGAGCCGGACATCGTGCAGGCGTCGGCAGGGACGCTTGAGGAGCTTCGCGAGGAGGCACGCCATTGCACGCGCTGTCCCCTGCATTGCAGTGCGACGCAGACGGTTTTTGGCGAAGGACCGCAGGATGCCAGGATCATGATCGTTGGCGAACAGCCGGGCGATCAGGAGGATCTGGCCGGGCGGCCCTTCGTCGGCCCAGCGGGCGCGGTGTTCAATACAGCTGCTCAGGAAGCAGGGTTGGATCGCAAGGAGACCTATGTCACCAATGCCGTCAAGCATTTCAAATATGAGCCGCGCGGCAAGCGCCGCATCCATCAGAAGCCGAATGTCGGGGAAGTGCAGCACTGCAAATGGTGGCTGACGCGGGAACTGGCACTGATCAAGCCGAAGCTGGTGGTGGCAATGGGGTCAACGGCACTGATGGCGCTGACCGATAGCCGGCAGCGTCTGGCCGATTTGCGCGGCGAGATGCTGCAGCTTAGCCACGGGCAGTTGCTGCTTGTCACCGTGCATCCGGCCTATCTCCTGCGCATCCCGGATGAGGGACGCAGGCTGGAAGAAATGGCGCGGTTTCGCTCGGACATTGCTCGTGCGGCCTCCTTCGGGAGGCAGGCGATGTCTCATCCCGCGGTGGAGTGGAGGGTACCCGCAACGGGTGATATCAAGCCGTCAATCGGAGTGGGTTGAACGTTGAGGGATCAAGTGCCTTTACGCTAAAGCCTTCCGGCCGAGGTTGACCTGTCAAAAGACTGGCAGCCAAAGCGCCAAGGGCCGGTGAAGTCAGGATACCGTAACCGCCTTGACCTGCGAGCCAGAAGAGATCCCGATGATCTCGCGCAAAGCCGATCACCGGCAGCTTGTCGGGCGAAAAACTGCGCATACCGGCCCAGCTCTTGGCGACGCGGCGGATTGGGATTGTGGTCGCTTCTTCGACATAATGGGCGGCCCAGGCGACATCGAGTTCCTCCGGTTGCACGTCGCCGGGTTCGCATGGGGTGGCGTCGGCCGGGCTGGCGAAGAGCCGGCCGGCATCGGGCTTCATGTAGAAGTCTTCGTCGACTTCATTGATCTCCGGCATGTCGGAGATATCGATCCCCTCCGGAAGATCGACCGTGATGGCCGTGCGGCGATGCGGGATGATGCCGAGTGGTTCGACGCTAAAGATTTCCGCCATCGCATCAGCCCAACCACCGGTCGCATTGACCACGGTTTTGGCACGGACAGCGCCTGATGACGTTTCGATGGTCCAAGCCTGGCCATCATGGCTGGCGGACAGAACCGCGTGGCGCTCGCGGATCTCCGTGCCGTTGCGGCGCGCGCCTTTGACATAGCCCTGCAGTAGGCTTTCCACCTCGATATCCCAGAAGTTGGGATCGTAGAATGCCGCGGCGGCATAGCCGGGTTTCAGGACCGGCAGGCGCGTCAACAGGTCCTGTTCGTCCAGCATTTCCAGCTCGGGCGTAAAGCCGATTTCTGCGCGGAAAACCTCCCCCAGACGTTTGGCTTTTTCGGCCGTGGCGATCATCACGCCGCCACGCTGCTTCAACAGCGGGATGTCCGAAAATCCATCCGGCGGGCTATCGAAGAAATCCTTGGCGATCGCTGCCAGTTGGCAGACCTCCGGCGCATTGTACCGCAGCACGAATTCGGCGGCAGAGCGGCCGGTGCTGTGGTAGCCGAGCGCCGTTTCCCGTTCGAGCACGACGACAGAGCGATGGGGGCTGAGAAAATAGGCGAGCGACAGCCCGGCGATGCCGCCGCCGATGATGGCCACGTCGAATGTCTGCATGTCAGTTCGTCCCCTGCTCTCTCGCGATCTCCATCGCGCAGACGGACCCTAGAGGCACCCCCTTCAATGTTCAAATTTATAGTGAAGAAGCTCACTATCAGGCAGATTGATGCCTTGCGCTATGGTCCAGCGGTTCGGTGTCTGTAACATGGCGCAGGAAGGCGGCTTCGGCCGGATTGAGGATCGCGTTGGGATTGGTAATGCGGAAGACATCCGTGGTCGGCAACAGATCGTAGGGCGGCAATTGCCAGAGCTCGCCCGCGGCAAGACCCGGCGCCGCCAGGTGGTCCGGCACCATGCCGATGCCGATATTGGCCGCGATCAGGCGCAGCACTTCCTCGACATTGCAGGAGACGGCTCGCACCTGCTGGCCGAAGGAGCCCATGGCGCGCACGGCGGTAATGGCATTCATATGCTGGCCGCCGAGAACATCGGCGATGAACGCGATGTAGGGATCGCCGCGCAAGTCGTTCAAGGCTGCGGTCTTTGCGCCGAACAGACGGTGGCCGCGGCCGCAATACAGCCCGTACTGTTCGCGGATATGGAAGGCCTTATCCAGCGCTTCAGGAATATTACCATCGCACAGGCCGATGGTAGCAATGTTGCGCTCGACGGCGCTGATGACGCTGACGGTTGTTTCGACCGTGATGCTGAGTGTCACCTTCGGATAGAGATGAAAGAAGCTCTCAAGCTTGCGATCCCAGGCCGGATTGTGCGCATGGCTGACCGAATGAATGCTGACATGGCCGGTCACGTCGTCGCCTGCGGTTTCCAGCGCGTTCGGCAGGCGCACGACCGCTGCGAAGATATCGCGGCATTGGCGGTGCAGCTTTTCGCCGGCCTCCGTCAGATCGAAGCGGCCCGGGCGGCGGTCGATGAGCTTTTGGCCGACCGTCTGTTCCAGCCGCTTCAGAGCCATGCTGACGGCCGGTTGCTGCAACAGCAGCCGGTTGGCGGCTGCCGTGATGCTGCCTTCCTCGACCACGACGACGAAGGTGCGCAAAAGGTTCCAGTCGAGATTATGAGCGAAGCGTTCGAGGCGATTGTCAGGCATGGCAACCCGCGATCAGAGGGAGACGAGACCGGACGGTAGCCGGTTCATGATCTCGTGGCCATCCGGTGTAATCAGCAGCTGGTTTTCGATGATCATGCCGCCCACGCCATCGACATACCACGGCGTTTCAAAGGCGAGCACCATGCCCGGCTCGAGGATGACATCCGATTGCCGCGAGAGGAACGGCCATTCCTCGCTGCCGAGACCGGCGCCCAGGCCATGGCCGAAATGGCCCCGCGTATAGCCGGGAAAACCAGCCTTCGCCATCGCGTCGGTTGTTGCCCGGTGCACGTCGCTCATGGCGATGCCGGGTTTCAGCAACGGCAGGCCGGCGCCATAGGCGGTTTGTAGGGCATCGAACAAGCGGGACTGCAGAGCGGATGGCGTGCCGCAGACGACGGTGCGGCCGGTGTCGGATGTATAGCCGGCAATCAAACAGCCGACATCGACCTTGATCAGATCGCCGCGCTCCACCACGCCGCCCTTGGTCCACGGATTCTGGCCAACGGAGACATATTCCCAAAGGCCCGTCAGGTTCTGGACGTTGCGCCGTCCGGCTTCAGCCCGCGCGCCCTTCTCCCAGGCGGCGGCCAGCGCATCGCGGCTGATGCCGATGTCGATGGTTTCGCGCAGAGCGACGATTCCGGCCTCGGCCAGTTCGACGGCGGTACGCAGATGGCCGATTTCGCTCGGCGATTTGATCATCTTCAATCGCCGGACAAGGTCTGAGGCATCGAGCAATTCGGCATCGGGCAAAGCGACAGACAGCAGCCGGAAATCGGAGACGGAAAGGCCATCGAATTCAATGCCGATACGGCCTTCGTGCAGACCCCTTTCTGCGAGAAGCGCCGCGGCGAGCTGGAAGCCATGGCTGGCATCGAAGGTTTCCGGACGCTCGAAGCCGGGTGCACGCCCCTGTCTTGCCCAGGCCGCTTTTATCAATTCCTCTGGCGGCTGGGCTTCCATGCCTCTGATATCACCGGTCTCCACCCAGATCGGATTGATACGGATATCGGTGAGCGCGCTGGAGGCGCGAAACGCAGCCTCGAACAGGTCGGTGACGACAGCGGCTTCCTGAACCGCCGGGTCGGCGGGAACAATGGCCGCCACGGCGCCGGCGCGCCGCCACATGGTGGCAACGCCTGCAGGTGCACCGGTGGCGTAGGTGAAACTTTCCGGCGAAAGCAGCAGTAGCGCGTCAAGCCCGGCGGCTTCCATCAGTTGCGATGCGCGTGTCCTGTCGAGGTGTGCCATGCCGTTTCCTTGTCCTGTCGTTTCAACGTCCTGCACGCCGCCATTCCCGCAGCGCATGAGGCAGTGCCGCATTTTCGTTTGTGTCGCCCTGCCCGGCTTGCCATAACGGATACAAGAAGGAAAGTGACGGGAGGAAGACATGGCTGCAAGACAGGAATTCCAGTGGGACGACGCATTTCTGCTGGAGGATCAGCTTTCTGAAGATGAGCGGATGATCCGCGATACGGCCCGCGCCTACGCGCAGGACAGGCTGCAGCCACGTGTCATCGATGCCTACCGCAACGAGACGACCGATCCATCGATCTTCCGCGAAATGGGTGAACTTGGCCTACTCGGTGTCACCGTGCCGGATACTTATGGTGGCGTTGGCGCATCCTATGTGGCTTACGGTCTGGTTGCCCGCGAGGTCGAGCGGGTCGATAGCGGCTACCGCTCGATGATGAGCGTCCAATCCTCCCTCGTCATTTACCCGATCCATGCCTATGGCTCGGAAGAACAACGCCAGAAATACCTGCCGAAGCTGATCAGCGGCGAATTCATCGGCTGCTTCGGCTTGACTGAGCCGGATGCGGGTTCCGACCCCGGCGGCATGAAGACCCGGGCGGTAAAGACCGATGGCGGTTACCGGCTGAGCGGTTCGAAAATGTGGATCTCGAACGCACCGATTGCCGATGTCTTCGTCGTCTGGGCAAAGTCCGAGGCGCATGGCAATGCCATTCGCGGCTTCGTGCTGGAAAAGGGCATGAAGGGTCTGTCGGCTCCGAAGATCGGTGGCAAGCTGTCGCTGCGGGCATCGATCACTGGTGAAATCGTGCTGGACAATGTTGAAGTCGGCGAAGACGCGTTGCTGCCAAATGTCGAAGGCCTGAAGGGTCCGTTCGGCTGCCTCAACCGCGCCCGCTATGGCATTTCCTGGGGCGTTCTGGGCTCGGCGGAATTCTGCTGGCATGCGGCCCGTCAATATGGTCTCGATCGCAAGCAGTTCGGCAAGCCGCTGGCGCAGACGCAGTTGTTCCAGAAGAAGCTTGCCGACATGCAGACGGAAATTACCCTTGGCCTGCAGGCGTCGTTGCGCGTCGGCCAGCTGATGGATGCGGGCCGGATGGCGCCGGAAATGATCTCGATCGTCAAGCGCAACAATTGCGGCAAGGCGCTGGATATCGCCCGCGCCGCCCGCGACATGCATGGCGGCAACGGTATCTCAGAGGATTATCAGGTGATGCGTCATATGGTGAACCTCGAAACGGTGAACACCTACGAGGGCACCCATGACGTTCACGCCCTGATCCTCGGCCGTGCCCAGACCGGGCTGCAGGCCTTCTTCTGAGCGCCGGCATGGAAACGCCGCTGAAGGGCCTGAAGGTTCTCGAACTCGCCCGCATCCTGGCGGGACCCTGGATCGGCCAGACGCTTGCCGATCTCGGTGCCGATGTCATCAAGGTGGAAAGCCCAGCGGGGGATGACACCCGCACCTGGGGTCCTCCGTTCATCGAGAGCGACACCGGCGGCCATCTGGATGCCGCCTATTTCCACGCCTGCAATCGGGGCAAGCGCTCGGTCATCCTCGACTTCACCACCAAGGAAGGGCAGGAGGCTGTTCGGCGGTTGGCGGCACAGTCGGATGTGCTTTTAGAAAATTTCAAGGTTGGTGGGTTGGCCAAGTACGGGCTGGATTACGAAAGCCTGAAAAAGGTCAATCCGCGGCTGATCTATTGCTCCGTCACCGGCTTCGGTCAGGACGGCCCCTATGCCCACCGCGCCGGTTATGATTACATCATTCAAGGCATGAGCGGCATCATGGACCTGACGGGGGACCCGGAGGGTGAGCCACAGAAGATCGGCGTCGCCTTCGCGGATATCTTTACCGGTCTTTACGGCGTTATCGCCATCCAGGCGGCGCTGCATATGCGTGAACGGACCGGCGTTGGCCAGCAGGTCGATATGGCATTGTTCGACAGCATGACCGGGGTGCTTGCCAACCAGGCGCTGAATTTCCTGGTTTCCGGCCAATCACCGCGCCGCCTCGGCAACGCACATCCGAATATTGCGCCCTATCAGGTGTTTCCGGTTTCCGATGGTCACCTGATCGTTGCCGTCGGCAATGACCGGCAATTCGTCAAGTTCTGCACGCTGCTCGGTCTCGATACTCTGGCGACCGACCCGCGCTACCTGACCAACGCCAGCCGGGTAAAGCATCGCGATACGCTGACGCCGGAACTGGCGGCGCGAACGGTGACCTTCAATCGCGATACGCTGCTGACTATGCTCGAGGCGGCCGGTGTTCCCGGCGGGCCGATCAATACGGTCGCGGATGTGTTTTCAGACCCGCAGATTCTCCACCGTGGCATGCGGGTCGATCCGCCGCACACGGGATCGGCGTCCGGAACGGCGCCGGGGGTGCGCACGCCCATCCAGTTTTCTGGTGCCGGACTGGCCCTGGAGCGTGGCGCGCCAAGACTTGGCGAACATACGCATGAGGTGCTGGCCGAGATCGGGATGAAGCCGTGAAGACACGGCCAGTTCAAATATTCCCCATGCAGAGATATTTCATCTCCAGATAATCCTCGGCGCCGTGGCGGGAGCCTTCGCGGCCGATGCCGGATTGCTTGAGGCCGCCGAAGGGGGCAGCCTCAGACGACATGCGGCCGGTATTGATACCGATCATGCCGTATTCCAGCGCTTCGGCCACCCGCCAGACCTTTTTGAGTTCCGTTGCATAGAAGTAGGCGGCTAACCCGTAGATCGTGTCGTTGGCCTGCAGGATGACGTCTTCCGTCGTCTCGAAGCGGATGATCGGGGCGACAGGGCCGAAGGTTTCGTCGCAGGCGACCAGCATGCCCTTTTCGACACTGGAAAGCACCGTCGGCTCAAAGAAGGAGCCGGAAACACGCTTGCCGCCGCAAAGGAGCTTCGCGCCCTTGCCGATCGCATCGTTGACATGCGTTTCGACCTTTTCGATTGCCCTGCTATCTATCAGCGGGCCGATGGTGACGCCCTTGGAAAAGCCGTCCCCGACCTTGAGCTTTGCCACTTCAACTGCCAGCTTGCGGGCGAATTCATCATGAACTTTGCTCTGCACATAGATGCGGTTGGCCGAGGTGCAGGTCTGGCCGGCATTGCGGAATTTCGCCTGGATGGCGCCATCGACGGCAGCGTCGATATCGGCGTCATCAAAGACGATGAAGGGCGCGCTGCCGCCAAGCTCAAGGCTGACTTTCTTGATCTGGTCGGAACATTGGCGCATCAGGATACGGCCGACTTCGGTGGAACCGGTGAAGCTGATCTTGCGCACTCTCGAATTGGTGCAGAGTTCGCGGCCGATCGCGTCGCCTTCCGCGGCGAGCACGAGGTTGAAGACACCCTTAGGGAAGCCCGCCCGGAGGGCGAGCGCGTGCATGGCCAGAGCTACCAGCGGCGTCTGTTCGGCGGGCTTGAGGATAATTGTGCAGCCAACCGCCAGCGCCGGCGCAATTTTGCGCGCCACCATCGAGGCCGGGAAATTCCACGGTGTGATGGTACCAACCACGCCGACCGGCTGCTTGATCACCATCATGCGGCGGTCCGTCGACGGCGCCGGAATGGTCTCGCCGTAAATGCGCTTGGCCTCTTCCGCATACCATTCGATATAGGCGGCGGCGTGCTGGACTTCGGAACGGGCCTCGTTGAGTGGCTTGCCCATTTCGGCCGTCAGGATCGCGGCGAGATCATCGATATGGGCAATGACGAGATCGTACCAGCGGCGCAGGATCGTGCTGCGGTCGCCCGCCGGTCGCTCGGCCCAAGGAAATTGCGCCGCATAGGCATTATCGACGGCGGCGCGCGTTTCTGGGATACCCATGTCCGGCAGTGTGGCGAGCAGGGCGCCGGTCGAGGGATTATGGACATCAAAGGTCTTTGCTGCAGGCGCCAACGGCGCATTCACCAGCCCGAGCAGATGCGAATCCCTGACATGAGCGAGCAATGTCTCGGTAAAGATCATCGGAGATCCTTTCTGGCGATCCGCGCAGGCGGCGCGGGGCGGCATGTTTTGTCGCGGGGACAATGCCGATAGCCGATAAAAGCAGCCGGGTCCATTGGGCAGCATGACGCTGCTGCCCAATGAAATATGTCATGAGGCCGATGCCTGAAATCAGGCGCGGGCTTCCAGGATCGAGGCTTCCAGAATGTCCATCGCTTCGGCGAAGACATTGTCCTGGATGGTGATCGGGGCGAGGAAGCGGATGACGTTGCCGTGTACGCCGCAGGTGAGCAGGATCAGGCCCTTTTCGAGCGCTTTCAGGCGCACCTTGTTGGCAAAATCGGCGCTTGGCAGGTTGGTTTTCACGTCGTTGAACTCAACGGCGTTCATGAAGCCCGGGCCGCGGATATCGACGATCTCAGGCGCCTGTTCGCGGATTGCAGCGAGGCGCTGCTTGAGGCGGTTACCCAGCTGTTCAGCGCGGTCGCAGAGCTTTTCGTCTTCAATGATGTCGAGAACAGCGTGGGCCGCGGCAACGCCCATCGGGTTACCGGCGTAGGTGCCGCCAAGGCCACCGGGGCCCGGAGCATCCATGACTTCGGCGCGGCCGGTCACGGCTGCGATCGGGAAACCGCCGCCAAGGCCCTTGGCCATCGTCACGAGGTCGGCGGCGACGCCGTGATGTTCCATGGCAAAGAGCTTGCCGGTACGGGCAAAGCCGGTCTGCACTTCGTCGGCGATCAGAAGGATGCCATGCTGGTCGCAGATTTCGCGGATCGCCTTGATGAAGGAGGTCGGCACCGGATAAAAGCCGCCTTCGCCCTGCACGGGCTCGATGATGATGGCAGCAACGCGGTTCGGATCGACGTCGGCGGCGAAAAGGCGCTTCAGCGCTGCCAGCGACTGGTCAGGGGAAACGCCTTGCAGCTCCACCGGGAACGGGACATGGAAGACGTCGGCCGGCATCGCGCCGAAGCCGACCTTGTAAGGTACGACCTTGCCGGTCAGCGCCATGCCCATGAAGGTGCGGCCATGGAAACCGCCGCCGAAAGCAACGACTGCTTGGCGGCCGGTTGCGGCGCGGGCGATCTTGACGGCATTTTCGACGGCTTCCGCCCCTGTGGTGACGAAAATCGTCTTCTTGGCGAAATCACCCGGCAGGATGGCGTTCAGCCGCTCGGCAAGCTCGACATAGTTTTCGTACGGCACGACCTGATGGCAGGTGTGGGTGAAGCGATCGAGCTGCTTCTTGACGGCTTCGATGACGCGCGGATGGCGGTGGCCGGTGTTGACGACGGCGATACCGGCGGCGAAATCGATGTAGCGATTGCCTTCCTTGTCCCAGATTTCGGAATTTTCGGCACGATCCGCATAGATCTGCGTGGTCATGCCCACGCCGCGGGAAATGGCTGCGTTCTTGCGATCGGTCAAACTGGTCACTTGTATCATCCTGGTTGCGTGGGACATTTATGATTGCAGAATTTACGGAAATCCTATATTTTTTCTGTAGGTTTGCAAATCAAATTTTGTGATTTGAGCAGCAGCGCCGGGAATGGATTTCTTTGCCCGCGAGAGTATCGCGCGGGAGTTTTACCGCCTCTTGTGCCAAGCTGTGCAGCAGTGCGTATGGATGACTTGAAGATGTCACGGGACGGCTTATGAGTGATGCCATGAAGATACGCTACAAGGTCGCCGAAGCCGCACGGCTTGCCGGCGTCTCCGCATCGACCTTGCGTCTATGGGAGACGCAAGGGCTGGTCGTTCCGGACCGCTCCGCCACCGGGCACCGGCAATATAGCGAAGGCGATGTCGCGCAATTGAAGCGCATCTCGTGGTTTCGCGCCGAGCGTGGGCTCAATCCGGCGGCAATCCGCGAGGCGCTGGAACTGGAAGCGGGCGAACTCGACGATAACGGTCAGCCTGCCAATGGCGACGCAACGCCGCAATCGCAGGTCGGCCGCAAGCTCAGGAGCCTGCGCCACGCAGCCGGAAAAACCTTGGAGCAGGTGGCCGGCGATATCGGCATTGCGGCCTCTGTCCTTTCGACGCTGGAGCGGACGTCGCAGGGTGTGTCCGTCGCCGTGCTGCATAATCTTGCCGAATATTTTGCGACGACGGTGTCGAGCCTGTCCGGTGAGGATGAACCGGATGTGCGGGCGCTGGTGCGTTCCGGTGAATGGCGGACATGGCCGCGCACGACGCCGGGCGTGACCGTGCAGTTGTTGGCCGAAGGCCGCAACCAGATGGATTGCCACCGCTTCGTGCTGGAGCCGGGCGCCTCCAGTGAGGGGGCCTACAAGCACGAGGGCGAGGAGTTCGTCTATGTGTTGTCTGGCCGGGTGGAGTTCGTGCTGGATTCCGATCAGTTTCACGATCTGAACCCCGGCGATTCCCTTTATTTCAACAGCCGCCGTCACCATGCCTGGTCGAACCGCCATGACGGAGAGACGGTGCTTCTGTGGATTAACACGCCGCCGACCTTCTAGTATTTTCCGCCGCAATTCGGCGATTGGCAATCAAGCGCGTTTATACCGGCTATTGTCTCTATCTATTTCGTTTATAGCCCTTTCGGGCATACAGTTTCCACCAAGCACCGGCAAACGGTGCGCCAAAAGGGGAACTGAACGCATGAAGAAACATCTGATCGCATTGGCTCTCGCCTGTGCAGCCACCCTTTCCATGACGCCGGTCAATGCTGCTGAAAAGCTTCGGATCGGCACTGAAGGCGCCTATCCTCCCTTCAATTTTGTCGATACGGCCGGCAAGCTCGGTGGCTTCGACGTCGATATCGGGTTGGCTCTGTGCGCCAAGATGCAGGTGGAATGCGAGGTTGTCGCGCAGGATTGGGACGGCATCATTCCGGGGCTGGTTGCCAAGAAATACGACATGATCATCGCCTCGATGTTCATCACCGACGAGCGCCGCAAGCAGGTCGCTTTCAGCGATCCCTACTATCTGGCGGCCATGACCCATGTGGCGGCCAAGGGGGCTGGTATCACCGCCTTCACCAACGAGGCGCTGAAGGGCAAGGTCATCGGTGCGCAATCGGGTACAACACAGGCTGAATATATCGCAGCAGTCTATCCGGATGCCGAGATCAAGCTTTATCCGACACAGGACGAAGCCAATCTCGACATGGCGAATGGCCGTCTCGATCTGGAAGTCGGCGATATGCTGCCGATGCTCGATTGGGTCACCAAGAACAATGACGGCAAATGCTGCGAACTGATCGGTGAGCCGATCACCGACCGGAAATTCGTTGGCGACGGTGTCGGCATTGCCCTGCGCCAGGACGACAACGACCTTCGCGAAAAGCTCAACAAGGCGCTGGCCGATATCCGCGCCGATGGCACCTACAAGACGATCAACGACAAGTATTTCTCCATCGATGTCTATACGATGAAGTAAGAGCCGGCAGTCGATCGGAAACCTAAGGCCTGATCATGTCCTGCCAGACAGATAGCGGACCTGATCAGGCCGGCTGAATTTTCTGCGCCGCTTTTTGTCGATGATAGGTCAGTGCGGCGCGAAGGCAGAGCGCCAGCGGCTCCCGGCGGAAGTCGCCAGTTGCCGGGAAAAGCAGTGCCCGCTGCCCTTCAAAGGTAAAATCATCGGCAAAGTGGGCGCGAAAGGTGTCAATCAACGTGGTCTGGCAGTTGACGAACACAGCGCATTGATCGGGTGTCGACCTGGACGCGCCCAGCCGGATGGTTGTTCCGCTTTTGCTCGCCTCCGTCAGATAGGCCGGCTCGCCCCATTTGAGGGTTTCAGTCAGAGGGCCGACGCCTTCGGTTTCCGCGGCTACGGCAAAGATAAGGTCACGAACCTGTAACAGCCGCCGTCTGACCACATCGGGGTATTGTTCAAGCGCTTGGGCAACGGCGTCGGGAACAGGTAGGTTTGTCATTCCGTGCTCCTCGTTGGTGGTTACCCAGCGCTTTACGTGGCGGTTTATTTCGTTACGTCGATGACGACGCGGCCGCGGATTTTTCCGGCAACGATGTCTTCTGCCAACTGCGGCAGGTTGGACAATGGTTCGACCGTTGTCATGGCTGCCAGCCGTTTGCGGTCAAGGCTTTCCGCCAGAATGGCCCAGGCCCTGTCGCGCTCGATGTGCGGTGCCGTCACCGAATTGATGCCGAGAAGCGCGACACCGCGCAGAATATGCGGCATGACGGTTGCCGGAAGGTCTGCGCCGCCGGCGAGACCACAGGCAGCGACCGCGCCGCTCTGGACGGTCTGCGCCAGAACGTTGGCGAGCGTTGTCGATCCGACTGAATCGATGGCGCCTGCCCAGCGTTCCTTTTGCAAGGCGCCTCCCTTTGCCGCTAGTTCTGCACGATCGACAAAACCCGTCGCCCCAAGCGCGGACAGGTATTCGTGCGTTTCCGGCCGCCCCGTCGATGCCGTTACTCTGTAGCCGCGATTGCCCAAGAGGGCGATGGCCATCGAGCCGACGCCGCCCGCAGCGCCCGTGACCAGAACTTCGCGTGTATCCGTCTTGATCTTGCCCCAGGATTCCAGTGCGTCGATCGCAAGGGCCGCCGTGTATCCGGCGGTGCCGATCGCCATGCTTTCCTCAAGCGTGAAGGCATCCGGCAGGCGCGTCAGCCATTCCGGCTTCAGCCGCTGGAAGCGCGTATAGCCGCCCCATTCGGTTTCCGACATGCCCCAACCGTTGACGACGATCTTGTCACCGGGCTTCCAGTCTGGGCTGCGGGACTGAACGACAACGCCGGAGAGATCGACCCCGGCGACCATCGGCAGTCGGCGGGCGATACGCCCCTTGCCGGAAACGGCGAGGCCATCCTTGTAGTTGAGCGTCGAAAACTGGACTTCGACCAGCACGTCGTGATCGGGGAGATCGGCAAGCGCCAGTTCCCGAAAGCCAGCCGCCGGCTTGCCGTCGCGGTCGTCGATCACCAGTGCCCTGAAATGTCCCGTCATGGTTTTCTCCTGCCTGTTTTGCTGCAGCATGGCATGGGAAAAAAACAAAAGCCATTTCGACAAAAGGCGCGAAAGGACCGATGCTATCCACAGCCTGGCAAACGGAGCGGGTTCTTTGGGGTCCCAAAAAAGAGGAAGAAACTCATCGATGATGTTGTTTCTTCGGTCGCACGCAAGATATTGATTAATTGATAAATTATCAGTAAAAAGCAAAGCCGGATATCGGTGTATTTACTTTTGGCATTGTGTATTTCGTAAGGAAAAATTCCGGATATATGTGCCATGCTTGCCGTGCAAGGCAGATTTGCTTTTGCCCTCTGGCGAAATACATTTCGAAGTGCTATCTCACCCTCGCAACAAACCCTATGGAGCTTATCATGTTTTCGCAGCGCAAGCTGTCGAGCCC
The DNA here is from genome assembly GCF_001424965.1 of Rhizobium sp. Root1204. Classification (NCBI taxonomy): domain Bacteria; kingdom Pseudomonadati; phylum Pseudomonadota; class Alphaproteobacteria; order Hyphomicrobiales; family Rhizobiaceae; genus Rhizobium; species Rhizobium sp. Root1204. Next base: position 198,605 of record NZ_LMCZ01000006.1, read on the forward strand.
GTCTGATCGCGGTTTTGTCCAGATGATCTGGAACGCGATCCTTCTCGTTCAGACCCGTGAAACGACCTCGCTTATGACAGGTCGTAACCGCTAGGCAGAGACCGCGGCCGGGCCAGCTATTGCGGCCGGGAATGTTATCGAGGCTTTCAGCCCTTTCCCCCCCGGCCCTTCTCCCAGCGCAAGATGTCCGCCGAACAATCCGGCGATTTCTTCGACGATCGGAAGTCCCAACCCCATCCCCGGTGCTTGCCCGCGTCCGCCGCGGGCAAAACGCTGACGCACGACCTGCCGGTTTTCCGGTGGGATGCCCGGGCCGTTGTCTTCTACGTCGAGCCGGACACCGTCTGTCACTATTTCGACCCGAACCGTGACTTCCGCTCCCTTTCCGGCATAGGCGATGGCGTTTTCGATGAGATTACGCAGCAGCTCGCCGATCAGCAGCGGTTCCGCCCGGATCAATGCCTTGCCGCCGCCCTCGAAGCCGAGATCGATGTCGGCCTCACCGGCGCCAGGCACGCGGTCGCCGGTGATCTCCTGCGCCAGCGCGACCAAATCGATGATCTCAAGCGGCTGCGGCTCCTTCGAGCCGGCGGCATCGATCTTAGCCATCAACAGCAGTTGCGCCAGAATGCGCTCGGCATGGGCGACGGCCTCATCCCCCTTGCGGGCGGCGGCCTGCGCCTCCTCCAATGTCGTGGCTCGGGCCGACAGCGCCAACTGCGTGCGGATGATCGCCAGTGGCGTACGCAGCTGATGGCTGGCATTGCCGGAGAAATGGCGCAGCGCATCGAGTGCAGATTGCAGCCGCACCATGAAGGAATTGACTGTTTCGACCAGCCCCTCGACTTCGCTCGGCACCGACTGGTCGATCGGGTGCAGATCATCGGGGCTGCGCTCGGCAATGGCGTCACCCAGCCGGTAAAGCGGCCGCAGCGAGAACGTGACCGCGATCCAGACGATAACGGCCGCGCCCAGGATCATCATCAACAGCCGGAAGGCCGACCGCAACAGGATCGCCTGCGTCAACTGCCGCCGGGCAATGGTGGTTTCCGCGACGGTGACGACGAAGGGAACGGAATTGATGCCTGTAGAGGCCGATCGCTCAAGAGCCGCGACCCGGATCGGCTCACCGCGGAACTGCGCATCGGCATAGACGGCCGACTGGCCATTGAGAGCGGCAACGGAGGGCAGGTTCTGGTAGCCGGTGATGAACTGGCCGGGCGGTCCATCGACCCGGTAGAAGACGCGGTCCTGCGCGGCCGAGGTCAGCATTTCCAGCGCTACATAGGGGATATCGACCTCAAGCGACCCGTCTTCGGCGACCACGACCCTTTCGGCAATCGCCAGCGCCGACCCGGCCAGCACCCGGTCTGATACGATATTCGCCGTCTTCACCGCCTCGCGATAGGTGTCGATCAGGGCAAGCGCTCCGATGACGACGGTCGAGATCAACAGCCAGGCGAGCAACCCCCGGCGCAGCGAATAGGCGCGCCGCGCCATCAGGCGTCCGCCATCTTGTCGAGATAGTAGCCGATGCCGCGCGCGGTGCGCACCGTCAGTCCATGCGGCGCCAGGCGCTTGCGCAACCGGCTGACATATTGCTCGATGGCATTGGCGCTCAGATCATCGTCGAAAGCCGTCAGCGACTGGATGATTGCTTCCTTGGCGACCACTTTGCCCGCACGCATGAACAGGATTTCCAGAAGGCCGAGTTCCCTTGCCGGGATATCGACGGTGATGCCATCGGCCGAAAAGGTGCGCGAATTGAGATCGAGCGAAATCTTGCCGTAGCTGACAAGCGAGGAGCGCAGCCCGGCCTGACGCCGCAGGAGGACACGGACGCGGGCTTCGAACTCGCTGATGTCGAAGGGCTTGATCATGTAGTCGTCGGCGCCAAGATCGAGGCCTTTGATCTTCTCTTCCTGGGTCCCGCGCGCCGTCAGGATCAGTACCGCAGCTTTGTTCTGCCGCGCGCGCATCGAGCGCAGGACGTCGAGCCCGTCCATCTCCGGCAGGTTGAGATCAAGAATGACGAGGTCGAAGGTTTCCGTGGCGGTGACTGCATTGGCGGAGGTGCCATCGTGAACGACGTCAACCGCGTAGCCGCTGCCACGCAGAATCGCGACAAGTCCTTCCGAAAGCGCCGTATTGTCCTCGACCAGTAGTATTCGCAAATCCGCTGTCTCCTTGAAGCTACTGTATCGGGCGTGCTGACGCTTGTGAACGGGCCGAGGCTGCGGCAATATCGTTTTATGCGTTTCCTTCCCCTTCTCTGTCTTTTCTGTGCATTTTCAACTCCGGCAGCCGCGCAGGTCACGCTGTTTCCGGCGCGTTCGGGCGATGCGGAAGCGCCGACCGTCATCGTCTATTCCTCACTCGACGAGCCCCTGGCGCGGCCGATGATCATTGGTTTCCAGATCGCCAATCCGGATGTGGCCGTGCGCTACGAGGACATGCTGACCGGCGAAATCTATGACCGGATTGTCAAGGAGACCGATGCTGGCGAAAAGACCGCGGATTTCGCCTTTTCCTCGGCGATGGACCTGCAGGTGAAGCTCAGCAATGACGGCTACGCCCAGCGCAGCGACATGCCGATGAGCGGCCGCTGGCCGGCCTGGGCCAATTGGCGCAATACTGCCTATGCGCTGACCTTCGAGCCGGCGGTTTTCGTCTATCACAAGCCGAGTTTTACCAAGGAAAAGCCGCCTTCGACGCGGGCGGAGTTTGTCGATTATCTCCAGCGTCAGGGCAGTGCGGTGTTCGGCAAGATCGGTACATACGATATCGAGCGATCCGGTGTCGGATTCCTGTTCATGGCGCGTGATCAGGAACAGTTTGGCGATATCTGGTCGGTGATCCAGGCGATGGGGGCGGCCGGCGTCAAGCTCTACTCCACCAGTTCGGCCATCCTCGAGCGGGTCTCCGATGGCCGCTTCGTGCTCGGTTACAATATTCTCGGTTCCTATGCCGCCGATTGGGCGTCGCGTCATCCGGACGTCGGTATCGTGCTGCCGCGCGATTATACCGTCGTCATGTCGCGCATCGGGCTGGTGCCGCAGGCGGCGGCAACGCCGGATCTCGGCCGCCGCTATCTGGAGTTCTTCATGTCAAAGGAAGGTCAGACGATCATGGCGCGTGAATTGCAGATCCCTGCGGTCAGCCCTGACGTCGCTGGCGCCAATACCGCCAACACCATGCGCGAGATGCTCGGTGGACAGCTGAAGCCCGTTCCGGTCAGCCCCGGCCTGATGGTTTATCTCGATCAGGTGAAGCGGGCGCGGCTGATTGCCCGCTGGAACGAAGTTTTACGGCTCCAGTAGACGAAAACTAAAAATTAAGGGACATTAACAGGGCAAGGCTCCGCCCGATGTCAGGTAAATGTCAGCTTCATATGGTGCCTTGCAGTTCTTCATTATCCGTGGAGGCGGATGATCGAGGCGTATGGGAGGAATTTCACCAGACCCGGCGTAACGGCGAGCCTAAAAGGCCGCTGCAGCTGATTCGACCGTGAGCCATCCCCGTCCGCAAAGATGAACAATATGCGCGCCATACTGAACGAGCGCGCCTGACGGAGGACTACCCTTTGAAACAGTTTTTTCTGGCATCCATTCTTGCCGGCGCTCTCGCGCTCCCGGCTGTTGCTGCTGACTACACGATCATCGCTCCGGCCAACCCGGGCGGCGGCTGGGACCAGACGGCCCGCTCGATCCAGTCGGTCATGCAGGCCGAAGGCATTTCCGGCAATGTTCAGGTGCAGAACGTACCGGGCGCCGGTGGCACGATCGGCCTCGCACAGTTCGCCAGCCAGTCGGCCGGCAATGCCAATGCCCTGATCGTCGGCGGTTACGTCATGGTCGGCGCCATTCTCACCAACAAGTCGCCGGTATCGCTCAACGACGTTACCCCGATCGCACGCCTGACCGGCGAATATGAAGCCATCGTCGTTCCGGCCGATTCGCCGTTGAAGTCGATGGGTGATCTCGTCGAAGCGCTGAAGAAGGATCCGGGCGCTGTGTCCTGGGGTGGCGGTTCGGCCGGCGGTACGGACCATATCGCTGTTGGCCTGATCGCCAAGGCCGCTGGCGTTGACCCGACCAAGATCAACTACATCGCGTTTTCCGGCGGCGGCGAAGCCCTCGCAGCTATCCTCGGCAGCCAGGTAACAGCCGGCATTTCCGGTTATGGCGAATTCGAATCGCAGATCAAGGCCGGCACGCTGCGCCTGCTCGCCATGTCGAGCGCCGAGCGCATCCCTGGCATCGATGCCCCGACCATCAAGGAAGGTGGCCTCGACGTCGTGGTTCAGAACTGGCGCATGGTTGCTGCTGCTCCTGGCCTGACCGATGAGCAGAAGGCGGCTGTTTCGGCTGATGTCGAAAAGCTTGCCAAGTCGGCTGGCTGGCAGGAAACCTTGAAGACCAAGGGCTGGACGGATACCTACCTTGCTGGCGACGCCTTCAAGGAACAGTTGGCCAAGGACGTTTCGGCAACCGAAACCATCCTCAAGGACATTGGTCTGGTTAAATGAGCAAGGGCAACACCCCTTCGACGCAGACACGCCGCCCTGACAGGGCGGCGCTTGTCATCGCCGTCTTCCTGGCCGCTCTCGCCGGCCTGATCTTCTGGGATACGTCGCGGCTTGCGCAGATCACCAGTTATTCCGGCATCGGTCCGGCAACCATTCCATTCGTGATCGCCAGCGTGCTTCTGCTGTTGGCCGCGTGGACCGTATTCGAGGCGCTGCGCGGAGATTTTCCGGCACGGGAGCGTCAGGAATTCGGCCCGGTAATCTGGATCATCGGCGGTCTCGCTGCGCAGATGCTGACGTTGAAGCCGCTGGGGTTTTCCATCGCCACCGGTCTTCTGTTTGCTGCGACCGCGGCTGGATTCGGAAAGCGAAAGCTCTGGTTCACGATCCCGATCGGCATCGTGCTCTGTCTTGGCGTCTGGCTGGTCTTTGCCGGGTTGCTGCAGCTTTCGTTGCCTGCCGGTCCGCTTGAACACCTGTTTTGGTAAGGCCCTGACATGACCACATTCGATTTCCTGCTGCAGGGCATGCTCGTCGCCGCCCAGCCGATGAACCTTCTCTATGCGTTGATTGGCGTGACGCTTGGCACCGCTGTCGGCGTCTTGCCGGGCATTGGTCCGGCGCTGACCGTGGCGCTGCTTCTGCCGGTCACCTACCGTCTGGACCCGGGTGGCTCGCTGATCATGTTCGCCGGTATCTATTATGGCGGCATGTATGGCGGCTCGACGACCTCCATCCTTCTCAATACGCCCGGTGAAAGCGCTTCGATCGTTACAGCGCTTGAGGGCAACAAGATGGCCCGCAAGGGGCGCGGCGGACCGGCGCTGGCAACGGCCGCCATCGGCTCGTTCGTCGCCGGCTTGATCGCGACGCTCGGGCTTGCCTTCATCGCGCCGTTCGTCGTCAAGCTGGCGCTGGTTTTTGGCCCGCGCGAATATTTTGCCCTGATGGTTCTCGCCTTTGTTACCGTGTCTTCCGCGTTCGGGGATTCGACACTGCGCGGCCTGACTTCGCTGTTTATCGGCTTTGCGCTTGCCATCATCGGCATCGATCAGCTGACCGGTCAGGCCCGCATGAGCTTCGGCGTTCCCGATCTTTTGGACGGGATCGAAGTGACGACGCTCGCCGTCGCCATGTTTGCCATCGGTGAATCGCTCTATATCGCCGCACAGGGCGAGCAGGGGCCGGACAAGGTCGAGGCGGTCAAAGGATCTGTCTGGATGACCGCCCAGGACTGGGCGCGTTCGTGGAAGGCTTGGCTGCGTGGCACGGCGATCGGTTTCCCGATCGGCGCAATGCCGGCCGGTGGTGCCGAAATCGGCACATTCCTTTCGTATGCGACTGAAAAACGGTTGTCCAAACATCCCGAAGAGTTCGGCCACGGTGCCATCGAAGGTGTTGCGGGGCCGGAAGCGGCCAACAATGCCTCGGCTGCCGGTACGCTGGTGCCTCTGTTGACACTCGGCTTGCCGACCACGGCGACCGCGGCGATCATGTTGGCCGGCTTCCAGCAGTACGGCCTGCAGCCTGGCCCGCTGTTGTTTGCGACCAATCCTCAGCTCGTCTGGGGCCTGATCGCATCACTCCTGATCGCCAACTTCATGCTTTTGGTGCTCAACCTGCCGCTGGTTGGCCTCTGGGTGAAGCTTCTGACGATCCCCAAGCCATGGCTCTATGCCGGTATCCTGTTGTTTGCGACGCTCGGTACCATCGGCGCCAATCCGTCGGTCTTCGAGCTCGGCATGCTCCTGGCATTCGGTGTTCTCGGCTACGCCATGCGCATCTTCGGCTACCCGATTGCGCCTGTGGTCGTCGGCCTGATCCTCGGACCATTGGCCGAACAGCAACTCCGCCGCGCGCTGGCGATCAGCCAGGGCGATGTGACGGTGCTGTTCACTTCGCCGGTTGCGGCTGTGCTGCTGGTGATTGCCGCCGCGGCGCTGATCGTGCCGCTGATCCTGCGCGCGCGCGGCCGTGGCCAGGTGCTTTCGCAGCTTGCCGCCAACGAAGACTGACGGTTCCTCCCAAGATCGTCACAGCAAGGGCCCGGTTGACTGATGTTAACCGGGCCCTTGCTATTTGCATGGCTGGGATGAATTCCTGTGCATTGTAAACGGAGGTTGCAGACCGCATATTCATCTCGTCGAACAAGACACAACAACAACTTAGGAAAGTGAGTTAAAGAGATGAGTGCCCGTCAATCTGCCCGAGGCTTTTTCGGTAATGCCATCGCCATCTTTGGTGCGGCCACGGCCGCTGCCGCAGCAGTCGAAGGCAACCGCCGTCCACGCGACCGCGACCTCTATACGCTCGGTATCAATCCGGCGAACTTCAATTCCGTCAAGCGCGGCTAATTCAGTCATCATATGAAGTCCGCGAAGCCCACCAGTCACTGGTGGGCTTTTTGCGTTTTGGAGCAGTTTTCACGTCCGTGAACAGGATTGAGCGAACGGTGCAACATGGGCATCGGTGGTGTAAGGCCCACTAGGTCGAAGGAGGGTTCTCGTATGCTGTTCTTTGGCCGACTTGTTGCAGTCACTCCAGAAAATGCGATATGAAGCTTCTAGGAGCTGACGAAACGCACGTGATGCTGCCCGCTTGGAAATTCATCATGACCAACGCGGCGATGCGTGCCAGCAAGAACGGACATTTCGTTTTATTGAGGCTGGACCGATCCCGCATCCGGTTCAAACAAAGGCCAAATGACCAGACCAGCATGTGCTGAACGTGTCATCCTGCATCGTTAAGGGGCATTCATGTCATCGAAAATCGTACCGGTCATCATGGCCGGTGGCAGAGGAACAAGGCTTTGGCCCTTGTCCCGGTCTGCAGCGCCAAAACAGTTTCTGCAATTTCTCGGTGATCACTCGCTGTTTCAAAAGACCCTGAAGCGGGTTGCCGATACCGACTGGTACGAGCAGCCGGTTATCGTCACCAACTCCGAGTTCCGCTTCATCGTTGCAGAACAGGCGATGACGGTCGATGTGCCGCTTTCGAGCATTCTGCTTGAGCCCGTTGCGCGCAACACCGCGCCCGCGCTGGCCGCCGCCGCCTTCGTGATCCAGCGTGACTATGGCGACGACGCCGTGATGCAGGTTTTGGCTTCCGACCACGAGATCGATGCATCGACCCATTACTTCGACTGTATTTTCTCAGCCAACGAAACCGCGAAATCGGGAAAGCTCGTAACGTTCGGTATCAAGCCGACAGAGCCTGCGACGGGTTACGGTTATATCGAGATCGGAGCCGACCTCGATACCGGCGCCAGGACAGTGGCACGGTTCGTCGAGAAGCCGGATCAGGCGCGCGCCGAAGAATTGCTGGCCAGTGGACGGTATCTCTGGAACTCCGGCATGTTCATGCTGCCTGTCGCCCTGTTTCTGTCGGAAATGGCTGCTTTCGCGCCGGACGCCCATGCGGCCGCGCAGAAAGCCGTGTTGAACTCCGTCAGCGATCTGGATTTCGTTCGCCTGGAGACCGAGAGCTTTTCGCAGGCGCCGGATATCTCGGTCGATTATGCCGTGTTCGAAAAGACGGCGCATGCAGCCGTCGTCCCATCCGCCTTCAGCTGGTCGGACCTCGGTAGCTGGGATTCTGTCTGGGCGATCGGCGATAAAGACGAATTCGGCAACGTGGTCGGCCAGAAGGCCACCGTCTCCAACACGCGCAATTCGCTTGTCCTGTCGCGTGATATCCACATTGCCGTCAATGGTCTCGATGATATGGCCGTCATTGCCAGCGAGGACGCCGTCTATGTCGGGCATCTGGCGGACAGCCAGAATGTCGGCCAGATCGTCAAGCTGCTCGCCAAGACGCCGAAGACGCGGGGCCTGACACAGGTTCATCCGACGTCCTACAAGCCCTGGGGTGCGGTTGCCTCTGTGCTCAGTGGTGAGCGGTTTGAGGTCAAACGGCTGCATGTCGCGCCCGGCCGCAAAATCTCCCTGCAAAAACATCACCATCGGTCCGAGCACTGGATCGTCGTATGCGGCACGGCGGAAATCACAATCGGCGACCAGACCCGGCTGCTGCACGAGAACGAGTCGATCTATATCCCGCAGGGTGAAGTGCATCGTTTGAGCAATCCGGGGAAAATTCCGCTGGAATTGATCGAGGTACAGACGGGCTCCTACCTCAAGGACGATGATATCGTGCGTCTCGATGATGAGTTTGGCCGGGCCTGAAAAGGTCCGGCGCCCCCGCGCCATCAGCCGCCGCCATTTTTGTTGAGAACGAATCGGTTCACGGCACCGAATCTATCCGGCGAGCTTCAAAGTCGCCGGGTTGGCCGAATACCACCCTTAGTTTAATGCTGGTAAGGCATCCAGGCGGGTTTCACCATCCGCTGCGCTCACTCCGCCACGATGAGCTGGATATTTTCATTTTCTGTAGTGTAGAGACGCCTGGACATAAAAATGCCGCCCGTTTGTGACGGACGGCAATCGTTTTTATGCGGAGTGTTCTTGTTATTCAGTGCGCGCCGCTCAGTTGTTCGCGGCGGTTGTGCAAGATCGATGACCAGAGCGAGATGCCGATCAGCGCTGCACCGCCGAGACCGGTGATGACTTCCGGGATATGGAAGAGCGTCTGGACATACATGATCACCGACAGGATCAGGATCGCGTAGAACGCGCCGTGTTCCAGGTAGCGGTATTCGGCAAGCGTTCCCTTTTCCACCAGCATGATGGTCATCGAGCGCACATACATGGCGCCGATGCCAAGGCCGATGGCGATGACGAAGAGGTTCTGCGTCAAGGCAAACGCGCCGATAACACCATCGAAGGAGAAGCTGGCATCGAGAACTTCGAGGTAGATGAAGGCGCCGAGGCCGCCCTTTGCCGCTGCGTTCATGGTCTGCTGCGATGCATCGAGCAGGCCGCCGACAACCTCGACTGCGAGGAAGGTCAGAAGGCCATAGATGGCGCAGTAGACGAACGTAGTTGCCTCTTCGCCTTCAAGCAGCGACGAGAAGATCAGGATTACGGCCAGAACGAAGGCGATTTCAACGCCCTTGATCGAGGCGAACCGGGAGAGGTTGCGCTCAAGAACGCCGATCCAGTGCACATCCTTCTCATGGTCGAAGAAGAACTTCAGACCGACCATCATCAGGAAGGTACCGCCGAAGGCGGCGATCGGCAGATGCGCCTCGTTCATGATGCGGGCGTACTCTTCCGGACGCGCAGCGGCCAAAACCAGCGCATCAATCGGTCCAATCTTGGCCGCGATGACGACGATGAGCAACGGGAAGACGATACGCATACCGAAAACGGCGATCAGGATACCCCAGGTCAGGAACCGCTGTTGCCAGACCGGCGTCATTTCCTTGAGCTTGTTGGCGTTGACGATGGCGTTGTCGAAGGAGAGCGAGATTTCCAGCACGGCCAGAACCGTACAAATGAAGAAGACCGTGGCCATGCCGCCGATCGTTCCCGTGGTCGTCCACCCCAGCCAGGCACCGAGCGCAAGGCCGGCGGCGGTGACGATGAAGGACCATTTGAAATAGCCGAGCGTCGAAGTCTGGGAAGCGGTCGTCATGGCCGTACCTCCGCCCCGGAGAAGCCGGACATTGAATAGCTGGAAAAATCCCGCATGCCCAAAACGGCATGCGAAGAACGCATGATATGGAGTGTCATTTGCTTACAATCCGCCGGCTTATTTGCGGGGTAATACCGACATCACGAGAACGCCGTAAATTCTCGCCAGAGGGGCCCGGTATCAGGTTTGCTCAGCAGGCGTGTTGTAAATGCCCTGCACTGCTGGAGTCGCACGTTAAATAGCGATCCTTTTGCCAAGGTCAAGGGACCCGTGCGCAAAGTGCCGCACCTTTTACCGTAAGTTTGATATGCGTCCTCTGTGTGCGTGCATCCCGGCCAATAATCTCGACCGGCGCGTCTAGCCCGGACAACTGATTGATCTCACGCAACACGAGCGCATGGGCAATGCCGAACAGTTTTGAGAAGCTGCGGCTGTCATCCGCAATGCCTTGGAACACCGCGGCGACGATCCCTGCCATAATCGGCGAAAGTGCCGGATCCTGCGTCCGGAGCGCGTCGGCATATGCGAGAAATTGCGCCTCGGATACAACTTCCTGCATCAGGCCGCGTCTTTGGCCGCAGCCGTGGGGCGGAAGGATACCAGGACCGATTTCGACGTCGGTGTATCGCTCTCGTCTCCGGCGCTCGACAATGGCACGAGCACGTTGAGTTCTGGATAATAACCGGCAACGCAACCGCGCGGGATATCATAGGGGACCAGCCGGAAATCCTTGGCGATGCGCACCACGCCGTCGTCATGCCGGCCGATGACATCGACCCGGTCACCAGCCTCGGCACCGAGTTCAGCCAGGTCGGCGGGGTTGACGAAAACGACGCTGCGTTCGCCATAGACGCCGCGATAACGGTCATCCATGCCATAGATCGTCGTGTTGTACTGATCATGCGAGCGGAATGTCTGCAGAACGAAGGCGCCGTCTTGGTCGCGGGCAATCTGATGCTCGATGGCTTTGGGAAGCGAGCCAGTCCAGAAGGTGGCGCGGCCTGCCGGTGTTTCCCATTCACGGTTTGACGCTGCATTGCGCAGGTGAAAACCGCGCGGTTTGCGGACGCGTTCATTGTAATTTTCAAAGCCGGGAATCACATTGGCGATATGATCGCGGATCAGGTCGTAGTCATCCGCAAGAGCCGCCCAATCAACCTTGGCCGAGCCGACGGTGGCGGCCGCAATGCCGGCAATGATGGCGACTTCGGAGCGCAGTTCAGGCGAGGCCGGTTTGTTGATGCCGCCGGAGCCATGCACCATGCTCATCGAATCCTCGACGGTAACGATCTGGCTGACGCCCTTCGAGTTCCGGTCGATCTCGGTGCGGCCAAGGCATGGCAGGATGAAGCTGACCTCGCCGGGCATTAGATGCGAATGATTGAGCTTGGTGGCGATGTTGACGGTCAGTTTCTGGCGCGCCAGCGCCTTGGCGATGATCGGGCTGTCCGGCGTCGCGCGGGCAAAATTGCCGCCGAGACCGATAAAGGCCTGGGCTGAGCCGTCCAGCATGGCGCCGATGGCGGCAAGCACGTTATGGCCTTCCTTGCGCGGCGCCTTGAAATCGAATTCTTTTTCCAGCGTATCGAGAAACGCGGCCGTCGCCTTCTCGTTGATGCCGACGGTGCGGTCACCCTGCACGTTGGAATGGCCGCGGACCGGGCAGAGACCGGCGCCCGGCTTGCCGATATTGCCGCGCAGCATCATGAAATTGGCGATCTCCCGGATGGTGATGACCGAATGCCGGTGCTGCGTCACGCCCATCGCCCAGGTGCAGATCACCCGCTCCGCACCAAGATAGGTGTCCGCCGCACGCCCGATCTCCAGACGGGTCAGGCCGGACTGATCCTCGATTTCAGCCCAGCCGGTCGCATCGACCGCAGAGCGGTAAGCAGCGAAATCGGCAGTGTGCAGTTCCAGAAAGGCATGGTCGAGAACCGAAGGCTCACCGGCCGCTAGCGCTGCATCGTCAGCCGCAAAAACCGCCTTGGCCATGCCGCGCACTGCCGCCATGTCGCCGCCCAGACGCGGCTGGAAATAGTCGCTGGCAATTTCGGTTGAACCGCCGCGCAGCATTTCCAGCTTGTCCTGCGGATCGGCAAAGCGCTCCAGGCCGCGCTCGCGGACCGGATTGAAAACCGCGATCCTTGCGCCCCGCTGGGCCGCACGGCGCAGGTCACCCAGCATGCGCGGATGGTTGGTGCCGGGGTTCTGGCCGATGACGAAGATGGCGTCGGCCCTTTCGAAATCCTCCAACAGCACCGTACCCTTGCCGACGCCCACCGCCTGTTTCATGGCGATGCCGCTGGCCTCATGGCACATGTTGGAGCAATCCGGGAAATTGTTGGTGCCATAGAGCCGCACGAACAGCTGGTAGAGGAAGGCGGCTTCGTTGGAGGCGCGGCCGGATGTGTAGAATTCGGCGCGGTCGGGGGTGTCGAAGCTGTTGAGGATGGCACCGATCTCGGCAAAGGCGGTATCCCAGCTGACGCGGACATAGGTGTCGGTCGCGCGGTCGTAGCGCATCGGGTGGGTGAGCCGGCCCTGCTGCTCCAGCTCATAGTCGCTCCATGACTGGAGGGTCGTCACGGTGTGGGCAGCAAAGAAATCGGGTGGCGTCCGTTTGTCGGTGGCTTCCCATGCCACGGCCTTGACGCCATTTTCGCAGAATTCAAACGAGGAGCCATGGGCCGGATCGCCCCAGGCGCAGCCGGGGCAGTCAATGCCATCGGGTTGGTTTGCCTTGAGCAGGGTTCTCGCACCCGAAATCGGCGAGCCGCTTTCCAGAAGCCGTTTGCCGCAGCTCTTCAAGGCTCCCCAGCCGCCTGCTGCCTTGGAAGGTTTGCCGAGAAAAACAGTCTTGCCCATAACGCGGAGATCCCTGGCCGTTACCGATAGAAGAAACGATGGTGAAAACTCACCTTTCGGAGGCTGTTTATGGAATTTCACTGCTTCTTCAAGGGCTCACATCGCATGTAATGATAGAAGTTTTCTATCAATGGCGTGCCAGGATTTAAATCTGGGAGGCGTCGCGTCCATTCGCCATTCCAAATGTTGATGGACCTATGCCTTTTCGCGACTGGATCGTTTGGTTGGAATGTGCGACTGGCACGCATCTTTGCCGGAACCGATGCCATGACAGCCCAAACAGTCCCGCTTGCCCATTCCCCAAACGCCGCCCGCACCGGCGTGTTGATCATGCTGCTTGGCATGTTGATGTTTTCGCTCAACGACGTGATGGGCAAGTGGCTGGTTTCGACCTATTCGGTTCCCCAGTTGATGACGATCCGCAGCATAGCGGCGCTGATCGTGCTGACGCCATTTTTCATCAAGCGTGGTTGGCGCAGCCTGGTCCAGGTCGACCGGCCATGGCTGCATGCGCTGCGCTCGCTGTTGTTCGCAATCGACGCGTCTGCCTTCTATTTCGCCGTTGCCTACATGCCTCTGGCTGATGCGATGACCTATTGGCTGGCAGCACCGATCTATGTCGCGGCCGCTTCGCCGTTCCTTCTGGGCGAGAAAGTCGGCTGGCGGCGGTGGACGGCGATCCTGATCGGCTTTGCCGGGGTGATCGTTGCGCTGGAGCCGTCGTCCAAGAGTTTCTCGCTGCCGGCGCTGATTGCGCTGGTCGGTAGCGCTGCGTTTGCCTTCGCTCTGCTGCTCGGACGAACCCTGCGATCGACGCCGGATACGACATTGATCTTCTGGCAGTTGAGCGGTGCGCTGATCTTCTCTCTGGTTGGCGTCGGTGCCAATACGGCCGGTTGGGCGCCGCTGGACCTGGAAGCGGTGGCCTGTCTCAGCCTTTTGGGTATCGTCGCCATGCTGGCGCATATTCTCGTCAGCCGCTCGTTGAAGCTCGCAGACGCAGCGACCGTCGTGCCACTGCAATATACGCTTCTGTTCTGGGCGGTGGTGTTCGGCTGGCTATTCTTCGGCGATACGCCGCGTTGGACCGTTGCCCTCGGCGCAGCGCTGATCGTCGCATCCGGCCTGTTCATCTTCTTCCGCGAACAGCAGCTGAAACACCGGGGCAAGGCCAAGGAATAGCGTTTTACGGACGTTGGACGCCGGTTGCCGTTACATAGATCGCGTAGACCGATTGCGTCGCGGTGATGAACAGCCGATTACGGCGCGGGCCGCCGAAGGTGAGGTTCGAGACGCCCTGGGGGATACGGATTTTGCCGAGCAGCGTGCCGTCCGAAGCAAAGCAATGCACCGCATGGCCACCGCTGGTCCAGAGATTGCCGTTGGTATCGAGACGAAAGCCGTCCGGGCGGCCTTCGTCGAGATGGCAGAAGACCGCGGAATTGGTCAACCGCGTACCTTCCACATCATAGACCCGGATATGGGCCGGTGCCGTATCGTCCGGATTGGTGCCGCTGTCGGCAACGTAGAGCTTGGTTTCGCCCGGCGAGAAGGCAAGGCCGTTCGGCTGGAGGAAATCGCTGGCGGCGGCGGTCAGCGCGCCGGTCACCGGGTCAAGCCGGTAGATGCCGCGTTTGTCCTGTTCCGGCGCTGATTTGTAGCCCTCATAATCAGACAGGATGCCGTAGGTCGGATCGCTGAACCAGATGCTGTTGTCCGAGCGCACCACGACGTCATTGGGCGAATTCAGCCGCTTGCCCTCGAAACTGTCGGCAAGCACGGTGATCGAGCCATCCGGTTCAGTGCGGGTCACGCGGCGGGTGCCGTGTTCACAGGAAATCAGCCGTCCCTGGCGGTCACGGGTATGGCCATTGGCGAAATTCGAGGGATAGCGATAGACCGAGACGCCGCCATCGGGCACCCAGCGCAGCATGCGCTGGTTGGGAATATCGCTCCACAACAGCTGCTGCGCGTCGTCAAACCAGACCGGCCCTTCGGCCCAGCGGCAGCCGGAATGCAGCTCTTCAAGCACGGCGCTGCCAACGATCAGCGAGCGGAAACGAGGATCGTGGATTTCGTAGAGCGATGGGCTGGGCATGGTCCGTTCCCGTGTTCCTGATGGCGCCGTTTCTCATCCACCCGCAACGATAAGGATCGTTTCGGGAGGCTCCCTAGGTGTGAGCGTAGGATGTTGGGATCGAAACCACAAGAACGCATGGCGAAGGCTGCAAGAGCCCGGCCGATTAGGGCCGGGCCTTGCTGGATGTCACGCCGTGAAGGCTGCGTTCATCAGGGTCTGGGTGTAGTTTTCACGCGGCGCCTCGAAGATCGCGTCGGTATCGCCTTCCTCGACGATCTTGCCGTTCTTCATCACCACCACGTAGTCCGACATCGCCTTGATCACGGACAGGTCATGGCTGATGAAGATATAGGAGAGCCCATGCGTCTTCTGCAGGTCGCGCAGGAGATCGATGACCTGGCCTTGCACCGAGCGGTCAAGCGCCGAGGTCGGTTCATCCAGGATGACGACCTTCGGCTTCAGGATAATGGCGCGGGCGATGGCGATACGCTGCCGCTGGCCGCCGGAGAATTCATGCGGATAACGGTTGCGGGCCGCCGGATCCAGACGAACTTCCTTCAGCGCCTCAATGGCCCGCTTGTCGCGCTCGGCACGGCTGAGCTGTGGCTCGTGGACATAGAGCCCTTCGGTGATGATTTCTCCCACCGTTTGGCGTGGCGACAGGGAGCCGTACGGATCCTGAAAGACCAATTGCAATTGCCGGCGCAGCGGCCGCATGGCCGAGCGGCCGAAATCGGAGATATTGGTCGCTCCAAACTGATAGCGGCCTGAGCTCGGTATCAGCCGCAGGAGTGCGCGGCCAAGCGTCGATTTGCCGGAACCGGATTCACCGACGATGCCGATGGTCTGGCCTTCCTTCAGCCGGATATTGACGCCATCGACCGCGCGGAAAACGCCTGCCTTCTTGCCGAACAGACCGCCACCGGTGGCATAATCGACCGAGACATTCCTGCCTTCGAGCATGACCGGTGCGGTTTCGGCCGGTGACGCCTTGCGGCCATGCGGCTCAGCGGCGAGCAGCATCTTGGTATAGTCGGCCTGCGGCCGCTCGAAGATATCGGCTGTCGTTCCCGTCTCGACCACTTCGCCGCGGCGCATGACCGCGACGCGGCTGGCGAAATGCTTGACGATGCCGAGGTCATGGGTGATCAGCACCACGGCCATGCCGAACTTGGCCTGCAGCGAATTGAGGAGGTCGAGGATCTGCGCCTGGATGGTGACATCGAGCGCGGTCGTCGGTTCGTCGGCGATCAGGATGTCGGGATCGTTGGCAAGCGCCATGGCGATCATGACGCGCTGACGCTGGCCGCCGGACATTTCATGCGGGTAGCTGTCGATGCGTCGCTTTGGATCGGGAATGCCGACCAGCTCCAGCAATTCGAGCACGCGGGCTCGGGCTTGGCTGAATGTGCCACCGCGATGCTGGACGATCGGTTCGGCGATCTGCCTTCCGATCGTGTAAAGCGGATCGAGCGAGGTCATCGGCTCCTGGAAGATCATGGTGATCTTGGCGCCACGCACCTTGTTCAGCGCCTTCAGCGGCAGCCCGACCAGTTCCTGGCCGCGATACTTGGCCGAGCCGGCAACCCGGCCGTTTCCGGCCAGCAGACCCATGATGCCCATCATCGTCTGGCTTTTGCCGGAGCCGGATTCTCCGACGACAGCCAGCGTTTCCCCGGCCTTGATGTCGAGATCGATGCCCTTGACCGCCTGCACGTCGCCGTCGGGCGTTGTGAAGGTGACCTTGAGGTCGCGGACGGCGAGAATTGTTTCCCGTGAATCATTCATGTCAACGGTCCTTCGGGTCGAGCGCATCGCGCAGGCCGTCGCCGGCGAAATTGAGCGAGAACAGGGTGAGAACGAAGAAGATCGCCGGGAAGATCAGCAGCCACGGTGCCGACTGGATATTGTTGGCACCTTCCGCAATCAGCGCGCCCCAGCTCGTCAGCGGCGCCTGAACGCCGAGGCCGAGGAAGGAGAGGAAGCTTTCAAGCAGGATGACCTTCGGCACGACGACAGTCACGAAAACCACCACGGGACCGATCGTGTTCGGGATGATGTGACGGCGGATGATCTGCCAGTCCGTCAAGCCGAGCGCTTGCGCCGCCCCGATGAATTCGCGCCGCTTCAGGGCCAATGTCTGACCGCGCACGATGCGGGCCATGTCCAGCCATTCCACCGCGCCGATGACGAGGAAGATCAGGATGAACGAGCGTCCGAAGAACACGACGAGCACGACGACGAGGAAGACGAAGGGCAGCGAATAGAGGATTTCGACGAACCGCATCATGACGTTATCGACGCGGCCACCGATATAGCCGGAGGTGGCGCCGTAGAGCACGCCGATGCTGAGCGAAACGAGGCTGGCAAGCAGGCCAACGGCGATCGAGATCTGGCCGCCGAGCATGACGCGCGCCATCAGGTCACGGCCGTTCGAATCCGTGCCGAAGAAGAAGTATTCGCGGGCGACCTGACCGGTCAATTTCAGGGTCTTTCCGTCATCTTCCGTTGCGACGACCTGCGTGCCCTCAAACTCGTTGGCACGGTCGAAGTAGCGCGTTGTGCGCGGATCGATCGGCTTGTCGGAGGTGACGATTGCCGTGAAGGTCTGGCCTTCGACGGCAAATTCCTTCAGGTCGACGCGGGCGCGGCCCGCAACGCCTTCCATGACATCCTGCAGGCTCGACGCATCCGGCCGGGGTTCCAAGCTTGGCGCCACCGAGACATAGGACGGAAACACCTGATCATAGGTATGGCTGATGAAATAGGGGCCGAGGAACGAGAAGAGCGCGATCAGCGCCAGCACGACGCAGCCGGCCATGGCGGCGCGGTTGCGGCGGAAACGCATGGCGGCAAGTTGGAACAGGCTTCGGCTGGCTGTTTCCGGCGGTAGTTCCGTGGTGACGATATCAGTCATGGCGAACCCTCGGATCGAGAAGGCCGTAGAGAATGTCGACCAGCAGATTGAAAACGATGACGAAGATGGCGATCAGCACGACGGTGCCCATCACCAGCGTGTAATCGCGATTGATGGCGCCCAGCACGAAATAGCGGCCAACACCGGGAATGGTGAAAATCGTCTCGACCACGGCCGAGCCGGTAAGGAGTGCCGCAGCCGCAGGCGCCAGATAGGAAACGACCGGCAACATGGCAGCGCGCATCGCATGGGTGATGACGACGGTGCGGGCGGGCAGGCCATAGGCGCGGGCGGTGCGGATATGGTCGGTGTGCAGCGCTTCGATCATCGAGCCGCGCGTCAGGCGCGCAAACACCGCCAGCAGCGGCAAAGCAAGGGCAATCATCGGCAGGATCAGGAAGCGCAGCGAGCCATCGCCCCAGCTTCCGGCCGGGAGCCAGGAGAGCGTGATGGCGAAGACAAGTGTGAGAACGGGGCCGACGACAAAGTTCGGGACTGTCACGCCAACGGTCGAGACCGACATGATCAGGAAGTCGAGGGCGCTATTTTGCCGGAGAGCCGCAATCGTGCCAGCCAGAACGCCGCCAAAAAGTGCGAGCAAGAGTGCATAAAAGCCAAGTTCCATCGAATAGGGCAAGCCCTTGCCGATCAGCTCGGCGACCGTGTTGTCCTTGTAGACATAGCTCGGTCCGAAATCGCCTCTGACGGCATTACCGATGTAGGAAACATACTGGCTCCAGAGCGGCTGATCGAGATGGTACGTGGCCATCAGGTTCGCCATCGTCTGTGGCGGCAGCGGGCGCTCGAGATTGAAAGGACCGCCCGGCGCGAACCGCATCAGGAAGAAGGAAATCGTGACGACGATGAATAGCGTCGGCACGGCGCTCGCAAGGCGGCGCAGAACAAAGGAGATCATGGTCTTACTCCATGACGCGCGGCGGCATCAGCCGCCGCGCGTCAAAATCCGTTATTCGGAAACGCTCAGGAAGCGGCTCAGATGCTGGTTTGCAGCATTGTCCTGCCAGCCCTTCACCCTGCTGGACACCAGCCAGAGGTCTGCCTGGGTCAGGAACGGCGCGACCGGCTGTTCCTTCATGAGGATGGCTTCAGCTTCATGAAGCGTTTTGGAGCGGGCCGCCGGATCGGTTTCCTCGTAGGACTTCTTCATCAGCGCGTCGAACTCAGGGTTCTCGAAATGGCTGTAGTTGAAGGTCTTGTTTGAGGAGGCGCTGAGCGCCAGGAAGTTTTCGGCGTCGGCATAGTCGGCAACCCAGCCAGCGCGGGCAACGTTGAACTTGCCGCCTTCCTGCAGATAGGCGTAGTGCGAGGAAACGTCGAGATTGACCAGCGACACCTTGGCGCCGAACGTGTTCTTCCACATGTCGGCGACAGCGGTTGCGACGCGTTCATGGTTCGGGTTGGTGTTGTAGCGGATTTCGATCTCGAGCGGCTTGCCGCCTTCGCCGTAGCCGGCTTCCTTCATCAGCTTGAGCGCTTCGTCTTCGCGGTCGAGCTGCGATTTGTCTGCAAAATCGGCCTTGGACGGATCACCGTAGCTTGCCATGCCCGGAGGCACCATCGAGTAGGACGGCAGCTGCGAGCCCGAATAAATTTCCTTGGCCAGGAAGTCACGGTCGACGGCCATGGACAGCGCGCGGCGGACGCGAACGTCGTCATAGGGCGCCTGGCGGGTGTCGAAGTTGTAGTAGTAGGTGGCGAGCGTCGGCGAAACGTGGACCTGATCGCCGTGAGCAGCGCGCAGGCGGTCCAGCTGGTCGGCCGAGAAGTTGTAGGCCAGATCCATTTCCTTGGCCTCAAACCGGCGTACGGAGGCTGCCTGGTCGTCGATCGGGTAGAAGATGACCTTGTCGATCTTGACGTTTGCCGCATCCCAGTAGGAGGCGTTCTTTTCAGTCGTCAGGCTGTCGTTCGGGGTATGGGCGACGAGCTTGTAGGCGCCGTTGGAGACCATCACGCCCGGCTTGACGAAATCGGCGCCGTTCTTTTCGACGCTGGCCTTGGAGACCGGCAGGGCGGTCTGGTGGGCGAGAAGCTCAAGGAAGAAGGGGGTCGGACGTTCAAGGGTGATTTCCAGCGTCTTGTCGTCGATGGCCTTCACGCCGAGCTGATCGACGGGCACTTCACCCTTGTTGATCTTCTGGGCATTCTTGATCGGGAAAAGGATGTTGGCATAGCCGGCTGCGGTCTTCGGATCTTCAACGCGCTGCAAGGAGAAGACGAAGTCGCCAGCGGTAACCGGGGAGCCGTCGGACCAGTTGGCATTGGCGCGCAGCTTGAAGGTGTAAACGAGACCATCGTCCGACAGATCCCAGGTTTCGGCAGCGCCGGGAACGATCTTGCCGGCAGCGTCATAGATCGTCAGGCCTTCGTAAAGGTCCTTCAGGATGAACTCTTCGATGTTGATCGAGGTGTGTGCCTGGTCGAGCGTTTGCGGCTCGCCGGCATTGCCCCGGTGCAGAACGGTTTCAGCGAGCGCGGGGCTCGCGCCAATGAGAATCGATCCAAGCAGCATCGCTGTACGGAGGTTGATTTTTGCAAAAGTCATTTTGTTCTCCTTCCCCTCTTTTTAGGTTGTGAAGCGGCGAGAGAATGCCAAATCTATTCCAAAGGCAAGGCTCTTTGTGTCGCGCCTAACGCCGCCATGTCGCTGACGGACAGATATTTATAGCGCCTCGGTTGCATTTCAATCGCGCCATTTTCCGGGAGGTTTGCGCTATCTGAACCGATGTTCCGGGAGGTTGCCGGTCATCAATGCGCAAGTTCGAGTATTATTTTTGGCAGTTTACGTAATATGTATTCGCGATCTGCTGTTCCGTCGAAATGAACTTGCATCCGTCCTTCTCGCAGCGGCGCGAAGTCCGCGAATGTGCGCGCTGGAACGTAACGGGTACATATATCGGGCGATCAACTTATAATTGTGTTCGCCGGTTTGTCAAAAAAATTCAGGATAATCTACGTGCAGCACTCGACCTGTAACGTTTCCGTAGGCCAGGCGGCACCATTTCCGCCGCGGCGGTGGTTGCCAAACCCGGATCATCAATTATGGTGCAGGCAAATCCGCTCTCAACATTCGCCAGGAGGCCTGGTCGCGATACCAGTTGGCTTTTGTAGGGAATACTTCTGCTCAAGCGGAGAATAAGGTGCGCGCGTCATGATCAGAAATGATGGCGCAGAGACAACGGGAGACTTCTGACTATGGCATTGATCACCTTGCGGCAGCTTTTGGACCACGCCGCCGAACACAATTACGCGCTGCCAGCGTTCAACGTGAACAATCTGGAATATATCCAGGCTGTCATGCGCGCCGCCGATGCCACGGATTCTCCGGTCATCCTGCAGGCAAGCCGCGGCGCCCGCGCCTATGCTGGCGACGCCTTCCTGCGTCATCTGATCCTAGGGGCCACGGAAGAATACCCGCATATTCCGGTCTGCCTGCATCTCGACCATGGCGACCAGCCCTCGACCTGCATCTCGGCAATCACCAACGGCTTTACGTCGGTGATGATGGACGGTTCGCTGCTCGCCGACGGCAAGTCGATCGCTTCCTATGAATACAATGTCGGCGTCACGGCTGAAGTCGTGAAGATCGCCCATGCTGCCGGCGTATCGGTTGAAGGTGAACTTGGCTGTCTCGGTAACCTGGAAACGGGCGCCGGCGAAAAGGAAGACGGCCATGGCTTCGAAGGCAAGCTGTCGCGCGAGGAACTGCTGACCGATCCGGAGCAGGCTTTCGACTTCGTCGAAAAGACCGGCGTCGATGCGCTGGCCGTCGCGATCGGCACCAGCCACGGCGCCTACAAGTTTACCCGCGCGCCGGACGGCGAAATCCTGTCGATCGACACCATCGCCAAAATCCACAAGCGCCTGCCGAACACCCATATGGTCATGCATGGTTCGTCCACCGTTCCGCAGGACCTGCAGGACCTGTTCAACGAATTCGGCGGCAAGATGAAGCAGACCTGGGGCGTGCCGCTCGCCGAAATCCAGAAGGCCATTCCGCTCGGCGTCCGCAAGGTCAATATCGATACGGACCTGCGCCTCGCCTTCACCGGCGAAATCCGCAAGCATCATCTGCAGAACCCGGACAATTTCGATCCGCGCAACTACCTGAAGCCGGCGACGGCCCGCATGGTCGAAGTCTGCAAGGAGCGCTTCATTGCCTTCAATGCCGCAGGCCAGGCTTCGAAAATCCGCGTCAAGCGTCTGCCCGATATGGCAAAGGCCTATTCAAAGGCCAGCTGAGAATGCATTGTGGCGGGAACCTTTCCCGCCACATCTTTCTTTGAGGCACCTGAATGAGCTTTCCGCTGTTTGACCTGTCCGGCCGGCGTGCGCTGATCACCGGCTCCAGCCAGGGTATCGGCTTTGCCTTGGCGGAAGGTCTTGCGGCGCATGGCGCCGAGATCGTCGTCAATGGCCGCGATGTCGAAAAGGTCGCTGCAGCCGTTTCTGCTTTGCGGGATAACGGCCATGTCGCCAATGCGGCGGCCTTCGATGTGACCGGCCGAGACTCAGCCGCCGAGGCGATTGCCATCATCGAAAGCGAAATCGGTGCGATCGATATCCTGATCAACAATGCCGGCATGCAGTTTCGCTCGCCGCTGGAGGATTTTCCGGCCGACAAGTGGGAGCAACTGCTGGCAACCAACATTTCCAGCGTCTTTTATGTCAGCCAGGCGGTGGCCCGGTTCATGATCGGCCGTGGCCGTGGCAAGATTATAAATATCGCCTCGGTCCAGAGCGAACTCGCCCGTCCCGGCATCGCGCCCTATACCGCGACCAAGGGTGCCGTCAAAAACCTGACGCGCGGAATGTGCGCCGACTGGGCGCGCCACGGATTGCAGATCAACGCAATCGCGCCCGGTTATTTCCGGACGCCGCTCAATCAGGCCCTGATCGACAATCCGGAGTTTTCAGATTGGCTGGAAAAGCGTACACCCGCAGCGCGCTGGGGCAATGTCGAAGAGCTGGTCGGCTCGGCTGTTTTCCTGGCGAGTAACGCGTCTTCCT
The DNA here is from genome assembly GCF_001424965.1 of Rhizobium sp. Root1204. Lineage (NCBI taxonomy): Bacteria > Pseudomonadati > Pseudomonadota > Alphaproteobacteria > Hyphomicrobiales > Rhizobiaceae > Rhizobium > Rhizobium sp. Root1204. Next base: position 221,564 of record NZ_LMCZ01000006.1, read on the forward strand.
TCGTGAATGGACACACACTTTATGTCGATGGTGGTATCACAACATCTCTCTGAAAATTCCGGCCTGCCGGTCATCGTCATGGGTGTCAGCGGCTGCGGCAAGACTTCGGTTGGTGAACGGCTGGCCGCTGCCTTGAATTGCGGGTTCATCGAGGGCGACAGCCTGCATCCGCCTGCCAATATCGAGAAAATGTCGGCTGGCATCCCGCTGGATGATGACGACCGCTGGCCTTGGCTCGATATCATCGGCGGTTTGGTCGGCGATAGTGTTGCGCGTGGCGAGCGGGTTATCGTGTCCTGTTCGGCGCTGAAGAAAATCTACCGCGACCGGTTGCGGGCTGCGGCTGGTGGCCATCTGGCTTTCGTTTTTCTGGAGGGATCGCGCGCCGTTTTCGACAAACGCATGAAGGCTCGCGCCGGTCATTTCATGCCGTCTTCCCTACTCGACAGCCAGTTCGCAGCGCTGGAGCCGCCGATTGTCGAACCGGGTGTCGTGACCGTCGATGTCGATCTGCCGCTTGCTAATATCGTCGAAAAGGCGCTGGCCGGACTGCAAGATTTGTCGACACGCTGAGGCGCCCTTCCGGGCAAAAGCGCTTTACAACGCTGCCTGCCTTTGATCTGTCAGACGCCAATATTGTCTGGATTTCAAGGGAAGAGGAACGATGAAACTTTTGCGCTATGGGCCGCTTGGCTCCGAAAAGCCGGGTGTTCTCGACAAGGACGGCCAGATTCGCGACCTGAGCAGCGTGATCGCCGACATCGGCGGCGAGGCGATCAGCGACATAGGCTGGGCGAAGGGGCTGGATATTGACAGCCTGCCCGTGGTTGGCGGCAGCCCGCGGTTGGGCGCCTGCGTTGCTGGCACCGGCAAATTCATCTGCATCGGCCTGAACTATGCCGATCATGCCGCCGAAACTGGGGCAACCGTGCCGCCAGAACCGGTGATCTTCATGAAAGCGACATCGGCAATCGTCGGCCCGAACGATGACGTGCTTATTCCGCGCGGATCGGAAGCGACGGATTGGGAGGTCGAACTCGGCGTGATTATCGGCAAGAAAGCCAAATACGTGTCCGAATCCGATGCACTGGAGCATGTTGCCGGTTACTGCGTCATCAACGACGTGTCCGAGCGCGATTTCCAGACCAAGCGCTCCGGCCAGTGGACCAAGGGAAAATCCTGCGACACGTTTGGCCCGACCGGTCCGTGGCTTGTGACCAGGGACGAGATTGCCGATCCGCAGAACCTGAAGATGTGGCTGACGGTCAATGGCGTCAGCAAGCAGAACGGGTCGTCGAAGACCATGGTTTATGGCGTTGCGCATGTGGTCAGCTATCTCAGCCAGTTCATGACCCTGCATCCCGGCGATATCATTTCAACCGGCACGCCGCCGGGCGTCGGCATGGGCTTCAAGCCGCCACAATATCTGAAGGCCGGCGATGTCGTCGAGCTCGGGATCGAAGGCCTCGGCACGCAGAAGCAGACTTTCGTTGCCGACGTTTGATTGCTGCGGTTAACCTTGGTAAGGGCGCGGTGTTTCGGCACGGCGCCCTTTTTCATGCGCTCACGTATCGATCTTCAGCTTGACGCGATCGGCGGCGAAGCGGGTGCGGGAAAATTGCACCGGCACGCCCTCCGGGTCGGCATTGATGGCGGTTGCCTCAATGACGATGGCGCCGGGGGAAAGGCGAAGTAGCGCCAGTTCCGCCGCATCGGCGTGGCGCGCCACCAGTTCGGTTGAGACGCGCACGTAATCCACCAATCCCTGCGCCATGAAGGCCTTGGTAATCGAGTGCAGGCGTTCGAATTCTTCGGCCATGGCCGGAAACCGGCCTTGTGGGAAGAAACTGGTGGAGCAGGAAACCGGCCGCCCATCGGCGCTGCTGACCAGATCAAGCTGGATGCAGGACGCGCCAGGGGGAATTTTCAGGCCGGCGGCGACTTCGCCAGCGGCCGGCAAAACCGCTTGGGCCAGAAGCTTTGCCTCGGTCTCGCGGGCCTGACCTCCCAGCCCTTGTGAAAACCGGGTGCGCCGCGAAATCGGAAAACTCAGCCGCTCCTTGCGCTGGATTATCGTGCCCCGGCCCTGAATCGCTTGCACCAGTCCTTCATCGGCAAGCGCGGCGAGAGCGCTGCGCACCGTATGACGGTTGACACCGAACTGTGCGGCGAGCACAATTTCGGGTGGCACCATGCCCGTCTGGTCGTAGTCGCCATTGCTGATCGATAACCGGATAAGATCGGCGATCTGCCGCCACAATGCGACCCCGGTCTGACGCTCAACCGCTTTTTTAGCATTCATGTCACAAGCCCGTCATGTGGACATTCTAAAAGCAGAACATCAAATGTATTGTTGTCTATATTAATAGACATTTCGGACGGAAGCAATGGACGCGATCAAAGAAAATACCGGCACGGCGGTGAGCGAGCGAAAGCGGGCGATGGGCCTGCTCGCCCGTGCTTCCACGGAAGAACTACAGGCAAGCTGGCTGGCGATCGAGCCCAAGCCGGAGGTGCATCCTGTGCGCGGGCCTGAAACCGGCCTCGTCATGGTGCGTGGTCGCGTCGGCGGTGGCGGCGATCCCTTCAATCTCGGAGAAGCGACGGTGAGCCGCGCAACGGTGCGTCTCGCCTCGGGCGAAATCGGCCATGGGCAGTTGCTCGGCAATGACCGGGAAAAGGCGCGCCTCGCTGCGATCTTCGATGCGCTTCATCAGCGGCCGGAACATCGGCCGGCTGTCGACCAGCTAATTGATGCGGTGGAAAGCCGCATTCAAGCCGAAGACCGCAAACATGCCGAACAAACGGCGGCGACACGGGTCGATTTCTTCACCATGGTCCGGGGAGACAACTGATGGGCGCTCAAACCGAAATCCATGCCAGCGCCTATGCCGGCGCGTTCGCCGATCCGGTCTTCCAGTCGCAGTCGGTGTTCCGCGCGCTGATGGATGCCATGGCGCGTCCGGGCACGATCACGCCGCTCGGCGCCTCTGCCACGCCGCCCGCACCGCTCGGTGCCGGTGCCGGAGCAATCGCGCTGACGCTTTGCGATGACGGCACGCCCGTATGGCTGACAAATGCCCTGGTTCAATCATCTGTTCCCGCCTGGCTGTCCTTCCACGCTAGCGCGCCGGTGACAAACGTCAAGCCGGAGGCACGTTTCGTTTTCATCGAGGCTGGCGGTATTGTTCCGGGCTTCGATCAGTTTGCGCTCGGCACGCAGGAATATCCTGACCGTTCGGCCACTCTGGTGATCGAGATCGCCTCGCTGACCGGCGGACCGGAGTTTGTTGCCGCGGGACCGGGCATCAAGGATGAAACCATCATCGCGCCTAAAGGCCTGCCGGATATCTTCCTGACGCTCTGGGCGGAAAACCAGGGCCTGTTCCCTCGCGGCGTCGATCTGATCCTCGTTGCCGGCACCGATGTCCTGTGCCTGCCGCGCACCACAAAACTTCGCCGCCGGGAGGTCTGAACCATGTATGTTGCTGTCAAGGGCGGCGAAGCCGCTATCGCCAATGCGCATCAGCTTCTCGCCGACCGCCGCCGCGGTGACCGGTCTCTACCGGCCATCTCGATCGACCAGATCGTCGCGCAGCTCGGCCTTGCGGTCGACCGCGTGATGGCGGAAGCCTCGCTCTACGATCGGGAGCTCGCTGCTCTTGCCGTCCGTCAGGCGCGCGGAGACATGATCGAGGCGATCTTCATTCTGCGCGCCTATCGCACCACCTTGCCGCGTTTCGGCATGTCGGTGCCGGTGGATACCGCAAAAATGAAGATCGAGCGCCGCATTTCGGCGACCTACAAGGACTTGCCCGGCGGCCAACTGCTCGGCCCGACATTCGACTACACCCACCGCCTGCTCGACCCGTCGCTGCTGACCGATGAGCCGGTTGCTGAACCCCTGCGCCGGACGGTAGACGAAAGCTCGATGATGCGGGTGTCCGACATCCTTGCCGGCGAGGGCCTGATCGAGAGCGACGGCCATATGCCGGAGGATCACGTGCCGGGCGACCTGACACGCGAGCCGCTGGAATTTCCGCTGAACCGCGATTTGCGCCTGCAGGCTTTGGCGCGCGGCGACGAAGGCTTTTTGCTGGCGCTCGCCTACTCGACCCAGCGTGGTTACGCCCGCACTCATCCCTTCGTTGGCGAGGTCCGCATCGGCGAGGTCGAGGTCGAGCTCGATATTCCCGAACTTGGTTTTGCCGTATCGCTCGGCCCGGTCCAGGTGACCGAGTGCCAGATGGTCAACCAGTTCCAAGGCTCGGCCAAGAACCCACCGCAGTTTACCCGCGGTTACGGCCTGGTGTTTGGCCAGAGCGAACGCAAGGCGATGGCGATGTCGCTGGTCGACCGGGCGCTTCGCGCAGAGGAATTTGGTGAGGATATTGTCGCCCCGGCGCAGGACGAGGAATTCGTCATCTCGCATTCCGACAACGTCCAGGCGACCGGTTTCGTCGAGCACTTGAAACTTCCGCACTATGTGGACTTCCAGGCCGAACTCGATCTCGTCCGCCGTATGCGCGCCGAGTACGATGCACGCAACGGGGTGGAGAAGAATGATCCCATCCGGGATGCGGCCGAATGATAGAGGACCTCTCCCACATCACCTTCGTCGTCAGCGATCTTGAGAGGATGACCGGCATTCTCCAGACCGTCTTCGGCGCGAAACAGGTCTATGCCAGTGATGAGATGCAGTTCTCGCGATCTGCGGAAAAGTTCTTCACGATCGGCGATCTCTGGATCGCCATCATGCAGGGCGAGAGCCTGAGCGAGCGCACCTACAACCACGTCGCGTTCAAGATCCGTGACGAGGATATCGACATCTATCTGGAGCGCATCCAGTCGCTCGGCCTTGACCTCATGCCACCACGGCCGCGTGTCGAAGGTGAGGGCCGCTCGATCTATTTCCATGATGCCGACAATCATCTGTTTGAACTTCACACCGGCACGCTCGCCGAGCGGCTGGATACCTATTCCCGTTTGAAGGAGGCAGCCGAATGACTGACCTTGCCACCTACAATTTCGCTTACCTCGACGAACAGACCAAGCGGATGATCCGCCGGGCGATCCTCAAGGCGATTTCGATACCCGGCTATCAGGTTCCGTTTGCATCGCGCGAAATGCCGATGCCCTATGGCTGGGGCACCGGTGGCGTGCAGGTCACGGCGGCGATCCTCGGACCAAAGGATGTGCTGAAGGTCATCGACCAGGGCGCCGACGACACGACCAATGCCGTCTCTATCCGCGCCTTCTTCCAGAAGGTTGCCAATGTCGCAGTGACCACCAAAACCCGCGAAGCGACGATCATCCAGACGCGCCACCGCATTCCCGAGGAGACGCTGACGGCCGGTCAGACGCTGGTTTATCAGGTTCCGATTCCCGAACCGCTGCGTTTCCTCGAGCCGCGCGAGACCGAAACCCGCAAGATGCATGCGCTGGAAGAATACGGCCTCATGCATGTGAAGCTTTATGAGGATATCGCCCGCAACGGCCACATCGCCACGACCTATGCCTATCCGGTCAAGGTCGAAGGCCGCTACGTCATGGATCCGTCGCCGACCCCAAAATTCGACAATCCGAAAATGCACATGTCGGAAGCGCTGCAGCTGTTCGGTGCCGGACGTGAAAAGCGCATCTACGCGGTTCCGCCCCATACCGACGTCGTCAGCCTCGATTTCGAGGATCATCCGTTCGAGATCCAGCATTTCGACAAGCCCTGCGCGCTGTGCGGCGCCGAGCACGTCTATCTCGATGAAGTCGTTCTCGACGACAAGGGCGGACGTATGTTCGTCTGCTCGGACACCGACCATTGCGAGGATCGCCGCGAGCATGGTCATGCGGGCGAGATGCTGGCGCGGCAGGAGGCGGCCGAATGAGGGGTTTGGTAGCGTATTCGGCTTGCAAGCTGCCGCAGGCTCCCACTTCTCCCCAGCGGGGAGAAGTGCCGAGCGAAAGCGAGGTGATGAGGGGACCTTTCCGCACACTCCGAAATGGCCGCACCGCCCCCTCATCCGGCCCTGCCGGCCACCTTCTCCCCGCTGGGGAGAAGAGGAAGCAAGCCGCCGCTCGCCTTCCTTCAAGCACTTACTTGCTCAACATGGAAATCGCCCCATGACCCAGACACCGCTTCTCAAAGTCAACGACGTGTCGAAATTCTACGGCAGCCGCATCGGATGCCGCAATGTATCCTTCGAGCTGTGGCCCGGTGAAGTTCTTGCCATCGTTGGTGAATCCGGCTCAGGCAAGACAACGTTGCTGTCCTGTCTCTCCACCCGGCTGATGCCCAGTTCCGGCATTGTCGAATACCATATGCGCGACGGCCAGTACCGCGATCTTGCCCGTATGGGGGAGGCGGAGCGCCGCTTCCTGATGCGCACCGATTGGGGCTTCGTGCACCAGAACCCGGCCGATGGCCTGCGCATGACGGTGTCTGCCGGTGCCAATGTCGGCGAGCGGCTGATGGCGGTCGGTGATCGGCACTATGGCAATATCCGCGCTACGGCCGCCGACTGGCTGCGCCGCGTCGAGATCGAGGAAGACCGCATCGACGATCAGCCGCGGTCGTTCTCGGGCGGCATGCGCCAGCGCCTGCAGATCGCCCGCAACCTCGTCACGTCCCCGCGTCTGGTGTTCATGGACGAGCCGACCGGAGGTCTTGATGTCTCTGTTCAGGCCCGCCTGCTCGATCTGGTGCGCGGCCTCGTGCACGACCTCGGCCTTTCGGCGATCATCGTTACCCATGACCTTGCGGTCGCACGCCTTCTGTCCCACCGGATGATGGTGATGAAGGATGGTTTGGTGATCGAGCAGGGCCTGACCGACCGGGTGCTTGACGATCCGCGCGAGCCGTACACCCAGCTCCTCGTTTCCTCCATTCTGCAGGTCTGAGCATGGTTCCGAAAAGTGGAAACCGGTTTTCGGACCAAACCATGCTCCAAAAGGAGAAATAGTCATGGCCACTCCCCTCGTTGTTTCCGAAGTCGCCAAAAGCTTCACCATGCACCTGCGCGACGGTATCCGACTGCCGGTCGTCAATGGCGTGTCGTTCTCCGTCAAGAAGGGCGAGTGCGTCGTGCTCGGCGGTCCGTCCGGTGTCGGCAAGAGTTCGATCCTGAAAATGCTCTACGGCAACTATGCCGTTGATGCTGGCCAGATCCTGATCGAGCATCAGGGCCACCTGGTCGATCTCGCTCATGCAGCCCCCCGCGCGGTGCTGGAAGTCCGGCGTGATACGCTGGGTTATGTCAGTCAGTTCCTGCGCGTCGTTCCGCGCGTGTCGGCACTCGATGTCGTTGCCGAACCGCTTCTGGCGCGCGGGGTCGAGCAGGCCGCAGCGCGTGAAAAAGCGTCCGGCCTGCTGGCGAAACTCAACCTGCCGCGTGAACTCTGGCAATTGCCGCCAGCCACTTTCTCGGGTGGTGAGCAGCAGCGTGTCAACATTGCCCGTGGCTTCATTACGGATCATGCGATTCTGCTGCTCGACGAGCCGACGGCATCGCTTGACGCGACAAACCGCCGTGTCGTTGTCGAGATGATAGCCGCCAAGAAGGCCGAGGGTGTTGCCCTGCTCGGTATCTTCCATGACGAGGAAGTGCGTGACGCCGTCGCCGACCGCATCCTTGATGTATCTGCCTTCTCGCCGCGAAAGGCTGCCGCATGAGCCAGAAGCTGAGCGAAGAGCCGACGATCCATGCAACTGCCACCGTCAACCAGTCGACGCTTGGCCGTTACACGGAAGTCGGTGATCGTTGCCGCCTCGACGAGGTCGAGTTCGGGGATTATTCCTATATCGAGCGCGACGGCATGATCTGGTGCGCGACGATCGGAAAATTCGCCAATCTGGCGGCATCCGTTCGCATCAATGCCACCAACCATCCGACCTGGCGGGCGACGCTGCACCATTTCACCTACCGCGCCTCGAACTACTGGCCGGACGCGGACATGGAGCAGGATTTCTTTGCCTGGCGGCGCGAAAACCGCGTCGTCATCGGCCATGATGTCTGGATCGGCCATGGTGCGACGGTGCTGCCCGGGGTCACGATCGGCAACGGCGCGGTCGTCGGTTCGGGAGCGGTCGTCTCCAAGGATGTCGAACCCTACACCATCGTCGGAGGCGTTCCGGCCAAACTGATCCGCGAGCGTTTCGGCAAGGATATTGCCGGCCGTTTCGAAAAACTGGCCTGGTGGGATTGGGATCACGGCAAGCTGCGCGATGCCCTCGACGATTTCAGAATGCTCGATGCGGACGCATTCCTTGCCCGTCACAATGCCTGACGTTTGCAGCACCAATCCCCGCCTGTGCGGGGATTGTGGACTGTAACGAAAACGACATCAAACTGACATTCCCCCTTCATCAACCGCCATTATGGCAAGGGCCTATTGTGCCACTGCCAAAGGACGACTGCTCATGTTTCAGCTGAAGAATGTAACACGTCAGTTCGGCAAGAAAATTGCCGTCAACTCGGTTACCTTCGACATCCCGCAGGGCCAGATGGTCGGCATCATCGGCCGGTCCGGTGCGGGCAAGTCGACACTGCTCCGGATGATCAATCGTCTCAATGACGTTTCGTCCGGCTCCATCCATTTCGGCGCTCTGGAAGTGTCGTCGCTGCGCGGTGCAGCGCTTCGCAACTGGCAGCGCGATTGCGCCATGATTTTCCAGCAATTCAATCTGGTGCCACGTCTCGACGTGCTCACCAACGTCTTGCTCGGCCGCCTCAATCATCGCTCGACGGTGCTCAGCGTCCTCAACATGTTCACCCGTGAAGAGCGCATCATGGCAATCGGCGCGCTGGAACGTCTGGGCATCGAACAGACGGCGCTGCAGCCCGCAGGCACCCTGTCCGGCGGCCAGCAGCAGCGTGTTGCCATTGCCCGCGCCCTGATGCAGCAGCCGAAGATGCTGCTGGCCGACGAGCCGATCGCCTCGCTCGATCCGCTGAACGCCAAGATCGTCATGGATGCGCTGCGCGATATCAACGAGCGCGACGGCATCACCGTCGTCACCAACCTGCATACGCTGGATACGGCGCGAAACTACTGCGAGCGCATCATCGGAATGGCGCATGGGCAGGTCGTTTTCGATGGTCAGCCGCAGGAACTGACAGCTGCAGCCGTCGCTGAAATCTATGGCTCAGGCGCCGAGCTCGATGAATCGATGACATCGACAAGCATCAACATTCCTGCTGCGCAGGACAATGCGAAATCCGCCGGCGTCAAACCGCTGGCACTGGCCGGGCTCTAAGGAGCGAGCCGGGATCGAAAGCCCGCGTCAAGGGCAGAGCTTTGCAACCGAATGTGAACCGGCGCCGCCGGGATAACAGGAGAAGACCCTTATGTTGAAGAAAGCACTTTTGAGCGCCGTTGCGCTCTTTGCCCTCGTCGGCCACGTTCAGGCCGAAGACCTCAAGGAATTCCGCGTCGGCATCATCGGCGGTGAAAACGAAGCCGACCGCCTGCGCAATTACCAGTGCCTCGGCGATCACCTGAAGACGGCGCTGAATGTCGAGAAGGTCTCGTTCTTCCCGGCTGCCGACTATGACGGCGTTATCCAGGGCCTGCTCGGCGGCACGCTCGATTATGCAGAACTCGGTGCTTCCGGCTATGCCAAGATCTTCCTCGCCAAGGCTGACGCCGTCGAGCCGATCCTGACGACCGAACAGTCCGACGGTTCGACCGGCTACTACTCGATCATGCTTGCCCGCAAGGACAAGGGTTACACCAGCGTTGCCGATCTCAAGGGCAAGAAGCTCGGCTTTGCCGATCCGGACTCCACATCGGGCTACCTGATCCCGAGCGTGACCCTGCCGGAAACGATCGGCATGCCGGTCAAGGAATTCTTCGCTGAGACCGGTTTCGGCGGCGGCCATGAAAACCTCGTTCTCGAAGTGCTCAAGGGCACCTTCGATGCTGGCACGACCTTCGGTTCGGGCATTGGCGAGTTCAAGGACGGCTACACCTCCGGCAACCTGCACAAGATGGTCGAAAAGGGCGTTGTCGACATGAACGACCTAGTCGAACTGTGGCGCTCGCCGCTGATCCCGAACGGCCCGATCGTCGTTCGCACTTCGATGAACAATGACATGAAGGCAAAGTTCAAGCAGTTCATGCTCGATCTGCCGAAGACCGATGCAGCCTGCTTTGCCGGCGTCATGGGCGGCGACTTCAAGGGCTTCGTCGAAGTCAATTCGGACTTCTACAAGCCGATCATCGACGCTCGCAAGTCGACCATCGGCGGCTGATATCGCCCGCATTAAAAGCGCTGGCCGGCTATCCCGGCCAGCGCTCCTTGTTTAAGCAGTCTCGGGGCATGACGTCCTTCGAGGCCTCGTGTTTGCCGGAGACTTCATGGCCACGTCAGCGCTTTCCACGACCCTGAGCGACAATGGCGCCGTGGTCGAACGCCACTGGCAGGAGCTCAATCTCCGCCGCCGCACCTACACATTCCTTGGCCTTGCGCTGCTCGCCGTGGCGCTGTCCGGGTCGCTCTGGTTTGCCAATGCGACCAATGCCGGCAAGTTTTTCGACCGCCTGCCCTATTTCTTCGATTTCGTCGGCGACCTCGTGCCGCGCGATGGCGCCGAAATCGGCCGGGCGATGTTCGATCTGCCTTCGCCTTACGACGATGGCAGCCTGAAATACAATTATCCCGAAGGCCGGATGTATCTGACGGACAGCATCTATGTGCCCGAATATTTCTACAAAATGCTGGAAACGCTGAATATCGCGATCTTCTCGACCATCTTCGGCATGTTCTTCGGCTTCATCCTCTGTTTCTTTGCCGCCCGCAACCTGATGCCCAATCCCTGGGTTCGCGGCTTGGCCCGGCGCATCATGGAAATCCTGCGCGCCTTTCCGGAAGTGGTGATTGCCGGTTTCTTCCTCGCGATCCTGTCCCTCGGGCCGATCCCGGCAATGATCGCCGTTTCGATCCATACGGTCGGTGCGCTCGGCAAGTTGTTCTTTGAAGTGGTCGAAAATGCCGACATGAAGCCGGATGAAGGCCTGCGCGCTGCCGGTGGCAACTGGTTCGAGCGCGTCTGGTTCGGCATCGTGCCGCAGGTTTTGCCGAACTTCATGAGCTATTTCCTGCTGCGTCTCGAAATCAACGTGCGCGCTTCCACTATTATTGGTGCTGTCGGCGGCGGTGGTATCGGCGAGCCGTTGCGGCTGTCGATCAGCCAGGGTCATGAAGCCAAGACCTTGGCGATCATCATTCTTCTGTTCACGACGATCATTGCCGTCGATCAGTTTTCCGCATGGCTGCGCCGCCGCCTCGTTGGTGATCAGGCCTTCCAGTTGGCGCAATAGGAGGCGGCCCCATGACCGTAAACACGATGATGAACACCGCGCAGATGGACGCGATTGCTGCCCGTCACCCGCATCTTGTCAAAGGTTCGGCCAACAAGCGCATCCGCTCGATCCTGGTTTTCGCCGGTATTGGCCTCTACATGGTCTACAGCTGGTGGTTTTTCTCGATCGGCCAGGTTCTGGCCAACGCCAACTGGGGCATTGCCGGCACTTATCTGGCCGACTGGGTTTCCTATGAGGTCCGGCCTGACATCAAGATCGCGGCCGATGGCACGATGCAGGTCGTCTATCCGCGTTACTCGCCGCTCGGTCCCGACGCAAAGCCCGAATGGGTGAAGATCGAGACGAAGATGGTTGAGCGTACCATCGATGTCCCCGCCGCAGCACAACAGGCCGCTCCGAAAAAGAGTTCCAGCTTCAGCTTCATGGCACCGAATGCAGCCGTCGGAGGCAGCACCCAGGCAGGCGCCCGGGCGGAAACCCGGACCGAAGAAGTCGTCAGCCGCGCCACTGTCAATTTCAACAGCACCACCAGCATCGATGTAATCGACGGCAAGGTCACGGCCACGCATGGCGGCGAGACCCTGTTGATCGATCTTGAGCATTCCGCGGGTGTAACGCCGGAAGGCGCCCTTCCGGAATGGGCGACGCAGAAGCGTCCGGGTGAAAAGATCACGCTTGCCTTCGGGATGACCGGCTGGGCTGATGTCGACAAGGAAAAGATCAGCATCCACAACCGCTTTCCCGGCTGGGCAAACTTCATTTTCGATACCAACTCGCCGTTCTTCAACAAGTCCTTTGGCGAAGTGATGAGCCTGATCACCAGCGGCGAGCGTCTGGATCCAAGCCGTTCCAACCTCTCGCTCGCCTGGAACAACATCCTCTACAATTCCGAATGGCAGCATCTCGACGTCTGGACCAAGCTGCTGCAGACCATCGTCATGGCCTTTGTCGGCACACTGTTTGCCTCGATCATCGCGTTCCCGTTGTGCTTCCTCGCCGCGCGAAACATCACCCGCAATGGTTTGCTCAACCAGATTATAAAGCGGTTCTTCGACTTCCTGCGATCGGTGGACATGCTGATCTGGGCGCTATTTTTCACCCGCGCCTTCGGCCCCGGACCACTCGCCGGCATGTCGGCGATCTTCTTCACCGACACCGGTACGCTCGGAAAGCTCTATGCCGAAGCGCTGGAAAACATTGACGACAAGCAACGCGAGGGCGTGAAATCGGTCGGTGCTGCACCGCTTGCCGTGCAGCGGTTCGGGGTCTTGCCGCAGGTTCTGCCGGTCTTTGCCAGCCAGGCCTTGTATTTCTGGGAATCCAATACGCGCTCGGCGACCATCATCGGCGCTGTGGGTGCTGGCGGTATCGGCCTGAAACTGTGGGAGGCGATGCGGACGAATTCGGATTGGGAAAACGTCTGCTATATGGTTATTCTGATCCTCATCGTCGTCTTCATCTTCGACAGCGCCTCCAATTTTCTGCGCTCGCGTCTGATAGGCCAGAAAACACATTGAACTATGGGTGGCGGATCACTGCCACGATCACGATAATGTCACGAAGAGCGCGTAGCGACAGCGTCAATTCGGCTGTTCCAACGCTCCAGCGGCATCTCTGCAGGGAATGACCAGTGCGCTACGCATTCTATATCTCGCCCGATGAAAACGCCCCGTTGACGGCTGCCGCAGAACGGTGGCTGGGAGCGAACCCGTTTACGAGTGAAATTCATGAGCTCAAGCCCGCAGGTGATTTCAGTGCCGCGGAATTGACCGCCCTGACGGCCGACCCGCGCCGCTACGGCTTTCACGGAACGCTGAAGGCACCCTTCCTGCTGGCGCCGGGCAAAACCGAAGCGCAGCTTCTGGAGGATTTTCAGGCGTTTTCTGAAAAATGCCCGCCGTTCGACATTCCGGAAATGATGCTCGGCCAGCTGGGCCCGTTCTTCGCCCTTGTGCCGGCGGCCGATTGTCCAGAACTGCAGGCTCTGGCCGACGAGACCGTGCGGTATTTTTCTCCTTTCCGCGCGCCGTTGTCTGACGCTGATATCGCCCGTCGCAAGCCCGAAACACTCGGCTCGGTGATGCGCAGCAATCTGCTGGAATGGGGATATCCCTACGTCTTCGAGAGCTTCCGTTTTCATATGACGCTGACGGGCGCGGTGCCGGTTGAACGGCAGGGAGCGATGCGGGCGCTGCTGGAAGAAGCCTTCGCACCCTTTATCGGCAAGCCGCTTGCGGTGACGACGCTGGCACTGTTCACCGAACCCGAACGCGGCGCGCCCTTCACAGTTCACTCGCTTTTGCCGCTCGGCGGCACGTCCAAACGAAAGATGGCATGACATGACCGTTGAAACCGTTCTCTCCAACGCCCGCATCGTCCTTGAGGACCAGATTCTCAACGGCTCGGTCCTGATCCGTGACGGCAAGATCGCCGACATCTCGGAAGGTGCCAGCCGTACCGGTGAGGATTTCGAAGGCGATTATCTCATTCCCGGCCTGGTCGAACTTCATACAGATCATCTGGAGGCCCATTATTCGCCGCGCCCCGGCGTTCGCTGGCTGAAGATGGCGGCGATCCAGGCGCATGATGCGCAGGTCGTCACATCCGGCATCACTACCGTCTTCGATTGCCTGCGCATGGGCTCCGATGAGGATGGCGGCTTCGAGCAGGGCGAGATGCGCGACATGGCAAACGCGCTGGCGCAGGCAGCAAAGGAAAATCGCCTGCGTGCCGACCATCGCATTCATCTGCGCTGCGAAGTTTCGACAGACAACGTGATGGCACACTTCGTGGAATTCGAGAACGATCCGCAGGTCGGCCTCGTCTCGCTGATGGATCATGCCCCGGGTCAACGCCAGTTCCAGACGATGGAGCAGTACACGCTCTACTATAAGACCAAGCGGGGCCTTTCCGACGAGGCTTTCGCGGCGTTCTGCGCCCGCCAGCAGGCCTTGTCGGCCAAGTATGCCGGACCGCATCGCACCGAGATTGCCAAGGCCTGCGCCGAACGCGGCATCACCATTGCCAGCCATGATGACGCCACCTTGGCGCATGTCGAGGAATCCGTTGGCTTCGGCATTCGCCTTGCGGAATTCCCAACTAGCTTCGAAGCGGCCGAAGCTTCGCATGCGGCGGGCCTCAGCGTCTTGATGGGGGCTCCGAATATCGTTCGCGGCAAATCACATTCCGGCAACATTGCCGCCAAGGATCTTGCCGCACGCGGCGTTCTCGACGTGCTGTCGTCAGACTATGTGCCGTTCAGCCTGATCCATGCGCCGTTCGTTCTGGCGGATGAGTTGGAAACTGTCAGCCTGCCGCAGGCTCTGGCCATGGTTACCGCGACTCCCGCCCGCACCGTCGGTCTCAACGATCGCGGCCGTATCGCCACGGGCTTGCGTGCGGATATTGTGCGGGTCCAGCGCCATGACGGCATCCCGGTTGTTCGGTCGGTTTGGCGCGAAGGCAAGCGGGTCGCCTGATGCACGGGCAAGGACAGATGGGCGCGATCGTCGTTGTGGTCGGCCCCAGCGGCGCCGGCAAGGACAGCGTCATCGGCTTCGTGGCGCAGCACTTTGCCGATCGCAACGATATCGATTTTGTCCGCCGGGTGATCACCCGGCCGTCGGACGCTGGTGGCGAGGATCACGAGAGCATTTCGGGAGATGTTTTCGATAGCCGGCTTGCGGCAGGTGATTTCGCGGTGGCTTGGCAGGCGCATGGGTTGAAATACGGAGTTCCCAAGGACGCGCTTGAAAAGGTGCGGGCAGGCAGGATCTTGATCGCCAATGGCAGCCGGGCAGTGCTCGGCCAGTTCCGGCAGGCCTTTCCAAGGGTAGCCATTGTCAACATCACCGCCTCGCCGCAGGTGCTGGCAAGCCGGCTTGTGGCACGTGGCCGCGAAAGCGAGCAGGATATTCTCAACCGGCTGAAGCGGCAGGTGCCGGATATTCTCGACGAACCGGATGTGACGACGATCGACAATAGTGGCCCGCTTGAGGTTGCAGGTTCGCGATTTGCAATGCTTGTCACCCAGTTACATGGTTCCGCCAATTGATGTCAGAGGGCATTGTCGAGGAAATACCATTGGTCTAGATGGGCACGGACGACCGGCTCAATGACCGAATTGATGAGTAAAACGTCGTCCATCAGACGCTCGCCGGGTCTGTTTTCCGGCGGCAGGTTGATCGATTCCAGCGCAAAAGCGTCAAACGAAGAGCCGTCGCGCCGGATTGCATAACATGGGCAGATCGTCGCCCCGGTCAGACGGGCGAGCCTTGCGACAACAGCAAGATTGCCTTCGAGATGGGGTGGGCGACCGAAGAATGGGCCGCGGATTTTTCCCGCGAAGCCCTCGTCACAGAAGACCGAGATCGCGCCACCGTCTTTCAAGATGTTCAGCGCCGGGCGTATGCCATCCTTGCCGGGCGGCAGCAATCCGTACCCGAGTTTCAACCGTACGCGCCGGGCGATCCATGCGCGTGCCCTGCCGGCGGGCGGTGTGTAGTTGGCAGAGGGGGAAAAACCGAGCTCAACCAGTTTGGGTGCGAATATCTCCCAGTTTCCAAGATGCATGCAGATTAAGATCACTGGCCCCTTTGCAGAGGCGTCGGTAAAATGATGCAGATCGTGCCAGGTTGTCCGGCGCGCAAGGCGCGCGATGATCGAAAACTCCGTCATGATGCGGCCCTGGTTTTGCCAGTTCCGCTTGAGAATCCGTTCGCGCTCTTCTTCCGTGGCGTGCGGGAGAAGGCGCAGCAGGTTCTTCTGCGCTTTCTTGACGGATGATGGGTGCCAACGGGGGATGACAAAAGTTCCAAGCCGGGCACCGGCCGCCGAGCAGATGCTTGCCGGAACTGCTTTCAATCCGAAGTGTACGGCCAGGTCGAGAAGATTCTTGAGATTGCCGGTCACGTGATAACGAAACGCCGCCTTGCGCCGGTCGCCATCTTTGAACAGATCCATCAGCGGTGGGGCGGCAGGAGCGCGATAAATCCAGGCGGACCTTTTCGCCGCGGCGCTTTTGGCGTCGTTATCTGGTCTTTCCATCTGAAGCTAAACCCTTTCGCGCCGGTGCAGTGTCACCGGCAGGCCGCCGCGCGGCCGCAAGGTCAGGCGGCATTGGGGCTCGACCTTCACGTTCTCGGCCACGCGCACCCTGAAGCGCTGCGCAAGGATAGCCAGGCAAAGGATCGCTTCCTGAAGACCGAATTGCAGGCCGGGGCAGACGCGCGGGCCGCTGGCGAAGGGGATGTAGCTGTAGGGTATGGCCTTGCTGCCATTCATGAAGCGCTCGGGCTTGAAGAGATGGGCGTCCTTGAAGAAGGCTTCCGTCCGGTGTAGCAGCCAGGGAACGATCAGAATGAGTGATGCCGGCTTGACGTCGATATCGCCGATCCGGTCGGCCTCTTTCGCCTGGCGCGCAAGGATCGGCACCGGCGGGTACAGCCGCAGGGTCTCCTCAATAATCGCCCGGCACCAATCGAGTTGCGGAATGTCGTCAAGCGTCGGCACACGGTTGCCGCAAACGCGGGCGATTTCCTCGTGCAGTGATTTTTCGACCCATTGTGCCCGCGACAGCAGGTACCAGGCCCAGGTCAACGTCGCCGCTGTTGTCTCGTGACCCGCCATGAAGATGGTGGCCGCCTCGTTTCGCAATGCCACCACGTCGAGTTTCAGTTCCGGATTGCGTTTCTGCCGCCGTACCAGCAGCTCCACCATCGAATTGTCGTCGCCGCGCCCGGCCAGATGATCCTCGACCACTTTGTCGATGATCCCGTGAATGCGTGAAACGGACCGGCGCAGTTTGGGTGTCCGCAGTACCGGCAGCCCTTCGTCGAAGCCGAGGAAGTAGCCGATATTGACGGAATCGATCAGCGACTGATAGCTCTCGAAACCTTCGCTGACGGCCTTGGCACCATCTTCGCCGAGATCATTGCCAAACACGGCCCGGGAGATGATTTCCGCGGTCAGTCCGGCCATTTCGAACAGCGCATTGACCGGGGCGCCGTCGGGAAGCGATTCCCAGCGGTGCACCAGTTCGCTTGTGGTGTTCTGCATGATCTTGCCGAAAGCCGGCACGCGGTTCTTGTGGACGATATCGGCGACCAGCGGGCGCCGCTGCTTCCAGGTCTCGCCATCAGAGATGAACAGCCCATCACCCAAAAGGAATTCCAGCGCGCGCCGCATTTGCGGCGTCTTGCGCTCGAAATTCTCGTGCCGTTTGGCGACGACATAGCGGATCGCGTCCGGAGAATTGACCACGACGACCTGACGTCCGAAGATTTTCGACGCGGTCACGCAATCCGCATAATCGCCCTTGCGCCAGACCGAGAGAAAGTCATGGCGCGCCTTGAGGATGAGATTGAGCGGTCGGCCAGGCTTGCCCCTGTAATAGTCGGCATGCGCAGGTTCGAACGAATTCTTCCGGAGGTTTTCAATGATATCCGTCGATTGCCGTAAACTGGAGAACATGCTCCGGCTGCCCCTGTCTGTGTCCGGTGACGGCACTGTGAGTTTTGATGGTTGCAATTACCGGATAGCAGCAATTTCCAACGGCGCAAAATTCTTTCGACAGAGAAAACCCTGCCGTCGGAAACGGCAGGGTTGTTCGTCCTTGTAACTGTAGATGCAGGCAAGACGGTTTTAACGCAAGGCTATGCAGGCCTTGGTAATCCGCTCCAGCGCTTCGCGCAGTTCCGCCTCCGAAGTCGCGTAGGAGATACGGAAGAACGGCGACAGGCCGAAGGCCGAGCCGGGCACCACGGCGACATGAGCGTCATCGAGCAGGTAGGCGCAGAAGTCTGCGTCCGTCTCGATAGGCTTCCCGCCGGGAGTGGTCTTGCCGAGCATGCCGGCGCATCCCGAGAAGGTGTAAAACGCGCCCTCGGGCGTGCGGCAATCAAGGCCCTCGATGGCGTTGAGCGCCGTAACGACCAGATCGCGGCGGCGCTGGAAGCTTTCGGTTCGCTCTTTCAGAAAATCCTGCGGTCCGTTCAGCGCGGCAACCGAAGCGGCCTGGCTGATTGAGGACGGGCAGGAGGTCGCCTGGCTCTGCACCACGGCCATCGCCTTGATCAGGTCGCTTGGGCCACCGGCATAACCGATGCGCCAGCCGGTCATGGCATAGGCCTTGGAGACACCATTGACGGTCAGCGTCCGGTTCTTCAGCGCCGGTTCGATTGCTGCAGGGGTGACAAACTTGAAGCCGTCATAGACGATATGCTCGTACATATCGTCGACCAGAAGCCAGACATGCGGATGCTTCAACAGCACGTCAAGCAGCGGGCGGTAATCTTCCGCGCTATAGGCGGCGCCCGATGGGTTGGATGGCGAATTCAGCATTACCCAGCGCGTCTTCGGCGTGATCGCCGCTTCAAGCTGTTCCGCCTTCAGCCGGAAACCGGCTTCCGCGTCGCAGGCGATCAGCACAGGCTTGCCCTCGGCGATTTCGACGATATCGGAATAGGACGTCCAATAGGGCGTCGGGATGATCACTTCGTCGCCGGGGTTCAGCGTCGCCATCATGGCATTGAAGAGGATCTGCTTCGCGCCGGTGGCTACCGTGATTTCATCAAGTGCGTAAGAGACTCCATTCTCCCGGGAGAATTTATCACGGATCGCCTGCTTCAGCTCAGGCGTGCCGTCGAGCGCGGTGTATTTGGTCTTGCCGCCCTGGATGGCGTCGCAAGCCGCCCGCTTGACGTGATCTGGCGTATCGAAGTCCGGTTCGCCGGCGCCCAGAATGATCACCGGCTTGCCGTCGCGCTTCATGGCCTGCGCCCGTGCACCAATCTTCAGGATCTGCGACACACCGATCGTGGAAATCCGCGAGGCGGGCGCAAAGCCCGCCTCCTCAACCTTGGCGTTGATGGTCATGACCGATCCTTATTCGATGTCAAAGGAGACGCCCTGTGCCAGCGGCAGGGCCTTCGAATAGTTGATCGTGTTGGTGGCGCGGCGCATGTAGGCGCGCCATGCGTCCGAGCCGGATTCGCGGCCGCCGCCGGTTTCCTTTTCGCCGCCGAATGCGCCGCCGATTTCAGCACCGGATGTACCGATGTTGACGTTGGCGATGCCGCAGTCGGAACCGTCAGGCGACAGGAAGCGCTCGGCTTCCTGCAGGTCGAGCGTGAAGATCGACGAGGAGAGACCGGCGCCAACCGCATTGTGATCGGCAACCGCGGCATCGAAGTCGTTATACTTCATGACGTAGAGGATCGGTGCGAAGGTTTCTTCGGTGACCGGACCGTCCTGTTTCGGCATTTCGACCAGAGCCGGCTTTACATAGTAGCTGTTGGCATGGCCGAGATCGACGCGTTCGCCGCCCGTGACCGAGCCGCCATGAGCCTTGGCTTCGGACAGCGCCTTCTGCATGTTGTCGAAAGCCGGCTTGTCGACCAGCGGGCCGACGAGGGCCGAGGATTCCAGCGGATTGCCGACCGACACGCTCGAATAGGCCTTCTTCAGGCGCGGAACGAGCTGGTCGTAGACGCTCTCGTGGACGAACAGGCGGCGTAGCGTCGTGCAGCGCTGACCGGCCGTGCCCATCGCACCAAACGCGATGGCGCGCAGAGCCATGTCGAGATCGGCCGACGGGCAGACGATGCCGCCATTGTTGCCGCCGAGTTCGAGAATGGCGCGGGCAAAGCGCTTGGCCAGACGCGGACCGACATCACGGCCCATGCGGGTGGAACCGGTGGCCGAAACCAGCGGTACCTTCGGATGATCTACCAGCACTTCCCCGATGGCGCGGTCGCCGATCAGAACCTGCGTCAGGCCTTCCGGCGCATCGCCGAAGCGGGCAATGGCGCGATCAAGGATAGCCTGCGATGCAAGTGCGGTAAGCGGGGTCTTTTCCGACGGCTTCCAGACGACGGCATTGCCGCAGACGATGGCAAGTGCGGCGTTCCAGGCCCAGACGGCAACCGGGAAGTTGAAGGCGGAGATAACGCCGATGACGCCGAGCGGATGCCAGGTTTCCATCATGCGGTGGCCGGGACGTTCGGTGGCGATGGTCAGACCGTAGAGCTGGCGGGAGAGACCGACGGCGAAATCGCAGATGTCGATCATTTCCTGGACTTCGCCAAGGCCTTCCGAGGTGATCTTGCCGGCTTCGATCGAGACCAGACGGCCGAGATCAGCCTTATGGGCGCGCAGTTCTTCGCCGAGCAGGCGGATCAGTTCACCCCGCTTCGGCGCCGGTACCAGCCGCCAGGCGCGAAATGCCGCGTCGGCCTTTTCGATCTTGGCAGCGGCTTCAGCAGCCGAAACCGTCTTCAGGTTGGCGATCTTCTCGCCGGTGACCGGCGAGAAGGAGGCCATGTCCCCGCCTGTGTAGAGTTCTTTGGAGACGCCGAGCTTCTCCAGAAGGGCGGCCGTTTCCTGAACGACATTTACCGATTTCGTTGCAATGTTCATGAGCAAACTCCCGTTTTCTTGGTCGAAGGACTATCCGAAGCACACCGCACCGAGATCTCCCGGCGAGGTGATGGCCTTGAGGCCCTGGGCCATGTCCTTGATTTTCTGTTGCGTATAAAGGTCGTAATAGGCTTGGTTTTTGCGTCCGATGGCATGTTCGGCACTGAAGCTGCCGTTGAAATCCGTGACGGCGATGGCAAGCACCCAATCGCGCAGCCGCCGCTCGAAATCTGCGTCCGATGCCGAGGCGCTGTCCTTCGGCACCACGAGATTGAAATGCACACCGCCATCACCGATATGGCCGAAATCGCAGATCGTCACCTCCGGAAAGGCTTGCGGCATATCGGCCTTCATGCGGTCGCAGAACGCCATGATATCACCTCTGCGGAAGGAAAGATCGAAGGCGATCAATTTTCCGGAATGCTTGACGCCCTCCGACAGGGCGTGGCGCAAGGACCACATTTCATGAGCTGGACCAACAAAGGCATCGGCAAGCGGCGCTTCCTCCGTTTCCCAGATTTCTGCCAGCACCGCTTCGAGCACCGCATCAAGCGACTGCTCGCCTTCGCGTGGTTCCCAGGTGCGGGAAATTTCGGCGAGGATGACATAGTCAGGCACATTGCCGCCCTGAAAGGGGTTCTTCAGCGATGGCACGTGATCCAGCGCCGCCGTGACGGAGTTTTTCGAAATGCCCTCGAAAGCCGAGAGATACGAGCCGAGCCGGTCTTCCATGGCGCGCAGCAGCGGCATGACATGGGCGCCGCTGGTTGGAACCAGATAGGCTGTCGCCACTTGCTTCGGCAGCGGTTCAAGATTGACGACGCATTCGGTGATGATACCGAAAGCGCCGGATGTGCCGATGAAAACCTGCTTCCAGTCGACGCCGGTATTGTTCTTGCGCAACTCCGACGTCAGATCAAGGACGGTGCCCTCTTCGTCGGCCAGGACCACCTTGATGCCCAAGGTGTTACGGCGCACGTCGCCATATTTCAGGAAGCGCGAGCCACCGGTATTGGTGGCCAGCATGCCGCCCAGCCGCGGATCGGCGCCGAGATCGATCGGGAAGAACAGCCCGTGTTTTTCGAGCCTCTGGTTGACGTCGGAAAGCCGGAACCCGGCATCGGCACGCAGTGAACGGTTGTCGAGATCAAGATCGAAGCGCTGGGTCATCCGGTCGAGGCTGAGCACAGCCTGAGTGCCTGTCTCATCCGGCGTCGAGCCGGAGACAAGGCCAGTATTGCCGGATTGCGGAATGAGAACGATGCCGTTCCTGACGCAATAGGAAACGGCCGCCGAAACCTCTTCGGCGGTTTGCGGACGCAGCACGAGTGCGGCGTGGCCCTGGTCGTAGCGCGCGCCGGTCTGGTAAGCCGCCACATCACTGCCTCCGGTGACAATGCCCTTGTCACCGAGGAGTGCGGTCAGTGCTGCGACGTGGTTCTGGTCGATCATGCTTCAGCTTTACTCCGCTGCCTGCGCAGACGAAAGCATCTGTCTGACATCGACAATCGAAGCCTGCTCGATACCGGCATAGTGATCGAACTCGTTCAGGACTTTCGCACCGAGATCCAGTTCGAAACGCTGCTGGTTGGGGCTTGCCACGAATTCCTGGGCAGCCTCGTCGCCGAGATTGGACTGGAAGATACCGGCGGCGCTGACGGGCAGGAAGTCTTCGTAGACGATCGGATCGAACTGAACGAGGCCATCGGCGATCAGGCTGTCGAGGCTTGCGGATGTATCGGCCTTTGCCTTGCGGCCCTTGGCCGTCAGCGAATAGGCAAAGTAACCGAGACCTTCAGCACGGATGCCGGCCCATGTATCGGGGAACGGAAGGAAGGCCTCTGACAGAGCCTTTTCATAGTCCGCAGCATTCGAGCCGTCAGCAGCCGGGCGGACGATCTTGCGGGACGCATTGAGCAGGTCGTCATACAGCGTCCGACCCTTAGGAGTCAGCGCAATACCGCGCTGTTCGATCTCACCGAAACGGGCGGTGTGCGAACCTTCATGCCAGCTGCCGTCCGCAGCCTGGAACGACACCGGTTCTTCCAGCGCCTTGAACGACGTCTGGCGCAACAGGATGGCGCATTTGCGGGTTGGCGGACCCTCGATCGTTGCTTTGGGCGCTATCTTGTAGTCGGGCATGCGCGCCTGAACAGCGTCGATATCCAGCGTGCGCGGCGTCAGATGGTTGATATGTGGGCCCTTGAACGAGACCACGTCGGCAATCAGCCGGTGGGCATCGTGCAGGCGATGATACATGTCCGGGCTGACATTGGCCCTATCGTGCCAGCGGAAGGTTTCCAGCGCTTCGGCAACGAAACGTTCGGCGTCGGTCTTGTCGAGGCCACCCTGCTTTTCCGCCTTTTCCGTCAGCGCGATGGCGCCGTCGGTGAATATCTGACGCTTTGACAGGATCTGTTCGGCCTCATTGCGCAGCGCTTCGTCGGTGATCAGGTCGAGGCGGAGCAGCGAGGTGAAGACGCGGAACGGGTTTTTCTTCAGGGCCGCATCGCCGACCGGGCGGAAAGCCGTCGAATGAACCGGAACGCCGGCGGTCGACAAATCGTAGTAACCGACCGGCATCATGCCCATGACGGCAAAGACGCGGCGCATCATCGACAGTTCGGCGGGCGTGCCGAGCCGGATCGCACCGTGGCGCTCCTCGGAGATGCGCTCCAGCGAGTCCGTATCCTCAAGGCGGGCCTGCAGATCCGGATCGGCGGCGAGCGTTTCTGCATTCACCCTGCCTACCAATTCCATCAATGTGCCATAGGCCGGCACCTCGGTGCGGTACATGGCCGACATCGCCGCGGAAAAGGCTGAGCGGATATGGTCGGTGGATACGAAACTATTCTCTTTCACGGCAACGCGCCTCGCAGTATGGAAGGGATAACGGTGATCATTCTCATTTCGTATCATATATGTGGCGAATGGGCATTGATTGCGACGGTTATGACTATGATCATGCGAGGCTGGAATGAAGTTGAGCAGAAGACTGGTCCCTGATGTTACCACGCTGCAGGCATTCGAGTGTGCCGCGCGTCACGGCAGCTTCACGCAGGCAGCCGCCGAGTTGAACCTGACCCAGAGCGCCGTCAGCCGCCAGATCAAGGATCTTGAAAGCCAGATCGGGGTGCTCCTGTTCGAGCGCATCCGCCAGCGGGTCATTCTGTCCGATGCCGGTCAGAAATTCCTGCCAGAGGTTCGCCGGCTGCTGACCCAGTCAGAGGAGTTGATGGTTCGCGCCATGGCGTCGGCTCGCTCGGAATCGACGCTCTCCGTCGCATCGCTGCCGACCTTCGGCAGCCGCTGGCTGACGCCGCGGCTTCCGGATTTTCTCAATCAGCATCCCGGCACGGTGATCAACATCGCCTCGCGGTCGCAACCGTTCGATTTCGAAGAGCAGAATTTCGATCTCGCCATACACTATGGCCAACCGGTCTGGGCGCATGCCACCTGCAGCTATCTCTGCAGCGAGATCATCGTACCAGTCGCTAGTCCTGCACTTCTGGCTCTCAATCCGATGAAGGAACCCGGCGAGCTGGAACACAAGCCGCTCTTGCATCTCGCCACGCGGCCGAAGATGTGGGCGCAGTGGTTTGAAAGCAATGGCGGCGAGATGAAGTCGGCCTATCGCGGCAACCGCTTCGACCAGTTTTCGATGGTCATCGAGGCCGCAATCGTCGGTCTCGGCTTTGCGCTGGTACCGCGCTACCTCATCGAGCAGGAACTTGCGGCCGATCGGCTGCGTGTCGTCTTCGACCGGCCGATGCACACGGAAAACAGCTATTATCTGGTGGTGCCGGAGGGCAAGCTGGAAAATCCGGTCAGCCAGGCATTTCGCGCCTGGATCGTCAAGCAGGTGGGGTGACCGCCGGGCGCCGGGGAAGGCGCTCTATTGTAACGCGGCCGGATGGATGGAACATTTCCCGTCCAGGCGCGTTCCGGTCTGGATGAACAGCCTCAAATATACAGTTGAAAACGATTTCCCGGACTTGGTTGAGACGAAAAAAGTGTATGCCGCGCTTTCTTTTGCGTGGCAGGCGCGAAATCACCCTGAACGCCGGCCGCGCTTCTTGCAACATATTGGCACTACGGCTAAAAAATGCCAATTTCTTGCATCACGCAGCCTTGATAGCGAAGTGACTGTCGTTTTCACACCTTCCCAAGCCCGTCCGGGCAATGCCAAACTTTTTGGTTTCCCGCTTGCGCGAGACCTGACGGCTTTCGGCAGAGCGCAAGCGGACAGCTAGGATCGTGGAAGCGCAGAGCCAAAAATCAGGGCAGCAGCCCATCCGGCACGACCACCGGACCCTTCAACACCGCCTGGATCCAGAACCCGTACCCATGCCTCTTCATAACACGCCGTCCACGCCGCAACGCGAAGCCGAGATCAAGCCGATCGACTATAACGATTCGATCCGCTCGACCTATTTCACCATCGATGAGCTTCGTGAATGCGGTGCAGCACTCGCCCGTGACGGTGTTTCGTCTCTTCCGGGGTTCTTTCCCTTCGAGTTCCGTCCGCGCCACCGCGAAAACGAAAACGAGATTTTCCGCGTCTACAAGGTGACGGCGACCGATGTCGAGGCCGGTGCTTCGATCACGCCTGCCGCCGAATGGCTGCTCGACAACCATTATCTCGTCGAAGAATCGATCCAGGAAGTGCGGCGCGATTTTCCGCGCAAGTTCTATCGCCAGCTGCCGACCTTGCCGGTTGCCGGCACAACAATCCCGCGCACCATGGCGCTCGCCTGGCTCTATGTGGCCCATACCCACAGCACGGTGTCGCGCGAAAGCCTGACGGCGATGGTTTCCGGCTTCCAGGAACACGAGACCTTCAAGATCGGCGAATTGTGGGCTCTGCCGTCCATCGTCCGGTTCGTGCTGATCGAAAATCTGCGGCGTATCGCCATCCGGGTCGACCGGTCGCGCAACATGCGCAACAAGGCAAACGACGTTGCCGACCAGATTGTCCGTCTCGGCACGCCGGAAAAATTCGAGTCCGTGCTGGCCGAGGCCGAGCCGCTCTGTGCCGACAACACATTTGTCGCGCAGCTGCTCTACCGCCTGCGGGACGGATCGCAGACATCGGGATTTGTTATTACCTGGCTGGAAAGACAGCTGGAAAAACGCGGTAGTGACGTCGAGGAAGCTCTGGTCGCCGAGCAAAACCGGCTGTCGTCGGGCAATGCGACGATGAGCAACATCATCCGCAGCCTGCGTGAAATCGACGATAACGACTGGGCCGTCTGGTTCGAAAGCGTCAGTAAGCTCGATGACGCATTGCGTGAAGGCTCGGATTATTCCGCCCTCGATTTCGGATCGCGCAACAAGTACCGCAACACCATCGAACGGCTAGCCCGCCGCTCCGGCAGTTCCGAACTTGAAGTTACGCAGATCGCGCTTGCCATGGTCAAGGCCGACGCCAGCACCATCGAGATGCCGCATGAGCCAAATGTCGGCGGCTTTCTCGTCGGCAAGCAGCGCCGTCTGCTGGAAGAAAAGATCGGCTACCGTCCGTCCGTCCTTCAGACCATCATCCGGCTTGGCCGGAAGCTGGACTGGTTTGCGATTGCCGGTCCAAACATTCTCCTGACCATCCTTGCGATGATTGCCGTCTACATTTTCGTCAGCCCGATGGAAATTCCGACGGGTGCCAAGTTGATCATGCTGCTGCTGTTTGCCCTGCCCGCTTCGGAAGGTGCAGCCGGCCTCTTCAACACGCTGGTGACGCTGTGCGTTACTCCATCAAGACTGGTCGGATACGAATTCCTTGACGGGATTCCGGAGGATGCGCGAACGCTCGTCGTCGTCCCCTGTCTGATTTCCAAGCGCGATCATGTCGATGAACTGGTGCGCAATCTCGAGGTTCACTATCTCGCCAATCCAAAGGGCGAAATCTATTTCGCGCTGGTCAGCGATTGGGTCGATAGTGCTGAAGAAGAAACGGCTGCCGATCTCGATGTGCTTGAATACGCAAAGGCCGAGATCGAAACGCTGAGCGCCCGCTATGCGCATGATGGCCGCACCCGTTTCTACCTGCTGCACCGCCGCCGCCTCTACAACGAAGCCGAAGGCGCCTGGATGGGCTGGGAACGCAAACGCGGCAAGCTGCACGAGTTGAACCTGCTCCTGCGCGGCGATAGCGACACCAGCTTCCTTGCCGGTGCCAACACCGTGCCGGAAAATGTACAATATGTCATGACGCTCGATTCCGACACGCGCCTGATGCGTGATGCGGTAACCAAGCTCGTCGGCAAGCTCTATCACCCGATCAACCGCCCGGTCGTCGACCCGGTCACGCAGAAGGTCACGGCTGGTTACGGCATCCTGCAGCCGCGTGTTACCCCGTCCTTGACCACCGGCAGCGATGCGTCGGCATTCCAGCGCATCTTCTCGGTCAACCGCGGTATCGACCCCTATGTCTTCACCGTGTCCGATGTTTATCAGGACATTGCGGGCGAAGGGACGTTTACCGGTAAGGGTCTCTATCACGTCGATGCCTTCGAGGCGGCCCTGAAAGGCAAGATCGAGGAAAACGCGGTTCTCAGTCACGATTTGCTCGAAGGCTCGCTGGCCCATTGCGCGCTGGTCAGCGATGTCGAGCTGGTCGAGGATTTCCCGATCCGCTACGAGGTCGAGATGTCGCGCCAGCATCGCTGGGCACGCGGCGACTGGCAGCTGCTGCCGTATATGTTCAACCTGTCCAACGGCGTCAGCATGCTCGGCCGCTGGAAGATGTACGATAACCTGCGCCGTTCGCTGATCCCCTGTGCCTGGCTGATCGCCTCGGTCATGGGCTGGTACTACATGGAGCCGACACAGGCGCTGGTCTGGCAGTTCGTGCTGATCTTCAGTCTCTTCGTCGCGCCCACCCTGTCGCTGATCTCAGGCATCATGCCGCGCCGCAACGATATCGTCGCGCGCGCCCATCTGCATGCCGTTCTCTCCGAAATACAGGCCGCCAATGCGCAGGTCGCCCTGCGCATCGTCTTCCTCGCCCATTCTGCCGCGATGATGATGGATGCGATCGTGCGGTCGCTCTACAGAACCTTCGTCAGTGGCAAGCTGATGCTGGAATGGCGCACGGCTGCGCAGGTGCAAAGCTCGGCTGGCGGCAGCATCCTTGATTATTACCGGTCGATGTGGATCGCCCCGGTCCTGTCGGTCATTTCGCTCCTGCTGGCAGCGATTTCCGATACCGGCCTTCCCTTCATCGGCATTCCATTTGCGCTGCTCTGGGCTCTGTCCCCGGCCGTTGCCTGGTTTGTCAGCCAATCGGCCGAAACGGAAGACCAGTTGGTTGTGCCGGACGAGGTCGTCGACGAGTTGCGCAAGATCGCGCGCCGCACCTGGCTCTATTTCGAGCAGTTCGTCACCGCCGAGCAGCATTTTCTGCCGCCGGACAATTTCCAGGAAATCCCGCATCCGATCCTCGCCGAGCGCACGTCGCCGACGAATATCGGCGTCTATCTTCTCTCCGTCATGTCTGCCCGCGATTTCGGCTGGATCGGTTTCGAGGAAACTATCCGCCGGCTGGAAGAAACGGTTTCCACCCTTGATCGCATGCCGAAATATCGCGGTCATCTCTACAATTGGTACAAGACCGACACACTGGAAACGATGGAGCCGAAATATGTCTCCGCCGTCGATAGCGGCAATCTCGCCGGCCATCTGATCGCCGTATCCTCGATGTGCCGTGATTGGGCGGAAGCGCCGTCCGCGCACGTTCAGGGCAATCTCGACGGTATCGGCGACGTTGCCTCAATCCTGTCGGAAGTGCTGGCCGATCTGCCGGATGACCGCAAGACCGTGCGGCCACTGCGCCGCTTGATGGAAGAGCGGATCACCGGCTTCCAGAACGCGCTCGCCGCCGTCAAGCGCGAGCACGAATTCGCCTCCATCCGGGTGATCAACCTCGCGGTCCTCGCGCGTGATATTCACAAGCTCACGGTTAATCTCGATCACGAGGTGAAGAGCGCTCAGAGCGGTGAAGTGACGAAATGGGCGACCATGCTCGTCAACACTTGCGAAGCCCATATCGCCGACGGTGTCTTTGATCTCGGTGCCATCGAAGCGCTGCGCCAGCGCCTGATCGTCATCCGCGACCGGGCTCGCGATATCGCCTTCTCGATGGATTTCAGCTTCCTGTTCCGTCCGGAACGGCGCCTGCTGTCGATCGGCTACCGCGTTAATTCCAATGACCTCGACGAAGCCTGCTACGACCTTCTTGCGTCGGAAGCGCGTTTGACCAGCCTGTTTGCCATTGCCAAGGGTGATTTGCCGACGGAGCACTGGTACAAGCTCGGTCGTCCGATCGTGCCGATCGGCGCGCGCGGCGCGCTGATTTCCTGGTCCGGCTCGATGTTCGAATATCTGATGCCGCCGCTGGTCATGCAGGAGCGCCAGGGTGGCATTCTCAACCAGACCAACAACCTGATCGTTCAGGAACAGATGAACCACGGCCGCCGTCTTGGCACGCCATGGGGCATTTCGGAAGCGGCCTTCAATGCCCGCGACCACGAACTGACCTATCAGTATACCAATTTCGGTGTACCGACGCTGGGCCTGAAGCGCGGTCTCGGCCAGAACGCCGTCATCGCTCCCTACGCTTCGATCCTCGCCAGCATGTACGATCCCAAGGCGGCCATTGCCAACCTGGAGCGCCTGCGCGCGCTCGGAGCGCTCGGCGTCTATGGTTTCCACGATGCTGTCGACTTCACGCCGACCCGCGTGCCGGAGGGCAAGACCTGCGCCGTCGTGCGCAACTACTATGCCCACCATCATGGCATGTCGATTGCAGCCGTCGCCAACGTCGTCTTCAACGGACGCTTGCGTGAGTGGTTCCACGCCGACCCGGTCATCGAAGCCGCCGAACTGCTGCTGCAGGAAAAGGCGCCGCGCGATATTCCGATCATCAACACCAAGAAAGAGCCGGAATCGCTCGGCAAGGGCCAGGAAGACCTGCTGCGCCCCGAAGTCCGCGTCATCACCAATCCGCTGGCCAAGGACCGCGAGACGGTCTTCCTGTCGAACGGCCACTATGCGGTGATGCTGACGGCGACCGGTTCGGGTTATTCCCGCTGGAACGGCCAGACCGTCGCGCGCTGGAAGGCCGATCCGACTGAAGATCGCTCCGGTACATTCATCTTCCTGCGCGATACGACGACCGGCGACTGGTGGTCGGCAACAGCCGAACCGCGCCGTGCGGAAGGTGAAACGACGACGACCCGCTTCGGCGACGACAAGGCAGAGTTCATCAAGAAGGTCGGCGATCTCACCAGCGAAGTCGAGTGCATCGTCGCCACCGAGCACGATGCCGAAGGCCGCCGGGTGATCCTGCTCAACACCGGTACCGAGGACCGCTTCATCGAAGTCACCTCCTATGCAGAACCGGTTCTGACCACGGATGATACCGACAGCGCCCATCCGCTGTTTGCCAAGATGTTCCTGAAGACGGAAGTCGATCCAAAGGGTGACGTCATCCGCGTCACGCGCAACAAGCGCAGTCCCGGCGAACCGGACATGCAGGTGGCGCACCTGATCGTCGATAATGCCGCCAGCACCCGCCATACCGAGGCAGAGACGGATCGCCGCCGCTTCATCGGAACAGGCCGTACGCTTGCCGAAGCGCAGGCCTTCGATACCGATGCCAAGCTCTCCGGTTCGGACGGTTATACGCTTGATCCGATCGTCTCGCTGCGCCGCGTCGTGCGCGTGCCGGCGGGCAAGAAGGTCAGTGTGATCTTCTGGACCATCGCTGCGCCAAACCGTCAGGATATCGACAAGGCCATCGATCGCTATCGTCATCCGGACAGCTTCAATCATGAGCTTATCCACGCCTGGACCCGTTCGCAGGTGCAGATGCGCCATGTCGGCGTGACCTCGCAGGAAGCCGCAAGCTTCCAGATGCTTGGCCGCTATCTTGTTTATCCCGACATGCAACTGCGCGCCGATACCGCCACTGTGCAGGCAGGCCTTGCGCCTCAATCTGCACTCTGGCCATTGTCCATCTCCGGCGATTTCCCGATCTTTGCCGTTCGCATCAACGACGACATCGATCTCGGCATCGCGCGGGAAGCCCTGAGGGCGCAGGAATATCTGCGCTCGCGCGGCGTCACCGCCGATCTGGTGATCATCAACGAGCGCGCCTCGTCCTATGCGCAGGACATGCAGCACACGCTGGATGCGATGGCTGAAAACCTGCGTCTGCGCGGTCTGGCAGATGGACCGCGTCAGCACATTTTCGCCGTTCGCCGCGATATCATGGAACCGGAGACGTGGACAGCGCTTCTGTCGGCGTCCCGTGCCGTGTTTCACGCGCGCAATGGCAAGATTTCCGACCAGATTTCGCGGGCAGAAAATCTCTTGGCAAAACCGTCGCCCAAGGAAGACATTCCTGCGGGGCCGTTGCTGGCAATCATCCCGGATGATAGCGGCGCCGAGAACGTCGAGATCAACGGCGACGGGTTGGACTTCTGGAATGGTTATGGCGGCTTTTCCCCAGATGGCCGCGAATACGTCACCCGCTTGCGCGGTGGCGAAGCAACGCCGCAGCCATGGATCAACGTGATTTCCAACGAGGCTTTCGGTTTCCACGTTGCTGCCGAAGGCGCTGCCTTCACCTGGGGCCGCAACTCCCGCGACTATCAGCTGACGCCCTGGACCAATGATCCGGTGATCAACCGTCCCGGCGAAGCAATCTTCATCCGCGACATGAATAGCGGTGCCGTCCTTTCGCCGTATGCTGCGCTTTCCCGCCGCAAGTCGGTCCAGTTCGAGACACGGCACGGGCTTGGCTACTCCGTGTTCAAGAGTGTCCAGGACGGACTGAAGATTGAGGTCGGTCAGGCGGTACATCGCACCGCTCCGGTCAAGTATCTGCGGCTGCTGTTGAACAACACCACCGGTGAAACCCGTAGCCTCAAGGTTTACGGTTATGCCGAATGGGTGCTCGGCAACAACCGGACAAAGACGGCGCCGTTCATCCTGTCGCATCTCGATGAGGCGAGTGGCGCTGTTCTGGCGACCAATCCCTACAGCGTCGACTATTCCGGCCGCACGGCGTTCCTGGCGGCGAGCGACATGCCGTCCGGATTCACCTCCAGCCGCCGCGAGTTCCTTGGCCAAGGGGGTAGCATCTATGCCCCGAAGGCTGTGCGTGATGGTGGCTTGCTGTCGGGGGCGGTCGAAGCAGACGGCGATCCTTGCGCGGCAGTCGTTTTGGATGTGACGCTGGAGGCAGGTGCCAGCCGCGAACTGACGTTCTACATCGGCGATTCCGACAATGCAGGGCAGGCGCTCGAGCATCTGGCGGAAGCCCGCAAGAGCACGTTCGAAGCGGTTCTCGAAGCCTCCAACAGCTATTGGCAGGATTTCACCGGCGTCTTGCAGATCGAAACGCCCGACAAGGCGTTCAACAACATGGTCAATGCCTGGCTTCCCTACCAGAGCCTCGGTTGCCGCATTCTCGCACGCTCGGCCTTTTATCAAGCCAGCGGCGCCTTCGGCTTCCGTGACCAGCTGCAGGATACGCTCGCCTTCATCGTGCACCGGCCGGAGCTCGCTCGGGCGCAGATTCTCAACGCTGCCGCACGGCAGTTTGTCGAGGGCGACGTGCTACACTGGTGGTTGCCCAATACCGGCGCTGGCGTGCGCACGCTGATCTCCGACGATGTCGTCTGGCTTGGCCACGCCGTGCAGCATTATTGCTCGGTCACGGGAACCAAGGACATTCTCGACGAGCAGATTGCCTTCATCGAAGGCGCTGCTCTGGAGCCGGGCCAGCACGACAGCTTCTATCAGCCGACCGTGTCGGAGCGGCGTGCCAGCCTTTACGAGCATTGCGCCATCGCGCTTGATCTCGCCATTGCCCGCAAGGGAGAGAACGGCCTGCCGCTGATTCTCGGCGGCGACTGGAATGACGGCATGAACCGCGTCGGCATCGAAGGGCGCGGCACCAGCGTCTGGCTTGGCTGGTTCCTCGCGGCAACGCTGCGGTCGTTCCTCGTCATTGCTCGCGAGCGGGGCGATACCAAGCGGGTTTCCGCCTGGGAAGCCCATCTTGAAAGCCTCAAGAAGGCCCTGGAAACGGCCGGTTGGGATGGCAGCCACTATCGCCGCGGCTACTATGACGACGGCACTCCGCTGGGGTCTGCCGAAAGCAGCGAATGCCGGATCGATTCGATTGCCCAGTCCTGGAGCGTGCTCTCCGGGGAGGGCGATGCGGCCCGCTCGGCCGAGGCGATGGATGCGGTACTGGCTGAACTGGCCGACGGCGATCACCAGATCATCCGGCTGTTCACCCCGCCACTTTCCGGAACCGCGCAGGACCCAGGCTATATCAAAGCCTATCCGCCGGGTGTCCGCGAAAACGGCGGACAATACACCCATGCTGCGACCTGGGTGGTTCTGGCGCTGGCGGCGCAGAACCGCACCGAAGACGCCTGGCGCGCCTTCAAGATGCTGAACCCGGTCAATCACGCCAAGGACCGCGAAAGCGCCGATCACTACCGGGTTGAACCTTATGTGGTCGCCGCCGACATCTATGGCGACGGTACGTTGACGGGACGCGGCGGCTGGACCTGGTACACGGGCTCTGCTGCCTGGCTCTACCGTGCCGCAGTCGAAGGTATTCTCGGCATCCGCCGGCAGGGAGATAAGCTGATTGTCCAGCCGGTTCTGCCGAAGGACTGGAATGGCTTCTCGGCAACGCTGACCATCGACGGCAAGGCGCATGTTATTTCCGTGACGAAAAATACGGAAAACGGCGAGCCGATCGTTAGTGTCAATAATACTGTCACAAAAAACGCGCATGAAGGCGTTTTGTTGTAACCGCCGGCGCTAGATCTGGATTGAAACCGGCTTTGCACCAGAAGGCGCAAGGCCGGTTTCGTTTTGATCGCCTGCATCAATATCGCGTCAATGGGGGCAGGGGGCACTGAACTCGGACGAGACCATTCTGAATGCTTCAAAAGCTGCAATTCGAGCCGCCTGCCGATGACAGGCAGATGGCGCAAGCCCACACTGTTCCTTCACAGCGCGACACGCGTCTCGACGTCTTTCGGGCACTTTGTCTGCTGACGATCTTCGTCAATCATGTGCCGGGGCAATATCTCGAATACCTGACCACAAAAAACTTCGGATTTTCGGATTCGGCTGAAGCCTTCGTGCTGATCTCCGGGCTGTCCGCCGGGCTGGCTTATGGGCGGAAATTCACGATCGGCAACCGTCTTGCGCTCAGTTTGAAGATCTGGCGCCGCGCGTTCACGCTCTACATCGCACATATCATGACCAGTATCATCACGCTGGCGATCTTTGCCGGCGGGGCGCTCTATTTTGGCCGTCAGGACCTGATTGGCGAGATCAACATCAAGCCGCTTGTCGATCATACCGAACAAGGAATTGTCGCCATGGTGCTGCTCGGACACCAGTTGGGCTACAACAACATCCTGTCGATGTACGCTGTCGTCTTCCTATTGTTGCCCGCGATGCTCTGGCTCTACGGGCGAAGCCCTTTCCTGTTGTTCATGGCATCGGCAGCCCTGTGGCTTGCGGCAGGTATCTTCACCATCGTGCCCATCAATTTTCTCGATGAAGGCTACTGGTTCCTCAATCCCTGGTCCTGGCAGTTCCTGTTCGTCATCGGGATGATCTGCATGATGCGGGCGCGGGCCGGCAAACCGGTACAGCGCCATCCGCTGCTGGTGGCGATAGCGGCGGGCTATGTGACGCTGTCGTTGTTCTGGGTGCTCTTGTCCTGGTGGAACCTGGATTTCTCCTATGGCCTGCCAACTGTCCTGACTGGTTTTGACAAGACATTCCTGTCCTTGACGCGGCTGCTGCACGTTCTGGCGCTCGGTTATCTGCTGGCGGTCTTTCCGGTGTTCAGCCGCCTGACGCGCCTGCGCATTGACCACCCGCTTGTCCAGATCGGCCGGCATTCGCTGCCAGTGTTTATCTTCGGGACTATTCTTGCGATGGTCGGCCAGGTGCTCCTGTTCGTCACCGGCCGGGATCCGCTCTGGGGCTCGCTGTTCGTGCTTGCCGGCATCGGGTTGCACTTC
Source organism: Rhizobium sp. Root1204 (assembly GCF_001424965.1). Classification (NCBI taxonomy): domain Bacteria; kingdom Pseudomonadati; phylum Pseudomonadota; class Alphaproteobacteria; order Hyphomicrobiales; family Rhizobiaceae; genus Rhizobium; species Rhizobium sp. Root1204. The sequence continues at coordinate 256,369 of NZ_LMCZ01000006.1, forward strand.
GCCTATGCCCGGTATCTCGACTGGATCGGTGGATTGTCCCGGCTCTCGGTGGCGAAGGCATAAAAAAGGCCCCTGTGCGGGGCCTTTTCAAGTTCGGTGGTTGCTCCTGGTATCAGGCGGCGGCGTGGCTCTTGCGCACATCGTCGTCGGTCAGGATACCGCTTGCCCTGAGCAGGGAGGCGAACCGGCCGTTGCTCTGGCTGAGCTCGTTGAAGCCGCCCATCTCGACGATCTTGCCGTGATCCATGAAGATCACCAGATCGGCCTCGCGCACCGTCGACAGGCGATGGGCGATGATGAAGGTGGTACGGTCCTTGCGCAGGTTGTCGATCGCAGCCTTCACCCGGTTCTCGGTTTCGACGTCGAGCGCGCTCGTCGCCTCATCCAGCACCAGGATCGGCGCATTCTTCAGAATTGCCCGGGCAATGGCGATACGCTGGCGTTCGCCGCCGGACAGCCGGTTACCACGCTCGCCGACGCGGGTATCGTAACCGCCCTGGCGGCCTTCGATGAAGTCGGCAGCGGCGGCAGCCTCGGCAGCGGCCATGACTTCGTCCAGCGATGCGTCTTCACGACCGAGGCGGATGTTCTCGCAGATCGACCGGTTGAGCAGGCCTGCATCCTGGAACACGGTGGCGATCGAGCGGCGCAGCGACTTGCGGGTAACGGTCGAGATATCGACGCCATCGACAAGGATCTGGCCACTGGCTGGCTCGTGGACGCGCTGCAGAAGGTTGACCAACGTCGTCTTGCCGGCGCCGGTCGGACCGACGATGGCGATTGTCTGGCCGGCCTTGGCGGTAAACGAGACGTTGCGCATGCCTTCGGTCGAGTTGGCGAAGTTGAAAGAAACGTCGCGGAATTCGACTTCGCCGCGGACATTGTTCAACTCGCCAGCATCGGCAGGCTCTTCGCGTTCACGCACCGAATCTTCCAGCACGAAGAAGTCTTCGAGCTTGGCGCGGGCTTCGAAAATCTGCGTCACGAAGGCTTTCATCTGGTCGAGGCGGCCAATCAGCAGGCCGGCAAAGCCGATGAAGGCAATGACGTCGCCGATACCGAGTTCGCCCTTTTGCACGAGGAACGTGCCAATGACGAGGATGGCCATCATCGAAATGGTCGAAGCCATGCGGTTCAGCGCACTCGCCAATGCCCACCAGTCGAGAACCGGCAGCTGGGCCGAGATCAGCTTCTGGGTGAAGTTCTTCAATTCACGGGTCTCAGCCTCGATACGGTTATAGCTATGCACAACGGACACGTTGCTGATCGAGTCGGAGACGTGGGAAAAGACCGTGTGATAATGGTCTTCGACCGAAGCCTGACCTTCCTTCGTGCGGGTCATGACGAACTTGCCGACGACCACATAGAGCACGCCGAGAACGACGAGAACGAGCGACAGGCGAACGTCCATGGCAAAGGCTGTGGGAACAAGAAGTGTGAGCGCCACCGCAGTCGCCAGATGCTGGCGCATGAATTCGAGCCAGAGGCCGAACAGCGTTTCGCAGGCGCGCAAGAGCGTGTGCAGGGCATTCGACGTGCCGCGCTGGGTATGCCAGGACAGCGGCATGGAGATGATCCGGCCGAAGGCTTCGGTAATCAGCGTCGAGCGGCGCGTATGCGCCAGGCGGTCAGCCTCGCGGGCGACCAGCACGAAGGCCACCGTGTTGAAGACGCCGAGACCTGCCCACATCAACAGCATAGGGGTGACGGCTTGTTTGGATGTGATCGCGTCGATGATGCGGCCGAACAGAATGGGCTCGGCAATCGTGATAACAGCCAAGACAACGTTGGCGGCAACGATGGCTGAAACACGAAGCTTATGGACGGCAAGATACTGAAGCGCTCTTGCATAGATCTGGAACAATGACACTGTCTTATCCCTCTTGGGCATTTGGTTTGCGGTGCAATGAAAAAGCAACAGGGCATTTGCATCGCGGGGAATGGTCCAGGGAAGAAAAGTCCCGTTTGGAAAAGGTATTCATTCTCTCATCTTTGGTGGATGGAATGAAAATTCCAAAACTGAACGCCTTCTTCCTTCCGTTTGTAATTCTCTTGACCCGCAGGCAACGAAAGTCATCTTTTTGGCTTCTGCGCGCAAACTTGATTGTGATAAACCAGCGCTGTGATTGGGAATTCCAGACACCTGAAGTTGATCATTCATAGCTTGCTATTTTTCGCGCCTTGCAGTTCGTTGACGATGCCGTGCCAGGTGGTCGCATGACTGATGCTCGGATTATCGCGATTGCAACATGAATGGGTGCTGAACGGGACATTCATGTTGCGGCGCACAGGGCGGTTGGAGATTAAAAAATTTTGAAGGGGCCTTTATGAATATCACGTTGCTGGTGCAATTTTTGGCACTGATAGACGAGATGCGAAGCAGGGATGAGATTGTTCAGGAATTCGAGCGTCTCATGGACCACTATGGTTTCGATTATTACGGAATTGTCCGCCAACCCAAGCCCGACGAGAATCCGTTGAGCCTGCTGCTTGCCGGCCGCTGGCCGGATGGCTGGCCGCAGATCTACATCAAGAAAAAATACGTTATCATCGATCCGACCATCCGCTACCTCGGCCATGCGCAACGCGGTTTCCGCTGGCGTGATACGCTGGTCGCCTTCCGCTCTGATCCGCATCGCAAGCGTATGGAACGCATGATGGTCGAAGCGCGGGGCCATGGCCTCTATGACGGCTATATCTTCCCTGTTCACGGACGCCGGGGTCTGCTTGGCAATATGACTTTGGGCGGTCGTGTCGTCGATCTCAGCCCGGTCGAAATGAGCATCTTTGACGGCATTGCCAAGAAGATATTTTGGCGCCTGCTGGAGCTTTCCGACCCGACCGTGCTTGCGGAAATGGTATCCACGGTCGATGTGCAGATGACCCGCCGCGAGATGGAGGCTCTGCACTACCTGGCAGACGGCATGACTTCGAACGAGATCAGCAAGATCCTCGATATCTCCACTCATACCGTCGATTGGTACATGAATGGCATTCAGGACAAGCTGAACGCGAAAAATCGCCATCATGCCGTGGCGTTGTCGTTTCGTCTGGGACTGATTTCCTGATCGAAAATGAATCTTTCCCGGGCGTCACTCTGAAATTGAACTTCAAGTCATGAAACGCTAATAATTCTTTTCGCGGTGCAGCATTACCGTGTTTCAAGTCTTGAGGAGTCCGACTTGCCCATTTCCAAAATCCTTGTCGCCAACCGTTCTGAAATTGCCATTCGCGTCTTTCGCGCTGCAAACGAACTGGGAATAAAAACGGTTGCGATATGGGCGGAAGAGGACAAGCTGGCGCTCCACCGGTTCAAGGCGGACGAGAGCTATCAGGTCGGGCGTGGGCCGCATCTTGCCCGTGATCTCGGCCCGATCGAAAGCTATCTGTCGATCGAGGAAATCATCCGGGTTGCCAAGCTGTCCGGTGCCGATGCCATTCATCCGGGCTACGGCCTTCTGTCCGAAAGCCCGGAATTTGTCGACGCCTGCAAGGCGGCCGGGATCATCTTCATCGGCCCGACCGGGGACACGATGCGCCGGCTTGGCAACAAGGTGGCGGCGCGCAATCTCGCCATCGAGATCGGCGTACCGGTCGTGCCGGCCACGGACCCGCTTCCCGATGACATGGTAGCCGTTGCCAAGATGGCTGAAGAGATCGGCTATCCAATCATGCTCAAGGCCTCCTGGGGTGGTGGCGGCCGCGGCATGCGGGCGATCCGCGATCCCAAGGATCTGGCCCGCGAGGTGACGGAAGCCAAACGCGAGGCGATGGCCGCCTTCGGCAAGGACGAGGTCTATCTTGAAAAGCTGGTCGAGCGTGCGCGCCATGTCGAAAGCCAGGTTCTCGGCGATACCCATGGCAATGTCGTGCATCTGTTCGAGCGCGACTGTTCAGTTCAGCGCCGTAACCAGAAAGTCGTCGAGCGCGCGCCGGCACCGTATCTGAGTGAAGCCCAGCGGCAGGAGCTGGCGTCCTATTCGACAAAAATCGCCAAGGCGACGAACTATGTCGGCGCCGGCACCGTCGAATATCTGATGGATATGGACTCGGGCAAATTCTACTTCATCGAAGTCAACCCGCGCATCCAGGTCGAGCACACCGTTACCGAGGTCGTTACCGGCATCGATATCGTCAAGGCGCAGATCCATATTCTCGAAGGCTTTGCCATCGGCACGCCGGAATCCGGCGTTCCGAAACAGGAAGACATCCGTCTCAACGGTCATGCCCTGCAGTGCCGCATCACCACGGAAGACCCCGAGCAGAACTTCATTCCCGACTATGGCCGTATCACCGGCTACCGTTCGGCCTCCGGCTTCGGCATCCGCCTCGACGGCGGTACGGCCTATCCCGGCGCTGTCATCACCCGCTATTACGATCCGCTGCTGGTGAAGGTTACCGCCTGGTCGCCGAGCCCGCAGGAGACGATTGCCCGCATGGACCGCGCCCTGCGCGAGTTCCGTATCCGCGGCGTTGCCACCAACCTGACCTTCCTTGAAGCGATCATCACGCATCCGAAGTTCAAGGATAACAGCTACACGACCCGGTTCATCGACACGACACCGGAACTGTTCCAGCAGGTCAAGCGCCAGGACCGTGCCACCAAGCTGCTGACCTATCTTGCTGACGTCACCGTCAACGGCCACCCGGAAGCCAAGGGCCGCCCGAAGCCCAGCGCCGATGCGGCAAAGCCGGTCATCCCGCGCAGCCAGGGCGAGATCGTTGACGGCACCAAGCAGAAGCTCGATGCGCTCGGGCCGAAGAAATTCGCCGAATGGGTGCGCGCCGAAAAGCGTGTGCTCCTGACCGATACGACGATGCGCGATGGCCATCAGTCGCTGCTCGCCACCCGCGTGCGCACCTATGACATCGCCCGGATCGCCGGAACCTATGCCCGCACGCTGCCGACGCTGTTTTCGCTCGAATGCTGGGGCGGCGCGACATTCGACGTTTCAATGCGCTTCCTGACGGAAGATCCGTGGGAGCGCCTTGCCAAGGTGCGCGAGGATGCGCCGAACCTGCTGCTGCAGATGCTGCTGCGCGGTGCCAATGGCGTCGGCTACAAGAACTATCCCGACAATGTCGTCAAATATTTTGTTCGTCAGGCGGCTCGGGGCGGCATCGACGTTTTCCGCGTGTTCGATTGCCTGAACTGGGTCGACAACATGCGCGTCTCGATGGATGCGGTGGCGGAAGAGAACAAGATCTGCGAGGCGGCGATCTGCTATACCGGCGATATCCTCAACTCCGCCCGCCCGAAGTACGACCTGAAATACTATACCGCGCTGGCTGCAGAGCTTGAACGGGCCGGCGCCCACATGATCGCGCTGAAGGACATGGCGGGCCTGTTGAAGCCGGCTGCTGCCACGGTCCTGTTCAAGGCGTTGCGCGAAGCAACCGACTTGCCGATCCATTTCCACACGCATGATACATCGGGCATCTCGGCCGCGACCGTCCTTGCTGCCGTGGATGCCGGTGTCGATGTCGTCGATGCGGCGATGGACGCTTTCTCCGGCAATACTTCGCAGCCCTGCCTCGGTTCAATCGTCGAGGCCCTCCGTGGCTCGGAACGCGATCCGGGCCTCGATCCCGAATGGATCCGCCGCATCTCGTTCTACTGGGAGGCCGTGCGCAACCAGTACGCCGCGTTCGAAAGTGATCTCAAGGGGCCAGCATCGGAAGTCTATCTGCACGAAATGCCGGGTGGCCAGTTCACCAATCTCAAGGAACAGGCCCGCTCGCTCGGTCTTGAAACCCGCTGGCATCAGGTGGCGCAGGCCTATGCCGATGCCAACCAGATGTTCGGTGATATCGTCAAGGTAACGCCGTCATCCAAGGTGGTCGGCGATATGGCGCTGATGATGGTCTCCCAGGATCTGACGGTTGCCGATGTGAAGAACCCGGCCAAGGACGTGTCCTTCCCGGATTCGGTCGTGTCGATGCTGAAGGGCGATCTCGGTCAGCCTCCGGGCGGATGGCCGAAGGCGCTTCAGGAAAAGGCGCTGAAGGGTGAAAAACCCTATACGGAACGTCCCGGTTCGCTGCTTGCCGACGCCGACCTCGATGCCGAACGCAAGGCGATCGAGACCAAACTGGAGCGCGCCGTCAGCGACTGCGAGTTCGCTTCGTACCTGATGTATCCGAAGGTCTTCACCGACTACGCGCTGGCCGCCGACACGTATGGCCCGGTTAGCGTGCTTCCGACACCGGCCTATTTCTACGGTTTGACCGCCGGTGAAGAATTGCTGCCGGAGCTTGAAAAAGGCGTCTCGCTGGTCGTCCAGCATCAGGCCATGAGCGAGCCGGACGAGCAGGCAATGGTCAAGGTGTTCTTCGAGATCAACGGCCAGCCGCGCCTGATCAAGGTTCCCGACCGCAACCGCGCGGCATCGAGCACAGCCCGCCGCAAGGCCGATCTCGGCAATGCGGCCCATCTCGGTGCGCCGATGCCGGGCGTTATCTCGACGGTCTCGGTATCCGCGGGACAGGCGGTCAAATCCGGCGACGTGCTGCTATCCATCGAAGCGATGAAGATGGAAACGGCGCTGCATGCGGAAAAGGACGGCACGATCGCCGAAGTTCTCGTCAAGACCGGTGACCAGATCGATACCAAGGATCTTCTGATCGTCTATGGGGCTTGATGCCTCCCTATCGATGCAAAACGGCCGGGTAAAACCCCGGCCGTGATCGGCGGTAAAGATTTTCTCGCAGAACCTTAAGGTTTCAGCGAACGCTTCGCCATCCATTCGGCCATCATCGCGCTGCTGTCGGTGGCAAAGCGTTCTTCGAGCACTTCAGACATGGCTATGCGGTCGGCGCGGAAATGCCGGTAGTCCTCGCGCAGCTCGCACCATGCGGCAATCAGCGTGACATCGACATAATAAACCGTGGCGATCGGCCAGATCGTCCGTCGCGACCGGCGCTGCTGCTCGTCAATATAGGTGATATTGATCTTGCGGCACGTGCGGATGGCATTGCGCACAGCGAGCAGTTCGATCCCGTCGGGGCGGACTGTATCCCCTTCCGATACATAGAATCTCGGAGATGCCAGGTAAGAGCGCAACTCCTTCGGTACAGTGTGCTGAAGCTTGTTCAGCACACTCTCCGCAGCTTCCTGCAGTTTCGGATCGCGAATGCGATGCACGAGGTTGGCGCCAACCGTGATCGCCTCGACCTCCTCCATCGTAAACATCAGCGGCGGGAGGTCGAACCCCTTGCGAAGGAAGTATCCAAGCCCGGGTTCTCCCTCGATTGGGATACGGCGTGCCTGCAACGTCGCAATGTCGCGGTAGACGGTTCGGGTCGTGACTTCCAATTTTTGCGCCAGCGCAGAGGCTGTTGTGGGCTGCGTCTTTCCGCGCAATGCCTGGATGATATCAAAAAGACGATCGGCGCGGCGCACGCATGAACCTCCCAAACACCACTGACAAAACGGTGTCAGTAGCATCGGAGTACAAAGCCCCGGACGCAAGGGGGCAACAATGCAAGACGATCAAAACAAATGGCTCGGCACGCTGCTGATTATAGGGTCCGCGGTTGCCTACAGCTTGTCTGGATACTTCACCCGATTGATTACGCTCGATGTCTGGACTGTTCTGTTCTGGCGGGGAATCTTCGGTGGGCTCTTCATCGGCGCTTATGTTGCGTGGTGGTACCGGAAAGGCTTGTGGGAAGCGATCCGCGCCATCGGGGCGCCCGGCCTTTGGGTGATGATGCTGTCCACGCTCGCGACGATTTGCTTCATCAACGCGCTGCGTCTGGCTCCAGTAGCAGACGTCATGACAATTCATGCCGCAATTCCGTTCATGACTGCCATGCTCGCCCTGATCTTTACAGGGGAGCGGGAAGACTGGACGACATGGGCTGCCAGTCTCACAGCGCTGGTCGGCGTCATGATTATTGTCAATCCGCAAGCCTCCGTTGGCTATCTGACGGGCTACGGCTTCGCGACGGCGATGGCGCTATCGTATGCAGCTATGATCGTGGTCATTCGCAAGAACCGGCATGTGTCCATGCTTCCGGCTGCGTGCCTATCTGCCTTTGTCTGCGCACTTGTGGCCCTGCCATTCGCCGATCCCATGCAGGTGACGGTGGCTGCCATGTTTGATCTTGTGCTGTTCGGAACTGTCCAATTCGGGCTCGGACTGTTGTTGATGACGGTCGGGACGAGGCTGATTTCCGCAACCCGTTCCGCGCTCATAGGCAGCATGGAAAACCCGCTCGCACCGCTCTGGGTCTGGCTGGCCTTCGGGGAGCTTCCCGCTTGGGCCACCTGGGTTGGAGGCAGCTTGGTCATGGCGGCGGTCATCTTTGACGTTTTGAAAAAATCGAAGCGGCAGCACAAAGCGAGCAAGACACTGGCTCAAAGTCAGAGTTTCGTCCGCCGCTAAAACTCCCGGTATTGAACCCTTGCGGCTGAGCGAATGGTGCATTGCTAGAGTTGCGCGTTAGACACAAACCGTCAATTTCATCGTCAAATATCGTAATTATTGCCCGCACTCAGCGATGAGATGAACTTTTTCGTCCGATCCCGTTCGGGCGTCTGGAAGATGTTTTTCGGTGCGCCGCTCTCGACGATCAGGCCTCCGTCGAGGAACAGGACCTGGTGGGCGACCTTGGAGGCGAGGCGCAGGTCGTGGGTCGCCATGATCATCGTCGTGCCTTCGGCTGCAAGCCGGTTCAGCACTTCGACGACTTCTTCCGCCAGTTCCGGATCGAGCGCCGAGGTCGGCTCGTCGCAGAGCAGCACACGAGGCGAAGGGGCAAGCGCACGGGCGATGGCAACACGTTGTTGCTGGCCACCGGAGAGCGTCGCGGGCCAGGCATCTGCCTTATGCGCCATGCCGACCTTTTCGAGCAATTCCTGTGCGCGGGCTCTTGCCTTCTCCTTCGGCCATTTCAAGACCGTGACTAGGCCCTCCATGACGTTTTCAATGGCAGTCTGATGCGGGAAAAGCTGGAAATTCTGGAAGACCATGCCGGTCTGGCGGCGCAGGCGCTGGATCGCGTCCCAGCCTGTCTTCCTGTTCGGCTCGAAGGTGATTTCTTCCTCGCCCAGCCGGATCGTTCCGGCGGTCGGGATTTCCAGAAGGTTGACGCAGCGCAGCATCGTGCTCTTGCCGCCGCCGGAAGGGCCGACCAGCGCAGTCACGGTGCCTTCGGCAATCCGCACGCTGATATCCTTCAGGACGACGTTATCGCCGAAGCGTTTTTCGATATGGGTGAGCTCGATCATGTGCGCGCCTCCAGGAAACCGCCATAGCGGGCGAAGCGTTTTTCCAGCCGGACCTGCAGCGCGGAGAGAACGGAGCTCAAGGCCAGATAGAGCAGGGCTGCCTCGATATAGAGGATCAACGGTTCATAGGTGGTGGCAACAATGCGCTGCGCAGTCTGGAACAGTTCGGGGACCGTGATCGCCGCCGCAAGTGACGTATCTTTCACCAGCGATATAAAGGTATTCGACAAAGGCGGTACGGCGACACGTGCTGCCTGCGGCAGGATGGTGCGCCGCATCGCTTGGCTCCAGCTCATGCCGATCGAATAGGCCGCCTCCCACTGGCCGCGCGGCACTGACGAGATGACCGCCCGGATAATTTCGGATGTGTAGGCGCCAATATTCAGTGTGAAGCCGATCAGGGCCGCCGGGAAGGCGTCGAGCAGGATGCCGACGGCGGGCAGCCCGTAAAAAATCACAAAGAGCTGGACGAGCAGCGGCGTACCGCGAATGACCCAGACGTAAAACCGCGCTACGGCGGCCAGTGGCCGCGGGCCGAATAGCCGCACGACAGCAGTTAATAGGCCCAGCGCCAGTCCGAATGTGAACGACAACAGTGTCAGCGGAATGGTGAAGATCAGCCCGGCGCGTAGCAGCGGCCAGAGTGAATCGAGCATCAGTTGAAGCCAAGGGGGCACGGGCGGGCCTTTCAAACGACATGATCCGCCCCGGATGCCGGAACGGATCATGTCTTATAGTTCACAGAACGGCGCGGCGAAACCTGTCCCGCCGCGCCGTTTTAAAGGTTATTTCGAAACGTCTGCGCCGAAATACTTCTGCGAGATGGCGTCGTAGGTGCCATCGGCCTTGATGTCGACCAGCGCCTTGTTGATGGCTTCGAGAAGTTCAGGCTCGCCCTTGCGGACGATGATGCCGGAATAGTCGGCATTGGCCTGCTCGGCAGCGATTTTCACCGGCGCATCGGGCTTCTTCTTCTTGAAGTCGAGAAAGGACAGGCTGTCGTTGATCGTCGCATCGGCGCGGCCGGTCAAAACCAGCTGGATCGACTGGTCGAAACCGTCGGTGCCGACGAGTTCAGCACCGGAAGCCGTTGCCAGCTTGCCGAAATTGCTGGTCAGCGACTGAGCCGCGTTCTTGCCCTTCAGGTCTGGGAAATCCTTGATGTCGGCATTATCCGACTTGACGATCAAAACGGCCTTGGAGGCGATATAGGGCTCGGAGAAGTCGTACTTCTTCTTGCGCTCTTCGGTGATGCCGACCTGGTTGATGACGGCGTCGTAGCGGTTGGCGTCGAGGCCGGCGATCAGCCCGTCCCACTTGCCTTCGAGGAATTCGGCCTTGACGCCCAGCTTCTTGGCGACCGCTTCGCCGATTTCGACGTCGAAGCCGACGAGCTTGCCGCTTTCGTCATGATAGGTGAACGGAGCGTAGGTGCCTTCCGTGCCGATCTTCAGCGCGCCAGCCGACTTGACGGCTTCGAGGTTTTCACCGGCGTGAGCGGTACCGAACGAAACCAGCTGGGCGAAGGCAGCAGCGGCGAGAAGTGTGGGAACCCATTTCATTTTGTTTTTCCATCTTTTTGGTCCGGCCCGTCTGCCGGTGTGAAGGGGACAATCGCATACCGCCCGACGCATGACAGCACACAAAACTTCATTGTGCGCTGCAAGAGCGAAAGGTTTTTCTCAAATTCAGGCCGTTTCAACCCAAAATTGGCGCCGGACGGCTAAAATCAAGGCGGAGTGCTACTTTTTACGGCGGCGCCGCTGCTATTTCCGACATTCGTCACATAAATCGATTGAAAAACCACTAAAAGAGGATTATGCACGTTTATGCCGATTTGCACTCATTCATGCGTGATTTGAATTTGCCATGCAAACAGACCTTCTTTTACGACAGAGGCAAAGCCTGATTCAGGATCGCCTGCGGCTGTCCGGCCGCGTGTTGGCGGTTGATCTGGCGCAAGAATTCAACGTTTCCGAGGATACGATCCGCAGGGATCTGCGCGAACTGGCAGCTGCCGGCCTGTGCGAGCGGGTCTATGGCGGCGCGTTGCCGTTCGTGCCTGGAGGCACGACGCTGTCCCAGCGTGTCAGCGAAGCGCCCGAGCGCAAGGCGGCGCTTGCCGCCGCCGCCGTTCCTTTTATCAAAGCCGGTATGACTGTCTTCTTTGACGCGAGTTCGACCAATCTCGCGATCGCACAGGCGATTCCCGCTGGTCTGGAACTGACGGCGGTCACCAATACGCCGCTGATCGCGTCTGCGCTCATGGAAAATCCGGACATCGATATCATCTTGATCGGCGGCAAGATCGACCGGCTGGTCGGGGCTGCCATCGGTGCCAAGGCACAGCGTGATGTTTCCGTGCTGCGGCCCGATCTCTGCATTCTCGGGGTTTGCGGCGTCGATCTTGATGCCGGACTGACGGCCATTGAGTATGAGGATGCGGAATTCAAGCGACTTGTCGCCCGCAACAGTGCTGCGGTTCTGGCGGCAGTGACCAACGATAAGCTGGGCACCTCTGCCCCACACGCGGTCATTACGGCGCAGGAATGCACGACGCTGATCGTCGAGCATGATGCAGTTCGAAAAGCCGCCGATCTTTACGCGGGCCAAGGCATCAAAGTCGTTTACGCAGGAGGAACAAAAGCATGAGGATTGCCCATGTCGCACTCTGGACCGCTGACCTTCATCGTCTCTGCCGCTTCTGGGCCGAAATCTTCGGCGCCACAGTTGGCGATCTCTATCAAAGTGCAAGGCGCCCCGGTTTCTCGTCACGATTTCTGTATCTGAAGGACGGGCCGTCGATCGAATTGATGCAAGGGCCCTGGATCAACGGCGAGGAGGAGCAAGGCGAGCGCCAAGGCTACGCGCATCTGGCCCTGTCTCTCGGCAGCCGCGAGGCTGTCGATGCCTTGGCAACGAAAGCGGCGGCATCCGGCATCCTTCTGTCACCGGCCCGCATGACGGGCGACGGCTTTTACGAGGCCGTCCTCAGCGACCCCGACGGCAATCCCATCGAAATCACGGCCTGACGCCGGTACTGAATTCTACAGGAAGAGACCATGGATCAACACACTACCAAATCGCCGCAGGCTGCCGTCCGGCAAGGCTACATGCCAAAGAGCCGCCTCGCCGTCTCGCTGCTCTTCCTGATGAACGGTTTCGTCACCGGCAGCTGGGCGCCCAAAATCCCGGAATTCAAGGAAAAGCTCGGCATCAGCGAAAGCGTGCTTGGTCTGCTGATTCTCGCCTTCGGCATCGGTTCGTTGATATTGATGCCGATTGCCGGTGGCTTCATCGCCCGGATGGGGTCGCAGAAGGTGGTGAGGGTGACGGCGATCATTCTGTCGCCGCTGCTTCTGCTCCTTACGCTTCTTCCCAATGTCTGGACGGCTGTTTTCGGCATGCTTCTGCTCGGCGGTTTCGTCGGCGCCATGGACGTGGCGATGAATGCCAATGCGGTCGAAGTGGAAAAGTCGATGCGCCGGGCGATCATGTCGTCCTGCCATGCCTATTGGAGCCTCGGGGGCCTGATCGGCGCTGCGAGTGGCGGCCTGATCATGGCGCATTTCGGCGTCTATGTGCATGCCATCCTCGTCACGCTGGTCTGCCTTTCGGTGCTGGCGGTTGCCTGGCCGATGATCCTGGCTGATCAACCACACCCCGATACCGCCAAGCAGAAGCTGCGGCTGCCGTCCAACCCGCTGCCCTGGCTGATCGGTCTGGTGGCCCTGTTTTCCATGGTGCCGGAAGGCACGGTGCTCGATTGGGGCGCACTCTATCTGCGCAATGAGCTTGGCGCATCGGTTGCGATGTCAGGTTTTGGTTTTGCGGCCTTCTCGGCGACGATGGCGATCATGCGCTTTGCCGGTGACCATGTCCGCGACCGGTTCGGTGGTGTGAAAACCCTGCGCGTCTGCACCCTGACGGCGCTGGTCGGGCTCATGCTTGCTGGTCTGGCACCCAATGCGCCGCTGGCCATCCTCGGCTTCGCGCTCGCCGGTGTCGGTATTTCCAACATGGTGCCGATCGCGTTTTCCGCTGCGGGTAATATGCCGGGCCTGGCGCCGGGCATCGGTTTGTCGGTCGCCACCTTCATGGGCTATTCCGGAATGCTGTTTGCCCCGTCGCTGATCGGCTTTGTTGCCGAGCACACAGGCTTCTCGATCATCTTCACCTGCGTGCCGATTCTGTTCATCGTCGTTCTGGCGCTCTCGCATCATGCGGTGCATGCCGACCCGAAGGGGCACGATTGAATGATGATTGGCCTTTGCAATGGCCCCTCATCCGGCCTGTCGACCACCTTCTCCCCGCTGGACGGGGAGAAGGGACTTGCGGCAAACTCCGTCATCCCCTCTCCCCGCCCGCGGGGAGAGGGTTAGGGTGAGGGGGCCTTGGGACGAACCGATCGGCAATGGCAGACATCAAATCGCCGTCAATGAATGATGTTGCCGTTGACAAGGCGGCTTTCCTCATCCACCTCAGGGAAAGTCGCCGCAACAGCACGTGCAAGGGGCTTTCATGTCTTCCGCCTTCGATTATGAACCGCAACCCCGCAGGGCCTCCGTTGCCGTCGATGTTGGCGGGGTGATCGTCGGGGGCTCGGCGCCCGTGGTCGTCCAGTCGATGACCAATACCGATACGGCGGATATCGATGCGACCGTTGCCCAGGTCGCCGCTCTTCACAGGGCCGGTTCCGAACTGGTGCGCATCACGGTCGATCGCGACGAAAGCGCTGCCGCCGTGCCGAAGATTCGCGAGCGCCTCGAGCGTCTTGGCCTCGATGTGCCGCTGATTGGCGATTTCCACTATATCGGCCACAAGCTTCTGGCTGACCATCCGGCCTGCGCCGAAGCCTTGGCAAAGTACCGCATCAATCCCGGCAACGTCGGCTTCAAGGCCAAGAAAGATAAACAGTTCGCCGACATCATCGAGCGCGCCATCCAGTTCGACAAGCCGGTCCGTATCGGCGTCAACTGGGGATCGCTGGATCAGGAGCTCCTGACCAAGATGATGGACGACAATCAGGCCAACGGCTTTCCGCTGACAGCCCAGCAGGTGATGCGCGAGACCATCGTGCAGTCGGCGCTGATTTCGGCAGAGCTTGCCGAGGAGATCGGCCTGCCGCGCAATCGCATCATCCTGTCGGCCAAGGTGTCGAATGTGCAGGATTTGATCGCCTGCTATGCGATGTTGTCGACCCGTTCCAACCATGCTCTGCATTTGGGCCTGACGGAAGCGGGAATGGGCTCGAAGGGCATCGTTTCGTCTGCTGCGTCACTGGGCATTCTCATGCAGCAGGGCATCGGTGATACGATCCGCATCTCTCTGACGCCGGAGCCCGGCGGCGACCGCACCCGTGAGGTGCAGGTGGCGCAGGAATTGCTGCAGGTCATGGGCTTTCGCCAGTTCATTCCGGTCGTTGCCGCCTGTCCGGGCTGCGGACGCACCACCTCGACGGTGTTCCAGGAGCTGGCGCAGAAGATCGAGGGCGATATCCGCCGCAACATGCCGGTCTGGCGTGAAAAATATCCGGGCGTCGAAGGCCTGAAGGTCGCGGTCATGGGCTGCATCGTCAATGGCCCAGGTGAAAGCAAGCATGCCGATATCGGCATCTCGCTGCCCGGTACCGGCGAACTTCCAGCCGCGCCCGTCTATATCGATGGCAAGAAGGCGCTGACGATCCGCGGCACCAATATCGCCGGTGATTTCGAGACGCTTGTCGGTGAATATATCGAGAAGCGTTTCGGTCAGGGTCAGGCTGCAGCCGAATAGGCTATAGTTTTACCGTCAGCAGCTTCAGGCCGGCGAAGGCGAAAAAGCCGGCCATGGCACCTTCTATCCAGCGGCGGGACTTCTTGTAGCCGCGGTGCACGGGCTCGATCGAAAACAGCAATGCAAACCCCATGAAGATGATGACGCCGAGCAGCATGCAGCCGCCGATCAGGATCGGCATGACCTGCGGCGCATCTTGCGGCGTGCCGAGCGAAACCAGCGTCAGCCAGGAAAAGATCGCCTTTGGATTGGTCAGGTGGATGCCAAGGCCCTTGAGGTAAAGGCGGTGAAGCGAGGGTGGCTGCTTTTCGAGCAGTACTGATGCTTCGGTTTCTTTCCGCATCGCCGCTTTTAGTGCCTTGAGCGCCAGCCAGAGCAGATAAAGCCCGCCCGCGATCTTCAGGATGAAGAGCGCGTTGCCATATGTGCGGATCAGGGCCGATAGCCCAGCAGCCGCCAGCATCGCCCAGGTGTAGGAGCCCGTGAGAACGCCCGCCGCCAGCGCCAGTCCGCCGGCGCGGCCGCGGCTGATCGAGGTGGAGATGATCGCCACGATCGCAGGTCCGGGCGAAGCGGTGGCGATGATATAGGCGCCCCAGGCGACCATCAGTTGCGGCAGGTAGGGCATAAGGTTTGACATGCGCAATCTCCGGTGCGGTGCTTTCAAGCGCGGCAGGCCGCCATCATGCCGGTCACGAATGGAAAGAGAATGCGCATTCTTGTTGCGGTGACAATTTTGGCGGGCGGAGCGGGCGGGGTGTCTGGCTACACCTGTACCTCATCCGCCCCTCAGAACCGTTTGGCCGTTCAGTGGTTGCGATTTGCGATGAAACGGGCGGTCTCGTTGAGAATATCGGCGCGCGTGCCGAATGGCTCAAGCAGGACGGCAGCGTCTGCGACCAGCGCTGCCAACCGGGTTTCCGCCCAAGCCTGACCGCGCAGCGAAACCAGCGTGCCCTTGCCCCGGGCCGCATCCTTGCCGGTCGCCTTGCCCATGGTCTCCGCATCCGCCGTCAGATCCAGCAGATCGTCGGCAAGCTGGAACGCGAGACCAACGGTTTCGCCATAAGTTCGCATCAACCAGCGTTCATCGGCACTGCCCCCGGCGATGATGGCGCCGGCTTCGCAGGCAAAGCGGATCAGTGCTCCGGTCTTCATCGCCTGTAGTCTGACGATGGCCGCTTCGTCCGGTTCTGATGTCTCGGCTGCCAGATCCAATACTTGTCCACCGGCCATGCCGCCGACGCCGGAGGCGCGCGCCAGCGCCAGCACCAGCTCGGTCTTCTGCCGATCGGGAAGGTTGGTCTCCGGGGCGGCGATGATGTCGAAGGCGAGTGTCAGAAGGCTGTCGCCGGCCAGGATCGCATTGGCTTCGCCATAGGCGATATGCACGGTCGGCTGGCCGCGGCGGACGTCGTCGTCGTCCATGGCCGGGAGATCGTCATGCACAAGTGAGTAGCTGTGGACACATTCAAGCGCTGCGCCGACGCGCAGGGCCGCTTGCCGGTCGCCACCGAGAAAGGCGGTGCTTTCTATGACCAGGAATGGGCGCAGGCGCTTGCCGCCGTTCAAGACCCCGTGGCGCATCGCAGCAAGGAGGGGTGCCGGCCGTGTAATTTCGTCTGCCTGCGGTTTTTCGCCGAGAATGCCGGTCAGGCAGGCCTCGATGTCTGCGGCGTTGCTCTTCAGGCGGATTTCGAAGGATGTCTCGCTCATGCGGCGCTGTTTGCCATGACTGTGCGCCCACTGGCAACGGGATTTTACCATATCGGCAGCCGCAGGCGCGGCTTGCTGTGTAATGCCGAGAAAACCATTCAAATTTAGCCGTGCTTGCTCTATGAAAATTGGATGGATTATCAGGCGGGCGTTTCAGGCGTGGACATCGTACCGGAAACTCGGGGGGAGGAAGAGGACGTGTCTTCCAGCCGTTCGCGAGGATGGGGTCAGGCCTTGCGGCGGCGCTGGCGGCAGATCGCATTGATCGCGGTTGCCTTCGTGCTGTTGCCCTATGTCCTGATCATCCTCTACGCGCCGAGCTTCATCCATCCGATTTCAACACTGATGTTGCGCGATCTCGTGCTTCTCCGCGGTTATGACCGCCAGTGGGTCGCCTTCGAGGATATATCGCCCAATCTGGTCCGGTCGGTGATGATGTCGGAAGATGGCCAGTTCTGTATTCATGATGGCGTTGACTGGGTGCAGATGCGCGGCGTCGTCACGGATGCTCTGGAGGGCGAATCCACGCGTGGCGCCTCGACGATCCCGATGCAGACGGCCAAGAACCTCTTCCTGTGGAATGGCCGCTCGTTCATCCGCAAGGGCATGGAGCTGCCTTTGGCGCTTGCGGCAGATTTCGTCTGGAGCAAAGAGCGGATGATGGAACTCTATCTCAATGTCGCCGAGTGGGGGCCTGGCATCTATGGCGCCGAAGCAGCGGCAAGGCACCATTTCGGCGTTCCCGCCGCCAAGCTGACCCGGCGGCAGGCCGCACTTCTCGCCGTATCCCTGCCAAATCCGATCGAGCGGAACGCCGGCAAACCCGGCCGTGGATTGCGCAGTCTGGCCTCGCTCATCGAGCGCCGCGCCAGCCGGTCCGGCGAATATATCAAATGCCTTTATGAGTGAGATCAGGTCTTTTCATTGGCTGTGATGGTACGGTGTCGTCTATAGCGAGTCTTAGTTTACCTGGATCGGAGAAGACCGATGACCAAACTCACGCTCTATGTTGGGAACAAGAACTATTCCTCCTGGTCGCTCCGGCCGTGGCTCGCGCTGGAAGCATGCGGCGTGCCGTTCGAGGATGTCGTCATTCCGTTCGACTTTCCGGCCGGAAACCCGAAATTCAAGGAAATTTCACCGACAGGCCGCGTCCCCGTCCTGCATCATGGTGATATTCGCGTCTGGGAATCGCTGGCGATCATCGAGTATGCAGCCGAGCTGTTCCCGGATGCCGGACTCTGGCCCGTGGATCCAGCCGAACGTGCCGCTGCCCGCAGCTATTCGATGGAGATGCTCGCCGGCTTTGGGGCCTTGCGGAATGCCTGCCCGATGAACATGCGCCGCGAAAAGCGGGCGATCGCTCTGCCGGATGGCGTGTTGAAGGATGTCGAACGGATCGAGACGATCTGGCGCGAGGCGGTGGCCCGTTCCGGCGGCCCCTTCCTGTTCGGCCGCTTTACCGCAGCCGACGCCATGTTTGCGCCGGTGGTCAATCGTTTCGAAGTTTACGACCTTACGCGCAATCCGGTGTCGCTCGAATATATGGATGCGGTAAAGACCCATCCGGCCTTCCAGAAGTGGCAGGATGCGGCGCTGAAGGAAACCTGGGTCGTATCGGAAGATGAGGCCTGATCCTGGCATAGGCCCGGCATAGCGAAAAAATAGCTGTGGGGACTGGTCAAACGCCTGTTGGGCATGTATAAGCCCGGCAAATTCCGAGATTGACATCTGTTTGTCCCGGCCAAAGGTCTGGTCGATCAACAGAGTTTTGCCCGATAAGTGGAGTATGAAATGGCTGTACCTAAAAGAAAAACAAGCCCGTCCAAGCGCGGTATGCGCCGTTCCGCTGACGCGCTGAAGACCCCGACCTACGTCGAAGACAAGAACTCCGGCGAACTGCGCCGCCCGCACCACATCGACCTGAAGACAGGCATGTACCGCGGCCGTCAGGTTCTGACCCCGAAGGCTTCCGCTTAATCAGCGGCGCCGTCAGGCTGTGATTGAAGGGGCTGGCTTTTGCCGGCCCTTTTTCCGTTGTCCGCCGGGGAGTGGCGCGGGGCGTTTTCCCCTTCCACCGCCATAGTTTTCCCAAATCCCTGCGCTATCCGCCAGCCGTGGCCGTTTTCTTGACGCTTGCTGCGCTGTAAGGCACATATCGATCGACGCTTCGCCTTGAGAGGCAGGCGCGAGAAACTGGGAGCCATTGCTGATGATTGCCGCCGTTCCGTTACTGATCCTGCCGTTCATTCTCTACAATCTTGGAATGATGGGCGTGCTTGGAAGCGGCGGTGTCGCAGTTTTCGAAAACACGGTTTTCTCGATGACGATGCTGTCCGGTGCCGTCTGGACGATGAGCATGGGCGATCTGATGATCGTCATTGCGCTTGTTCTGCTCTTCGTCGAAATCCTCAAGGCAACCCGCATCAGCTCCAAGGCGCTGATGGATCATCTGCTCTCGATGGTTCTGTTTATCGTCTTTCTGGTGGAGTTCCTGCTGGTCGCCAATGCCGCGACCCACGTCTTCTTCATCCTGATGACGATCAGCTTCATCGATGTCATTGCCGGCTTCTCCGTGTCGATGCGCACGGCAGGACGGGATGTTTCGATCGGCCTTTGATAAAGCTCCAGGCGGCGCCGCAAGCCGCCGGATGCGGCGTGCGGCATAAGGTGTCAGCCGAGATTTTCCAGCTTCGTCTGCAGGGCGCGTAATTGTTCCTTCAGCTCATCGATGTCCTTGGCTTCCGCCTTGCGCGGTTCCTTCGCGGCGGGCGCTGCTGCCATGAAGGGCGAAAACATCTGCATGGCCTGATGGAAAAGGTCGGTATTGCGCTTGACCTGTTCTTCCACCAATTGCATCGGCACGGCCAGATTCTTGCCGAGCGGCGTATCGCCAAAAGCCTTGTTGATCTGTTCGCGCATCTGCGATTGCTGGTCGGTAAATGCCTGCATCGAATGCTCGAGATAGCTCGGCACCACCATCTGCATCTGGTCGCCATAAAACGAGATCAACTGGCGCAGGAACGAGATCGGCAAAAGCGTGTTGCCCGTCTTGGATTCCTGCTCGAAAATGATCTGTGTCAGCACCGAATGGGTGATGTCATCGCCTGACTTCGCGTCCTGGACAGTGAATTCCTCTCCCTTTTTCACCATCACCGCGAGATCGTCGAGCGTCACATAGGTGCTCGTTCCGGTATTGTAGAGCCTCCGGTTGGCATATTTTTTGATTACGATCTGACCGTCGTGTTTAGCCATATGGGTCTCCTCCCATGCTCCCGTCTTTATTATGTTTTTCAGAGTACCCGTAAAAAACCGGTTCTGACAATCTCTTTGTGCGTTGCGTGGACGCAGGTGCAAAATTTTGCCTCGTGATCCGATTGGGAAACGAAACGCGCCGCGCTGCATCAAGGCGTTTGACTTGCGCCACGTCCTTTGCCAGTCTTTAGCAATTGCGAGAAAAGAACGAGGAAACATCTGATGAGCACTCCCTCCATCGTCATCGCCAGTGCGGGCCGAACCGCAGTTGGATCGTTCAACGGCTCCTTTGCCAACACTCCGGCCCATGAGCTTGGTGCCGCGGTCATCAAGGGGGTGCTGGAGCGCGCCGGCGTCGCGGCAGCCGAAGTCGATGAAGTCATCCTCGGCCAGGTCCTGTCGGCCGGAGAGGGCCAGAACCCCGCCCGCCAGGCGGCGATGAAGGCCGGTATTCCGCAGGAAGCGACGGCCTGGGGCATGAACCAGCTCTGCGGCTCGGGTTTGCGCGCTGTCGCGCTCGGCATGCAACAGCTTGCAACCGGAGACGCAAAGATCATCGTTGCCGGCGGCATGGAATCCATGTCGATGGCGCCGCATTGCGCGCACCTGCGCGGCGGCGTGAAGATGGGCGATTTCAAGATGGTCGATACCATGATCAAGGATGGCCTGACCGACGCCTTCTATGGCTACCACATGGGCACGACCGCCGAGAACGTCGCCAAGAAGTGGCAGCTGTCGCGTGAAGATCAGGACCTTTTTGCACTGGGATCGCAGAACAAGGCGGAAGCGGCGCAGAAGGCCGGACGTTTTGCCGATGAGATCATTCCCTTCATCGTCAAGGGCCGCAAGGGCGACGTCACCGTCGATCAGGACGAATATATCCGCCACGGCGCAACGCTGGATTCGATGGCGAAATTGCGCCCCGCCTTCGACAAGGAAGGCACGGTTACTGCCGCCAACGCTTCCGGCCTGAATGATGGTGCGGCCGCAACCCTTTTGATGACCGAAGCCGAAGCCGGACGCCGCGGCATCCAGCCGCTTGCCCGCATCGTTTCCTGGGCAACGGCCGGTGTCGATCCGCAGATCATGGGCACAGGCCCGATCCCGGCTTCGCGCAAGGCGCTGGAAAAGGCTGGTTGGTCGGTTGCCGATCTTGAACTCGTGGAGGCCAACGAGGCGTTTGCGGCCCAGGCCTGCGCCGTCAACAAGGATCTTGGCTGGGATCCCTCGATCGTCAACGTCAACGGTGGCGCGATTGCCATCGGGCATCCGATCGGAGCTTCCGGCGCTCGCGTGTTGAATACGCTGCTGTTCGAAATGAAGCGCCGTGGCGTCTCCAAGGGGCTGGCAACGCTGTGCATCGGTGGCGGCATGGGTGTCGCCATGTGTGTCGAACGGCTGTGATCATCACCCGCTAGTCGAGCGTTCCGGCTCACGGGCCGGGACAAACTCCACGGCAAGAACCGGAAAGCTGCGTTACGGTGCAAACCGTAAGCGTGAAGACAAAACGAAAACGGGGGAGAGACGATGAGCAGAGTAGCATTGGTTACCGGTGGTTCACGCGGTATTGGCGCCGCGATATCCATCGCCTTGAAGACGGCCGGATACAAGGTCGCTGCGAACTACGCCGGCAATGACGAGAAGGCCAAGGCTTTCACCGAAGTCACCGGCATTCCGACCTTTAAATGGGACGTTTCCGATTACGCCGAGTGCACCAAGGGAATTGCCCGGGTGGTGGATGAACTCGGCCCCGTGGAAGTGCTGGTCAACAATGCGGGCATCACCCGGGACGCCATGTTCCACAAGATGACGCCGGAAAGCTGGAGCGCGGTTATCGATACCAACCTCACGGGCATTTTCAACATGACCCATCCCATCTGGACCGGCATGCGTGACCGCAATTTCGGCCGCGTGATCAACATCTCCTCGATCAATGGTCAGAAAGGCCAGATGGGGCAGGTCAACTATTCAGCCGCCAAGGCGGGTGACCTCGGCTTCACCAAGGCGTTGGCTCAGGAGGGCGCTGCCAAGGGTATCACCGTCAACGCCGTCTGCCCCGGCTACATTGGCACTGAGATGGTCCGGGCGATCCCGGAGAAGGTGCTGAATGAGCGCATCATCCCGCAAATCCCCGTCGGCCGCCTTGGCGAACCCGATGAAATCGCCCGGATCGTGGTATTCCTGGCATCCGATGATGCCGGTTTCATCACCGGATCAACGATTTCGGCCAATGGCGGGCAGTTCTTCGTCTGACCAAGTTGGTTCCTGTTTGCTGGCGGCGCCTTCACGGGCGCCGTTTTGCGTTGCTGGAAAAGATTAACGCAACAGGTTCGAGGTTGGCTGCGTGCTGCGGGTTATCCACGGTTTCGTATGGTTAACAATTTGATTTTATACAATATATTGCGGTGAACAAACAGGGAAACAAGTTGCGTCTGTGATTCGTCTCCGATTCGTTCTTGCTTTGGTTGATGTGTTAACGGCCGCAGCGGAAATGAGCCTCAACACCGTCTTGCAGGCAACATCCCGCTTCTGAAGATTATCTCCATTTGCGCGGCGCAAGGGTGGCCACTACGCGTTTTGGCCTGGATCGGAATCTGGCGAAAGAATGTGATCCCGCTATCGTCGCAAAGGGCATTTCTACTGCCATAAGCTGTATAAAGTGGCGTACAAAACGGCTGCGTCGCAATTTGTATTTGTTTTGTTCCTGATCAAATTTCATTTACTACTAATATTTAGGGGGTATTTCTGACCTCGCGGTTTGTGGTTAAACTTTCCTTTCAATTCAGCTATTTGGATTCTGAATCTCAAAATCACCCTGCTATCGCTTGCGGTTTGAAAAGTTCATTTTTGAAGAAAAACGGCTCCGAAAATCGTGATTCAGCATCTGGTGTGAATCTGGCTCATGAATGCAACATGTAGCGGTGAACAAACCCTGAATCTCGGCGAGTCTGCGTTTCGTCGCTGATTCGTTCCACCAGTGTTCCAGAATCCGGAGAATGAGGGTGGAAATATAGGCCAAATGTCCCATTTGCATGTTTCATGACCGCTCGCCCCTTGCGTTTGTGCTTTCGCGTGGGCATGTGTTCTGCGCCGGTTGAAACGGCTTTGAAACGCCGTGAATGGCCTTCGCAGATTGAAAGTGCGCAGGATCGATAAAGTGCCTGACCAACCGATGATCTTGAGCGGCCGCGGCGTGATCGCGGTGCTCGGCCCCACCAATACCGGCAAGACGCATTACGCGATCGAGCGCATGGTTGCGCACGAAAGCGGCGTCATCGGCCTGCCGCTGCGCCTTTTGGCGCGTGAGGTCTATACGCGCGTCGTCGAAAAGGTCGGCGCCCACAATGTCGCGCTGATCACCGGCGAGGAGAAGATCACCCCGCATATGGCGCGCTTCTCGGTCTGCACCGTCGAGGCCATGCCACGCGAGACCAAGGCGGCCTTCGTCGCAATCGATGAAGTGCAACTGGCTGGCGATCTGGAGCGCGGCCATATCTTCACCGACCGGCTGATGCATTTGCGCGGCCGCGTCGAGACGCTGCTGCTTGGCGCCTCCACCATGCGGCCGATCCTTGAGCATCTGCTGCCGGGCATTACCGTCGTTGAGCGCCCGCGTCTGTCGCAGCTTCTCTATGCCGGCTCCAAGAAGATTACCCGCCTGCCGCAACGCACCGCCATCGTGGCGTTCTCGGCCGAGGAAGTCTATGCCATTGCCGAGCTGATCCGCCGCCAGCGGGGCGGCGCCGCCGTTGTGCTTGGCGCCTTGTCGCCGCGCACCCGCAATGCGCAGGTGGCGCTCTACCAGGCCGGTGACGTCGAATATCTGGTCGCGACCGACGCCATCGGCATGGGGCTCAACCTGGACGTCGATCATGTCGCGTTCGCGCAGGACCGCAAATATGACGGTTACCAGTTCCGCAATCTGAACCCGGGTGAGCTGGCGCAGATCGCCGGCCGCGCCGGCCGTCATCTGCGCGATGGTACTTTCGGCGTCACCTCGCGGGTCGAGCCGTTCGACAATGAACTGGTTCACCGGATCGAATCGCATCAGTTCGATCCGGTCCGTGTGCTGCAGTGGCGCTCGAAGTCGCTCAACTATGCGTCCATTCAGGCGCTGAAGAAGAGTTTGGACGCCGCACCCGCCGTCCACGGGCTCACACGGGCCCTGCCGGCGGTCGATCAGCAGGCTTTGGACTATCTTTCGCGCTATCCGGAGGTTACCAGTGTTGCAACGACACCGGAGCGTGTAGAAAAGCTCTGGGAGGCCTGTGCGCTTCCCGACTACCGGCGTATAACGCCGGCGCAGCATGCCGATCTGATTTCGACGATCTATGCCGATCTCGTCCGGCGTGGCACAGTGAATGAAGATTTCATGGCCGAACAGGTTCGCCGCGCGGACCATACGGATGGTGAAATCGACACATTGTCCGCGAGAATTGCACAAATCAGGACATGGACCTATGTGTCCAACCGTCCGGGATGGCTTGCCGATCCGACACACTGGCAAGAAAAGACGCGGGAAATCGAAGATCGATTGTCTGACGCGTTACATGAAAGGTTGACGAAACGCTTTGTTGATCGCAGGACATCTGTGCTCATGAAGCGCCTGAGAGAGAATGCGATGTTGGAAGCTGAAATCAGTGTAAATGGCGATGTCTTCGTTGAAGGTCATCATGTGGGACAATTGGCCGGGTTCCGTTTCACGCTGGCGACAGTGACCGATGGTCTCGATGCGCGCGCAGCGCAAGCGGCTGCGCAAAAGGCGCTCGCTCTCGAGTTCGAGGCACGGGCAGCACGGTTGCATGCGGCCGGCAATGCCGATCTGGCTCTGTCGTCGGATGGTCTCGTGCGTTGGCTCGGCGATCCCGTGGCGCGGCTGACGGCCAGCGACCATGTGATGCGCCCGCGCGTGCTGCTGCTTGCCGACGAGCAATTGCAGGGCAATGCCCGCGAGCATGTGCTTGCCCGCATCGAGCGCTTCGTCAATCATCATATCTCGACGGTGTTGAAGCCGCTCGACGATCTTTCTCGTGCCGAAGACCTTGAAGGTCTCGCCAAGGGTCTGGCTTTCCAGCTCGTCGAAAATCTCGGCGTGATGTTCCGCCGCGATGTCGCCGATGACGTCAAGTCGCTGGATCAGGAGGCGCGCGCCTCGATCCGCCGCCATGGCATCCGCTTCGGCGCCTATCACATTTTCATGCCGGCTTTGTTGAAGCCTGCACCGGCCGAACTCATTACGCTGCTCTGGGCGTTGAAGAACGACGGCCTCGACAAGCCCGGCTACGGTGACCTGATCCCCGTTCTGGCCGCCGGCCGCACCTCGGTGGTCACCGATCCGGCCTTCGAGCGCACGTTCTACAAGCTGGCCGGTTTCCGTTTCCTTGGAAAGCGTGCCGTCCGCATCGATATCCTCGAGCGTCTGGCGGATCTGATCCGTCCACTGCTTCAGTGGAAGCCGGGTACGGCGGCGCGTCCGGATGGTGCCTATGATGGCCGCCGCTTCACGGCGACGACCGCTATGCTTTCCATTCTGGGGGCAACCCCGGACGATATGGAAGAAATCCTCAAGGGCCTCGGCTACCGTGCCGATGCCGTCAAGGTCGAGGACGCGGCTGCGTTCCTCGCCGCACAGTCCGGATCTGCAACGCCGGTAACCGATGCTGTCGTTTCTGACGCGCCGGCCGAAACTGCCGATCACGATGACGCGGACGCCTCCGGCGAAGAGGCTCAGGCTTCCGAACCTGCGGCTGAAACGGCCACGGAGACTGTTCCGGCCGAGGCTGCAGCTGCGGTTGCAGGCGGCGCTGAGCAGCCGGTTATCGCCGAGCAGGCCGGCGAACTGGCCGAGCCTGTCGAAGCCAAGCCGGTTCTTCTGTGGCGCCCGGGCAGCCGCAACGACAACCAGCGTTCGGGTGGACGCCCGCAGGGTGACCGCCGTGGCGGCAACAACCGCGCTGCACAGGGCGAAGCCCGCCGCGACGGCGGTGAGCCGCGCCGTGATGGTGAAGGTCGCCGTGACGGCCGTTCCGACGATAACCGCAAGAGCGGTGGCGGCGGAAGACCGGACCGCAATCGTGGCCGTGACGGTGGCAAGCCCCAGGGCGGCCAGCGGCATGAGAAGGGCGAACGCCAGGATCGTCCGGATCGCAACGACCGCGGCGGAAAGCCGCAGGCCGCCAAGTTCGAGGCGCGTCCGCCGCGCAAGGAAAAGCCGATGGATCCGGATTCGCCTTTCGCCAAGCTCGCTGCCTTGAAGGAGCAGATGAAGAAATAAGGCCAAAGAGAACAGTATGGGTGAAAAGCAGCCTCCGTCCCTGCCGGTTGTCCGCCAGCGTCTCGACAAATGGCTGTTCTTCACGCGCCTGCAAAAGTCACGCTCGATCGCCCAGAAGGCGATCGAGTCCGGCGATGTCCGGGTTAATGAGGCCCGTATCACCCAGCCCTCCCATGCTTTGAAAGCCGGCGATGTGGTTGTTGTCTCGCTCGACCGGCGCGACATCACCGTGCGTGTTCTGCTTGCCGGCGCCCGGCGTGGACCTTACGAGGAAGCTCGACTGCTCTATGAAGATCTGACTCCTGCTGTTGTTCCCGGCGAAAAGCCGAATGCCTTTGAGCAGGCGACGCGCGAGCGTGGCAGCGGCCGGCCGACGAAGAAGGAACGCCGCGACGTCGACAAGCTTAAGCAGGGCTGGCATCAGGAATAGAAAACTGTCCCGCCAGGTGGCTATTTGGCGCATGGATTATTCTTGCAAAGCCCCCGCAAAGCCTTTACCTCACGGGGTAAATGAGCAGCCGGGTTGCGTCTCGAAAGGCGTTGGCGGGCTGATATCCCCGAACGGATGCGGACAAGCAAGCCTCTCTTCTGGTTCCTGTCTGCCGTCAAACGTGAGAAATCGCTGGAGTACCTCATGACGTATGTCGTGACCGACAATTGCATACGCTGCAAATATACCGATTGCGTTGAAGTGTGCCCGGTGGACTGCTTCTACGAAGGTGAGAATTTTCTGGTCATTCATCCTGACGAGTGCATCGATTGCGGCGTCTGCGAGCCGGAATGTCCGGCCGGAGCCATCAAGCCGGATACCGAACCGGGCCTCGACATGTGGCTGAAGGTTAACGCAGACTTCGCCACACAATGGCCCAATCTCACCGTCAAGCGTGATGAGATGCCGGAAGCCAAGGAAATGGACGGCGTGGAAGGCAAGTACGAAAAGTACTTTTCGCCGAAGCCCGGTCAGGGCGACTGACGCAGGCAACCTTTTGCAGCCGGTCGATTCCCGGATGCAAAAGATGGCGAAATTTGGGGAATCATGGCTTAACCATGTCCGTGACGGGCTGGTTGGCCTTGATGGCCGTTGTAAAGCAAATTATTGATTTCCGCAGTTTTTTATGATAGGGTCTAAAAACTGATCCACATCGTGGCACTTGCGTGTGCCCGAAAAACCATCACGAAAGCAAAAGAATCCCACTGCGCGGCTGACCCCAAATACGCAACGGCAGTTGCTTGTGTGTGATCGCTTCGCAGAAGATCGATTTGATGACCGTTGGAACGGATCAGTATGGAGTCACCCGACGGTGCCCCCGTCCATCCCGGGCCTGACTGACCCGGCCCCGGCGCGTTGCCGGGAGCGTAACAGGGAGTTTTTGAAACGAATGACGACCCAGCAGAAAAAATCTTCGACACGCCATGGATTCAAGACCGGTGAATCGATCGTTTACCCAGCCCACGGCGTTGGACAAATTGTAGCAATTGAAGACCAGGTGGTTGCGGGCATGACGCTCGAACTGTTTGTCATCGACTTCGAAAAGGACAAGATGCGTCTTAAGGTGCCGGTAGCAAAGGCCGTCTCCATTGGCATGCGCAAGCTCTCTGAGACCGATTTCGTTGAACGTGCATTGAAGGTCGTCCAGGGCAGGGCGCGCGTCAAGCGGACCATGTGGTCCCGCCGTGCGCAGGAATATGATGCAAAGATCAATTCCGGTGACCTGATCTCGATCGCCGAAGTTGTGCGTGACCTCTATCGTGCTGAAAACCAGCCGGAGCAGTCCTATTCCGAACGTCAGCTTTACGAAGCAGCACTTGACCGCATGGCGCGCGAAATCGCAGCCGTGAACAAGATGTCGGAAACGGAAGCTGTCCGTCTTGTTGAAACGAACCTCAACAAGGGTCCGAAGCGCGGCAAGGCCATCGAAGAAGACGAAGCGCAGGAAGAAGCTGCGTAAGCATCCTTCGAGCAATGCCTCCATCTCAAAAGCCCTGTCAGCGATGACGGGGCTTTTTTGTATCCGGTGGGCGGAGATAGGATCAGGACGCATTGCTACGTAGCGGACGCTTGCCGGGAGACTCTTTGCGCCAGCGTGGTATGCTCCTTGCGGACGCCTCGCCGCGATCTGCCGGCACGGGAGGCGGAACTATAGGGAACCGGCACCGGAGGAGAAAATGCCTGCTACCGTTTCTCTACATCCATTGCTCGACAAGGGCGTACCCAGGGGCGCGTCCGGCTTTACCGGCGGTGTCCTGGTCTGCGCGTGTGCTGACCGGCCCGTGAGGGTCAAAATCGAAGGCGACGTCGCTCATAACCATGCCTGCGGTTGCACCAAATGCTGGAAACCGGCCGGAGCGGCCTTTTCGGTGGTCGCGGTGGTTCCGCACGACAAGATCACTGTGCTTGAAAACGGCGACAAGCTCGAAGTCGTCGATAAGACTGCGCTGATCCAGCGGCATGCCTGCAAGGGCTGCGGCGTGCACATGTACGGGCCTGTCGAGCGGGAGCATCCCTTCCAGGGGCTGGATTTCATTCACCCGGAACGCTTCGACAAGGATGGCTGGTCGCCGCCGGGCTTTGCCGCGTTTGTTTCCTCGATCATCGAATCCGGCACCAAGCCGGATGATATGCCCGCTATTCGTGCCCGCCTGACGGAACTCGGCCTGACGCCATCCGATTGCCTGAACAATGCCCTGATGGACTACATCGCCACCTGGACGGCGAAGAAGAGTGGCGTTCTGAAGTCCTGACCGGCAGGTCGTCGTATCGTCATGCCAAAATGAAAAAGGGCGCAGCGATCGAAATCACTGCGCCCATTTCTATTGTCCGGTGCTGTCTGCTTATGCAGCGCCGCGCGACTTTTCAAACCGCTTGCGGTCGTTCGAGTCGAGGTACATCTTGCGCAGGCGGATGTTCTTCGGTGTCACTTCGACCAGTTCGTCGTCCTGGATCCAGGACAGCGCGCGGTCGAGCGTCATGCGGATCGGCGGGGTCAGCTTGACGGCTTCGTCCTTGCCCGAGGCGCGCATGTTGGTGAGCTTCTTGCCCTTCAACACGTTGACTTCCAGATCGTTGTCACGTGTGTGGATGCCGATGATCATGCCGGCATAGACCTTTTCGCCGGCGTCGATGATCATCGGGCCGCGGTCTTCCAGGTTGAACATGGCGTAGGCGACGGATTCGCCGGCATCGTTGGAGAGCAGAACGCCCTGAACACGGCCGCCGATATCGCCCTTGTATGGCTGATATTCGTGGAACAGACGGTTCATGATTGCCGTGCCGCGCGTATCGGTCAGAAGTTCCGACTGGTAGCCGATCAGGCCGCGGGTCGGTGCGAAGAACTTCAGGCGAACGCGGTTGCCGCCGGACGGGCGAAGCTCGGCCATTTCAGCCTTACGCTCGGACATCTTCTGGACGACGATGCCGGAATGCTCTTCATCGACGTCGATGACGACTTCTTCGACGGGCTCCAGCATCTGGCCGGTGGCTTCGTCCTTGTGCATGACGACACGCGGACGCGATACGGCAAGCTCAAAACCTTCGCGGCGCATGGTTTCGATGAGAACGGCCAGCTGCAATTCGCCACGGCCGGAAACGTAGAACGAATCCTTGCCTTCGGCTTCTTCGATCTTCAGCGCGACGTTGCCTTCGGCTTCCTTGAACAGGCGGTCACGAATGACGCGCGATGTAACCTTGTCGCCTTCGGTGCCGGCCAGCGGGCTGTCGTTGACGATGAAGGACATGGTGACGGTCGGCGGGTCGATCGGCTGGGCATGCAGTGCCTCGGTAACCGACGGGTCGCAGAACGTGTCGGCAACCGTGCCCTTGGACAGGCCGGCGATGGCGACGATGTCGCCCGCATGTGCTTCGTCGATCGGCGTGCGCTCGATGCCGCGGAAGGCGAGGATCTTGGAGATACGACCCTGTTCGATCAGCTTGCCGTCCTGGCCCAGAACCTTGACGGCCTGGT
Source organism: Rhizobium sp. Root1204 (assembly GCF_001424965.1). NCBI lineage: Bacteria > Pseudomonadati > Pseudomonadota > Alphaproteobacteria > Hyphomicrobiales > Rhizobiaceae > Rhizobium > Rhizobium sp. Root1204. Next base: position 286,586 of record NZ_LMCZ01000006.1, read on the forward strand.
TCGGCTTGATCGAGCCGGAATGGATGCGGCCGGTGATGATGCGGCCGAGGAAGGGGTTGGCTTCCAGGATCGTGCCGATCATGCGGAATGCGCCGTCTTCGTCGCCAACGCTCGGCTCAGGAACGTGCTTGAGAACGAGGTCGAGAAGCGGCGCGAGGCCTTCTTCCTTCGGACCTTCCGGGTTGACGTTCATCCAGCCGTTACGGCCCGAACCGTAGAGGATCGGGAAGTCGAGCTGCTCGTCGGTTGCGTCGAGATTGGCGAAGAGGTCGAAGACTTCGTTGATGACTTCTTCGTGGCGGCCGTCCGGACGGTCGATCTTATTGATCGCGACGATCGGGCGAAGGCCGACCTTCAGTGCCTTGGAGACGACGAACTTGGTCTGCGGCATCGGGCCTTCCGACGAGTCGACCAGAACGATCGCGCCATCCACCATCGACAGGATACGCTCGACTTCGCCGCCGAAGTCGGCGTGGCCGGGGGTGTCGACGATGTTGATACGGACGCCCTTCCACTCGATCGAGGTGGCCTTGGCGAGAATGGTAATGCCGCGCTCTCTTTCGAGGTCGTTCGAATCCATCATGCGCTCGGTCGTGCGCTGGTTGTCGCGGAAAGAACCCGACTGCTTCAGAAGTTCGTCGACTAGAGTGGTTTTCCCATGGTCAACGTGTGCGATGATCGCGATGTTGCGCATTTTCATGTGTGAATCTCGGAGGTTTCGGGGCGTATGTGAGGGACGCCGCATCTTCAATTGCGCGGCTCATACAGGTTTTTTTGCATTTGCGAAAGGGGGGGCGGGGCGCAAAGTCTTGCGCCGTGGTGAATCCGGTGGCCGTTTCATACGGAATTTCCAATGGGATCGAGCGTAATTTGCCACAACTCGTGATCGTCCCGGTCCATCAGCCGAACGGTCATCTGCTCGGTCTGGCCGTTGATATCGATAAGGCCGAAGAACTGCAGGCCGGCGGATGGCGGCAGGTTCTGGTCGATGCCGGTACCCGCAGCCTTGATGAAGCGCACGTCAGGACCGAACGTCATGTCCAGTTCTTTCGGGCCATAGGTGCCTGAATGCAGCGGACCGGAGACGAATTCCCAGAACGGCAGGAAGTCCTTGAAGGCGGCGCGTGAAGGGTCGTAGTGGTGGGCGGCGGTATAGTGCACGTCGGCCGTCAGCCAGATGGTGTTCTGGATGGCATTATCACGGATGAACGTGAGGATATCGGCGAATTCCTTCTCGCGGCCCGCTGGTTGGCCGTTATCGCCATTGGCAATCGCATCGGAGCCGCGCCGGTTGGCAAAGTCGTCCCAGACGACGAGACCGATCGGCATGTCGCAGGCAATCACCTTCCAGGTGGCTTTCGAGGCGGCCAGTTCCCGCTTCAGCCAATCCGCCTGCCGCCAGCCGAACAATTCGTTGCCACCACCCTGGTTGGCTTCGCGATAGGAGCGCAGATCAACGAAGAATACGTCGAGCAGACGGCCATACGGGATCTTGCGGAAGATGCGGCCGGGCTGGGCGGGGATGGCGCGGATCGGCGTCATTTCCTGGAAAGCCTGCATGGCACGCGCCGCATAGACGGACACGTCCTTGTCCGGGTAGCGGTTATCGTCGCGCAGATCGGTCGAGGGCGACCAGTTGTTCAAAACCTCATGATCGTCCCACTGATAGAAAGTCGGGCAGGCAGCATTGAGGGCGCGGACGTGCTCGTCGAGCAGATTGTATTTCCATTGGCCGCGATATTCATCGAGTGTGCGGGCGACCTCGCGTTTCTCCGGCGTCACGATCCGGTTTTTCCAGATCGTGCCGTCTCTCAAGGCTATCTCGTCGGGGATCGGGTTGTCGGCATAGATCGTGTCACCGGAATGAATGAAGAAATCCGGCTCGTGCAATTGCATGGTCGAGTAGGTCTTCATGCCGGTGTCATCAATGCCCCAGCCCTGACCAGCCGTGTCGCCCGACCAGACGAAGCGCACCGAACGGCGGCGCAGCGGGGCGGTCCGAAACCGGCCGGTGACGGGCTCGGACACGCTGTTGCTGTCATAGAGATCGGTTGCGGTGAAACGATAGAAGATGTCCTGATCAGGCAGCAAGTTGTCGAGCGCACATTTGACCGCAAAATCGCTGCCGGGCAGCGCATCAATCGACGGCAATCGGATGGATGCGGAAAAGCTTTCGGTGGTCGAGTATTCGACGGCGATGCGCGACGGCCGGTCCGCCCGCGTCCAGATCATGCCGGATTTGGTATCGACATCGCCGGACTGCACGCCATGGGTGAAGAACGGTCTCCCGGAGCTTCGGGAATAGAATGGTGTGGCAAGAACCGACGTGGCGGCAAACCCGGCAGCGCCTGCCGAGAGCAGGAAGGAGCGGCGGGTCAGCGTATCCTGAATATCGACCAAATCGGCCTCCGGTACCGTCTCGGGAATCATCTGAAACCCGAGCCGGACCTTTGGCGAAAGCGATGTCAGTTCGTTTACAGTTGGATGAATCTATTCCAACGGTTTGGCGACAGTTCCGTGACTGCGGCCCCTCAGGCGTCGGAACCTGAAAGCTCTTCCGTGATCGCCAAGCCCTTCTTGGCCAGCATCGCATCCGGGCTTGGCAGCTTGCCACGGAAGGCCTTGTAGGCGTCTTCCGGGTCGATCGAGCCGCCAACGGAATAGATGTGGTCCTTCAACTTGCCTGCCATCGCCGCATTGAACGCATCGCCGGTTTCCTCAAAGGCGGCGAAGGCGTCGGCGTCGAGCACTTCCGACCACATGTAGGAATAGTAGCCGGCCGAATAGCCGCCGGCGAAGATGTGCTGGAAATGCGGGGAGGCATGGCGCATGACCAGCGACTTTGGAATGCCAAGCTCAGCCAGGATTTCTGCCTGAACCGCCATCGGGTCATCAATCGGGCCGCGTGTGTGGAATTCCATGTCGACGATCGCCGACGAGGTGAATTCCACCGTGTTGAACCCGGCGTTGAAGGTGCGCGCCGCCAGAACCTTGTCGAGCAGCGCCTGCGGCATCGTCTCGCCAGTTTCGAAATGCACGGCATATTGCTTGAGGATCGCAGGCACCGTCAGCCAATGTTCGTAGAGCTGCGAGGGCAGTTCGACGAAGTCGCGCGATACGGATGTGCCTGATACCGACGGATAGGTCACATCCGACAGCATGCCGTGCAGAGCGTGGCCGAATTCGTGGAACAGCGTGCGGGCATCATCGAGCGACAGCAGCGCCGGTTTGCCTTCCGCCGGTTTTGCAAAATTGCAGACATTGTAGATGATCGGGATTTCACCTGTTTTGCCGTTCTTCAGCGGCAGCTTGTGCTGCGACTGGAACGCGCTCATCCAGGCGCCGGACCGCTTCGAGCTGCGGGCAAAATAGTCGCCGAGGAAGAGTGCGATGAGCGTGTTACCGGCATCGCGGATTTCGAAGACGCGCACATCCGGATGGTAGGCGGTGATGCCTTTCTTCTCGATCGCCCGAATGCCGAACAGCCGGTTAGCAACATCGAAGCAGGCGTCGATGATCTTTTCGAGCTGCAAATAAGGCTTCAGTTCCGCTTCGGAAAAATTGAATTTTTGCGCACGGATGCGTTCGGAATAGAAGCGCCAGTCCCAGGGCATGACATCGTGGTTCTTGCCGTCTTCGGCAATCATGTTTGCGATGTCGGCTTCTTCCTCGCGAGCGCGCTTGACGGCCTTTGCCCAGACGGCGCGCAGGAGTTCGTTTACGGCAGCAGGCGTCTTTGCCATTGTGTTGTCGAGCTTCATTTCGGCGAAGTTACCGTAGCCGAGCAAGCTGGCGACTTCGCTGCGCAGTGCCAGCGTTTCGCGGATGACGCCGCGATTGTCTGTCTCGCCCGGATTTTCGCCGCGGGCGACCCATGCCTTGAAGGATTGCTCACGCATGTCCCGGCGTTCCGAAAATGTCAGGAAAGGCTCGATGATCGAGCGCGATAGTGTCACGGCGTATTTGCCGTCTTCGCCGCGTTCGCGCGCTGCCGATGCCATGGCGTCCTTCAGAAAATCCGGAAGGCCGTCGAGTTCCGGCCCATCCGACAGAATGAGCGACCAACCCTTTTCGTCGGCCAGCACGTTCTGGCCGAACCGGGTGCTAAGACCGGCGAGCTTTTCGTTGATCCCGGCAAGGGTTTCTTGCTCCGGCTTCGGCAGCTTCGCGCCGGATTTGACGAACCCCTTCCAGTGGCGCTCCAATACCCGGATTTGCTCCAGTGTGAGGCCGAGGCTTTCACGCTTCTCCCAGAGCTGGTCGATGCGCTGGAACAGCGCGGCGTTCATGCCGATTTTCGAATAATGCCGCGACATCTTTGGCGAGATATCCCGCTCCAGCGCCTGGATGGTATCATTCGTGTGGGCGCCGGCACGGTTCCAGAACAGCGACGAGACCCGCGACAGCGCATCGCCGGCGGTCTCGAGCGCGACAATGGTGTTTTCAAATGTTGGCGCGGCCGGATTGCCGGCAATTTCGCTGATTTCGGCCTCGTGTCCGGCAAGGGCGGCCTCGAAGGATGCCGCAAAATCGCTGTCGCTGACCGCCTCGAAGCGCGGCAACCCGTTCGGGCCGTTCCAGTCGGTGATGGCAGCGTTCAGCGCGGGGCTCGATGTCATGGGCAGTCCTTTCGCATTCCGGTCTGTCCCGCCGATAGCGGGTGCTGCGTCCCGTTGTCGGCAGCGATTGTGGAGATATCAAGATGTCAGGTGGGCGCTCTGGGATCGCCGGTCAAGGCTTGCGCAATCCCAAAAGGCCGGGCGCCGCATGCCACACGGCCTGCACGGCAAAGCCCATGAACAGAACGCCGGAGAGGCGCACGATCGCCAGTTCGTGGCGGCGGTAGAAGCGCCGGACCACGGAGGCACCGATGATGCCGATCAGAATGACATCGGCAACAAGAAAGCCGAGGAAGGAAACGGCCAGCAGCGCGGGTAGCGCGTGAAAATCAAGCGCGTTGGAAGATCCGGCGAGCAGCGCGGTAAACGTCGCCAGCGCCACCGGATAGCCTTTCGGATTGGTCAGGCCGAAGATCAGGCCACGCCGGTACGGCCGCTCGACGGTCATCAAGGGCCGGTTTTCGCCGCGGGGCTTGGCCCTCAGCGCGTTCCAGCCGATCCAGGCAAGATAGAAGCCGCAGAGCAGGCCAAGAACATCGAAGACCGTGCTGCCGATCGTCTTGGCGCCGACAATCGCGACCAAAGCCAGCGTAGACCAGAGCAGATCGCCTGCCAGATGCCCACCCATGAACATCGCCCCCGCCTTGCGGCCTTGGCCTGCGCCAATACCAAGAAGGGCAAGAAAAGCGGGGCCGGGAATGAGCACATAAAGAAGGGCTGCCAGAAAGGCGCCGAAAAGCAGGGTCTGCGTCATGGAATCTCCTCGCGCGTGAAGCCCATTCGACCTTGCGCGGATGATTCCGTCAAGATGCGGGCAGAGCCAAGTCAGGCCCTGCCGCGCGAAAATCGGTGACGCTTATTTGGTCTCTGTTGCCTTCATGGCATTGTCGAGATGCGTAGCGCATTCTGTGGTCTTGCCGTCCTTCATCGCCATCTTGGCGCTGTCGACTTCCTTCATGGCCATCATCATCTGATCCTTCTTCATCGGATCGGTCATGCCCTTGGCCATTTCTTCCGTTTTCATGATCGATGCGTCATCGCAGGCCATCATGCCGGCGGCAAAGGCCGGAGCCGAAAGGCTGGCAGCGAGAATTGTGGTGGCGAAAATTGTCTTGAACATATCATCTCTCCCAATAGGCCGGGAGCGTGATTGCCCCCACTGCGAACTCTGCATCCGGGTGCTGGACACGTTCAATTCACGCATGCGCGATGCACGCTGTTGTCATAACCCGTGCTTTTGATTGATGATTTCGTGATCGATTTATTATCAATTTTGAATATTTGAATTCAGCTTCATGCGAAACTTGCCGGTGCGTCCGGCTCTTGATAAGTAAAGCTTACGATTATCCCAAAGCGAGTTCCCATGCCGGTCAGACTGGAAACCGATACGATCGGCATGTTGCTCACCGACGTGTCGCGGCTGCTGCGCGGGGCATTCGACCGCCGCATCACGGCGTCGGCTCTGGGCGTGACGCCGGGCGAGGCCCGGGCGCTGATCCAGGTGGCGGCGACCGAGGGGATCAAGCAGGCCGATATCGCCATCAGGATGGGTATCGAGCCAATGACGCTCTCCACCTATCTTGACCGTTTGGAAGGTCTGGACCTTGTCGAGCGGGTTCCTGATCCGTGCGATCGCCGGGCAAAGAATGTCGTTGTCACGGATAAGGCCGATCCGTTGCTTCTTAATATTCGCAGGGAAGTCCGCGACCTGATGGATCAGGTAACCTCAGGGCTTGATGCGGATGGCCGAGAGGCCCTTCGTGCAAGCCTGAAGGGTCTGCGCGAAAACCTGCACCAGCTGGACCGCTCCGTTTCCTCCGACAAGAAAAGTGTTTCCGAATGAACTTGCGGATGAGCGAACGCCGGACCAGCATGCTCGGCGCCTTGCTGGCGACGCTTGGGCCGATCTCCATGTCGATCTACACCCCGGCCATGCCGGAGCTGGTGCAGGCCTTCGCCACGACGGAATCGATGATCAAGCTGACGCTGTCGGTCTATTTCGGTGGCTTCTCGGTGGCCCAGCTGATCGCCGGTCCGATGTCGGATGCGTTCGGCCGCAAAAAGGCGACGCTGGCTTTCGTCGGTATCAATCTGCTTGGCAGCCTCGTTTGCGCCTTTGCGCCGACGGTCGATTGGCTGCTGGCCGGGCGGCTCATTCAGGGTATCGGCGCTTCCGTCGGCATCACTGTTGCCCGCGCCATCGTCCGCGATCAGTTTACCGGTGCCGAGGCATCGCGGATCATGAACCTGATCGGCATCATGCTGGCCATCGGCCCGGCCATGGCGCCGACCCTCGGCGGCTTGGCGTTGGCTGCATTTGGCTGGCAGGCGATTTTCTTCCTGTTGATCGGGTTCGGGCTGATCGCCATTGTCGCTGTCATCGTCTTCATGCGCGAAACCACGGTGCCGGATCGCCGCCGCGCCCGGCCGGGTCCGCTTGTGTCGGCCTATGGCGAGCTTATCCGTGATCCCCGTTTCGTTGCCGCTGCCATCGTGCTCGGCGGTTCGGTGGGTGCTCTCTATGCGCAATCGACCATGCTATCCTTCATTCTGATCGACAGGGTCGGCATGACGCCGACGGCTTTCGGAATCGGCATGCTGATGCAGAGCGGTTGCTATTTTTCAGGCTCGGTCTGCCTGAAGCTGACAGCGGCAAAACTGGGCGGAGAAGGATCGGTTCGTGTCGGGCTTGCCCTGTGTGGGATCGGCGCGCTGATGATTGCGCTATCCGTCCATTTCATCGCGCCGAGCTATCTTTCGGTGATGCTGCCGATCGCCTTTTCCGCCTTCGGCACCGCTTTCCTGACCCCGCACATGACCACGGCCGCCCTGCATTCCTTCCCGCACATTGCCGGTTCGGCATCGGCGATGATGGGCTTCATCCAGATGGCCGGCGGCTTTCTTGGCGGACTTGCAGCGGCCCTTCTCGGCACGCCGTTCATCGCCTTCGGCGTGATCATCCCGGTGATGCTGTTGACCTCGGTTGTCAGCTATGTCTGGTTTCAATATTCGACGCGGCGTCTGGTGCTGGATAGCGCCAGGACGTCGGGCGAATAAACGAAAAAGCCCGCCTCCTTGCGGAAGCGGGCTCCTGAGCGAAAACCTTAAATGCTTACTTGTCGCGGTTGCGGGCAGCCAGCGTGCGCAGGCGCAGCGCATTCAGCTTGATGAAGCCGGCGGCGTCCTTCTGGTCGTAGGCGCCCTGATCGTCCTCGAAGGTGACCAGCTTGTCGGAGTAGAGCGACTTGTTGCTCTCGCGGCCGGTGACCATGACATTGCCCTTGTAGAGCTTCAGCGTCACTTCGCCTTCGACATGCTCCTGGCTCTTGTCGATCAGCGCCTGCAGCATCTCGCGTTCCGGCGAGAACCAGAAGCCGTAATAGATCAGCTCGGCGTAGCGCGGCATGATGTCGTCCTTGAGGTGGGCTGCACCCCGGTCGAGCGTGATCGATTCAATGGCGCGGTGCGCCGCAAGCAGGATTGTGCCGCCGGGGGTCTCATAGACGCCACGCGACTTCATGCCGACGAAGCGGTTTTCGACCAAGTCGAGGCGGCCGATGCCGTTGTCGCGGCCGAGTGCGTTGAGTGCGGTCAGGATCGAGGCCGGGCTCATTTCCTTGCCGTCGATCGAAACGGCGTCACCCTTGCGGAAGCCGATCTTGACGGTGGTTGCGACATCCGGAGCCTCTTCCGGCGAGATGGTGCGCATGTAAACGTAGTTCGGGGCTTCGACAGCCGGATCTTCCAAAACCTTGCCCTCGGACGAGGAGTGCAACAGGTTGGCGTCGACGGAGAACGGCGCTTCGCCCTTCTTGTCCTTGGCAACCGGGATCTGGTGGGCTTCGGCAAACGCGAGCAGGTCGGTGCGGCTCTTGAACGACCAGTCGCGCCAGGGCGCGATGATCTTGATGTCGGGGTTCAGCGCATAGGCCGAAAGCTCGAAACGGACCTGGTCGTTGCCCTTGCCGGTGGCGCCATGGGCAATCGCGTCCGCGCCGGTTTCGCGGGCGATTTCGATCAGGTGCTTGGAGATCAGCGGGCGGGCGATCGAAGTGCCGAGCAGGTAGACGCCTTCATAGACGGCATTGGCGCGGAACATCGGGAAGACGAAATCCTTGACGAATTCTTCGCGCACATCGCGGATGTAGATATCCTTGATGCCCATCATCTCAGCCTTCTTGCGGGCCGGCTCGAGCTCTTCGCCCTGGCCGAGATCGGCGGTGAAGGTGACGACTTCAGCGCCGAGTTCGGTCTGTAGCCATTTCAGGATGATCGACGTGTCGAGACCGCCGGAATAGGCGAGTACGACCTTTTTCACTTGCTTTGCCATGTTTGTCTGTCCGTCTTGTCAGAGAAAACGCGGGCTTGTCCGGGAAAGTGCGGGATCGCGCCCAAGAAAAATTCTGCGGCACTTTTAGCGAGATTGCCGGGCCACGCAACCCTCGTCACGCCGGGAAATGTTGGTTAAGCGGCGTCAGAGATGCCGCATCGGATCCATTCGCTGGTGCAGTACGCGGACTACGAGGATGCCGGTTTCGACGTGGCGATAGAAAATACAGTGAGAATTGCAGATAACGGAGAAATAACCGGGCCTGATTACCCGCAAGTCACGGCCTCTTTTTCTACCGGTGGCCAGGGCAGAAAAAGTATCGACTAGTTGACGCTGATAATCGTCTGCTTGCTTCAAGGACCATGTTTCAAAACTGTAGCGCCAAATATTTTCCAAGTCCTGTCGCGCGGCGGGTAAAAGTCTGTAGCCTCTACTTGGAGGCATATTTGGCATGCATCTGTTTGAGGAAATCCTCAAAGTCGAACTCGACGGGGTCGCCTGATTCCTCGCCCTCGATCAACGCGGCTTTGAGTGTCTCAAGCTTTGCATCGTCTTCGCGCAGCAGGCGCAAGCCCGCTTTAACGACATCGTTTGCGGAGGCATAGTTTCCTTCACGAACCTGCCGGTCGACAAAAGCGCCGAGCTCCTCGTCCAAAACAATCTGTGCGCTCTTTGTCATGGAAACTCCTGCCGATTACGTAGCTGCAATCTAACATGGGCTGTGATATCGAGACAACAATTCCATTCCGCGAAAGACCTGAACATGGATTTCCTGCCGAGCTTGCCGACACTTCTGGCTTTCACCGCAGCAACGCTGCTGCTGGCGGCGACGCCGGGTCCTGATATGACGCTTTCGATCAGCCGGGCGCTGAGCCAAGGCAAGGCGGCGGCCTTCTTCATCGTTGTCGGAACCAGCCTTGGCTGTGTCGTGCACACGCTTTTGGTCGCCTTCGGCATCTCGGCACTGATCACCGCCTCGCCGACCGCCTTCATGATCCTGAAGACCGGCGGTGCCGCCTATCTGTTCTGGCTGGCGGTGCAGGCGATCCGGTATGGATCGACACTGACGGTCAAGAAGGTCGATGATACCGGTGCATCGGCTCTGGCCAATATTTCGACGGGGCTGTGGGTCAACTTGCTCAATCCGAAGGTCATCATCTTCTTCATGACCTTCCTGCCGCAGTTCGTCACCGCCAACGACCCGGCGGTGACGCAGAAGCTCCTGTTCCTCGGCTTCTTCTTCATCGTTGCGGCGATGCCGGTGAATGTCCTGGTCATTCTGACGGCTGACTGGTTGTCGAGCTGGTTGCAGCGCCGCAAGGGCGTCATGCGCGGCATCGACTACACCTTTGCCGGCGTGTTCTCGATCTTTGCGGTGAAGATCCTGTTCACGCAGACGCGCTGATCAGCCGATCAGCAGCGCGTCGTCGTCCAGCGTCTGGCCGCGAATCTTGCGGAACATGGCGATGAGGTCTTCGACCTGCAGCGTTTTGCGGCTGTCGCCGGAGACGTCGAGCACCACTTCGCCCGCATGCAGCATGATGGTACGGTGACCGAAATCAAGCGCCTGGCGCATCGAGTGGGTCACCATCAACGCTGTCAGCTTGCGCTCGGAGACGATTTTCTGAGTAAGGTTCATGATGAACTCGGCCATGCCGGGATCGAGCGCAGCCGTATGCTCGTCGAGCAACAGCACTTCGGAGCCCGCGAGCGTCGCCATGACCAGCGAGACCGCCTGGCGCTGGCCGCCCGACAGCAGGTCCATGCGGTCGCGCATGCGGTTCTCGAGGCCGAGGTTCAGCTCGGCGATCCGCTCGCGAAAATGTTCGCGGCGCTTGGGTCCGAGGGCGGGTGCGAGACCGCGGCTTTCGCCGCGCCGTGCGGCCAGCGCCAGGTTTTCCTCGATCGACAGGGCGCCGCAGCTGCCTGCCAACGGATCCTGGAAGACGCGAGCGACAAGCCCGGCGCGGGCGGCCGTGCCCTTGCGGGTGACGTCCTGATTGCCGATGGTGACTTGGCCCGAGGTCGGGATGACGTCGCCGGCAAGCACGCCAAGCACGGTGGATTTACCGGCGCCATTGGAGCCGATGACGGTGACGAAGGTGCCTTCCTCGACCGTCAGGCTGACGCCGTTCAGCGCCTGCTTCTGCAGCGGCGTTCCCTTGCCGAAGATGACCTGGATATCGTTTAGCTTGATCATGCGGCACCTCCGCGGCGCAGGCGGGGAAGAACGAGGGCGAAGGTGACGAGGGCCGCCGTGACCAGATTGAGGTCGGAGGCCTGCAGGCCGAGCATATCGGTCGAGAGCGCCAGCTGAATGGCAATGCGGTAGAGGATCGAGCCGAGCACGCAGCCGATCAGCGCAATCAGGATGCCACGTGCGCCGAGCAGGGTTTCACCGATGATGACGGCGGCGAGACCGACGACGATGGTGCCGACACCCGAGGTCACGTCGGCAAAGCCGTTGGTCTGGGCAAACAGCGCGCCGCCAAGCGCCACCAGCGCATTGGAGAGCGCCATGCCGAGATAGATCTGGCGGCTGGTATCGACGCCTTGTGCACGGGCCATGCGCGCATTGGCGCCGGTTGCCCGCATCGCGAGGCCAGCATCGCTTTCCAGGAAGCGCCAGACGGCGATGACAGCGACGACAACGAGGAGCCCGATGAACAGCGGACGAACGTAAAAGTCCCGCAGCCCAAGGCCGAAGAAGGGCGACAGCATCGTGTCGGCGTTGATCAGCGCGACGTTCGGCTTGCCCATGACGCGCAGATTGACCGAGAACAGCGCAATCATCGTCAGGATCGAGGCCAGAAGATTGAGGATACGGAAGCGGACGTTGAGGATGGCGGTGACGATGCCCGCGGCAGCGCCTGCGACCATGGCAACGCCAGAGGCGAGCCATGGATTGACCCCGGCGATGATCAGCACGGCGGTCACGGCAGCGCCAAGCGGAAACGAACCGTCAACGGTCAAATCCGGAAAATCGAGCACGCGGAAGGCGAGGAACACGCCGATGGCGACGAAGGCATAGACGAGCCCAAGCTCGACTGCTCCCCAGAAGGCAATTTGACTCACCGCGGTCGGTCCTCTTCTCTTTTCGTCTTCAAACTCGTCCGGACGCTATAGCACTTTGAAAGTAACGCCGCCGAAACCAAGCCTGTTTTACAAATGAACCGCCCCCGTATGGAAGGAGGGCGGCTCAAAATCAATCAGATTGTGCAAATATAAGGCGGTATGGCCTTATTCGATGACGCGGGTGGCGCGGGCGAGAACGCTTTCCGGGAAGGTGACGCCCATCTTGGCGGCAGAACCCTTGTTGATGACCAGATCGGTACCCGCAGCAACCTTGACGGCGATATTGCCCGGATTTTCACCCTTCAGGATGCGAACGACGATGTCGCCGGTCTGCTTGCCGACATCCTTGTAGTTGAAGCCGAGAGCGGCAACGGCGCCACGCGAGACGGAATCCGTATCGGCGGTGAACAGCGGCAGCTTGGCTTCGACGGCGACGGCAACAGCGCCTTCGAGCGCCGAAATGATCGTGTTGTCCGTGGGTACGTAGATGACGTCGGCGCGGCCGACCAATGCGCGGGCTGCACCCTGGACTTCGGCGGACTTGGTGGCGGCGGATTCAACTACTGTCAGGCCAGCCTTTTCAGCTTCCGTCTTCAGGACGGCGAGCAGCGATACGGAGTTTGCCTCACCCGAATTGTAGAGATAGCCGATGGACTTCACGTTCGGCAGGATTTCCTTGATCAGTGCCACATGTTCGGCAACCGGCGACAGATCGGAAAGACCGGTGACGTTGCCGCCCGGCTTGTCCATGTCCTTGATCAGCTGCGCGCCGAGCGGATCGGAAACGGCGGTGAAGACAACCGGGATGTCGCGGGTCGAGGACACGACGGCCTGGGCCGACGGTGTCGAGATCGGCACGATGACGTTTGGCGCTTCGCCGGCGAACTGGCGAGCGATCTGCGCTGCCGTTGCCGGGTTGCCCTGTGCGGATTCGTAAATGAACTTGAGGTTCTCGCCTTCCTTGTAGCCGGCGGCAGCCAGGGTTTCCTTGACGCCATCACGCACGGCATCGAGTGCCGGATGTTCGACGATGGCGGTAACCGCAACCGTGACATCTTCCGCCCGGGCGGGCAGGGTGAGGGCGACAGTTGCCGCCAAGGCAATGAGAAGTGAGCGCATAGGTGTCCTCCAAGACTGATTTTCAGGCAGTCTTAGGAAGGCTGGACACTTAAATCAATCCAAATGCGGACCAGCATCCATCAAATTTGCTGATCAATCCTCGCCATGGTTGGCAATCATCATTGCCTCAAATGCCATGCGATCGACCTTGCGCATACGCTCGGAGTCCGATTTCAGCTGGCCGCAAGCGGCGAGAATGTCGCGGCCACGCGGCGTGCGGATCGGCGAGGCATAGCCGGCCGCATTGATGAAGTCGGCAAACTTCTCGATCTGCTCCCATTTCGAACACTGGTAGTTCGTGCCCGGCCATGGGTTGAACGGGATGAGGTTGATCTTGGCCGGAATGCCTTTCAGGAGGCGCACCAGTTCCTTGGCGTCTTCCAGCGTGTCGTTGACGCCTTCGAGCATGACATATTCGAAGGTGATGCGGCGGGCATTCGACAGGCCGGGATATTTCCGGCAGGCGTCGAGCAGTTCCTTCAGCGGATACTTCTTGTTGATCGGCACCAGCATGTCGCGCAAGTCGTCCTTCACCGCATGCAGCGAGATCGCCAGCATGACGCCGATTTCCTCGCCGGTGCGGAAGATTTCCGGAACGATGCCGGAAGTCGACAGCGTGACGCGGCGCTTCGACAGCGATAGCCCGTCGCCGTCGGTGGCGATCAAGAGCGCTGTCTTGACGTTCTCGAAATTATAGAGTGGCTCGCCCATGCCCATCATTACCATGTTCGAGACCTTCCGGCCTTCGCTCGGCATGACGGTGCCCACAGGCGTGTCCCGGTCCGGGAAGTCGCCCAGGCGGTCGCGGGCAAGCAGCAGCTGCGAGAGAATTTCTTCGGCCGTCAGGTTGCGCACCAGCTTCTGGGTGCCGGTATGACAGAACGAACAGGTGAGCGTGCAGCCGACCTGGCTGGAAACGCAGAGCGTGCCGCGGCCTTCTTCGGGAATATAGACTGTCTCGATTTCGACGGGACGACCAGCACCCCGCGGCGGGAAGCGCAGCAGCCATTTGCGGGTACCATCGGTGGAGATCTGTTCTTCGACGATTTCCGGGCGGGCGATGGTGAAATGCTTCTTCAGCAGCTCACGCATGTCCTTCGACACATTGGTCATGTGGTCGAAATCGGAAACGCCGCGCACGTAGAGCCAATTCCAGAGCTGGCTCGACCGCATCTTCACCTGTTTTGCCGGGACGCCGATTTCGGCCAGCGCCTTGCCCATGTCTTCGCGCGAAAGGCCGATCAGCGTCGGCTTTTCGGCGGCCATGGCCGGACGGACCGGTGCCTTGACGGGGCGGTCCAGATCGAGTGCTTCAGTCGCGGCCATTCTCGCCATTTCCCATGTTTGCGATACGCAAGGCCCGTTCAAGCGCTTTTGCCTGCAACCGGTTGCGTCAATGCTGAGATCAGAGTTCGTTTGCCGCGCATCGGGAACGTCAACGATCCACGCAGCTATCGTTGACCGGGCCTTTAGCACGGTTTTCGCCCCGCGTCACCCTCCGGCGCTTCAGGGCAGATCTGCAAAAAGGCTTTAACGCCAAAAGGCCGGATGAACCGGCCTTTCAAACGATCGGAGGCGACGTTGCCTGATTACTTGCAGTTTTCGATCTGCTTCAGCGCAGCCGAAATGCCCGAGAGCGAATAGGAATAGGCCGTCGGCGTACCCTTGCGCGACTTGGCGGCAACGGACATCGCCTTGCCGGTCTTCATCGCAGCCACGAGCGCCGGCTCTTCAGCGGCATTTTCCACCCAAGCGGAGTTCCCCTTGGTGAACATCGTGAAATTCTTGTTGTCGATGGTGACGGTGACCTTGGAGCTGTCCTGGAGCGGGTAACCCATCATCGCCTGCGGTTCGTAGGAGATGTTCTGGCCGGGGCGCTGGGACACGAGGAAAAAGACATCGCCGTGATCGACATTGGCCGGGCTCTTTTCCTTCGGGACCGAAAGCACATAGCAGACCTTGCCAGCGCCGGCCTGATAGGAATAGGCGCCCCAGGCATTGAACTGCTGAATGCGGGTCGGCGACTGAGCCGAAGCAACGCCGGCAGTTGCCAGCACGAGTGCGATTGCGAGGTTAAGCTTTCTTACAAACATCTTGTCCTGCCGGTTTCTTGCTGCCAAAGCCCGATCAGCATCAGCCGGGCCACGCATGGTCATGATTTAATTGATTTTGACTTAATTCAGGTTACCAAACCGTCAACATTCCCCGAATTCGCTGCCTTTCCGCTTTAATACGGAACAGAGTACGCCGCAAACCCGGCTCGAGTTTCAGGCTAACGTTGAAGCGCCCGAACGATCCAAGCTTGCCTCGATCCATTGTGTGCGAAAACCCAGAGAGCGGCCGCGGCGGGAAAATGCCGAATTCCGTCTGCCATGCACGTTTCGCTTGCCGGGCAATTGCCCGATCAGCCGACGCGTGCCCGGCGCTGGTTTTATTTCACAAAGAATCAGGCAAGAGTTTGACCTTTGGCAAAAGCGCTGTACCTCTGGTTAAATACTGCGGAAATCAGGGCGGGAGGCCATCAAAAGCGGAATGAATGTTGAAGTCAGACAGCATTTCACCGCCCTTGCCGTGGCCGTCGCACGCAATCGTGATCAGACCGCCTTTTCGGAACTCTTCGACTTTTTTGCTCCACGACTGAAATCCTTCCTGATGCGGCAGAATGCCGGTGTCGCGGAGGCGGAGGAGGTCGTGCAGGAGGTGATGGTTATTCTCTGGCAGAAGGCGCACCTCTACGATCCGGAGAAGTCATCGCTTTCCACGTGGCTTTTCCGGATCGCCCGCAACCGGCGCATCGATGTGGCGCGACGGCAGCGCAATGGGACGCTTGACGCGCATGAGCCGCTTCTCCTGCCTGCGGCGCCGCCCGCGCCGGATGACCTGATTGAAAGCGAAGATCGCGAGCAGATCGTCCGGATTGCGCTGGCGAAGCTGCCCGTAGAGCAAGTTGCGCTGATTCAGATGGCATTTTTCTTCGGCCAGTCCCATTCGGAGATTTCCCAAGCCACGGGCCTGCCGCTTGGAACCGTCAAATCACGCATCCGCCTCGCCTTCGGCAAATTACGGGCGCTGCTTGAAGAAGGCGGCGTTGATAGCGCCTACTGACGTGGATCAGTCGGGCAGTTTATCCTGCAGGGCCTCGTCGGCCTTGATGTAGTGCTTCTCCTTGATCTGGCCGCTGATCGCGGCAAAGGCGGCGGTCAGCACGGCAATGTCGTCGGAAAAGCCGACCATGGCCAAGACGTCGGGAATGAAATCCAACGGCATGACGAAATAGGCGAGCGCTCCGAGCAGGATGCCGCGTGTGCGCAGGGGTGTCGCCGGGTCCATGGCACAGTAATAGGCGGCAACGACGTCACGGCTGAACGGGATCTGCCGCATCGCCCTTTTCAGGGTCGGCCAGAACCGGCGCTCAACCTTACGGGCCTTTGCTTCCTGTTCGCTTTCCTCGCCAGGCAGCAAAATCTCGCCGATCTTGATGTCATCCATCCTGTGTGTCCCATTCGTCATGGAAAATCATATGGTGAGCAGGGCGAAGATTTCAAATGGCGCTCTTTCAAATGCCCTATTTAAGGTGGTCAGGCATCCGGCCTGCCGCCGCGCGGTCCATCCTGGCGGCAAGCTTGAAGTCCAGCTCGGTCAGTCCTTGCGAATCATGGGTGGTCAGCGTCACGTCCACCTTGTTGTAGACATTGAACCATTCGGGGTGGTGGTTGAGCTTCTCGGCCGAAATCGCGCTTTCGGTCATGAAGCCGAAGGCTTCGACGAAGCTCTTGAAGCGGAAGGCTTTCCAGATCGAGAGCCCGTCTTCGGCAAGAACCCAGCCCTCCATCTTCGAAAGGTTTTCGGCAACGGCTTCCTTGCCGAGCTTTTCCTGTTTCATGGCGCAATCCCCTCCAGTTTTATTCGCAGCGGCAAGTGATATTCCGGTTCCACAACGCGGCAGCTGCGGATAGGTTCAACCTTTTCCTCAAGCCGTTGAATAGCATGAAACCTGTCAGAATTCTTTTCGTCTGTCTCGGCAATATCTGCCGCTCACCCCTGGCCGAGGGTATTTTGCGGCATGTCGCAGGGGATGGGTTGGTGGATGTCGATTCAGCGGGAACTGGCGGCTGGCATATTGGTGATCCGCCGGATCGCCGCTCGATCGCGGTTGCGCGGAAACATGGTATCGACATTGCGCGTCAGCGCTGCCGGAAGGTTCATGCAGGTGATTTCGAGGCGATTGATCTGATTTTTGCGATGGACGCCAGCAATCTCGCCACTCTGCGGGCGATGGCGCCGCTGGATGCGCAGCACAAGCTGCACCTGTTTCTGGAATATACCCAGGGCATCATCATCAATGTTCCCGACCCCTACTATGAGGGGCCGGAAGGCTTTGAGACTGTCTACAACATGCTCTTCGAGGGATGTATGTTGCTGATCGGCAGGCTCGAAGAGCGCTCATAGAGCGGGAAGACTTCTTCGGTCACGTAAGGACCGCCACCGACGGAATCGCGCGACGACAGAAGCACGAAGCGTGAGACGGTGAACGGGTTGGTGTAGAAGCCGCCGCGGCCCGAGAGATAGCTGACCACATCCTCAACCCGCGAGGCCCGCAACCGGCCGAGCGTCACATGGGGGGTGAATTTTCGCGGGTCGGCGGGCAGGCCAAGCCGTTGGCAGATCCGCTCGATTTCGGCCTGAAGTGCGTAGAGTTCCGGCGGGTTGCTGACGCCCGCCCAGACAGAATGCGGTTTTTTCGATCCGAAAGCGCCGGTGCCGGTCAGCTGTAGCTGGAATTCCGGGCGTTCGATCCGGTCCAGCTTGTCGACGATCTCGTCGGCAGTGCGGTTTTCGACGTCACCGATGAAGCGAAGAGTGATGTGGTAGTTCTCCACATCGATCCAACGGGCACCGGGAAGACCACCACGCAACAATGAAAGGCTCATTGCGGCATTACGCGGTATCTCGAGGGCGGTGAAAAGTCTCGGCATAACGAGCTCCCCGAATCTCTTGAAGATAACCCAGCGAATCATGCTTGCCTGTTAGAAGCAAATATAATTTCGCACCTGCAATATTTATCCAACGGGATTAACAGGCGCTGAACAAGCAAAGAGTTGTTGTTTGGTTAGCGTCAGCCCCCCGTTGAGAGTGATTGCAGGAAACGTTCGGCAGATGGCAGGATTCGCTCGACCATGACGCCGATGCCATCACCATTGGGATGCATGCCATCCTCGATCTTCAGCTTGGCATCTTCGACCACACCGTCGAGGAAGAATGGATAGAGTTCAAGGCCGTAGGTCTTGGCAAGTTCGGAATAGATCGGATTGAACCGTGCGGCATAATCCGCTCCCATGTTTGGTGGCGCTATCATTCCGGCAAGCAACACCTTGATCCCGCGCGACTGCAGCTTTTCGATCATCGCAACAAGGTTCTTGCGGCTTTCCTCGGGCGCAATACCACGCAGGGCGTCGTTGGCGCCGAGTTCGAGAATCACGCCCTTGGTGCCATCCGGAACCGACCAATCGATCCGCGCCAGGCCGCCAGACGTTGTGTCGCCGGAGACGCCGGCATTGCTGATCGTCACATCGTGGCCTTTCGCACGCAGAGCTTTTTCCAGCCGGGCGGGGAAGGCGTCTTCCGCCGGCAACTGATAGCCAGCCATCAGACTATCGCCGAACCCGACGAGGCTTACCGGTTCGGCGCGGCTGATGGCGGGCATGATCACAATTGCCGTGATCGCCAACAAAAATGTACAGAAACCTTTTATTCGCATCATTGCGCCCTTAAATCGGTAAAACTCAGCCGCTCCGGCAACCTTCATATTTTTACATATAGGACAGTTTCCCTTGGCAAAAACCATGATCGAACTGAAAAATGCGGATCTGACCCTCGGCCAGGCCGCTGCGTCCGTTCATGTGCTCAAGGGTATGGATCTGACCATTGAGGCGGGAGAGTCCGTTGGGATCGTCGGTCCGTCCGGGTCCGGCAAGTCCACGCTTTTGATGGTTCTGGCGGGTCTCGAACGTCTCGACAGCGGCGAGATCGTTATCGACGGCACGCCACTGCATGGTTTGAGCGAAGACCGGGTAGCGGAGTTCCGTGGCCGCAACATTGGCATCGTCTTCCAGTCGTTCCATCTGATTCCCAACATGACGGCGCTGGAAAATGTCGCCGTGCCGCTCGAGCTTGCCAATGTGCGCGACGCTTTCGAGATCGCCCGCCGGGAACTGATCTCGGTTGGCCTCGGTGAACGGCTGTCGCATTATCCCGGGCAATTGTCCGGCGGCGAGCAGCAGCGCGTTGCCATTGCCCGGGCGCTCGCGCCCTCGCCAAAGCTGCTGATTGCTGATGAGCCGACCGGCAATCTCGATGGCGAAACTGGAAAACAGGTCGCTGACCTGATCTTCTCCAAGCAGGCCGAGCGTGACATGACGCTGGTTCTGGTCACCCATGACACGGCACTGGCCGCCCGCTGCTCGCGCCAGGTGCGTGTCCGCTCCGGCGAGATCGTGTCCGGCTCCGGTCACGAACCATCCGTTTCCGCTTCGCTGTCCAAGGTCGCGTCCGCATGAGGGCCGCGACTTTCGGCGGCTTCCGTCTTGGGCTGGCCTTGCGCCTTGCGCTGCGCGAAATGCGCGGCGGATTGAAGGGCTTTTATATTTTCCTCGCCTGCGTAGCACTTGGAACGGCGGCTATAGCCGGGGTCAATTCCCTGTCGCAGTCGATCACCGGCTCGATTGCCAGCCAGGGCCGCGAATTGCTCGCCGGCGATATCCGCTTCGAACTCAATAACCGCGTCGCCACGGACGAAGAAAAGGCCTTTGTCGATAGTCTCGGCCCTGTCGCCGTCTCGTCCGGACTGCGTTCGATGGCGCGGTTGCAGGATGGCTCCAATCAGGCTTTGGTCGAGCTGAAAGCCGTCGATGGCGCCTATCCGCTTTACGGTACGTTGGAAAGCGAACCGGCGGCACCGCTTGGCGATGCGCTTTCTGAAAACAATGGGATTTACAACGCGCTTGCCGCGCCATTGCTGCTGGAGCGCCTTGGCATCCAGACGGGCGATGAAATCCTGCTTGGGACAGCGCGTATTCGTGTCGCTGGCACCATCGTGCGCGAACCGGATGCCCTGTCTGACGGTTTCGGTTTTGCACCGCGCCTACTGATCTCGAAAGCGGCGCTTGATGCTTCCGGTCTCGTGCAGACGGGCAGTCTGGTCGAGCATACCTACAAGGTGAAGGTTGCCGATAGCACCAGCGTGCCAGCCCTGCGCAGGCAGGCTGAGGAAAAGTTTCCGCAGGCCGGATGGTCGGTTCGCACCAGCCAGAATGCGGCCCCGGCACTGACGGCCAATATCACCCGCTTCTCTCAGTTCCTCACCCTCGTCGGGCTGACAGCACTGATCGTCGGTGGTGTCGGTGTCGCCAATGCGGTGCGCGCATATCTCGATTCCAAACGCGGCGTCATCGCCACGTTCAAATGCGTCGGTGCACCCGCCTCGATGGTCACAACCATCTATCTCATCCAGATCCTTCTGATTGCCTTTATCGGCATCGGTATCGGGCTCGTCCTTGGCGCGCTCATTCCGTTTGTCGCGGCGCAGTTCCTTGCCGGTGTCCTGCCGGTATCGACGGCGTTCCAGATCTATCCGGGTGCCCTTGGTCTTGCCGCCGTGTTCGGCCTTTTGACCTCGCTTGCTTTCGCCATCCTGCCGCTCGGTCATGCCCGCGAAGTTCCGGCAACCGCGCTGTTCCGCGAGCAAGGCTTCGAGCGCGCTCGTTTGCCGTCCTGGCCCTATCTGGTGGCCGCCGCCCTCTGCCTTGGCGCTCTTGCAGGCCTTGCCATCTTCACCGCCTATGACCGGAAGATTTCGCTGACCTTCCTCGGCGCCATCGCCTTTTCGTTTGTGGTGCTGCGCGGCGTCGCCATTTTGGTCGCCATGCTTGCCCGCCGGGCGCCGCGGGTCAGTTCGCCGGCTCTGAGGCTGGCCATCGGCAACATTCATCGTCCCGGCGCGCTGACGCCTTCGGTCGTCTTGTCGCTCGGCCTTGGTCTGGCACTTCTCGTGACGCTGGCGCTGATCGACGGTAACCTTCGCCGCGAGTTGACCGGCAACCTGCCGGAACGGGCACCGAACTTCTTCTTTGTCGATATCCAGAGCGCCGAGGTTGAGGGTTTTCGCTCGCTGCTGCAGACAAGCTTGCCGGAGGGCAAGGTCATCGAGGTGCCGATGCTGCGTGGCCGCATCCTCGCTTTCAACGGCCAAGATGTGACGAAGATGAATGTACCGCCCGCCGGCCAGTGGGTGCTGCGCGGTGACCGGGGCATTACCTATGCCAAGAACAAGCCGGAAAATTCGACGTTGACGGAAGGGGACTGGTGGACACCGGATTATACCGGCGAACCGCTGGTGTCGTTTTCGTCCGAAGAGGCCGGTGAACTGGGCCTGAAGATCGGCGACACCGTCACCGTCAACGTGCTCGGCCGTAACCTGACCGCTCGGATTGCCAATTTCCGCAAGGTCGAGTGGGAATCCCTGTCGATCAATTTCGTCATGGTGTTTTCGCCCAACACCTTTGCCGGGGCGCCCCACGCCTGGCTGGCCACCGTGATCGATCCCGGTGCGACGGCGCAGGAGGAGGCGGCCACCCTCAAAGCCATTACCAATGCCTATCCGACGATCACCAGCGTGCGGGTCAAGGACGCGCTCGACATCATCAACGTGCTGGTCGGCCAGTTGGCAACCGCTATTCGCGCCGCTGCTGCGGTCGCGCTCGTGGCGTCCATTCTGGTGCTTGCCGGTGCACTTGCGGCCGGCAACCGGGCGCGCACCCATGATGCTGTGGTGCTGAAGACGCTGGGCGCGACGCGCTCGACGCTGATCCGCGCCTTCTGCTACGAATACGCCATGCTGGGTCTATCGACGGCGATCTTCGCGCTGTTCGCCGGTGGCGTCGCGGCATGGTTCGTGGTGAGCAAAATCATGAGTTTGCCGTCCTCTTTCCTGCCGGATGTGGCGCTGATCACCATGGCTGTCGCCCTGATCGTCACGGTCGGTTTCGGTCTGGCGGGCACCTGGCGGGTGCTCGGTCAGAAGGCCGCACCCGTCCTACGCGAGCTCTAAGCGCCCAGTTAACCGTTAACGTTAGCCCCTGAAAGCCCTGAGAATCCGCTTTTCGGCTGATTCCAGGGGCTGCCGGTCTTGTGCAAGTCGTATTTCGACATCATATTCACCCTAGGCATGCTGGAGCCCCGCAGCGGCGCCTGGGTCAAGTGGCTTGCACCGTCATGGATGCGCCCTTACCGCCCGACACCGTAAACTTAACCGGGGCTTTTAAAGAGGAAACAATGGCTGATCTTAGAAACTACCAAACCCGAATGTCGCCTGCCGGCGCACAGGCGGGGGCCGTAATCGACGAAGGTCTGCGCACCTATATGCTCAAGGTGTACAACCTGATGGCCCTCGGTCTGGCGATCACCGGTATCGCCGCCTATGCTGCATTTCAGTTCGCTTTCGCGGACGGACAGCTGACGGCCTTCGGTCAGGCGATCTATGTGAGCCCGCTGAAGTGGGTCATCATGCTCGCACCGCTGGCTCTGGTGTTCTACATGAGCTTCCGCATCAACTCGATGAGCGTATCCGCTGCGCAGACGACCTTCTGGGTCTATGCCGGTCTGATGGGTCTCTCGCTGTCGTCGATCTTCATGATCTATACCGGCCAGAGCATCACCCAGACGTTCTTCGTCACGGCTGCTTCGTTCGGTGCCCTGTCGCTCTACGGCTACACCACCAAGCGTAGCCTGTCCGGCATGGGTTCGTTCCTGATGATGGGCCTTTTCGGCCT
The DNA here is from genome assembly GCF_001424965.1 of Rhizobium sp. Root1204. Classification (NCBI taxonomy): domain Bacteria; kingdom Pseudomonadati; phylum Pseudomonadota; class Alphaproteobacteria; order Hyphomicrobiales; family Rhizobiaceae; genus Rhizobium; species Rhizobium sp. Root1204. The sequence continues at coordinate 309,556 of NZ_LMCZ01000006.1, forward strand.
GATCATCGCTTCGATCGTCAATATCTTCCTCGCCTCGTCGGCGCTTGATTTTGCGATCTCGGCTATCGGTGTTCTGATCTTCGCAGGCCTTACGGCTTACGATACCCAGAAGATCAAGGAAATGTACTTCGAAGAAGAAGGTGCCGAAGCCACCGGTCGCAAGGCCATCATGGGCGCGCTGACGCTGTATCTCGACTTCATCAACCTGTTCCTGTTCATGCTGCGTTTCCTCGGAAACAAGGAATAACTTGGAACTGGAATACATCTGAAAAGGCGGCTTCGGCCGCCTTTTTTGTTGTCCGGAAAACGATGGCGGGCACTCGCTTGAACGCACGAATACGATATGGCAGAGGAGAATGCCCTTTCTCAGTCAGGTCCGCCCATGCCCTTCACGCTTCGTGACGCCACCCTTTCAGACATCGCCGCGATTACCGCGATCTATCAGGACTCGGTTCTGAACGGCGTGGCCTCTTATGAGATGACGCCACCGGGCGAGCCGGAAATGGCGTCGCGGTTTTCTGCGATTACCGGCAACGGCTATCCTTATATCGCCGCTGTCGATGCGCAGGGCGTGCTCCTCGGCTATGCTTATGCGTCAGCGTTCCGCACGCGCACCGCCTATCGGTTCATGGTCGAGGATTCGATCTATCTGGCGCCCGAGGCCCGCGGCCAGGGTGTCGGCAAGGCGCTGCTGGCTGAATTGATCCGGCGCTGTACGCAACTCGGATTCCGCCAGATGGTCGCCGTCATCGGCGGTGCCCATCCAGCTTCCGTCGCGGTCCATCGCGCCGCTGGTTTCGAGCATGGCGGATTGATGAAGGGCACGGGTTTCAAGCATGGCCGCTGGCTCGATACCATCATCATGCAATTGCCACTCGGCGAAGGGCTGACGACCGATCCGGAGCCGGGCATCTACCCCGACACGCTCTACCAAGCCTAACTCAGGTCTTGATGAGCTTCAGCATCTTGTCGAAGACTTTGAGGACCTGCTGCAGGTCGTGACCGCGCTTGAGGATCATGCCATGCGTATTGACGACGCTGAAGGCGCCTTGCTTGGATGACAATTTCGGATTCTTTTCGATCCGGAACAGCGGCATTTCACCAGACCGCTTGAAAACCGAGAAGACCGCCTTGTCGCGCAAGTGGTCCATGGCATAGTCGCGCCACTCTCCGTCCCCGACCATGCGGCCATAGACCCTGAGGATCATATCAAGCTCGCGGCGGTGGAAGGTGATGGGAAGCTGGTCCTGATTGCTGCTGCGGTATTCGTGCAGATTAACAACCACATCGGACGATTTCTGCCTTTCGGAACGGGTCTCGCCTTGCGGCAAATCCGGCTGATCAGTCATCGGTACTCCGGCCTTTTATTGTGACAGGACGATAACAGTTTGCCTGACCGGGGCTGAAATGCAAGCCGCAAAGCCGGAAGCGGTCGGCCAAGACTTTTTTTCGCCTGCCGCATTTCAAACAAACCGGCGCCCCAATTGGCAAGGACACTCGCGCTCGCTGGCACAAGGGAGTCCTTCCGAGTGACCGGCCTGCATGTCTGTTTGTGGTTTTTCTGCCGCAAACGGGTGCAGCAATGGAGTGGCTAGCCAAAGCGTCCATCGGGCGCGGTTGCTCCTGATGCCATGTCGATCGGGTGCTGCTTGCACCTGCGAAACGTGGCCGGTTCGGTCCGGCATCTTCGAACCCTCAGCCCCAGCCCCTCGATGCTGCCGGGCCGAACCAGACTATGTGTCAATTGGCGGCTTTATCCGCCATGACAGTCACAGCGCCGACGATGGCGCCAGGTGTCTCACTGTCTTTCATCTTTTGCAGAAGCACGGCACAGCCGCCGTTTTCACCCTCGTTGAGGATGGAAGCCGGCAGAACGAAATTGGCAGGCTTGCCATCCCACATGCCGATCGTCTGGACATCGCGGACGGAGTGCCAGTAGGAAATCTTTTTGCCGCTGTTTTCGCCCTTCTTCACATCGACAAGTTGCTGCCGGTTGAAATAAACGACGACGACATTGGCCTTGCCGGTGCCTGCCCCGATCTTGATATCGATCTCATCCTTGCTGACATTGGCGGCGACCGGTACGGCGAGGCCCTGTCCCGCCGAATTCATCGCGGAGAGGCGGCTGTTGATCCCGTCGATATCGGCGCCGTTGATATGGTCGCGGCCGTTGAGCACTGCTTGAGGCGTGTAGACACCGCTGCGGCCGAACATCTTCGCATAGGCATATTGCCGGGCAGTGTTGTCCTTCGAGGCCAAAGTGTCGGCCCAGCCGAGATAGTTCCAGTAGTCGACGTGATAGGAGAGCGCAACGACCTTGCCGTCGTCGATCAGCGTCTTCAACGCTGCATCCGCTGGCGGGCACGAGGAGCAGCCCTGGCTGGTGAACAGTTCTACCACGCCTGCCGGTTTCACTGCATCTTCAGCCACAGCCGGCATCGCCATTAGGCCAAGGCCAAGGGCGAGCGTGATGTGGCGAACGGTGCTTGATCCAGACATTCAGACTTCCATTTCAGGATGTTGGGCATTTCAAGGATGTTGGCATTTCAGGCAGCAGAATTTCAGTGGTGTTGTACAGGCGTACAGTCTCTGTCGGCACCCTTCATACTCCGGTCCTCCGTCAACGGAAAATCACGTTGGAGTGAGGCGAACGGTACCGGCGATCACAAAAAAACCGGGGCTCGTGAAAGCCCCGGCTTCGTTCATTCGAGCATCAGCGATGCATCAGGCGGCGAGATCGCGCAGAACCGTCTGCAGGATGCCGCCATTGTTCATGTAGGTGACCTCATCGAGCGTATCGATGCGGCAGATCAGCGGTACGTGCTTCACCGAGCCGTCGGCATAGGTGATCTTGGCAATGCGCTTTTCACGCGGCTGGACGTTTGCCAGGCCGTCGATAGTGACGCTCTCGTCACCCTTCAGGCCGAGCGATTCCCAGGTCGTGCCTTCCTCGAAGACGAAGGGCACGATGCCCATGCCGACGAGGTTGGAGCGGTGGATACGCTCGAACGACTGGGCGATGACCGCCTTGACGCCAAGCAGGTTGGTGCCCTTGGCAGCCCAGTCACGCGACGAACCGTTGCCATATTCGACACCGGCGAAGATGACCAGCGGAACGCCTTCTGCCTTGTACTGCATGGCAGCGTCGTAGATCGACATCTCTTCCTTCGAAGGATAGTGGATCGTGTAGCCGCCTTCCTTGCCGTTCGGGCCCATCATGTGGTTGCGGATGCGGATATTGGCAAAGGTGCCGCGCATCATCACTTCATGGTTGCCGCGGCGCGTACCGTACTGGTTGAAATCGGCAACGCCGACACCATGGCCAATGAGGTAGGCACCGGCAGGAGAGGCTGCCTTGATCGAGCCAGCCGGCGAGATGTGGTCGGTGGTGATCTTGTCGCCGAACAGGCCAAGCACGCGGGCGCCCTTGATGTCGGAGATGCCCGAACCGGTCTTGCCCATGCCGACGAAGTAAGGCGGGTTCTGGACGTAGGTCGAGTTGTCATCCCAGGCATAGGTCTGGCCGGCCGGTACCTGAACCGCCTGCCAGTTGACGTCGCCCTTGAACACGTCGGCATATTTCGATGCGTAGAGTGCGCGGGTAACGTATTTCAGGATGAATTCCTGGATTTCCTGCGAGGTCGGCCAGACGTCCTTGAGGAAGACCGGCTGTCCGTCGCTGCCGATGCCGAGCGGCTCAGTGGTCAGGTCCTTCTGGACCGTGCCGGCGAGTGCGTAGGCGACGACCAGCGGCGGCGAAGCGAGGTAGTTCGCCTGAACGTCCGGCGAGATACGGCCTTCGAAGTTACGGTTGCCCGAGAGAACGCCGGACATGATCAGGCCCTTCTCGTTGATCGTCTTCGAGATCGGGCCGGGCAGCGGGCCGGAATTGCCGATGCAGGTCGTGCAGCCGAAGCCGACGAGGTTGAAGCCGAGTGCGTCGAGCGAATCCTGCAGGCCGGACTTGGCGAGATATTCGCCGACGACCTGTGATCCAGGTGCAAGCGATGTCTTGACCCACGGTGCGGTCTTCAGGCCCTTGGCAACGGCGTTGCGGGCGAGAAGGCCGGCAGCGATCAGAACCGAGGGGTTGGACGTGTTGGTGCAGGACGTGATGGCGGCAATCGCCACGTCGCCGTGACCGATGTCGTAATCCGCGCCTTCGACAGCATAGCGCATGTCGAGCTGGCCCGGCTTCTTGTATTCGCCTTCGAGCGATGTGGCGAAACCGGAAGCGATATTTTCGAGCGGGATGCGGCCTTCCGGACGCTTCGGGCCTGCCATGGCAGGCACGACCTGGCCGAGGTCGAGTTCCAGCGTATCGGTGAAGACGAGGTCTGCACCGTCATTGTCGCGCCACATGCCCTGCGCCTTGGAATAGGCTTCGACCAGCGCGATGCGCTGTTCTTCGCGACCGGACATGGTGAGGTAGTTGATGGTCTCGGAATCGACCGGGAAGAAGCCGCAGGTCGCGCCGTATTCCGGGCCCATGTTGCCGATCGTCGCACGGTCGGCCAGCGTCATGTTGTCGAGGCCGGAACCGAAGAATTCGACGAACTTCGAAACGACGCCCTTCTTGCGCAGCATCTGCACGACCATCAGCACGAGGTCGGTGGCGGTGACGCCTTCCTTCAGCTTGCCGGTGAGCTTGAAGCCGATGACTTCAGGCAGGAGCATCGAGACGGGCTGGCCGAGCATGGCAGCTTCTGCTTCGATGCCGCCAACACCCCAGCCGAGGACGCCGAGACCATTGATCATGGTCGTGTGGCTGTCGGTGCCGACGCAGGTGTCCGGATAGGCGGTGATTTCGCCGTCTTCTTCCTTGGTCCAGACCGTCTGGCCGAGATATTCAAGGTTTACCTGGTGACAGATGCCGGTGCCCGGAGGAACGACGCGGAAATTCTTGAACGCCTGCTGGCCCCACTTCAGGAAGCGGTAGCGTTCGCCGTTGCGCTCGTATTCGAGTTCGACGTTGCGGGCAAAAGCCGTCGGCGTGCCGAATTCGTCGACGATGACCGAATGGTCGATGACGAGGTCGACAGGAACCAGCGGGTTGATCTTTTCCGGGTCGCCACCGAGCGAAACCATGGCGTCGCGCATTGCGGCGAGGTCAACGACGGCGGGAACGCCGGTGAAGTCCTGCATCAGCACCCGGGCCGGGCGGTAGGCGATTTCGTTTTCTTCGCGGCCCTTGTTGTTCAGCCATTCGGCAACGGCCAGGATGTTCTCCTTGGTGACCGAGCGGCCGTCTTCGAAGCGAAGCAGGTTCTCAAGCAGAACCTTCATCGAGTAGGGGAGCTTTGAAACGCCGGCGAGGCCGTTCGCCTCTGCCTTCGGCAGGCTGTAATAGACATAGTCTACGCCATTGACCGAGAGCGTCGACCGACAATTGAAACTGTCTAGGGATTTGGACACTGGAATACCCCGTTCCGTTAGATCGCCAAAACGTGACGCACGAACGCCCGAACGCATTTAAAGCGCGATATGGGATGCGGGTACGGCCATTTCCGCTGTCCGTACGTGGAAATCATTCCAAGTTCGGCGCTAGGATGAAATTCACGCCGACCGCTGGCGTGTTGGGGCGGTTATAGATAATTTCTCCGGAACGTGCCAGACCATCCGTCCTCAATTTGAGACAATTTTTTTGCGCTGCGACGAACGTCGTAAAAGGAATGTGAATGCCGATCCGCCTGCGTGTCGAAGGCCTCAGTGCGAAACGTGGTGAGGATCTGATTTTCCACGATATTTCGTTCATTGTTGCAGCCGGAGAAGCCTTGATTGTCACCGGTCCGAACGGATCGGGCAAGTCGACTTTGCTGCGCGTCCTGGCGGGTCTTCTGGTGCCCGAATCCGGCGTTGTCCGGCTCGACGATACAACTGCCGATATCAGCCATCCGCGCGAGCTCTGCCATTATCTTGGGCATCGCAATGCGATGAAACGCGAGCTCACCGTTGAAGAAAATCTCTCTTTCTGGAAATCCTTCATGGGTGATTCGGTGGGCGGTTCCGGTATCGGCCTCGAAGAGGCGACCGAAGCCCTCGGCCTTGGCGGAATCTCACATCTGCCCTTCGGTTATCTCTCGGCCGGGCAGCAACGGCGCATGGCCATGGCTAAGCTGCTGGTCGCCTATCGCCCCGTTTGGATTCTCGACGAGCCGACGGCGGCACTCGATGCGGCGGCGGACCGGCTGTTTGCCGGATTGGTGGAGCGGCATCTCGGTGCGGGCGGCATCGTAATTGCGGCGACGCATCAGCCGCTGGGAGTGGCTGCAAGGGAACTGCGGATGACGGGGTTTACTGGTGTGTGTGAGGGGGCAGAGTCCTGATGCTGTTGACTTTTTGCGTTGAGGCTCCCCCTCATCCGGCCCTTCGGGCCACCTTCTCCCCGCTGGGGAGAAGGTGGAGCGCGCTGCGGCTGCGTCCATCCCAGCCAGCTATCGATACCAGAGTTTTTCATGTGCATTCGCCGCAAACACCCCCTTCTCCCCAACGGGGAGAAGGGGGCCCGAAGGGCCGGATGAGGGGAGCTTGGCCAAGCATTCCGGGGGGACCCGTATGATCTCCCTCTTCCTGCGCGACCTGAAACTTTCCATGCGCGCCGGCGGCGGCGCGCTGATCGGTGTCTTGTTCTTCATGACCGTTGTTGCCGTGGTGCCCTTCGCCGTCGGCCCTGATCTCAATCTTCTGTCGCGCATCGGCCCGGCGATCCTGTGGATCGGTGCGCTGCTTGCATCTCTTCTCGGTCTTGACCGGCTCTTCCAGGCCGAGCGTGAGGACGGGTCTCTGGATCTGATGCTGATGCAGGAGACGCCGTTGGTGCTGACGGTGCTGGTGAAATGCTTGGCGCACTGGACGGCGACCGGCCTGCCGCTGGTGATTGCCGCGCCATTGCTCGGGCTGTTCATGAACATGAACGAAGTTGCCATCGGCGCAACGATGCTGACGCTGCTGGTCGGCACGCCCGCCATCACCTTTATCGGCGCGACCGGCGCTGCCGTTGCCGTCACCCTGCCACGCGGCGGGCTGCTGGTCTCGATCCTCGTCCTGCCGCTGGCGATCCCGGTGTTGATCTTTGGCGTCAGTGCGGCCTATGCCGCCGTCCAGGATCCGGCTCCCTTCCTGCCGCCGCTTTTGATCCTGATCGCCATCACGCTGTTCTTTGCGGTCATCGGCCCGTTGGCAGCGGCCCTGGCGCTCCGGTCTGCGTCGGATTGACAAGCGTCACGCGTCCTTTGAACGCGTGACGCTCTGACGCAAATGTGATTGCTGTCCCTTCATTGAAGAGAAGCGCATTGCGCGTTAAAGAACCATCATGAGCGAAAACAGTCTGGCCATTCGAAAATTCAGCGATCTTGCCAATCCCACCCGGTTTCTGGCCTTGGCGGCGCGTGTCCTGCCGTGGTTTGCCGGATTGACGGTGCTTTTGTTTGCCGTTGGGCTGTATCTGTCTTTTACCACCGAAGGTGACTACCAGCAGGGCGAGACGGTGCGCATCATGTATGTGCATGTGCCGGCTGCCTGGCTGTCGATGATGTGCTACTCGGTGATGGCGCTTTCGGCGCTCGGCACGCTGGTCTGGCGTCATCCGTTGGCCGATGTTGCGGCCCGGGCCGCCGCGCCGATCGGTGCGTCCTTTACCTTTCTGGCGCTGGTGACCGGCTCGCTCTGGGGCAAGCCGATGTGGGGCACCTGGTGGGTCTGGGATGCGCGGCTGACGTCGGTCTTCGTGCTGTTTCTAATGTATCTCGGGCTGATGGCGCTCAATCGCGCCATGGATGAACCCGGCAAGGCGGCCAAGGTCTCGGCCGTGCTGATCCTCGTCGGCTTCGTCAATATCCCGATCATCAAGTTTTCGGTCGAATGGTGGAACACGCTGCACCAGCCTGCAAGTGTGCTGAGGCTCGGCGGTTCTGCCATCGATCCGGAATTCCTGCGGCCGCTTCTGGTGATGGCGGTTGCCTTCACCATGCTGTTCTTCACCCTGCATATCGCCGCGATGCGCAACGAGATCTGGCGCCGCCGGGTGACCTCGATGCGCCGCCAGGCGGCTCGCAGCGCTGGCCGGGAGGCTTGAGCCGATGATGACCCACACTGCCTATGTTCTTGCCAGTTATGGCATTGCCACTGTAACCGTGCTTGCGCTGGTCCTTTGGGTCTGGACCGACGGACGCGCCCGACGCCGCGAATTGCAGGCGCTGGAATCAGCCGGTATCCGCCGCCGCTCGGCGCAAGCCGGAGAGGCATCATGAGTCTTGAGACCCCGACCACGCCCGACGCCAACCGGCCGGCCAAGATACGCACCATCCTCGCGCTGCTGCCGCTGCTGATCTTTGCCGGACTTGCGGCGATTTTCTGGAGCCAGCTCGGGTCCGGCCGCGACATCAGTGAAATTCCATCGGCGCTGATTGGCACCAAGGCGCCGGCTCTGGATATGCCGCCGCTTGAAGGGGCGACATTCAAGGGTGCCGCGATGCCGCCGCTGACTGATGCAGCCATCAAGGGCAAGCTGACCCTGGTCAATGTTTGGGCATCCTGGTGCGTGCCCTGCCGAGAGGAAAATCCGATCATCCTGGAACTTGCCAAGGATCCGCGGCTGACGGTGGTCGGCATCAACTACAAGGACCAGACCGAGAATGCGCTGCGGTTCCTCGGCGAACTCGGCAATCCCTTCGCTGCGGTCGGTGTCGATCCGCGCGGCAAGGCGGCCATCGACTGGGGCGTCTACGGCATCCCGGAATCCTATCTCGTCGATGCTTCGGGAACGATCGTCTATAAGCGTGTCGGGCCGTTTGACGACCGCAGCCTGAAGGAAGGTCTTTATCCCGCGATCGAAAAGGCTGTGGCCGGGAAGTAGGGTTGCGGCTCGGTTGTCTTCTCCCCGGCGGGGAGAAGGTGGCCCGCAGGGCCGGATGAGGGGGGCCGAAGGCACCTTCGTCGTATGGCTCCAGCTAACCCCCGCCCCCTCATCGCCTCACTGCGTTCGGCACTTCTCCCCACGGGGGAGAAGAGGGAGATCGTGACGCGCTCACGCAATCCAAAGGTTCAACTGCAGTGGGTGCGGGGAAATATTTCCCTTCAGTCCCGGCGACCCCGTCAAATCGCCCCCTGCCACGCCTTCACCGCGTCCAGCGGATAGACCAGCATGAGGACGTTGAGCGCCAGATTATCGCGGATCAGCCAGCCGGTGAAAATCTCGAAGACGATGGCGATGGCGACCGTGACGGCGACCGGTGCGCGGCGGGCGAAGAAGAAGCCCAGCGCCATGAACACCGTGTCCATCGCCGAGTTCAGGATGCTGTCACCGTAATAATCGAGCGAGATGGTGGCGGTGCGGTAGCGGTCGATGATGATCGGGGAGTTTTCAAGGATTTCCCAGCCGGATTCGATCACCAGCGCCAGAAGCAGCTTGGCTGCGAGGGGCTTGCCGCGCAGGATCAGATGCGCCAGCCCATAGAACAGGAAACCGTGGATGATGTGCGACGGGGTGTACCAATCGGCCAGATGCTGCGAATTGCCGGGGCCATTGGCGGTGGGCTCGAACAGCTTGATGTAGCCGCAGGTACAGATCGGCGTGCGGCCCATCCAGTATTCGATGACGATTTGCGCGATGAGAACAGCGGCGCAGGCGGCAAGCCAGAAGGTGGCGGCACGCGGCGAACGGTTTTCGGCCGGTACCAGGGTGGTCACTTCGGCGTATCCTGATCCAGCGAATGCTTCATGATGATCGGCATCTGCGACAGGGTGAACAGCACGGTGATCGGCATCGTGCCCCAGACCTTGAAGGCGACCCAGAAATCGGTCGAGAAATTACGCCAGACGACTTCATTCAGCACGGCCAGGACCAGGAAGAAGATGCCCCAGCGGATGGTGAGCTTGCGCCAGCCTTCCTCGTCAAGCTTGAAGGCACTGTGGAAGACATAACCAAGCAGCGATTTTCCGAACAGCAGGCCGCCGAGCAGGATGACGCCGAACAGCGAATTGATGATTGTCGGCTTGATCTTGATGAACGTGTCGTTCTGTAGCCAGAGGGTGAATGCGCCCATGATGAAGACGACAATGCCGGAAATCAGCGGCATCATCGGCAGCGTGCGCGTGAGGATCCAGGAGGCGGTCAGCGCGATCGCGGTCGCGGCCATGAACAGGCCTGTGGCGATGAAGATCGGGCCACCCAGTTCGGTCAGCGCCGGAAACTCGCGTGCCAGCCATTCGCCGCGTGAATTGGCGAAGAAGAAGACCACCAGTGGCCCAAGCTCCAGCACCATTTTCAGAAGCGGGCTGATTTCCTTGCGCGGCTTGACCGCCTCGATCGATGACATAGGAACGTCCTTAAAGCGATTGTGGTGCATGCCCGGTGTGAGGGCCGTCTTTCTCGTCGTCATCCTCGGGCTTGACCCGAGAATCCATCCGCAGTGCGACGTATGTTCGTCGGCATCTCAGCCCTCTGCCTGGATCCTCGGGTCAAGCCCGAGGATGACCGGGCCGAGGTTAATCTCAATAACATCAGCAAAAAGGCAAAACCGGGTCAATGGGGAATTCCGGCGATGGCCTCGGCAAAATCCTTGGCCTCGAACGGTTCCAGATCGTCCACGCCTTCGCCAACGCCGATGAAATAGACCGGCAGCTTGTGCTTGGCGGAAATGGCAACGAGGATGCCGCCGCGCGCCGTGCCATCGAGCTTGGTCATGATCAGGCCGTTGACACCGGCAACGTTGCGGAAGATTTCGACCTGATTGAGCGCATTCTGGCCGGTCGTGGCATCGAGCGTCTGCAACACCGTGTGCGGCGCATCGGGATCGAGCTTGCCGAGCACGCGGACGATCTTTTCCAGCTCGGCCATCAGCTCCGTGCGGTTCTGCAGGCGGCCGGCGGTATCGATGATCAATACGTCGCTCTTCTTCAGACGCGCCTGTTCGAAGGCTTCGTAAGCCAGCCCTGAGGCATCGGCGCCGAGTTTCGAGGAGACGATATCGGATTTGGTACGCTCGGCCCAAATTTTCAGCTGTTCGATGGCGGCCGCCCGGAAAGTGTCGCCGGCAGCCAGCATGACCTTCAGCCCGGCACCGGAGAGCTTTGCCGCCAGCTTGCCGATGGTGGTGGTCTTGCCGGTGCCGTTGACGCCGACGACGAGAATGACATGCGGTTTATGGTTGAGATCGAGCTGCAGCGGCTTGGCGACGGGCGCCAGAACCTTGGTGATTTCGGCGGCCATGATGCGGGAAACGTCTTCGCCGCTGACGTCCTTGCCGTAGCGCTCGGAGGCGAGCGTATCGGTGACACGTAGCGCCGTCTCGACGCCGAGATCGGCCTGGATCAACAGGTCTTCCAGATCCTGCAGCGTCTCGTCATCCAGTTTGCGCTTGGTGAAGAGGGCGGTGATCTGTCCGGTCAGTTGCGACGATGTGCGGGCCAAGCCCTGGCGCAGGCGCTGGAACCAGGTGAGCTTCTGCTTCGGCGCCTCGGGCGCAGGTTCGGCCGCGCGGCCGGTGGCGAAGCCTTTGGGGAGGGCAATTTCGGCTGCTGGCTCAGATGCTGCGGAGAGGCCGTCACCTTCCTCTGCCTTTTCGCGCATCTCCGCCTCAAGGCCGGAGATTGCAAGCGGTGTGATTTCGCTAAGGTCGTCGGCGTTCGAGAGCGCGGAGAGTTCACCCTCCTCTGTCGGCTGCGCCGACATCTCCCCCACAGGTGGGGAGATTGGACCCGGGGTTGGCTCCGGCGCTTCATCTGAAAGACGATCTTGAGCGGAAAGAGCGTCAGCCTCAATCTGATCTCCCCCCTTGTGGGGGAGATGTCCCGAAGGGACAGAGGGGGGTGTCGAAGTTTCCTCTGTCTCAGCCGCTTCGGCTTCCGCTTCCAGGAGCGATAGCGGGACAAGGCCGACATCGCCGATCTCTTCGGCAGCAGGCAGAATGGCCGGTGTATCGTCCACCTCTGCGGCAGAGGTTTCGTCCGCGGTCTTGAACTCCGGCGCATCGGCGGTGTCGGCGGAGGGGCCGCCAGCGGTATCCATCTCCTCCGGCAGCACCGGATCGGCGGCCAGTGGCAGGTCTTCGGTGCGGGGCTCAAGCTCGGCTTCGACCGCCTGGGCCTCATTGGGGCTGAACGTCGATTCCGCCTGGTCCATGACGGCATCGGCTGCCGGCGCCGCAGTCGGCTCGTCTTCGGACGGCTTGTCCTTGCCGAAGGTGAAGACCTTTTTCAGAAAGCTGAGCGCCATTTGAATTCCGTAAACTCAGGCTGCGTTGGCAGCCATCAATTGCATGTCGAGATGCTTGCCGTTGTGGCCGGTGATGACAGCCTGCACGATAGCGCGCGGCATCAGGCCGGGGACGGCGGCAAGCGTGAAATTTTCCGTATGTGCCAAGCCATTGTTCTCGACGAGCAGGCTTTGCTGCGTTCCGATCATGCTGTCAAGATGGGCCTGATGCAGCTGAAGTCCAGTGGCACGCAGCCGGGCGGCCCGTTCTTTGACCAAGGCGCGGTCGAGCTGCGGCATGCGGGCGGCAGGCGTGCCTTCGCGCGGCGAATAGGGAAACACATGCAGATGGGCGATATTGGCCTCTTCGGCCAGCCGCATCGCATTGGCAAACATCTCTTCGGTCTCGGTGGGGAAGCCGGCGATCATGTCGGCGCCAAAGCTCGTTTCCGGACGCAAACGGCGCACGTCTTCGATGAAGCGGAGCGCATCCATGTGGCTATGCCGCCGCTTCATCCGCTTCAGGATCATATCGTCGCCATGTTGCAGCGACAGGTGCAAATGCGGCATGAAGCGTGGCTCGTCGGCGATCAGGTCCATCAGGTGGCTGTCGGCCTCGATGCTGTCAATCGAGGAAAGCCGCAGGCGCAGGAGCTCCGGCACCTGCTTCAGAAGCGTCTTGGCAAGCAGGCCGAGGGTCGGGGCGCCCGGCAGGTCGCCGCCATAGCTGGTTGCGTCGACGCCGGTCAGCACGATCTCGCGGTAGCCGCCGTCCGCCAGCTTTCGCGCCTGGTCAACGACGGCGCCCATCGGAACCGAACGGGAGTTGCCGCGGCCATAGGGGATAATGCAGAAGGTACAGCGGTGATCGCAGCCGTTCTGCACCTGGATGAAGGCGCGCACATGGCCTTCGATCAGCTTGACCATCTGCGGCGCTGTCTCGCGCACGCTCATGATGTCGTTGACACGCAGCTTTTCCTCGGCCGAGACGCCGAAATCGGGCAGTGACCGGTAGGAGGCGCTTTTCAGCTTTTCCTCGTTGCCAAGCACGGCATCGACCTCGGGCATTTCGGCAAAGGCCTGCTTTTCCGTTTGGGCCGCACAGCCGGTGACGATGATGCGGGCATGCGGGTTTTCGCGGCGGGCGCGGCGGATCGCCTGGCGGGCCTGACGCACGGCCTCGCCGGTAACGGCGCAGGTATTGACGAGAATGGCGTTGTTCAGCCCTGCCTTCTCGGCTTCTGCTCGCATCACTTCGGATTCATAGGTGTTGAGACGGCAGCCGAAGGTTATGACATCGACGCCGCTCAAAGTGCTGCGCTTCCCGTCTGCGGCTCGTCCTCACGCGACCAGAGGCCGGTGGTGGGGTCGACGCTGCCCGACCATTCCCACTCGGCGGGGCCGGTCATGACGACGTGATCGTCGCGCTCGCGCCATTCGATGGTGAGGATGCCAGGCGGGGTGGCGCTGGCGACCTTGATCTCGACATTACGGCCTGTACGACCCGTGCGGGCAGCCGAGACGGCGGCGGAACAGGCAGCGGAACCGCAGGCCAGCGTCAGGCCGGCGCCACGTTCCCAGGTGCGGGTCGTCAGCGACGTGGGCGAAGTGACCTGCGCCAGCGTGATATTGGCGCGCTCGGGAAACATCGGGTGGTTTTCGAGCAGCGGGCCGAAACGTTCGAGGTCGAAGGACATGACGTCGCGATCGACCCAGAAGATCGCATGCGGATTGCCCATCGACATGACAGAGGGCGAATGCAGGACCGGGTCATCGATCGGGCCGATCTGCAGCTCGATGCGGCTGGTATCGTAGAATTCTTCCGACAACGGAATCTTGTCCCATTCGAACACCGGCGTACCCATATCGACCGAGATCGTTCCGTCGGCATGTTCCTGCGCATTCAGGATGCCGGCGACGGTCTGAAAGGTGAAGGCCTTCTTGCCCGTCTCCGCAGCCAGCGCCTGGACGACGCAGCGCGTACCGTTGCCGCAGGCCTGCGCCTTCGAACCGTCGGAATTGAGGATGTCGATCCAGGCGTCGGTGCCTTCGGCCTTCGGATCGTGGATCGCCATGATCTGGTCGAATTGAGTGTCGGGATTGGCATTGAGCGCAATCGCCGCCTGCGGCGTCACCTTGTCCTTGCGGCCGCGCATGTCGACGACCAGGATCTTGTTGCCAAGCCCGTTCATCCTTGCGAATTCGACCGTTGTGTTCATGACGTTCATTTCCTGCGTTTGTTGCGCTGTATATGGCGGAAATGGGTAGAAATTACCAGTGGGGGATAATCTGCCGCTTGAGGGGGGAGCAGAGCGAAGCGGCGGGGTGGGGTGATTTGCGGCAGACACAATTGCCTTTCGTGTTCGCGGAGGTCGCCCCCCATCCGCTGCGCTGCGGCGACCTCCCTCTCAAGGGGGAGGTGAAACCCGCAACACTTCAAGCCACGCCCGGAAAATCCGCCGTGGTTTTCTCTGTTGTTTACTTGGCCGGGGCGCTGGAAAGTGCCGGGACAAAGTAAGTATATGACGCCTTCCAGCGCCCCGTTCAGTATTCGACGATGGGCAACTCCGGTTTCTCTGCGGGGATGGCGGCGCCCTTTTGATACGGGCTGACGCTGACGTTGCCGCCGCGTCAGGAAAGATATTGCTGTCGCAATACCGCTCGCCGGTCCTCATGTGTGCCTCACAGGCACGCCCCGCCATTTTGCAGACGGGAGGGAAACCACTGGCACCGGCCCTGTCTCACCGCTACGCCTAGCGGTCTCGCCGATGACAGGACGCAATGATGATGGCACAGGTTTTGATCGCGGGGATTTGCGGGGATGAAAAAATGTTGGAAGCTGCTTACTGGTGTGGTCAAGGCGTCGCGGTCCCGGCGGGCGCGGGTCATGCTGATTGTTGGGCGCTGATGCTTACGGAGAGATGCCATGTTTGAAACCTCGCCCCTCCTCACCGGGAAGTGCATGTGCGGTGCCGTCGAATATGCAGTCGACGACGCCTTCAAATATGCAATGAATTGTCACTGTTCCAACTGCCGGCGCACGACCGGGTCGGCTTTTAAGCCGATTGCCGGGATCAGGCGTGAGCGGTTTCAACTCATCAAGGGCGCGGAAGCGATGTCGATCTACGGAAAACCCGATGAGAACCATGACGTGCATTGCGGTACTTGCGGGTCACTGGTCTATTCGGTGGTACGCGAAGGTGCCTATGCCCATGTTCCTATGGGCACGCTGGTGGATGCGCCGACGATCCGGCCAACGGCGCATATTTTCGTCGGCTCGAAGGCGCCATGGTATGAGATTACCGATAATCTGCCGCAGTATCGGGAATTTCCCGAGGGGTGACGGGCCGTGGCGCCGGTCTCCTTCTTCTCCCGGCGGCGGGGAAAGGGACGCTGAACCTAAACGGCCGGTACATCGAATACTTCGCCTGCTCTGAGTGGCCGGAATTTTTCCGGCGTTACGCCCTGATCCTTCAAGGCAACCTCAAGCGCCTGAACCGGTGCCTCGATCCCCTCATTGGTCAGCTGCACGGTGCCGAAATGGTGACCGGCGGCATAGGAAGCGTTGCACAGCCGCATGCCTTCGACGGCTTCCTGCGGATTCTGGTGTTGCGCCCTCATGAACCAGCGTGGCTCATAGGCGCCGATCGGCAGGTTGGCGAGGCGGAAGCCGCCGTGTTTGGCGGCAGCGGCCCGGTAGTTGAAGCCGTCGTGAAAGCCGGTATCGCCGACATGGTAGATTTTGCCTGATGGTGTCGAGATCACGAAGGCGGCCCAGAGCGCCATGCGGCGGTCCTGGGACGTACGTGCCGACCAGTGGTGGCAGGGTTCGCAATCGATGGTGATGTCATCCCAGAAGGAAGTCTGGTCGCCCCAGTCCATGTCGGAAATTTTGGCTTCGGGAAGGGCGCGGTGGATGATCGTATCGTTGCCGAGCGGGGTGACGATGTGTGGGCTGTGCTCTTCATGCAGCCGTTTCAGCGTGGCGAGATCGAGGTGATCATAGTGATTATGGGTAACGATCACGATGTCGATGGGCGGCAGGTCTTTAAAGGCGATGCCGGGCGCGACGACGCGTCTGGGGCCTATGAAGGAAAACGGACTGGTGCGCTGCGACCAGACCGGGTCGGTCAGAATATTGAGGCCGCAGACCTGGATCAGCAGTGAGGCATGGCCGATCATAGTGATGCGTAGGGTATCACCACCGACGCGACTATCGGGTTTCGCCTGTGGAAAGGGACTGCGGACAGTCTTGGGCCATATGCTACGTCCGCCTCCGAACTGCCAGCGCATCAACTCGCGAAAGCCGAGTGGTGCTTCGCCCTCGGGGTTGAAGAAGACGGTGCCGTCGAAATGATCGGAGATGGGGCCGGTATAGTAGGGATTTCGGATCTGGCTCACTGCAGCTCTTTCGTTGCACCGGTTTCGCTTCTTAACATGGGGCCTTGCATTTCTCCCTTCAATTGGGCGGCGGCATGCCGGTTTCTGGCGCCGGACCGTCGTTTGGGTTATAACTCAGTTCCGCAATGCAATCCGTTCGTGGAGGGTAAGATGGACAGGGAAGCAACCGTTCGTGGGCTCTTCGCAGCCTATCTGGCCAACCGGAAGGACGAGGTCTCCGACATGCTCACGGAGGATTTCACCTTTTCCAGTCCGAACGACGATCATATTAATAAGGCCACGTATTTCGAGCGGTGCTGGCCGCAGCCGCCGGCCTTTAGCGCCATTCACATCGAACGCATTTCGCTTGAGGACAACGAGGCGCTGGTGCGCTACCGGGCTGACAAGCGGGACGGCGGCGCATTTCGCAATGTCGAGATCATCCGGTTTCATGGCGACCGTATCGCTTCGGTGGAGGTCTATTTCGGCCGGGATGCCTGAGAAAGGCTTGCGGGCAGGCAGTTGGGGCGGTGAAATTGCCGTCTCGCCTTGACTTTGCCGACCATATCGTGTTTACCGCCCGCAATCTGCGACAAGAACAAGACTTGTAGCCGCCGACCCGGACCCCTTGCGGAGATCCTGGAGGTCAACATCCGACAGCGCGATGCGCCCTCGGGTGCTTTTTGGCTTTGCGTCTTGTTTTCGTCATGGAAAAGCACAACGTTTCGGGCGAAGCAAAAGCCCTGAAACGACAAGGATGAAGCGATGTTTGAAAGTCTCCAGGACCGCCTTGGATCCATTCTGAATGGATTGACCGGCCGTGGCGCGCTGTCGGAAGCCGATGTCTCGGCTGCCCTGCGCGAGGTTCGCCGCGCGCTCCTGGAAGCCGACGTCGCACTCGAAGTTGTTCGTTCGTTTACCGACAAAGTCCGTGAAAAGGCCGTTGGCGCCGAAATCCTGAAGTCGATCAAGCCGGGCCAGATGGTCGTCAAGATCGTCCACGACGAGCTGGTCGCCATGCTCGGATCGGAAGGCGTGCCGGTCGATCTGAATGCCGCGGCCCCCGTCGTCATCATGATGGTCGGTCTGCAGGGCTCGGGTAAGACGACGACGACGGGCAAGATCGCCCTTCGCCTGAAGTCGCGTGACAAGAAGAAAGTCCTGATGGCGTCGCTCGACACGCGCCGTCCGGCAGCCCAGGAGCAGCTTCGCCAGCTCGGCGTGCAGACCGGCGTCGATACACTGCCGATCATTGCCGGCCAGTCGCCGACCGATATTGCTGCGCGCGCCGTCCAGGCTGCCAAGCTCGGCGGCCATGACATCGTCATTCTCGATACCGCCGGCCGCACGCATATCGACGAGCCGCTGATGCTGGAGATGGCGGAAATCAAGCGCCGCTCCAATCCGCATGAAATCCTGCTTGTCGCCGATGCGCTGACCGGTCAGGATGCCGTCAATCTCGCCCGCAATTTCGATGAGCGCGTCGGCATTACCGGTCTCGTGCTCACCCGTATGGACGGCGATGGCCGCGGCGGTGCAGCCCTTTCGATGCGCGCCGTCACCGGCAAGCCGATCAAGCTGATCGGCGTCGGCGAAAAGATGTCGGAGCTGGAAGAGTTCCATCCGCGACGCGTCGCCGACCGTATCCTCGGCATGGGCGACATCGTTTCGCTGGTCGAGAAGGCTGCCGAAAACATCGATGCCGAGAAGGCAGCGGCCATGGCCGCCAAGATGAAGTCCGGCAAGTTCGATCTGAACGATCTCGCTGATCAGCTTGGCCAGATGCAGAAGATGGGCGGCATGGGTGGCATCATGGGCCTGATGCCCGGCATGGCCGGCATGAAGGACAAGATGGCGTCTGCCGGTCTCGACGACCGCATGTTCGGCCGCCAGCTCGCCATCATCTCCTCGATGACCAAGGCAGAGCGCGCCAACCCGGATATTCTCAAGCATTCCCGCAAGAAGCGTATCGCGGCCGGTTCCGGCACCGATGCGGCCGAAATCAACAAGCTGCTGAAAATGCACCGCCAGATGGCCGACATGATGAAAATGATGGGCGGCAAGGGCAAGGGCGGCATGATGAAGCAGATGATGGGCGGTCTTGCCGGCAAGATGGGCCTTGGTGGCATGGGCGGCGGAATGGGCGGCATGCCCGATCTGTCGAAGATGGACCCCAAGCAGCTCGAAGCCCTGCAGAAGCAGGCGGAGGCCGCTGGCCTCGGCAAGGGCATGGGTGGCGGTGGTTTGCCCGGTCTGGGCGGCGGCATGAAGTTGCCGGGTCTCGGTGGCGGATTCCCGGGGCTTCCCGGACTGCCGAAGAAGAAGTGAGGACTGGACCGGTATGATTGATCCCGCCGTCAAACAGGAACTCTCGGGCTACCGTCAGTCGATCGACAATATCGACGCGGCGCTCGTGCACATGCTGGCCGAACGCTTCCGCTGCACCAAGGCAGTGGGCGTGCTGAAGGCCAAATACAATTTGCCGCCGGCGGATCCGGCGCGCGAGGAATACCAGATCGAACGCCTGCGCCATCTGGCGCGGGATGCCAATCTGGATCCGGATTTCGCGGAGAAGTTCTTGAACTTCATCATCCACGAAGTCATCCGGCATCATGAAGCAATCGCTGCCGATCTCAAGGATTGATCAGCTTTAACGCATACACAAAAACACCGCCCCAGGCGGTTGGATATCTCAAGGAGTACAAAACATGGCACTGAAAATTCGTCTCGCCCGTGGTGGTTCCAAGAAGCGCCCGTTCTATCAGATCGTTATCGCTGACGTGCGTTCGCCGCGCGACGGCCGTTTCCTGGAAAAGGTCGGCTCGTGGAACCCGATGCTCAAGAAGGACGACGCAAAGCGCGTTGAACTGAACATCGAGCGCATCCAGCATTGGCTGTCGAACGGCGCGCTGCCGACCGACCGCGTTCTGCGCTTCCTCAACGAAGCCGGCGTTGCTACCCGCGAAGCCCGCTCGAACCCGACCAAGGGCCTGCCAGGCAAGAAGGCTCTCGAGCGTATCGCCGAAGCCAAGCAGAAGGCTGAAGACGCAGCCGCCGCTGCTGCCGAATAAGCCACGCGTCAGCGTGTTTTTAAAGACGGGCGGCGTTTTCATGCCGCCCGTTTTCGTTTATGCGAAGGGCTTGATCTGGAGAGTGACCCGGCAATGAGCAAACTCAAAAACCCTGTCCATATGGGAACGATCGGCGGCGCTCAGGGCCTGCGCGGTGAAGTGCGCGTCAAATCCTTTGCCGAGGAACCGACCGCCATCGGCGATTATGGCCATTTGCACGCCGAGGACGGCCGTTCGTTCGAGGTATTGGAAGTGCGCGAGGCGAAGAACGTCGTCGTCGTGCGGTTTCGCGGCGTCAACGACCGCAATGCCGCCGAGGCACTGAACGGGCTGGAGCTCTATGTCGAACGCGACAACCTGCCGGACGACGATCTCGATGAAGACGAATTCTTCTACGCCGATCTGGAAGGGCTGGAAGCGCTCGATGCCGACGGCAAAAGCTATGGCACTGTCACCGGCGTGTTCGACTTTGGCGCGGGCGATCTGCTTGAGCTGAAGGGCCCCGGCAAGCGGCCGGTGCTGATCCCCTTTACCGAATGGTCGGTGCTGGAAATCGACCTGGAAGCCGGCACGATGCTGGTCGATCCGCTCGCGGCCGGTCTGACCGACGACAAGGACGAGGATCCGACCAAACAGTTCAAGCCGAAGGCGAAGTAAGACTTGCCCTTCCGCGCCACCATCCTGACGCTCTACCCGGACATGTTTCCGGGGCATCTTGGCCATTCGCTGTCCGGCAAGGCGCTGGAGCGTGGCCAATGGGCGATCGATACGCTGCAGATTCGCGATTTTGCCGAGGACAAGCACCGCACCGTCGATGACACCCCTGCCGGCGGCGGTGCCGGCATGGTGCTGCGGGCCGATATCCTGGCCAAGGCCATCGATCACGCATCCGACGGCGACGACCGCCCCCGGCTGTTGATGAGCCCGCGCGGCAAGCCCTTGACGCAGGAGCGGGTACGCGAACTGGCAGCCGGGCCCGGCGCGATCATCGTCTGCGGCCGGTTCGAAGGGGTCGATCAGCGCGTCATCGACGGACGGAAGCTCGAAGAGGTTTCGATCGGCGACTATATCCTGTCCGGCGGCGAGCCGGCGGCACTGATCCTGCTCGACGCCATCGTGCGTATCCTGCCCGGCGTCATGGGCAATGATCTCTCCGGCGTGCATGAGAGTTTTGAAGGTGGGCTGCTGGAGCATCCGCACTATACAAGGCCGCAGGTGTTCGAAGGCCAAGAAATCCCGGCGGTTCTGACATCCGGTCATCATGGCGATATCGCCAAATGGCGTGAAGCCGAAGCCAGGCGGCTAACGGCGGAAAGGCGGCCGGACCTGCTGCGGAAATAGCGTCAGTCCGATTGTCTCAGAGGTGTGGCGGGTGTCTGCCCGGTATTTGGGTATTTGCCCGGCATAAGCTTTATGTAACGTCTTGATGATATGTGTCGTCCATTCGATTAAGACGGCAACGAACGAAATGACATCAGCCTGGCAGGTATTGGTCGGCAATCTGGCTTCAGTAGCATTGCTGATCTCGCTCTGGATGCACCTGTATTACCGTTTCTACGGTCTCTCCAAAATTCAGCTGAAGCTTGGCTTCGGGGCGGTGATGGGCCTTGGAGTCGTCATCACCATGCTTTTGTCGGTCGAGTTCGACGGCGGCATCCGGTTTGACCTGAGAAGCTCGTTGCTGGCGATTTCGGCAATGTTCGGTGGGCCGCTGGCGATCGCCATCACGGCACCAATGGCGATGGCATTTCGGCTGGTCATGGGCGGTGCCGGCGCAATCAACGGCGTCATCGGTATTACCATCGTATCGGCAGTCTTTCTCGCTGCGCATTTCGCCCTGGGAAAACACGCGTCGAAGCCAAAAGGCGTTGCGGCAACCGTTTTCATCCTGCCGGTCACGTCGAGCATCCTGATCTTTGTGTTTTCAAAACCTGATACACCGTTGATCATGTACCAGATGAGCCTGATCACGGCCTCCCTGAACATGGTGGCGGCAGCCATATCCGGCACGGTCATGACCTATGTCCACCGGTCGACGCTCGAGCGGGATCTGCTGCGCGCGGCACTGACTCAGGCGCCGGACTTTCACTATGTCAAAAATCCCCGCAGCCGATTCGTCATGACCAATCTGAATGTCGCCCATCAACACGGCCGCCAGAAACCGTCGGACATGGTCGGTTTGTCGGATTTTGATCTGGCGCCGCCGGAGCGGGCCCAGCGCCTGTTCGAGGCCGAACAGCAGATCATGGGTTCGGGTGAGCCGCTGATTGATCATGAAGAGGCGCTCGACGACGAAACGGGCGCGACGCGCTGGTTTTCAACGACGAAAGTGGTGCTGAAGAACCGGCATGGCGACACGGTTGGCTTGGCTGGCGTGACGCGGGACATCACCCAGCACAAGCGTCTTGAGCGCGAATTGCTCGACAGCCGGAACCTCCTGTCTCAGGCAATGGCCGAAATGTCGGACGGGCTGGCGATGTTTGACCGCCATGGTTACCTGCTGTTCTGCAACGAGAGATACCGGACGGCATTCCCGCTCTCGGCCTATGCCCGGCAACCCGGGGCTCATATTACCGACATCATGCGCGCATCCGCCCGCAATGGCGAACGCAAGGATATAGCGAAGGATGTCAGTGAAGTCTGGATCCAGAATACCGCCAAGGGCCTGCATTTTACCCGCGACACCGAAATCCCGTTGTCCGACAATCGCTGGCTCAGCCTGCGGACGCGCCTGACGCAGGATGGCTCGGCCCTGGTAGTCGTGTCCGATATTACGGCGATGAAACATGCCGAATTGTCACTGCGGCAGCTTGCCGAGCAGATGCGGGATCTGGCCGAGACCGATGGACTGACCGGTCTGGCAAACCGCCGCGTTTTCGATGAAGCACTGGCGGCGGAATGCGCCAATGCGCAGCGGACGGTAGCACCGCTCAGCCTGCTGATGATCGATGTCGATCGCTTCAAGTCCTACAATGATACCTATGGCCATCCGGCGGGCGATGCCTGCCTGAAGCATGTGAGCGCATGTCTGAATGCGATTGCCAATCGCCCGGGTGATCTGGTCGCGCGCTACGGTGGGGAAGAGTTTGCCATTGTGCTTCCGGCGACGGACCGGGCGGTAGCACTCGATCTTGCCGAGGCATTTCGGGCTGCCTTGCAGCAGCGGGCGCTTGTCCATGCCGGCAGCGAATTCAATGTTGTCACCGCAAGCATCGGAGTTTCGACCTTCGACGCCGGTACGCTTGTGACGTCGGCTGAAGACCTGGTCGAAAGGGCGGATGAAGCGCTATATCAGGCCAAGAAAATGGGGCGAAACCGGGTGGAGGCCAGCGGTTTCGAGGCACGGCCGGAGCGCCTCACGCGGACCTAGAGTTTATCCGGGCCTGCCTTCCGGCGAGCACTTCTTGTCCTCATCATGACCACCATGGCGCACCAATCGGCGCGCCATGGTCTTTTGCCGGATTATTCGGCGGCCTGGGCCAACGCATCACCGGCTGCTTGCGGCCTGCCACCTGCAAGGATTTTCTGGCCCAGGGCGATGATGATGACCACCGCTACGCCGGCCGCGACCGAGAGCCAAAAGCCATTTTGCGCGCCGAACATATCAACAACCAGGCCGGCCAGAAATGCGCCAAGCGCCATGCCGATGCCAATGCCGGTCATGACCCAGGTGATGCCTTCCGTCAGCATCGATTCCGGCACCCGGCGTTCGATCAGGCCAAAGGCGGTGATGAACGTGGGCGAGATGGCGATGCCGCTGACGAAGACCGCAAGGGCTAGAAGTGGTATTGTATCGGCGATCAGCAGCGGCAGGGCTGTCACGGCCAGGACGCTGACGGCGATCAGCAGCTGCCTGTGCAACGGCGTGCGCAGCTTGAGGGCGCCGAGGATGAGGCCAACCACGAACGAGCCGATCGCATAGACGCCGATGACGAAGCTGGCGGCGCCCGGCTGGCCAAGCTCCCTGGTCATGGCGACGGTGGTGACCTCGGCCGTTGCGAACATCGAACCGACGAAGATCAGCGCCAGCGTGATGATCTGCACGGAGCGCAGGCGAATGGCCGATGTCTGCGCCACTCCTGTCTCGACCGGGCGGACCGCCGGTTCGGTCGATCGCTGCAGGACAAAGGCGGTGGTGCCCAAGGCAAGGAAGAACGTTGAGATCAGCATGCCGGCCTCGGGAAACAACGAGACGGCCAAACCAACCGATACGGAGGCGCCGGCGATATAGACCAATTCGTCTGCGGCGGATTCAAAGGCAAACGCGGTATTCAACTCCGGGCGGCCACGAAAGATTTCCGTCCAGCGTGCCCGCAGCATGGCCGGCATGCTGGGCATGGCGGCGGCGAGAAAGGCCGAGGCGAACAGGGTCCATTCCGGCCAGTCCTGATTGGCCGACAGGATGAGGAGGGCAAAGGCGACGACCGAGACGATGGTGCTCGGCACGATGATGGCGCTTTGCCCGAACCGGTCGACCAGACGCGAGATTTGCGGGGCTGCCAGTGCATTGGTCAGCGCAAAGGTCGCCGAAACTGCACCGGCGACCCAATAGTCACCACGTGTCTGCGACAGCATGGCGACGATGCCGATCGGTGCCATGGCAAGCGGCAAGCGGGCGAGGAAGCCGGCCGCGGAAAACCCCTTGGCCCCCGGCACGCTGAATATTTCCTTGTATGGGTTGGACATCGGAGGCTCCTAAAATTGTCCGGTCAGGCCACCTACATACGTGGCGTATGTCTTAACGTGGTTGCATACATGGCGTATGTCAATTAAAATACGGACGTATGTAAAAATAAATACGCTGCGTATGTGAAGCAGGAGCCCGTATGGTCAGGATCATTAAGCCTCGCCCGGAAATGATTGCCGAAACGCGTGCCAAGCTGCTTGCGGCGGGCCGCCATGCCTTCGGCACCGTCGGATATGCGGAAGCCTCGATGGATGATTTCACGGCGGCGGCGGGCCTGACGCGCGGCGCGCTCTATCATCATTTCGGTGACAAGAAGGGCCTGTTGCAGGCGGTCATCCGGGAAATCGATGCGGAAATGACGGAGCACTTGCACAGGGTCTCAGCCGCCGCCCCGACACGCTGGCAGGGATTTGTCGAAGAATGTTCGGCCTATATCGAGATGGCGCTGGAACCGGAAATCCAGCGCATCATGTTCCGCGACGGCCCGGCCGTGCTCGGCGACATCTCGCAATGGCCGACGACCAACGGCTGCATCGCGGCCCTGAGCCAAAGTCTGAGTCAGCTGAAACAGGACGGCGAGATCATTGATGTCGACGAGGAAGTGACCGCGCGGCTGATCAACGGCGCCAGTATCAACGCCGCCCTGTGGATCGCCAATTCCGGGGATCCACAAGAGACCTCAAGGCGGGCGGTGCAGGGATTTCGCACCTTGCTCGAAGGCTTGCGGTTGAAGCAGGCGTGACGGCGCCGTCTCAACCCGTGACGAAATAATAGACTGCCAGCAGCAGGCCGACGGCGACCACGAGGCCACGGATCAGCGCCTGCGGCACGCGGCGGGCGAGCCAGACACCGGCATAGCCACCGAGCGCGCCGCCGGGGATCATCACGGCGGCATGCAGCCAACCGACGACGTTGCCGCCGGCAAAGACGACGATGGCGACGGCGGCGATGACCATGGCCAGGAAGTTCTTCAGCGCGTTCAGCCGGTGATAGTCGCCGCCCTTCGACAGGCCGAGCACGGCCAGCATCATGATGCCCATGCCGGCGCCGAAGAAGCCGCCATAGATGGCGGTGGCCAGTTGGCTGAGCAATCCCACCGGCCCGATCGGCGCGCCGTCCACTGCCGACTTCGGCCGCAGCAGCGGGCCGGCGGCAAAGATCGCCGTCGCTGCAATCAACAGCCAAGGGACCAGCGCCCGGAACGAGGGATTGGATAGCGATAGCAGGATCAGCGCGCCACCCAGGCCACCGATCAGCGACAGGACGCCCAGAATGGCGGCCTCGCGGCGGTCCGCCCAGATTTCCTTGGAATAGGCCATGGCCGACGTGACATAGCCCGGAAACTGGACGATGGAGGACGTGGCATTGGCGACGATCGGCGGCAGGCCAGCCAGCGTCATGGCGCCGAAGGTCAGAAAGGTGCCGCCGCCAGCCACCGCGTTGACGGCACTCGACAGGAACCCTGCGACAAACAGCAGAATGGCAGTGGATATGGACATGACGCTCCTCCAGCGATAGAATCCGGCATAGCCTGCAGGGTCACTGGCGGCAAGACGCGGAAATCATCTTCCGCCAGCTTGTGGCATGGAGAATTTTTGCCGCCCGGGGATGACAAACGCTGTGCTTTGGTGTATTCGCCCGACCGGTTCGGGAGAAATCCCGTCAGCCGAAAACAAAGAATGGTGAATTCGCTCCTGTTTCTCCCCGAGAAACAAAACCTTGAGGCGCCTCATCCGAGGTCAGGTCCAACGGGTTCGATCGAGCGCTCTGGCTGTTGCAGAAGAACTTGAGAAGGTTAGACCCATGAACATCATCCAGCAGCTGGAAGCCGAACAGGCCGCCAAGATTGCCGCCAAGCGCACGCTTCCGGAATTTTCGGCAGGCGACACCGTCCGCGTCAACGTTCGCGTGACAGAAGGCACCCGTACCCGTATCCAGGCCTATGAAGGCGTTTGCATTGCCCGTTCCGGCGGTGGCATCAACGAAAGCTTCACGGTCCGCAAGATTTCCTACGGCGAAGGCGTCGAGCGCGTATTCCCGGTTTACTCGCCGCTCGTCGAGGGTGTCGAGATCGTTCGCCGCGGTAAGGTCCGTCGCGCCAAGCTCTACTACCTGCGCGATCGCCGCGGTAAGTCGGCTCGTATCGTTGAAGATACCGGCACCCGCGCCCGCAAGCTGAACGACGCCGAGCGCGCAGCCGTTGCCGAAGAAAAGGCACGTCTGGAAGCTGAAAAGGTCGCAGCAGCACAGGCTCTGGCCGCCGAAAAGGCAGCAGCCGAAGCCGCAGCAGCCAAGGCCGCTGAAGAAGCAGCCGCTGCAGCAGCAGCCGAGCCGGCAGCAGAATAAGTTTCAATCCATCGGGATTGTTTGGAAAAGGCGGTCTTCGGGCCGCCTTTTTCTGTTTGATAGCAGGGGAATTCTCTGGGGGGAGAATGGAATGAGCGACTATATCGAAACCAACCGGCTGAACTGGGACGACCGGGCGGGGCTGCACGCGACGGACACGACAGGCCGCTACCGGATCGACCGGGTGATTTCAGGCGGCTCTTCCTTGCATGCGCTGGAAGCAAGCGAGATCGGCGACATCGCTGGTAAGGACATTGTCCACCTGCAATGCCATATCGGGCTGGATACGCTGAGCCTCAAGCATCTGGGCGCGGGCTCGGTTACCGGGCTTGATTTTTCACCGGTGGCCATCGCCGCCGCGCGAGATTTTGCAAAAAGGGCCGGGACGGAGGCGATTTTTGTCGAGGCCTCGGTCTATGATGCGGCGGCGGCGCTGGAACACCGAACCTACGACATCGTCTTCGTCACCTGGGGCGCCATTCACTGGCTGCCGGATATCTTTCAATGGGCCAAAGTCGTCGCCAGCCTGTTGCGGCCGGGTGGCCGTCTCTACCTGCTCGACGGGCATCCGCAGATGTACCAATACGAAGGCGCGGAGGATGGCCGGTTGTCGCTGACCTATAGCTGGCGCACGCCTGCCGAACAGCCGCTGCTGTTTGAAGAAACCCACACCTATACCGGTGATGAACGGCCGCTAACCCATCAGCGCATGTATGAATGGCTGCACCCGGTCAGCGATACAGTCAATGCGCTCCTCCAGGCCGGGCTGGCGCTCGATTTCTTCAACGAGCACGAAATCCTCGTCTGGCGGCATTATCCGGGCATGGTGGAGATCGGCGAAGACCAGTTCGAGCAGGTACCGGGACTACCGCGTATTCCGCTGTCGTTTTCGATCGGCGCGACAAAAGTTCGCTGAGTTTATGGAGTAGACGGGGTATCCGGTAGGATTTTTCGTAAATTCAACCGGATAGGCCGGGCCTTTCCAATTTTTGCTGGCGGAGGCGAAGCCGTGGCCCTTGCCAGCCCGCTGGCTTCTGTGACACGTTCCGGTCGCCACAATTCAGGAGCCACCCATGTTTTCCCGCCGCATCCTTCTCGCCGGCCTGACCGCCCTTGTTCTTGCGCCCTTCACCGCTGCCGCTGCCGATCTGCCGGATCTGGCAGGGCGCACCGTTATTGTGGTGACCGAGAATGCCTATCCACCGGTCCAGTTCGTCGATCCGAAGAGCGGTAAGGCGATCGGCTGGGAATATGACGCGATGGAAGAAATCGCCAAACGGGTGAATTTCAAGATCGAGTATCAGAACACCAGCTGGGATGCGATGATTCAGGCGGTGTCCGACGGCCAGTACGATATCGGCATGACCGGCATCACCATCAAGGACGAGCGCAAGGCCAAGGTGGATTTCTCCGATCCCTATATGCGCTCGCAGCAGTTCATGCTGGTGCGTGGCGACGAGGCTCGTTTCACCGATGCCAAGACGTTTGGCGCCTTTACTGACGGCCTGATTGGCGCGCAGATCGGTACATCGCCGTTTTATACGGCAGTCTATGAAATACTGGATGGCAACGAACAGAACCCACGCATAAAGCTATTCGAGACATTTGGCGCGACGGTGCAGGCCTTGAAGGCTGGCGATGTCGATACGGTGCTGACCGATAGCGTCGCGGCCCAGGGCTATGTCGATTCCTCGGCGGGTGGCCTGAAGGTCGTCGGCGGGCCGCTTGGCACCGAGGATTTCGGCTTCATCTTCAAGAAGGGCTCGGATCTTGTTGCCCCCGTCAATGCCGCCATCGCAGCGCTGAAGGCGGATGGCACGCTCGACAAGCTGAACCAGAAATGGTTCGTCGATTACAAGATGGGCGAATGATCCCCGCCCGATGACGCCTGCGCACGACAATTCAGAGAAGGGCGACTATCCTTGGTGGCTGGTCGCCCTTGCCGTGATCGCCGTGGCGCTGGCCGTGGTGATCATCTCCAGTGGCGTTTACCGCCAGGTCTTCACCATCGTATCAGCCGGGATCGGCATCACCATTTTCGTCACTCTGGTCGGCTTCTTCTTTGCGACGGTGCTGGGGCTCGGCATCGCGCTGATGGCGCTGTCAGACCGGGCAGCGCTGCGCCAGATCGCCCGGTTCTATACCGAGGTGATCCGCGGCATCCCGATCCTTGTTCTTCTCTTCTACATTGCCTTTGCCGGCGCACCGGCGCTGGTGGTGGCGATCAACTTCGTCCTGTCGCCGCTGATTTCGGCAGAGGTTATGCAGCCGATGGTGGTGCGCGACCTGTCCTTGATGTGGCGGGCGATCATTGCGCTCTCGATCGGCTATTCCGCCTTCATCGCCGAGGTTTTTCGCGCCGGTATCCTGTCGGTCGACAAGGGCCAGATCGAGGCCGCCAAGGCGCTTGGCCTGTCGCGCTATCAACGCTTCCGGCTCGTCGTGTTCCCGCAAGCAATCCGCGTCATCCTGCCGCCGCTCGGCAACGACTTCGTGGCGATGGTGAAGGACTCATCCCTCGTGTCGGTGCTCGGCGTCGCCGATATCACCCAGGCGGGCAAGATCTATGCGTCGGGTTCGTTCCGATTCTTCGAGACCTATTCGATCGTCGCCTATATCTACCTGATCCTGACGGTCGGGCTATCGCTGGCGCTGCGGCGGCTGGAGCAGAAGATGCGGCAGGGGCAGAGGGGGTAAGCAATCGCTGTTTCCCCTTCTCCCCGAGGGGAGAAGGGGGAGAGCGCGACACCCATCTCGCCAATTGCCGAGCCTTCACAAAACTGCTATATCCGCCTCCATGGAATCCAAATTCGGATGTTACGAGCAGAAAATTGTCGTGCTGCAGGACCACAAGCGTCTGCCGGCACGGTTTTTTGCGTGCGTTTGCGGCGCCCTTAGCAGCCGACTTATTTGACCGCTGGGGCTTGACCCCGGCCGGGTGGCCGGCGCCTTTTGCCGGAACTTTCCTTCTTCACAATGCCCGAACTTCTTCACAATGGATGCACAGCCATGAGCGCACCGCGTACCCTCTACGACAAGATCTGGGACGACCATCTGGTCGATCAACAGGATGACGGAACCTGTCTTCTCTATATCGATCGCCATCTCGTTCACGAAGTGACGAGCCCGCAGGCGTTCGAAGGCCTTCGCATGACGAACCGTCAGGTGCGGGCTCCGCAGAAGACCTTGGCCGTCGTCGACCACAACGTGCCGACCTCGCCGGATCGCCATCTCGGCATCAAGAACGAGGAAAGCCGCATTCAGGTCGAGGCGCTGGCTCAGAACGCCGCCGATTTCGGCGTCGAATATTATTCGGCCAGTGATATCCGCCAGGGCATCGTGCATATCGTCGGCCCCGAACAGGGCTTTACCCTGCCTGGCATGACCATCGTCTGCGGCGATAGCCACACCTCGACGCATGGCGCGTTCGGCGCGTTGGCGCACGGCATAGGCACGTCCGAGGTCGAGCATGTGCTCGCCACCCAGACGCTGATCCAGAAGAAGGCCAAGAACATGCTGGTGCGTGTCGATGGCAAGCTGCCGGAACACGTTACCGCCAAGGACATCATCCTCGCCATCATCGGTGAAATCGGCACCGCCGGCGGCACCGGCAGCGTCATCGAATTCGCCGGCGAAGCCATCCGCGACCTGTCGATGGAAGGCCGCATGACCGTCTGCAACATGACGATCGAAGGCGGCGCTCGCGCCGGCCTGATCGCGCCGGACGAAAAGACCTTCGAATATATCAAGGGCAAGCCGCGTGCGCCAAAGGGCGAAGACCTCGAAAAGGCGATTGCCTACTGGAAGACGCTGCAGACGGACGAAGGTGCGCATTACGACCGCGTTGTCGTGCTGAATGCCGCCGACCTGCCGCCAATCGTTTCCTGGGGCTCGTCGCCGGAAGACGTCATCTCGGTTCAGGGCATCGTGCCGAACCCGGACGACATCACCGACGAAAACAAGCGTACCTCCAAGTGGCGTGCGCTTGATTACATGGGCCTGAAGCCGGGCACGAAGATCACCGATATCAATATCGACCGCGTCTTCATCGGCTCCTGCACCAACGGCCGTATCGAGGACCTGCGTGAAGTCGCCAAGGTTGTCGAAGGCCGCACCGTGGCCTCGACTGTTTCAGCGATGATCGTGCCGGGCTCCGGCCTCGTCAAGGAACAGGCGGAAGCCGAAGGCCTCGACAAGATCTTCAAGGCAGCCGGTTTCGACTGGCGCGAACCGGGTTGCTCGATGTGTCTTGCGATGAACGATGACCGCCTGAAGCCGGGCGAACGTTGCGCCTCGACCTCGAACCGCAACTTCGAAGGCCGCCAGGGCTTCAAGGGCCGCACCCATCTGGTGTCGCCGGCGATGGCCGCTGCTGCCGCGGTTTCCGGACACTTCGTCGACATTCGCGACTGGAAGTAAGTTTGGGTTTATCTCCCGGCGTTCTTACGCCGGGGGCCAGAACCAACGAAGGCGGAAGCGGTGCTTCCGCCTTTTTGTTTGGGGGTGTATGCTGGGAGAGTGGCCTCACGGTTTGGGAGTCTCCTCATGACTGGCGCGGACAAGGTCTTTGCCGGGGGCATGCCGGCGATCTACGAAAAGCTTTTTGTGCCGATGATCTTCGAACCTTATGCGCAGGAGATGGCGGGGCGTGTTGCCATGTCTCAACCGCGCGACGTGCTCGAAATCGCCGCTGGAACTGGTGTTTTGACACGCGCCATGGCGGCCCGGCTCGGGCGTGACGTGCTGATCGTCGCCACGGATCTCAACCAGCCGATGCTTGATCTGGCAATCGCCGGTCAGGGTGCGGATGACCGCGTGACCTGGAAGCAGGCTGATGGTCTGGCGTTGCCGTTCGGCAATCAGGGTTTTGATGCCGTGGTGTGCCAATTCGGCGTGATGTTCTTTCCAGACAGGATCGCAGGCTACCGCGAAGCCCGGCGCGTTTTGAGGCCTGCCGGGCGCTATCTCTTCAGTGTCTGGGATGTCATCCAGAGCAATGCATTCGTCCTGAATGTCACGCAAACCCTGCGCGATCTGTTTCCGGACGATCCGCCGCGTTTCATGGAGCGGACACCGCATGGATATCACGACATTCCCGCGATCACTGCGGATGTGCGGGCGGCCGGGTTCTCGTCGGTACAGATCGAGACGGTTGACTGTGTCAGCCATGCCCGGTCGGCGCTCGATGCGGCGACGGCCTATTGTCAGGGCAACCCGCTGGCTGTCGAGATCGAGGCGCGTGCGCCCGGAAAGCTGCAGGATGTGACCGAAACCGTTGCCGCAGGGCTGAGGCGGCAGTTTGGCGACGGAGCTATCGAAGGCCCTATCCGCGCGCATATCGTCACGGCAATGCCTTAATCAGCTGACGGACTTCGGGCACCATCCGGTTCGGCACACCGCGAACGGTGCCAGGCGTTGCCGCAACAAGGAAAGTTCCAAATGACGTGCCGCCTGCTTCTTTTCCGCCATGCGAAGTCTGCCCGTCCCGAAGGCGTGGACGACTACGACCGGCCGCTGGCGGAGCGTGGCCGCAAGGACGCTGCGTTCATGGGCGGCCTGATGGCGCGAGAAGGCCTGGTTCCAGATCTCGCGCTTGTTTCTCCCGCCCTGCGCACGCGTGAAACCTGGGGTTTGGCGCGGCGGGCCTTTGCTGCTGGTATCCCTGAGCGCTTCGACACCTCCCTTTACGACAGCACGCCGGAGCGTCTGGTGAACGCGCTCCGCGCGGCGGGAACCGAAGCGAAAGTGATCGTTCTCGTCGGCCACAATCCGGAGATCGAGGAAACGGCGGCGCTGCTCTGTGGCGATGGAGAGGTAGATGCCATGGCGCGGCTCGGCGCTAAATTTCCGACAGCAGCGCTTGCCGTCATTGATTTCCCGGTGGCGAGCTGGGCGGATATTACGCCGGAAAACGGTTACCTCGAGCGGTTCGTCACGCCCCAGCCGGCGTGACGTTTTCTGCCAAGCCCTTATCGCGTCACTCGCACCACAGTCCCGCGCCGCATGAACCGCAGCAGCCGTTTCATCGCTGGCAGGCTCACCGCGACGCAACCTTCTGTCGGCGTGTAACCCGGCTTGGCGAGGTGGAAGAAGATGGCCGAGCCGCCATAGCGTTTGCGGCTCATCACGTTCCAGTCCATCACCAGGCAGACATCGTAGAGGTTGTCATCGCGGCGCATCTTTTCATGACTCGGCTTGAACGGCGCGTCCACGGGCCGGTTGTAGAGGGCATGGCGGGGCTCGTCGCACCACAGCAGATTTTTGGGCGTGAAGCGCAGTGGCAGGGCTGTTGGCGGTTTGGTGATGCGGTCGTGGCGGACATAGCCGCCGATAAGGGGCATGGCGGCGATCGGGGTGGCGCCGTCACCTTCGCGCTTGCGCGCGGTGATACCACTGCGGCCGATGGCGGCCTCCTCGGTGCGTCCGGCGAAAGTGACGAGGGCTCTGGTGCGATTTCCGGGTTTGGGTCTGACGGTGATGGTGCGGGCGCAATTTGCGGCCTTGCGGGGTTTTCGTCGCATTTTACTCACAGTTTTTTGCGTTGTCCGTGATCTGAAACATAACCATAGCACTACACAATATGTAACAAACGGGTGAAAGCTCCCGCTGCTTGTCAAAAGCATCGATTGGGTTAGTTTCAACCGGAAGCAAGGAGGGATACGAATGTCGGCCCGCACCATTCTTCTCGTCGATGACGACAACGACCTGCGTGAAACACTGGTGGAGCAACTTGCCCTCTATGAGGAATTCACCATCCTGCAGGAATCGACGGCTGCCAAGGGCATCAACACCGCCCGCAACAATCAGATCGCCCTTCTGGTGATGGATGTCGGCTTGCCGGACATGGACGGCCGCGAGGCAGTCAAGCTCCTGCGCAAGGGCGGCTTCAAGCCGCCTATCATCATGCTGACGGGGCATGATACCGACAGCGATACGATCCTTGGCCTTGAGGCAGGCGCCAACGACTATGTCACCAAGCCGTTCCGCTTCGCTGTGCTTCTCGCCCGCATCCGGGCACAGTTGCGCCAGCACGAACAGAGCGAGGACGCGACGTTCACCGTCGGTCCCTATACGTTCAAGCCGGGCCAGAAGCTTTTGACGCTGGAGAACGGCCAGAAGATCCGGCTCACCGAAAAGGAAGCGGCGATCATCCGCTATCTCTATCGCGCCGACCAGAAGGTCGTCACCCGCGACGTGCTTCTGGAAGAAGTCTGGGGCTACAATTCCGGCGTTACCACCCATACGCTGGAGACCCATGTCTACCGGCTGCGCCAGAAAATCGAGCGCGACCCTTCCAATGCGGAGATTTTGGTGACAGAGAATGGCGGCTACAAGATAGTTCCCTAACGACATGGGGCGTGGTCCCATCTGGTGTCATGCCCGCTCAGAGGTATCCCTTTGTCGCTGAACGACGATATCACCCTTCTGTCCCTCGTGCCGCTGTTTGCGGATATCGATGACGACAAGTTGCGGCTGATCGCATTCGGTGCCGAGCGGCGCCGGTTGAACAGGGGCCAGCAGCTGTTTCGCGAGGGCGCGCCGGCCGATTGCGCCTTTGCCATTGCCAGTGGTTCCGTCACGCTGACACGCAATCTGGTCGATGGCAGCGTCGAGGTGGTGGATACAGTCGGGCGTGGCACGCTTCTCTCCGAGCTGGCGATGATCTCGTTCGTCGAGCGCAAGTTTACTGCAACCGCCGAGGAAGATAGCGAAGTCATCCGCATCAACCGGCCGCTGTTCCGCCGCATGCTCGAGGAATATCCGGAAGTCGCCGTTGTTGTCGAAGGCCGGATCAAGGCTAACCTGCAGGCGATGATCGACGCCATGCAGAGGCTGGCGCCGAAATTCGGGTAGAGCTCGGCGGTGATCACTCGTCGCGAAAGATATCCCGCATGATCTACCTTCTCCGCCATGGGGAAACCGTCTGGAATACGCTTGGGCGTTTCCAGGGGCAGAAGGATTCGCCGCTGACGCCGCGCGGCATTCTTCAGGCGGATCGGGTAGCTGCGCGGCTGGCGCAGGAAATCGGCGCGAATGGCATTACATTTGAGTTTTACGTCAGCCCGCTTGGCCGCGCGCAGGAGACGGCCGCGCGCATCATGCTGACGGTTTCGTTTCCTGCCCGGGAGGACGCCCGCCTGATGGAGGTGACCACCGGTTGCTGGGACGGCATGACGCTATACGAGATCGACGTCGAATATCCGGGCGTGCTTGAGGGAGCGGATGCGTTCGACTGGTACTTCCGTTCTCCGGATGGCGAGACATTCGACAGTGCCTGTGCACGCGTCGACAGCTGGCTCTCTGGAATATCCACGCCGGTGATCGCCGTTTCACACGGGCTCACCGGGCGATTGATCAGGGGCGTCTACCTCGGGCTGTCCCGCCGTGAAATGCTGGAACTGCCGGTGCCGCAGGATGGATTTTACTGCCTGGAGCATGGGCAGGTGACGTTGATCGAATAGCAAGACCGGAAAAAGACCGGCGCTTGTGCCAGGACCAGATCGCCGTTTCTTTTTGAAGACAGTGTGTTTCCAAGACAGGAGGTCTGCGGTTGATCTACGCTCTTTCCTGTGATGCGCTTCTTCCCCATCTATGCTGCAACACATCGCCATCATCGGGATAGAAAACAATGAAAAAAATCGGCTTTCTTTCGTTCGGACATTGGAGCCCCTCGCCGCAATCGGGAACCCGCTCGGCTGGGGATGCGCTTTTGCAATCGATCGACCTGGCGGTTGCCGCCGAAGAACTCGGTGCCGACGGCGCCTATTTCCGCGTCCATCATTTTGCCCGTCAGCTCGCCTCGCCCTTTCCGCTTCTTGCCGCTATTGGCGCAAGGACGAAGAAGATCGAGATTGGTACTGCCGTCATCGACATGCGCTACGAAAATCCGCTCTATATGGCCGAGGATGCCGGAAGCGCCGACCTGATCTCGAACGGACGCCTGCAGCTCGGCATCAGCCGCGGCTCGCCGGAACAGGTGATCGACGGCTGGCGTTATTTCGGCCTTGAACCGGAAGAAGGCGCAACAGATGCGGACATGGCCCGCAAGCACACGGAAGTGTTTCTCGAAGTGCTGAAGGGTCAGGGCTTCGCCCAGCCGAACCCGCGTCCGATGTTTCCCAATCCGCCCGGCCTGCTGCGGCTCGAGCCGCATTCGGAGGGCTTGCGCG
The DNA here is from genome assembly GCF_001424965.1 of Rhizobium sp. Root1204. Taxonomy (NCBI): domain Bacteria; kingdom Pseudomonadati; phylum Pseudomonadota; class Alphaproteobacteria; order Hyphomicrobiales; family Rhizobiaceae; genus Rhizobium; species Rhizobium sp. Root1204. The sequence goes on from NZ_LMCZ01000006.1 coordinate 345,403, forward strand.
AGCGTATCTGGTGGGGCGCCAGCTCCAACGCCACCGCCATCTGGGCGGCCAAGCTCGGCATGAACCTGCAGAGTTCGACGCTGAAGAACGACGAAACCGGCGAGCCTTTCCATGTCCAGCAGGCGGCGCAGATCCGGCTCTACCGCGAGGCCTGGAAGGACGCTGGCCATACGCGCACGCCGCGCGTGTCGGTCAGCCGCAGCATCTTTGCGCTGGTCGATGATCGCGACCGGGCCTATTTCGGTGGCGGCAGCAAGGAAAGCGATTCAATTGGCTATATCGACGACCAGACGCGGGCGATCTTTGGCCGATCCTATGCGGCTGAACCTGATGCCCTCATTCGGCAGCTGGCTGAAGACGAGGCGATCGCCGAGGCCGATACCCTGCTTCTGACCGTTCCGAACCAGCTGGGCGTCGACTACAACGCCCATGTCATCGAATCGGTTCTGAAGCATGTGGCGCCGGCACTCGGCTGGCGATGAACCGCTTTAAAGGTCGAAATGGGCGATGACGGGGACGTGGTCCGAGGGACGGTCCCAGCCACGGGCTTCTTTCAGGATATCGACGCGGGTGAGGTGCGGCGAGAGGTCGGCGGATGACCAGACATGGTCGAGACGCCGGCCCTTGTTGGCACCTTCCCAATCCTTGGCGCGGTAGCTCCACCAGGTGTAGAGCTTTTCGGGTGAGGGCGTGTGCTGGCGCATCAGGTCGACCCAGGCGCCACCGTTCAGCACCGCCGTCAGGCCTTCGGTCTCGACCGGCGTGTGGCTGACGATCTTCAGGAGCTGCTTGTGTGACCAGACATCGTGTTCCAGCGGGGCAATATTGAGATCGCCGACCAGCACCGAGGAAATACCGGCCTCGCTTTCGGCGTGCAGCATTTTCATCTCGTCGATGAAGTCGAGCTTGTGGCCGAATTTCGGGTTGATCGCCCGGTCCGGCTCGTCGCCGCCGGCGGGCACGTAGAAATTGTGCAGGCGGATCTTCTTGCCGGATTTTTCAAACACCACCGAGAGATGGCGGGCATCGCCGACGCCGCAATAATCGCGCCGGTCGCTCAGCTCATGCAGCGGCAGGCGGGAGATGGTGGCGACGCCGTGGTAACCCTTCTGGCCATGGATGGCGATATGCTCGTAGCCGAGTTCCTTCAGCGGTGAAAAGGGGAAGAGGTCATTGGCGACCTTGGTTTCCTGCAGGCAGAGGATATCCGGCGCCCAGGTCTTCAAAAGGTGCTCGACCAGCGGCATGCGCAGGCGCACCGAGTTGATGTTCCAGGTCGCGATCGACAATGCCATGCGAGGGGTTCTTTCATGAAGACTGGTTGAGACGGGCGCAGCCCGCGCATTCCGTCATAGGGATTTTTCACCGGCTTGGCCATTGGATTTACGCTGTTATTGCGTAGTCCTGCGCATCCCCGGCGAGCCACTCATCAGGAACGTCAAAATCGAAAATAAAAAATACCAGGCCCCTTGAACGGCCCGATGCGCAACTCCACTTGGGGCCAGACCCGTGGTCCGGGCCCCTCTGGTAGAGCCGCCGGCGTTCTACGATGTCGGACCTTCTTCGACATTATATGCCGGCGAAGGAGAAGGCTTTGGACCTTTCGTTTATGCTCGTCCACTGGATGGGATCCCCACTCTGGATGTGGGCTGCGTTCATCACGCTGGTCGCGACCATTCTGACATTTGACCTCGGTGTCCTGCACAAGGAAAACCGGGAAATCGGCGTCAAGGAAAGCCTCAAGCTTTCGGCGCTCTACATCTCCCTCGGTTTGGCCTTCGGTGGCTGGGTGTGGTGGTATCTCGGCGCTGAAGCCGGGATGAACTATGTCACCGGCTTCGTCGTCGAAAAGACGCTGGCCCTGGACAACGTCTTCGTTATCGCGCTGATCTTCTCCTTCTTTGCCGTTCCGCGCATCTATCAGCATCGCGTGCTGTTCTGGGGTATTCTCGGCGTCATCGTCCTTCGCGCCATCATGATCGGCCTTGGCGCTACGCTCGTCACCGAGTTCTCCTGGGTGCTCTATTTCTTCGCGGCCTTCCTGGTCTTCACCGGCTTGAAAATGCTGTTTGTCGGGGAATCCGATCCGGATATCGCCAACAACCCGCTGGTGTCGTTCATGCGACGCAAGTTCAACGTCACGGAGACGCATCACGGCGAACGGTTCTTCGTCAAGCTGCCGCACCCGCAGACCGGCAAGACGGTTTTGTTCATCACGCCTTTGTTCATGGCGCTGGTGCTGATCGAAATTGCCGACGTGATCTTCGCCGTTGACTCGGTTCCGGCGATCTTCGCGATCACCACCGACCCGTTCATCGTCTACACCTCGAACATCTTTGCTATCCTGGGTCTGCGCGCTCTCTACTTTGCTCTCGACGCGATGATCCATCGCTTCAAATATCTGAAGCCGGCGCTTGCCATCGTCCTGGTGTTCATCGGTTCCAAGATCTTCGTCGCCGATCTTCTCGGCCTGGAAAAATTCCCGGCTGCCCTGTCCCTGTCGATGACTTTCCTGATCATCGCAAGCGGCGTGGTCTGGAGCCTGATGAAGACCCGCAAAAGCGAGACGGCTGCCCATTAAGGGCAGCCCACACACTCTCCCCCTAACTCAATACGGACTTAAAAATGCTTCTCGAATTCATGTCATCAGTTATCGCTTCGATGATCGTCGAACCCGCTGCAGCTGACCTGCGCGAAGCGCTTGCCGGTGCGCAGGCAGCGCCTGCCATCGTCGAACAGGCAGAGACCTGCCTACGTGAGGGCGCACCGCGTCTCCTTACTCAGGCGGGTGAACGGCCTGCCTGGGCCTTGACGTCTGCGATGGGTGTCACCATTGGCTGGTATCAGCCGGATGATTTTCTTCAGGGTATCCATCCGGCCTGCGATGCTACCTTGGCCCAACTCCAGAAAGACGAAACCTGACACCTTCCATCGCGAGTAGATATAGAAAGACGAATGTAGGGATGAGCACAATTATGAAAAATGAGAGCGGGGCAGAAACCAGCGAGCCATTCGATTCCTCGCCACTCAATGAAATCCGCGCCAGACGCAATCGTCTCGCCGGTTACTGGGCGGGTCAGAAACTCAATCTTTCGGGCGATGATTTATCCGCCTATGTGGAAGATGTGCACAGGAGCGATTTCGAGATTGCCGGCGATGCCGACATCATCGCCAAACTGATCCACGATCTCGAAGCCAAAGGTATTACTGTCAGCGAGGAAGAGATGCGCAAGCTGCTCAAATCCTTCCACCGTCAGTCATTGCTCGACAGTCATTCGACGGATTGATGACTTGGACGGTCAGCTTGAGGAAGAAAAAATCAAGGGGTCGGAGTTCATGCTGGAACTCCTCGACCGCGCGAGACAGGATAATGGGCTGCAGTTGAAATGCATGCTGGGACGTGAAGGCCGGATTGGTGTCGCTTTCACGCTTCTCATTCTCGCCCTGCCGACGATCATTCCATTGCCCGGGCCGTTCGGATTCTTCCTCGGATCCTGCCTTGCCTTTGTTGCTATCCAGATGATGGCGGGAGCTGACCGGCTATGGTTGCCCGATTTCATCGGGCGCCGCGTTCTGCCGTTGAAAGCCGTCGAGGCAACGGTTTCAACGACACGGCCATGGGTCCTGCGCTTCGAGGCGTGGCTCACGCCGGGGCGGCTTGGGGCGCTGACCGGGCGCAAGGCCCGGATCGTGCTGGCGCTCCCTGTCTTGTTGCTTGCCGTCCTGATTGCTCTGCCGATCCCGTTCGGTAACACGCTTCCATCGCTGGCGATCGTCCTGATCGCGATCTCGCTGGCGGAAAGGGATGGTTTGATGGTGATCGTGGCCATGGCGGCATGCGTTGCCGCCTGCATTGTGTCCTATTATCTCGCCATCGCTGCCGGATCGGCTCTTACATCCCTGATGTGAGGGGTAATGCTGCCCCCGTTTTTCTAAGCTTGGCCACGTGATCCATTGCCGTGTAGCGTGCCGGGCGGCAGCGGTTTGCGATTCTGCCGCTGATGGGAGAGCAACATGATCCGGCACCTCGGGCCTGAGGACATCGACATATTCCGCCGGATCCGGCTCGAAGCCCTGCGCCGCGAGCCCGCAGCCTTCGCCAGCAGCGCCGCGGACTGGGAAGCCTTGCCGGATGCCGAATGGGCAAGGCGGCTGACCGTCAATGCTGTTTTCGTCGATTTTCACGAAGGCGAGCCGGTCGCCATCATGGGCCTGATGCGGCAAGGCGCCAGCAAGCTGGCGCATCGTGCCACGGTGATCATGGTCTATGTGCGCAAGGACAGGCGTGGCGCCGGTCATGCGAAGGCTCTTCTCGATGCGATTGCCGATTACGCGCGCGGCACCGGTGTGCGGCTGCTGGAACTGGCGCTGAGCGCGGAAAATCCTCAGGCCCTGAGATTTTATCAGCGCGAGGGGTTCAGGGAAATCGGCCGCGTCGAAGCGGGTATTCTTCATGAAGGCAGGGAGATCGACGATATCCTCATGGTTCGCCGCATCGACGGCGGCGCCCATCAAGGATGATCGGTAGCCTCAATCGGGCTTACTTGCCGCGATTGTTGATGTCGTCATACGGAATCTGGAAAACTTTGTCGTCCATCGGCACGCCGTTCTTGACGTTGAAGATCATTACCGACGTATCCTTCTTCTGCGCATCGGTGATCGTCCACTGGCGAAGGTCATAGGTCTTCGGGTCGAACATCAGGGTAATCGTCGCATCGCCAAACACGGTGCGGTCGCCCAGCACGATGGTGATCAGGTCGGGCTCTTCCTTGACGTCGCGGACCATCTTGCCGGTCAGGTCGATCTCGTCGGACAGCAGCAACTTCAGCGGCGTCTTCGACAGCGGATAAATATCCCAGGTCTTCATTTTCTGGTTGCCGATGACGACGGACTTGCCGTCGGCGATCACCCGCATCGGCGAGGGGGCTTCGTAGTTGAAGCGGATCTTGCCCGGACGGCTGATGAAGAACTTGCCGCCGGTCTGTTCTCCGCGCGGGCCGAACTGCACGAACTCGCCGCTCATGGTCTTGACCGAGGCGAAATGGTCGGCGATTTTCTGGGCGACCGCTGCTGGAGCTGCTTGCGCTCGCGCGGGCTCGATTGGCAGGCCAATAAAGCTTAGAGCGGCGAAAACAGCAAGGCCGCCGACGAAGGCGCGGCGCGACAGGGACGGACGTTTCGTATCCTGTTCAAAATGGCCGGTTTGCGTGTCTGTCATCGTCGTCTCCTTCATTTCCAGTCTCATGTGGAGCGCAAGTGCGGCGCCTTCAAGGCCTGTCCTGCGCGCGTCTTCAATTCGCCGTGAGGGTCTTCCCGGTGATTTTTGTCCGGGATCGACGCTCTTTTGCGAACGGCTTTCTCGGAGGGTTACCGGCCGGTTATGTCGCTTTCGGTCGGCACCAGGATCTCGCGTTTGCCGGCGTGATTGGCAGCACCGATGATGCCTTCCTGTTCCATGCGCTCGATCAGCGAGGCGGCGCGGTTGTAGCCGATGCCGAGGCGGCGCTGGACATAGGATGTCGATGCCTTGCCGTCGCGCAGCACGATAGCGACGGCCTGATCATAGGGATCGTCCGAATCGGCAAGGTTGGAGGTGCCCGCCGGGCCGCTGCCGCCTTCATCATCCTCTCCGTCATCTTCGGTGATGGCGTCGAGATATTGCGGAGAGCCTTGGGTCTTCAGGTATTTGACGACATCCTCGACCTCGGTGTCGGAGACGAACGGGCCGTGCACACGCTGGATGCGGCCGCCACCGGCCATGTAGAGCATGTCGCCCATGCCAAGCAGCTGTTCGGCGCCCTGTTCGCCAAGGATGGTGCGGCTGTCGATCTTCGACGTCACCTGGAAGGAGATACGGGTTGGGAAGTTGGCCTTGATCGTGCCGGTGATGACGTCGACGGACGGGCGCTGGGTTGCCATGATCACGTGTATACCGGCGGCACGGGCCATCTGGGCGAGCCGCTGGACGGCACCCTCGATATCCTTACCGGCGACCATCATCAGGTCGGCCATTTCGTCGATGATGACGACGATATAGGGCATCGGTGCCAAGTCGAATTCTTCCGTTTCGTAGACGGCCTCGCCGGTCTGGCGGTCAAAGCCGGTCTGGACGGTGCGGCTGATCTGCTCGCCCTTGGCCATCGCCTGCTCGACGCGTGAGTTGAAGCCGTCGATGTTGCGCACACCGATCTTCGACATCTTCTTGTAGCGTTCTTCCATCTCGCGCACGGTCCATTTCAAAGCGACGACTGCTTTTTTCGGATCGGTGACGACAGGCGAGAGCAGATGCGGGATGCCGTCATAGACGGAGAGTTCGAGCATCTTCGGGTCGATCATGATCAGACGGCACTGCTCCGGCTTCAGCCGGTAGAGGATCGACAGGATCATGGTGTTGATGGCGACAGATTTACCCGAGCCGGTGGTGCCGGCAACGAGAAGATGCGGCATCTTGGCAATATCGACGATGACGGGTTCGCCACCGATCGTCTTGCCGAGCGCCATGGCAAGGCGGGTCTTGCTGGTCTCGAAATCTCTCGAGCCGATCAGTTCACGCAGATAGACGGTCTCGCGACGCTGGTTCGGCAGTTCGATACCGATGGCGTTGCGGCCAGGAACAACGGCGACGCGGGCGGCGATCGCCGACATCGAGCGGGCGATATCGTCGGCAAGGCCGATGACGCGCGAGGACTTGATGCCCGGCGCAGGTTCCAGTTCGTACATGGTGACGACCGGGCCGGGACGGACATGGATGATCTCGCCCTTGACGCCAAAGTCCTCCAGCACGCCTTCCAACATGCGGGCATTCTGTTCGAGTGCATCGGCCGACAGGGTTGCGTCGCGGGCGACGTTCTTTGGCTCGGCAAGGAAATGCAGCGGCGGCAGAGTGAAATCGCCGTCATCGGACACCAGAGACGCCTGCGCCTCGCGATCGCCCCGCTGGCCGGTCTTCGGGCGGGGTGCGGCGGGGACCACACGGGCGGCGGTCTGCGGCATGGCCTGCTTGCGCGGTGCGGGCACCGGCGCCCAGTCGGCAGCCGGATCGTTGTCGTCGTCCTCGTCACCATCAGGCATGAAGTCGGCGGAGGCACGGCGGTTGTCGAACGCGGGGAAATCGTCGTCGTCTTCGTCCATAGACATTGGCGGCGCTGCAACCGTGCGCCGTTCGCTGCGGTCCAGCGACGGCTCGACCCGCTCCGAGCGGGAAACAGCCTTCGGGCGGGACGGTTCGTTCAACGTACCGAATTCGTCGCCGTTGAAATCATAGGGTTCGTCATAATCACGCGCGGACGGCTTGCGGCGGCCGCTCAAGCCAAACAGGCGGCGGATACGGGCTTGCGCGGTAAAGCGCATATGGGTGAGGGCGCCTGCCATCACCATGATGATGCCTTCGGATTCGTCGTCCTCGGATTCGTCGCTGACGGTGCGGGCCTTGCTGGGTGCCGGTGCCGGCTCGTCGATCTCGTCCTCAGGGTCGGATACGCCGATGAGGCCGGCGCTGTAGATCAGGAAGTAGGCGGCGGGAAGCGTGAACAGGACGGCAAGCACGGTGCCGAACGTGCCGGTCGGATAGGTACCGGTAAACAAAGCAGGAAAACGCAGGATCATGTCGCCAAAGACGCCGCCAAGGCCGTTGGGTAAGGGCCAGGTGACGGGGGCGGGAACGCAGCTGAGTGCAGCCGAGGCCAGCACCGAACCGAGGAACCAGGCGCCGGCGCGCTTGACGATATGATCGAAGGGTTTGCCGATGATCAGCACCAGGCCCCAGGCGACGACGGGCAGAAGTGCGACAACGCTGGCAATGCCGAAGAACTGCATGAAGATGTCGGCGAAGGCGGCACCTGTATAGCCGAGCAGGTTGGTCGGAGCATCGGCTGTGGCGTAGGAGAAGCTGGGATCGGCGACGTTCCAGCTCGACAATGCCGCGATCGCGAACCCGAGAGCGACGAACACCGCAAACCCCGCCAGGGCGGCGACCTGTTTCCAGACGAATGTGGAAAGCACAAACCGGTTGGAACGGTTGTCGTATACCGCCTGATTGCTTCTGCTCATGATGACCTGCTGCCTGTTATTCCCGAAAAACGCCATGGGCGCATGCTTCGAAGGTAAGCAGAGGAGAGTTAAAGCCCTATTAACCTTGACGCTTCCTTTACGTGAAACGCTTCTGCAACCGCAGTTTTCCCTATTGAAAGCGTTTTTTGGCAGTCATTGGCAGGTGTGAGGGCAAAAAAAGACCCGGACGGGTGTCCGGGTCAAATGCGGTTTCGCACAAGACGAAACCGCGACGGGAAGAGATGCGAGCCGGTTTTCCCGGCCCGCAAGTTCATCAGGAGTGGTAGGCGGCTTCGCCGTGCGAGGAGAGGTCAAGACCTTCGCGTTCGGCTTCGACCGGAACACGCAGGCCAACGATGACATCGACGATCTTGTAGAGGATTGCCGAGCCGATGCCGCACCAGACGAGCGTAACGAGAACGGCATAAACCTGGGTCATGAACTGGCCGCCCATGGTGACGCCATCGGCATATCCGATGCCGCCGAGGGACGACGAGGCGAAGATACCGGTGGCCAAGGCGCCGAACAGGCCGCCAACGCCATGGACGCCGAAAACGTCTGCCGTGTCGTCATAACCGAACTTGTTCTTCACCACGGAGACGAAGAAGTAGCACAGCGGCGACACGATCAGGCCCATGACGATCGCGCCCATCGGGCCGACGATGCCGGCAGCAGGCGTGATGGCGACGAGACCGGCGATCATGCCGGACGCGGCGCCAAGCATAGAGGCCTTGCCACGGGTGAAGGTTTCAACCAGCGACCACGAAATGATGGCTGCAGCCGTGGCGATGAAGGTGTTGACGGTGGCAAGCATCGCGCCGCCGGATGCTTCAAGGTTGGAGCCAGCGTTGAAGCCGAACCAGCCGACCCACAGCATGGCCGCGCCGACGAGCGTCAGCGTCATGGAATGGGGAGCCATCATGTCCTTGCCGAAGCCGGTCCGCTTGCCGACCATGATCGCGCCGATCAGACCGGCAACGCCAGCGTTGATGTGAACGACCGTGCCGCCAGCGAAGTCGAGAGCGCCCCAGCCGAAGATCAGGCCGTTTGCGTCCCAGACCATGTGGGCGATCGGGAAGTAGACGAAGGTTGCCCACAGGACGCAGAACAGGATTGCAGCCGAGAACTTGATGCGTTCGGCAAAGGCGCCGACGATCAGGGCCGGTGTGATGGCCGCGAAGGTCATCTGGAACATGATGAAGATCATTTCCGGGATGACGACGCCATCGGAGAAGGTGGCGGCGGTCGAGTCCATCGTGACGCCCGCGAGGAACATCTTGGCGGTACCGCCCCAATAGGGCGATGTCGAACCGCCGAAGGCGAAGGAATAACCGTAGATGACCCAGATGAGCATGACGGCCGAACCGGCGACGGTGCACTGCATCAGGACCGACAGCATGTTCTTGGCGCGGACGAGGCCGCCATAGAACAGGCCGAGGCCGGGGATGAGCATGAACAGGACGAGAATGGTGCAGAGGAACATGAAGGCGGTATCGCCCTTGTTCGGCACGGGGGCTGCAGCAACCGCTTCGGCTGCCGCCGGTGCGGCTTCCTGCGCATAGGCGATGGCCGGGGCGAGGAGGGCTGCGGCTGCAGCGCCCACGCGTCCAAGAGAGGTAGAAAGTTTAAATGAAGACATTGATATGGAGCTCCCTGAACGGCCGTGACTTACAGCGCTTCTGTGTCGGTTTCGCCGGTACGAATGCGCACCGCATGGTCAATCGAGTAGACGAAGATCTTGCCGTCGCCGATCTGGCCGGTCTTGGCTGACGTGGCGATCGCTTCGACGGCCTTGTCGACAATCTCCGAGGCAACAGCGATTTCGATCTTCAGTTTCGGCAGGAAGCTCACGGCGTATTCGGTGCCGCGATAGATTTCCGTATGTCCCTTCTGACGTCCGTAACCCTTCACTTCGGTCACGGTCAGGCCTTGGATGCCAACGGCAGTGAGGGCTTCGCGAACCTCATCGAGCTTGAACGGCTTGATAATGGCCATTACAATTTTCATCTGGTTTCCCATCCTTGTTCAACTTCGGCTCGGGGCCGTCTCTCCTTGCCGCCGAGCACAAATCCCCAACGACTGCCCCTAGCTATTCAAGGGGCGTGCCAGTTTGGGATTGAATGGGTAAGTCCATGAAAAGACATGGAAATGCGATATTTCGCCGAAAGCCATCGGCGAAATGTCAAAAAATCATCGAAATAAACGATTAAAAATTAATCAGAATCAAAAAAGAGGCGATTTTTTATTCAGATGCCTTTTTCCGGATCAGGCCTTCCTGGGCAACGGAAGCGATCAGGGTGCCGGAGCGATCAAAAAGGCTACCGCGCGTCATGCCGCGTGCACCGAAGGCGCTGGGGCTGTCCTGCGTGTAGAGCATCCAGTCGTCCATGCGGCAGGGGCGATGAAACCACATGGCATGGTCGAGGCTCGCCACCTGCAGGTCGCGGTCAAACACCGAGGTGCCATGGGCATAGAGCGCGGTGTCGAGCAGGGTCATATCGGAGATATAGGCGAGCACCGCCGCCTGAATGTGACGCTCGTCCGGAACGGCGCCGACCGCCTTGACCCAGACGTCCTGCGATGGCTCCAGCTTGTCGCGCGAGAAATAGTGCTTGAGCGAAACCGGGCGAATTTCGATCGGCCGGGGCCGCTCCCAATAGCGGCGGATCGCTTCCGGCGCATTGACCAGGAATTTTTCCTTGATGTCCTGCTCGCCCATCAGCGTTTCCGGCGGCGCCACGTCCGGCCTGGTGATCTGGTGGTCAAACCCTTCCTCGTCGAACTGGAAGGAGGCCGACATCGAAAAGATTGCCTTGCCATGCTGGATGGCGACGACGCGGCGGGTGGCAAAGCTTGCGCCATCGCGGATCCGGTCAACATCGTAGATGATCGGCACGGACGGATCGCCCGGCCGCATGAAATAGGCGTGCAGCGAATGCACGTAACGGCCCTCGCTGACGGTACGTTGAGCGGCCACCAGCGCCTGGCCGATCACCTGCCCGCCGAACACGCGCTGCCAGCCGACCTGCGGCGAGCGGCCGCGAAACAGGTTTTCCTCCAGCTTTTCCAGATCCAGCGTCTGCAAGAGGACATCCATCGGGGCGGGGGTCTCGGCGGGGCGCGACATTTCGGCGATCTCCTGGGCTCGAGCGCTCAAACGGTAGGAACGAGCGCATCAATGATCTATATAGGCCACATGCAATGCTCAAGAGCGACGGGAGAATGAGAGATGATCGATGTGCTGATTGCGGGCGGCGGTTATGTCGGGCTGTCGCTGGCCGTATCCATCAAGAAGGCCGCGCCGCATCTCGCCGTCAGCTTGATCGACGGCGCTCCGGAGACTGCCTGGAAGAAGGACGAGCGCGCCTCGGCGATCATCGCCGCCGCCTCGCAAATGCTCGACGTGCTCGGTATCTGGAGCGAGATCGAGCCGGAAGCCGAGCCGATCAAGCGTATGGTCATCACCGATTCGAAGACCGCCGATCCGGTTCGCCCGGTGTTCCTGACCTTCGAGGATGAAAAGATCGAGGGCCGGCCGTTTGCCCATATGGTGCCGAATGTCGCTCTGGTCGGCGCGCTGCGGAAGGCAGCCACGAATCTCGGCGTGGAGATTCGTCAATCGACGGCGGCTGCCGGTTTCAAGAGCGGCGATCACTCGGTTTCCATTGAGCTGGCCAATGGCGAGACAATGGAAGCGCGGCTCCTGGTCGCCTGCGATGGCGTGCGCTCGAAACTGCGCGATGCCGCAGGCATCAAGACCGTCGATTTCGACTATGGCCAGTCGGGCATCGTCACCACGGTCGAACATGAGCGGCCGCATGACGGCACGGCGGAAGAGCATTTCCTGCCGGCCGGGCCGTTTGCGACGCTGCCGCTCAAGAACAATCGCTCCTCGCTGGTCTGGACGGAACGGACGCGCGACGCCGACCGGCTGGTCGCCAGCGACGATCTGGTGTTCGAGGAAGAACTGGAGCGCCGTTTCGGCCACAAGCTCGGCACGCTGAAGGTCGTCGGCGGACGCCGCGCCTTTCCGCTGGGGCTGACGCTGGCCCGCGATTTCATCGCGCCGCGTTTCGCCCTTGCCGGTGACGCAGCTCACGGCATTCACCCGATTTCCGGCCAGGGCCTCAATCTTGGCTTCAAGGATGTGGCAGCGCTGGCAGAAACCATCGTCGATGCTGATCGCCTCGGTCTCGATATCGGCTCGCTCGCGGTGCTCGAGCGCTACCAGAGCTGGCGGCGCTTCGACACGTTCCGCATGGGCGTGACCACCGATGTCTTGAACCGGCTGTTTTCCAACGATGTCACGCCGGTCAGGGCGCTGCGCGATTTCGGGCTGGGCATCGTCGACCGGATGCCATCGGTCAAATCATTCTTCATCCGTCAGGCGTCCGGACTTGGCGGCCAGAGCGAGCCGAAGATGCTGGGCGGGCAGGCGATTTAAGCGCTGGACTTCGTTGACTGGCGAATGCCCCTCACCCTAACCCTCTCCCCGCACGCGGGGAGAGGGGATCTGCGCGGAGTTTGCCGGTCGGTCCTTCTCCCCGTCGTGACGGGGAGAAGGTGCCCGAAGGGCGGATGAGGGGCTTTCATACGATCAATCGCAGCCTCAATCCTCGATTTTGCGCGCCTCGGAAATCAGCATGATTGGAATGCCGTCGCGGATCGGGTAGGCCAGCCTTGCCTTTTCCGAGATCAGTTCATTTTCGGCCGCGTGGTAGCTGAGGCGGCCCTTGGTCAGCGGGCAGACCAGCAGTTCAAGCAGTTTGGGATCGACCCGGCTGGTCCTGTCTTCCATCATATCCGCCTATTGCAGCATGGTTTCGATATCGCCGAAATTTCGGGCGAGCACGATCTCGGTAATCGCGATCAGCGTTTCGGCGCGGGTCTTGAGGTCGGGCGCCTCAAGCAGCGCCTGCTTTTCCGCCGGGCCATAGGGCGACATCATCGCCATCGAATTGACCAGCGTCAGATTGCTGGCGCGCTCGACGCTCTCCCAGTCGGCTTCCAGCTTGTTGGCATCGAGATAGGCCTTGAAAGCGGCCAGCAAAGCCTCGCGATCGACCTGAGCCTCATCGTCCGGTCCGGTGAGGTCGGTCGCAAACGGGGCGATCTTGAAGGAGCGATAGCCTTTTTTCGCAAGCGGCACTTCATCAAACAGCCGGAACCGGCAAATGCCGGTCAGCGAGACGATATAGCGGCCGTCTTCCATTTCGGCGAACGAGGTGATGCGGCCCGCGCAACCGACCTGGCAAAGCGCCTGCACATGCGCCTGGCCCGGTTCTTCGCGCGTTTCACCGAAGAAGGGCTGGATCATGCCGATCAGGCGGTTTCCGGCCAGCGCATCGTCAAACATGGAAAGATAGCGCGGCTCGAAGATGTTGAGCGGCAATTGCGAACCCGGAAGCAGCAGCACGCCCGTCAATGGGAACACCGGAAGGGTCTCCGGCAGGTCCTGAGGCCTCAGATAACGTGCGTTACCAACTTGCATGTCTCAACTACCCCGTCGCTGTCAGGCGTTCTTGTGGCGGCCTTAATGACGCCGCGCCGCTTACTGACAAGAAATGGGGCGCCGACGTCAAATCTCAAGGGAGATTGTCATAAAGGCGCCCCTGTCAGGGTATCACGAAAACAGGATCGATGACAGTTTGCGGCGTGCTGACAGCGTTGCCGGGTCCATCGGTCCCCAGACATCGAAGAACTGCAGCAGTTCGCGCCGGGCGCCATCATCCTCGAACGTCCGGTCGCGTTTCATCACCTTCAGCAGGTGATCGGCCGCCGCCTCGCGGTCACCCTCGACATTGCGGATCTTGGCGAGCTTGATGCGGGCGCCATGATCGTCAGGATCGGCAGCAAGGATCTGCTCCAGCGCATTCGGGTCGCCGAGCTTGCGGGCTTCCTCGATCTGGGCGAGCTTTTTCACAACGGCGGCGATGCCGGCATCCTTGGCCAGCTCTTCGGAGAGATCGGCCAGAACCTCGCGTGCCTGGTCCAGTTCGCCGGCGGTGATCAGGCAATTGGCAAGCCCTGCGAGCGCGATTGCATTTTCCGGGTCCGCCTGCAGCACGGCGCCGAAAAGACCGGCAGCGTTCTCGATATCACCCTGCTCGACCAGGGCTTTTGCGTCTGCGAGCGCCGCATCGATCCCGGCCTGCTGGTCGTCGATCATCGGACCGGCAACCTTGTCGATGAAGTCGCGGATCTGGCTTTCCGGCACGGCGCCCGTGAAGCCATCGACCGGGCGGCCGCCGACAAAGGCGATCACGGCGGGGATGGACTGGATACCGAGCTGGCCGGCAATCGACGGGTGATCGTCGATGTTCATCTTGACCAGCCTGACACGGCCCTGTGCTTCGGTGACGACCTTTTCGATCACCGGCGTCAGCTGCTTGCACGGGCCGCACCAGGGCGCCCAGAAATCGACGAGGACCGGCTGCTGGCGGGAAGCTTCGAGCACGTCGCGGGTGAAGTTGGCGGTGGTGGTTTCCTTGATCAGGTCACCCGCCGGCGCGGCCGCTGCCGCCGGTGCCGGGGCGGCGCCGTAGCTGGCCGTTGCCGTCATCTGGTTGCCGTAGGATGCTGCGTAGGGATTGTCGTTGCCGCTCATCGTGTCTCCTCGCGGACATCCGCGTCCGCCTGACTGTTTTGCGTCAAAGATCGTATGTCAGGACGTCACTTTCAAGACAAGGGCTTCGTGTCCCGTCGCTTCGATAAAGCGCAGCAGATCTTTCGAGGCGATCGATGTCGTCGCATCGTTCGACAGCGGATGGCAGTTGACGATCTCATCCTTCATCAGCTCCTCGTCGATGATGATCTTCACGTTCTGCCCAATGTCGTTGATGACGCCGAAGGCTGTGACCGCTCCCGGAATCACACCGAGATATTCCATCAGTTTTTCCGGCTTGCCGAAGGACACCTTGCTGGCACCGCCGATGAGCGTGTGCACCGTCTTCAGGTCGACTGTTGCGTTCTCCTCGACGGTGAGCAGGAAATAATTGTCCTTCTTGTCCTTCACGAACAGATTCTTGGTGTGTCCGCCGGCAATCGCGTCCCGCAGTGCCACCGATTCGGCAACGGTGAAAACCGGCTCGTGCCGCATCGTCTTGTGTGGGATGCCGAGGCTGTCGAGAAGCGCAAACAATTCGTCCTGTGTCTTCGGCTGCATTTCACTCATGGCGGCTTCTCTTTCGCTTGAAAATGGTGGTCTTCCTTACGGCGAAGGGCAAAAAATCGCAATCTTCCACAGAATGCACGCTGCAAAACGCCTTGTTTTCAGGGGCTTGCGACATTTCTTCAAAAAAATATTGGGTTGGCCGTCATTTCCCTGTTGCATTTAAAAATCGTCTGGGCCATATAGCCGTCGTCGCAGCAAACAACAAACGCAGCGGCGCCACGGTCCACCGACTACCCCCGGATCGAGGTTGATGAGCGGGTGTAGCTCAGGGGTAGAGCACAAC
The DNA here is from genome assembly GCF_001424965.1 of Rhizobium sp. Root1204. Classification (NCBI taxonomy): domain Bacteria; kingdom Pseudomonadati; phylum Pseudomonadota; class Alphaproteobacteria; order Hyphomicrobiales; family Rhizobiaceae; genus Rhizobium; species Rhizobium sp. Root1204. The sequence continues at coordinate 360,909 of NZ_LMCZ01000006.1, forward strand.
CTTGCCAAGGTTGGGGTCGAGCGTTCGAATCGCTTCACCCGCTCCATTTTCTTCTCTTCGGAGAGCCTCCCAGGAAAATAGGTATAATCTTAGCAGCCGCCTTGGTGCGTGGACTGTTTCCTTATCCCCGTCCCACATACGGCATTTGCGTCGCCATCACGGTCATCGTCAGCACGTTGGCGTCGAGCGGCAGGCCGGCCATGTAGATGACGGCGTCGGCGACGAGGTTTGCCGGGATGGTCGGTTCGGAGGCGATCTCGCCATTGGCCTGCAGGATGCCAGCGCGCATCCCTGATGTCATGTCAGTCGAGGCATTGCCGATATCGATCTGGCCGCAGGCGATGTCGAACGGGCGACCATCGAGCGCCGTCGACTTGGTCAGGCCGGTGATGGCGTGTTTGGTGGCTGTGTAGGGGGCTGACATCGGCCGCGGCGTCGAGGCGGAGATCGAGCCGTTGTTGATGATTCGGCCGCCACGCGGTGTTTGTGCCTTCATCAGCTTCATGGCCTGCTGGGTACAGAGGAATGCGCCGGTCAGGTTGGCGCCGACGATGGCATTCCATTGTTCGAAGGTAATATCCTCCATCGGAACAGCGGGCAGCCCCATGCCGGCATTGTTGACGAGCAGGTCGAGGCGGCCGAAATCATGGCGGATGGCGGAAAACAGGCTGGCGACCGCTTGCGGGTCGCCGACATCGGCCGCGAACGCCCGCGCCGTGCCGCCGGTCAAGGTGGCCATTTCCTTTGCTGCATGCTGGAGAACATCGAATCGCCGGCCGGAAAGGATGACCGTGTAGCCCTTTTTCAACAGTGCTTCGGCAATGGCGCGGCCGATACCGGTGCCGCCGCCCGTTACCAACGCGATTTTCGGTCTGTCCGTTTCAGCCATGCCAAGTCCTCCCCTTGCCGCAGCCTCGATCGGGGCATCAAATCCGGTTTTACCGCAAAAGCCTAGAGCGCTTCGTCTTTAAACAGTATCACACGTGCCAAAGGATGACGCGCCGCAACGGGGGCGGTCCATGTCCTTCAGGCTGATCCTGAGCAGGCGGCAGACGGCTCTCGAGCGGTCAGCTACGGGTGAAGACGTAATCGGTTTCCTGCCTGAGCGTTTCACCGGGCCGCAGGACGGCTTGCGGGAAATTGGCGTGGTTGATCGCATCCGGCCAGATCTGGGTTTCCAGGCAGAAGCCTGCGAAAGGCCCGTAATGACGGCCTTCGAGGCCGGGCACGGGAACGTCCATCTTGAAGCCGGTATAGAACTGCACGCCGGGCTCGGTGGTGCGGACTTCCAGCGAAACGCCGGAATTGATGCTGCGCACCAGCGCGACGGATTGCTTGGCGCCTCGGGCGTCCGCCAGGCAGAAATTGTGGTCGTAGCCGATCTTGTCGCCTTCCAGCTGGCGGCGCAGCGGCGTCATGGCGCGCAGGTCGAAAACGGTGCCTTCGACGGAGCGGATCTCGCCGGTCGGGACCTGCAGCTCGTCGGTCGGCAGATAGCTGTTGGCGGCGATCATCGCATCATGGCCGAGCGCATCGGTAGTGCCATCGAGGTTGAAATAGCTGTGCTGACAGACGTTGCAGATCGTTGCGCGGTCCGTGGTGCTCTCATAGAGGACGTTGAGGACGCCACCATCGCTGACGGTGTAGGTGCAGGTGATGGTGCAATTGCCGGGATAGCCGGCGCGGCCATCCGGATCGACGATCTGCAGCACGGCGCGGTTTTCCGCCGCCTCGATCAAGGTCCACAGGCGCTTGGCAATGCCGTCGCTGCCGCCGTGCAGGTGGGTAACGCCCTTCTCGTTGCATTCGAGCTGGTAGGAGACGCCATCGATGGCAAATCGGCCGCTGCCGATGCGGTTGGCATTGCGGCCGGGCGTGGCGCCGAAATAAGGGGAATGGGTGAGATAATCGGCGAAATTCTCAAAGCCGAGCACAAGAGGAGCAGCGTGGCCATCGAGGCGCAGGTCCTGGATGACCGAGCCCCAGGTGAGGATATGCGCGGTCAGCCCGCCGCCCTTGATGACGATGCGGTGCACGGGTTCGCCGGACGGCATATGGCCGAATACTTCAGTCTCTGTCTGCACGGGTATTCTTCCTCCACTCTTCCCGGCGGCAAACTGCGTCATTTCGTTGAACGCGGCAACCGAAAAGTCATACAATTAACGACGGTGGCCGCCTCAGGCTCGCATCACCTTCCTGCAGAGACAGGCCGATCCGTTTCAGAACGTCTTCTGGTAGATGATGAAGGGGGTCTTGTCTGCGATGCGGTCATAGAGCTTGCGGGCATTGGCGTTGAAGTCCTGGGTCATCCAGTACACTTCTTCGGCCTTTTCCGCGTTTGCCCGGGCATAGACGGCCTCGATCAGCGCCCGGCCGATCCCCTGTCCGCGAACCTCAGGATCGGCGAACAGGTCCTGCAGGTAACAGATTGAGTTCTTTTGCCAGCAGGAGCGATGAAAGAGGTAATGCGCAAGGCCAACCGGCCTGCCATCGAGAACCGCAAGAAAACCCGCATATTCATGTGCAGCACCACTCAGGAGCCGCGAGAAGGTGAGGGCGTAGATGTCTTCCGGCAGGGTGGTTTCGTAGAAGGCCAGATAGGCCTTCCACAGGCGGCGCCAGTCCTGCTCGTCGCCGGATTCGATGGGGCGGATGGTGAGGGTTGCGGTCAGCGTCTGTCCTTCCCGATATCGGCGAGATCATAGGATGTCGTCTGATAGATATCGTTGATCCAGTTGCCGAACAACAGGTGCGCGTGGCTGCGCCAGCGATTTTGCGGCGTCAGTGTCGGATCGTTATGCGGGAAATGGTTGTGCGGCATCTTGATCGGCACACCGGCATCGACATCGCGGAAATATTCGTCAGACAGCGAGGTCGAATCATATTCGACATGGTTGAAGACATAGAGCCGGTTGCCCGCCTTCTCATGCACGAAGCAGACGCCCATTTCATCGGATTCCATCAGGATTTCCAGCTCGGGCCTTTTCTCGATATCGGCACGGCGCACCTCGGTCCAGCGCGACACGGGAATCTGGAAATCATCCGAGAAGCCGCTGAGATAGGGCGAGGACGGGTTGAGATTGTGATGGCGGTAGACGCCGAATGCCTTTTCCTTCAGCGCGTATTTCGGCACGCCATGGAAATGGTAGATCGCCGCCATCGCCCCCCAGCAGATGTTCAGCGTCGAATGGACATTGGTATGGGTCCAGTCAAGGATCTGCTGCATCTCGTTCCAGTAGGTGACGTCCTCGTAGTCGAGCGTCTCGACCGGCGCGCCGGTGATGATCAGGCCATCGAACGTGCGATGTTTCACCTCGTCCCACGTTTCGTAGAAGGCGAGCAGATGCTCTTCCGGGGTGTTCTTGGCCTTGTGGCCGCCGAGACGGATCAGCGAGAACTCGACCTGTAGCGGCGAGGCGCCGACGAGGCGCGCCATCTGCACTTCGGTCTTGATCTTGTTCGGCATCAGATTGAGCAGGCCGATCTGCAGCGGCCGGATATCCTGGCGGACCGCCATGGTTTCGGTCATCACCCGCACGCCCTCTTTGACGAGGGTTTCATAGGCAGGCAGCGTATCGGGAATCTTGATCGGCATGGGCAACACTCGGTTCAACGAACAGACCGGCACAAAAAAACCGGCAACGATAGGAATCGCTCCCGGCCCCGCTTGCTTGCGCTCGCACGGCCCTTTAGCGACTTATTTAACGTGGCTGCAAGCCGGCCGGCCAAATCACCACGAATTCCTAGATAGCGCCTGTTGGCGTGCGAATCAATATGCGGCGCCCCGCCGATGAGTGGCGCGCCGCGGTGATGGTCGCCGTTCGGTTGTCATCACGCCGATGTGTTCGAGCTGCTGAAACCTCGCGGCGCCCCCGCCCGTACTCCTCTGATGACTTCAGGAGGATGTGCGATGCCCAGTCTTGCCTATCAGATCAGCCCGGCCGATTTCCGCCAGCGGCGCCTGCTTCAAGCGAGCATTGCCATCCTGGCGATGCTGCCGGTGTTTGCCGGGCTGGCGGGCGTGGTGATGGGGCCGGCATTTCTTGCCGAAGCAAAACCTCCGGTGGATTTGAGCAGCCATGTCCGGTTCCTGTCCGGATTGTTCCTGGCCTTTGGTCTCGCCTGGTACAGCTGTATTCCGGCGATCGAGACGAAGGCGGAGCGGATTCGGCTTCTGGCAATCCTGACCTTCAGCGGTGGGCTGGCGCGGCTGTATTCGCTGATTGCCGATGGCGTACCCTCGGCGGGGCATGTGCTCGGGCTTGGCATGGAGCTCGTCGTCGTGCCCTGCCTGGTCATCTGGCATGGCCGGGTGGCGGCGCTGAGCCAAAGCCGGAGTTGAGCGAGGTCGCGCGGCAGTCGGCGTCTTCTTCCCACTCTGTAACGGGGCGAGGCGATTGCCGCAGACGGCGGGTGGGACGGTCCTTGGGCTTGGCTGGGAGGACCGTCTCACCCTTTTGGAGGGAGTAAGAGTTTGCCGCGCTGCTGTTCCTTGCAGCCGTCTTTCTTGCGGCATTGCATCCCCGTCGGAAGGGCTTAGGAAGTTGGGCACAAACAATGTCCCATGGTTTGCGTCCACGCGCGAAAAATTCGCCGTGGGTTTTCAAAGAGCAGGCCGGCCGGGGCGCTGAAAGCTGCCTCGTAAAGTAGTAACAGGTGACACCTCTCAGCGCCCCGTTCGATGTTTTTTGCCGCGCTTCTCAGGTTCTTCTGCGCTTTCCTCTCTGACAGGAAAGCCTCCAATGCCCCAGCCCGGCCGCTTATCCGCCAAGCCTTTCAATCCGGCGGGGTTTGGCCCTGGACCGTCCAAGAACGGTGTGACCACCCGGCACGCCCGGTTCATTTGCGAACCGANTGCCGCGCTTCTCAGGTTCTTCTGCGCTTTCCTCTCTGACAGGAAAGCCTCCAATGCCCCAGCCCGGCCGCTTATCCGCCAAGCCTTTCAATCCGGCGAGGTCTGGCCCTGGACCGTCCAAGAACGGTGTGACCACCCGGCACGCCCGGTTCATTTGCGAACCGGAGGAGAACCACCTTTCACGCAGCCCCGGGGATTTGACGCGCGTTTCGCCAAACCATCCGGGCACCGGCCCCATCTCGCCGGCAACGCAAACCGGTGTATCCGTGATGGGACGGCAAGAAGTATCGCACGGGTTTAAAGGGCGGGGATTTGCGGGGATGAATTTTTTCTTGGAAGAGTGCGACCGGGCCGAAGCGGCCATAACGGATGCATTTCCAAAAGACTGTTGGCTCCTTCATTTAAGCCATTGGAGAGCAGTTCAGGCGGGCGAAAGCAGACCTTTGGTCATGGACAGATAATGACAGGTTCGCGGCACAACCGGTTTCGCATCCGACGAATTCCAGCTACGCCACCGCCTCGTGCTCCTTGCGAGCTGCCTCCCACACTTCCTTGGCCGCATCAAGGTTCATCCAGGCAATACCGAAGCCAACAATCAGGTCCGGCCATGGCGAGCGCCACAGCAGAAGCGTCACTGCCCCGGCAGCGATGATCGCGACGTTGGCGATGGCATCGTTCCGCGCGGAGAGAAACGCCGCTCTAGTCAGCGATCCGCTCGCATTCCGATAGGCTGCAAGGAGGAAGGCACAAGAGAGATTGACCACCAGTGCGCCGAGCCCTGTCAGGCCGAGGGCGAGCGGCTCGGGGGGAACTGGAACCTCGAACTTCTGCCAGGCGGTCCAGAGGAACGCGATGGCCGGAGCAAGCAGAATGAGCGACATCGCCATTCCGGCACGGGCTCGGTTCCTCGCTGACCATGCAATTGCGACGAAGATCAAGAGATTGACGGACGCGTCCTCGAAGAAATCCGCGCTGTCCGCCAGAAGCGACGCAGACCCGATCCGGAGCGCGACAGCAAACTCGACCCCGAAGTAAGCCAGGTTCGCCAGCGCGACGATCAGGACGACCCGTCGAATCCCGTTATCCATGGACTGTTACCCTTTCTGGTTCGGTCATATCTTGTTTGAATGCGCAGCGCGGGTTGGGTGACGGACAGTTCCTGCAGTCTTCCCATCGGAAATACTTTCCACTTAACGCCGTTACCCCCGGTCTTGCCATGACCTTCTCGACTTCTTGAAAGCAGCCAGTCCACTTCAGCATGCCGCGTCCGGAAAATGCCCTCATTGGAGTCGTAGCTATTCCATATTGCAATGCGAGAAAACTTCGGTAGAACACATCCACTCACCACGGACCCGGTGTAATTCCGGGTGGCTCTTCTGGCCGCCGATCCGCCAGACCACGCAAAACCTGCATGCCAATTCAACCGACCGCCCGATAGCGCGGTTCGCCATGCTTTGCGAGAACTCATCAAATGCAATTTTCTTCGATTCGTGGGGATTGGAATGCCAATCCTATGCGCGAAATGCTCGCCGGAGCAGTTGCGACATTCGCGCTGATTCCCGAGGTTATCGCATTTTCCTTCGTCGCGGGTGTCGATCCCCAGGTCGGCCTGTTCGCCTCCTTCATAATCGGCATCGTCATTGCCTTCACAGGTGGCCGTCCGGCGATGATATCCGCCGCCGCGGGTTCGGTCGCCCTCGTCGCGGCACCGCTGGTTCATGCCCATGGGCTTGCTTACCTCTTCGCCGCCGGGCTGCTGGCCGGACTGTTCCAAATCGTTTTCGGCCTTCTGCGTCTCGGAGTGTTAATGCGCTTCGTTTCGAAATCTGTACGCACAGGTTTCGTCAATGCCCTTGCAATCCTGATTTTCGCAGCCCAACTGCCCCATATCATCGGGGGAGACTGGCTTTCCTATGGCATGCTGGCGGCCGGACTGGCTGTCATCTACCTTGCACCCCGGATAACCAATGCCATCCCATCGCCGCTGATTTGCATTCTGGTCCTGACGGCGGCATCGATCTCCTTTCAGCTGCCGGTCATGACAATTGCCGACCTTGGCAAACTTCCCGATTCCCTTCCGGGCTTTGGCTGGCCCGCGGTTCCGATGACATTGGAAACCCTGACGATCATCGCCGGACCGGCGCTTGCCATTGCCATGGTTGGCCTGCTGGAATCGATGATGACGGCAAGTGTTGTCGACGATCTCACCGGTACGCCAAGCCCGAAGAACAGGGAGTGTACCGGCCTTGGCATCGCCAACATGGCCGCGAGCCTATTCGGCGGAATAGCCGGCTGCGGCATGATCGGCCAGACCGTCAGCAATGTGAAATATGGTGGACGAGGCAGATTATCCACGCTCTTTGCTGGTGCGTTCCTGCTGGTTTTGATGGTCCTGTTGAAGCCGTGGGTTTCTCAAGTTCCCGTCGCTGCACTGGTTGCTATCATGGTGATGGTGTCTATCGATACGTTCGATTGGTCTTCGTTGAAGACGCTGGTTGTTCACCCGAAGATGTCCAGTGCCGTCATGGTGGCGACGGTTCTCGTTACGGTGTTCAGCTCAAACCTTGCGCTCGGCGTCACGGTTGGCGTTCTTCTGAGCGGCGTGTTCTTCACCTTCAAGGTTGCTCGTCTGCTGCGGGTCGAAACGGAGATCGATGCTGCCGCAGTTCACATGATGTACCGCGTGTCCGGACAAGTGTTCTTTGCCTCGGCCGATATTTTCATCGAGGCATTCGACATCGAGGAAGCACACGGCATGGCCGTGACGATAGATGTTTCGCAAGCTCATTTCTGGGATATCACAGCAGTTGCAGCACTGGAAAAGGTGGTGGAGCGGTTTAAAGCCCATGGCACAACCCCCGTTGTTTTGGGGGTGAATGATGCAAGTGCTACTCTGATTGGCAGTCTCGACAGCACCCCGAGACTTAAAGAAATCTGAAATCAACCCAGTTGAATGAGGCCTATGGCAGCGGAATCTTGCCATAGGCCGTTTGAGAAGGCTGCTATCGGGCCGATGGCGCACATCGTTACACCGCAGTGATATGGCAGCTTTCGTCTTTCCCCGCTAACGACGCAAAGCAATCATTCTGCGGCTCGGTGCCGCGTGCCCTACCCCTCGATCTCCTCCCTTAACATCTCCAGCTCCAGCCATTCCTCTTCCATCTTCGTGATCGAGGTTCGTAGCTTTTCGAGCTCTGCAGCCAGCGCCGAAAACCGCGTGGGGTTCTTGGAAAACAAATTCGGGTCGGCCATTTCCTTTTCGTGTTTGGCGATCTGGGCTTCGGCCTTTTCCATTTCCTTCGGCAGGTTTTCCAGCGCGAATTTCTGTTTGAAGGAGAGTTTGCCCTTGCCGGTCTTGGGGGCGGAGGACGAGCCGTCGTTGCTGGCGGATTTGGCTTTTTCGGCTTTTTCCGTGCGCTTCTTTTCGTCGGCAGCACCCTTGCGCTGGGCCATCATGTCGGAATAGCCGCCGGCATATTCGATCCAGCGTCCATCCGGCGCATCCGGATTGGCGGGCGCGATGGTCGAAGTGACGGTGCGGTCGAGGAAGTCACGGTCGTGGCTGACGAGGATGACGGTGCCGGAAAAGCCTGCGACGATTTCCTGCAGCAGGTCGAGCGTTTCGATATCGAGATCGTTGGTCGGTTCGTCGAGGATCAAGAGGTTGGTCGGGCGCGACAGGATGCGGGCGAGCATCAGCCGGGCGCGTTCGCCGCCCGACAGGTTCTTGATCGGGGTGCGCGCCTGTTCGGGCTGGAACAGGAATTCCTTCATATAGCCAGTGACATGGCGCTGCTCGCCATTGACCAGCAGGTTGTCGCCGCGGCCGTCGGTGAGGTAATGGGCCAGCGTATCCTCAAGGTTCAGGTCCTCGCGGCGCTGGTCGAGCGTGGCGATCTCGAGGTTGGTGCCGAGCTTGACCCAGCCGCTGTCGGGCTTGATCTGGCCGGTGAGCATCTTCAGAAGCGTCGTCTTGCCCGCGCCATTCGGGCCGACGAGACCGATGCAATCGCTGCGATGGACGCGGATCGAGAAGGGGGCGACGATGGTGCGCTCGCCATAGGTCTTGGTGATCTGATCAGCCTCGATAACCAGCTTGCCGGATTCGCGGGCGTCGGAGACGGTCGCCTGCACCGAGCCTTGCGGGCCATTATGGCCGCGATGCTTGGCGCGCAGGTCCTGCAGCGCGCCGAGGCGGCGCATGTTGCGCTTGCGCCTTGCCGTCACGCCGTAGCGCAGCCAGTGTTCCTCGCGCTCGATTTCCTTGCCGAGCTTGTGTTGCTCCAGCTCTTCTTCTTCCAGCACCTTGTCGCGCCAGGCCTCGAAGGCGCCAAAACCCTGATTGAGGCGGCGCGACTGGCCGCGATCGAGCCAGACGGTGGCGTTGGAAACCTTTTCGAGGAAGCGCCTGTCGTGCGAGATGACCACGAGGGCCGAGCGGCTCTTGATCAGCTCGCCTTCCAGCCATTCGATGGTCGGCAGGTCGAGATGGTTGGTCGGCTCGTCGAGCAGCAGGATATCCGGCTCCGGCGCCATGACGCGGGCAAGCGCCGCGCGGCGGGCTTCGCCGCCGGACAGCTGCGTTGGGTCTTCATCGCCCGTCAGGCCGAGATGTTCGAGCAGGTAGGCGACGCGGTAGGGGTCGTCGCTCGGGCCGAGGCCTGCTTCCGCATAGGCGCGAACACTGTCGAAACCGTCAAAATCCGGCGCCTGATGCAGGTAGCGGACGGTGACGGAGGGATGACGGAAGGTTTCGCCCGACTGCGGCTCGGCAAGGCCGGCGGCGATCTTCATCAGGGTCGATTTGCCCGAGCCGTTGCGGCCGACAAGGCAGATCCGGTCGCCGGGCTCAACCTGCAGATTGGCGCCGTTCAACAGCGGCGTACCGCCGAAGGAGAGCACGATATCATCGAGTTTCAGAATGGGTGGCGCCATGGTCAGGCTCCCGAAAAATCATGAGGGCGGGCAAGGATGAGCGCCCGGCCGGAGGAAAGGGTGAAGCGGACGGTGCCTTCGGCGACATTGGAAACGGTGCGCGAGGAGCCGAACGGCAGATGAAAATCCCTGAGCGGATAACGGGCGCCTTCGATGGAAAGACCGGTCAGCGTATCGAGCCCGAGGATGGAAAACAGGCTGCCCTTCGGCAGGGCGATCACGGAGCTGCCGGGCAGCAGCGGATAGGCTTCCTCCTCGCCGGAGGTGAGCAGCATCTCGATGCCGTCTTCGGCAAGCTTGGCGGCATAAAGTAGGTGCATGAAGGCATGGTCGCTGCGCTCGCCGCCGAGCGCGCCGGCGAGAATGAGCCTTTTCGCGCCGCGCTCAAGGGCGGTGGCAACGGCGATTTCGCCGTCGGTCTCGCTCTTGGCGGCGGGATAGGGCTCGCGGCGGACATCCGGCCATTCGGCGATCAGGGCATCCGGCGTGGAATCGAAATCGCCGACCCAGAGCTCCGGCTTTAGCCCCAGCGCACTGGCATGGCGCATGCCGCCATCGGCCGCGATGACGCGGGCGCCGGCAAGCTGGGTGGCAAGCCTGTCCGTCGGCGTCAGGGGACCGCCCATCAAGATGATAAAAGCCTGTTTGCTCATGGCGCATGGCCATAGCGTAAACAGGGGGATGAGGGGAAGGGGCAGGCGTGGATTTGGTGTTCTCTTCTCCCCGGCGGGGAGAAGGTGGCCCAAAGGGCCGGATGAGGGGGCCACACGCTCAGAAATTGCCGAGCGGCCCCCTCATCGCCTCACTGCGTTCGGCACTTCTCCCCGCCGGGGAGAAGAGGGTGTCTGCCGCTCGCCCTTGCCCCGTTATGGAAAAGAGGGAGATCGCCGCTAATCCGTATCCTTGCCGGGGGTGGTGCAGACCTGTTCGAAGGAGGTGACGAAGCGGTCGAAGAGGAGGGAGAAGCTGGCGACGTCTTCTTCCGGCCAGTCGGCCAGCACGCTGTCGATGACGTTACGCTTGACCGCCTGGATTTCGCCCATCAATTGCTGGCCGAGCTCGGTCATCACGACGATGATGCGGCGGGCATCGGCCTGCGAGGCCTCGCGCCTCAGAGCGCCGCGCGCCACCATTTCGCCGACGATGCGGCTGGCGCGGGAGGGATCGATGCGCATCATCCCGGCGATGGTGCCGACCGTGACTTCGCCCTCCGGTTCGGCCCGCCTGACGGCATCGAGAACGTCGAGATGGGTGATTTCGAGACTGGGCGCGACATTGCTGATGGCGAGGCGCGCCAGCACGCGGCGGCCGATCATCGTGCGCCAGCGGCCCATCGAGCGGCCGATCAGGGCGCGGCTGGCCTCGGGCTCTCCGGTCTCAGATGTGCATTCCAGGGGCAAAGGTGCGTGATCCATGGCTGATCCTAGCAAAACAAGCGCGATCCATAAAGCATGAATATGCTCTCGGCATAAATGTGCTGTTGACAAATATATGCTAACAGCACATAAATTGCCAAAACCAACCGGAACGCTCCCATGGACATGCACATCGCGCCGGCGCCGCTCGTTTCGAGCCCAGCGCTGCGGCTCACCCTTTTCTTCTTCCTGATGACGGCTTTGTTCATGGCGACGCTGGACAACCAGATTGTCGCCACCGCGCTGCCGACCATTGTTGGCGAGTTTGGCCAGATGGAGCGTTTCGGCTGGATCGGCTCGGCCTATCTGCTGGCCACCTGTGCCGTCATGCCGCTTTACGGCAAGCTGGGCGATCTGTTCGGCCGCAAATATGTGATGGTCACGGCGGTGACGATCTTCACGCTGGGGTCGATCGCCTGTGGTCTTGCCGTGTCGATGAACACGCTGATTGCCGCCCGTGTGCTGCAGGGCCTGGGTGGCGGCGGCATCATGGTATCGATCTTTTCCATCAACGCCGATCTGTTCGAGCCGCGCGAGCGGGCGCGCTACCAGAGCTATTCCAGCCTCGTCCTGATGGCCTCCGGGGCCGTCGGTCCGGTACTTGGCGGGGCGATGAGCGACCATTTCGGCTGGCGCTCGATCTTCCTCATCAATATCCCGATCGGCATCGCGGTGCTGATCGGCCTGTTCGTCTTCCTGCCCTACCGCCGCCCGACACGCCGTCCGACCATCGACTATGCCGGTGCGCTGCTGCTGGCGGGTTCGGTAACCTGCGTCGTGCTTCTGGGCGACGGTGCCGAACTGTTTGGCTCGCTACTTTCATTCGGCAGTCTGGCGATCGTTGCGCTCGGCGTGGTCTGCGCGACGGCCTGGGTGGTTGTCGAGCGCCGGGCGCCGGAGCCGATCGTTCCCCTGACACTGTTTCGCAACCCGACATTCAGCCTGATGCTGGTGATTTCGCTGGCGAGCGGTGCCGTCGGCATCGGCATGGTCAACTATTTCGCGCTGTATCTGCAGACGACGACGGGGCTGTCGCCGTCGCTGGCTGGCTTGCTGTTCATCATGCTGACCGGCGGTATCGTCTGCGGCTCGCTGACGGCAGGGAGGCTGATTTCGCGCTCGGGCCGCTACAAGCCGTTTGCCATCGTCAGCGCCAGCCTGACGGTTCTGGCCTTGCTCATCTTTACCCAGATTGAGCCCGGTACGCCGCTTTATGTGATTTGCGCGATCATGGCGCTGCATGGCATCGGCATCGGGTTTGGCCAGCAGGTGCCGATCGTCGCGGTGCAGAACATCGCCTCGCGTGGTGATGTCGGGGCGGCGACCGGCGCGGTCACCCTGTCACGGATGGGCGGCGCCTCGATTGCCATCTCGATCTATGGTGCAATCATCGCGGCAGGTCTTGCCCGCGGCGCCACGGCGATCCCGGGTGTTGCCGATATCGAAAAGCTGACGCCGCTGGTGCTGTCGACATTACCGGAGGCGACCCGCCAGCTGGTGGCTGATAGCTATACGGCCGCCTTCCTGCCGCTGTTTTTGACGGCTGGCGGTATCTCGCTGATCTCGCTCATCGCGGCCATCAGCCTGAAAGCGGTAAGGTTGCCGCAGAAGCCGGCGGCATGAGGGGCTGGCCGTCGTCTTTCGGCCGGTACTTCAGCCTTTTTTGCGCCAGTAGTGGTCGGAGATGTTCTGATAATTGGTGATGATCTGGGCGGCGATTTCGGGATTTCCGCCTTCAAGCGTTTCGGGGTCGGCGCCGCATTGCGACAAAAAAAGCTGTTGTTGAGCGGTGGCCGCAAAGTAATCATATGCCGGCGCTTCGTCCTGCGCGCCAATCGAACGCAATTCATTGGCGGTCTGCGTGGTGGCATCCTCGACAGCTTTGTAGATGGCCGCCATCATTGCTTGCTCGGCTCGTACCATTATGCCGCTGATTTTCTGTTCGGCGGGGGTAAGGATGCGGCACGTCTCGGTCATCGGGCGTATCTCCAGTATCACTCTAAATTTCTCAATCAATAAGGCCCCATGTCATGGGATTATGTCCGCTTTGCGGTAATCGGGCGGGGCAACAATCCCCACTTGCCAAGTATTTCGCCCGGGTCTAAACCTCCTCCTGCTCTAACGGGGTGCCGGCCGTTCTTTTATGGAACGTTCGGCTGAGAGGCTATTCAAAAGCCAACCCGAAGAACCTGATCCGGTTTGTACCGGCGGAGGGATTAGACGGCACATTCCAGCGCCCTATTCCCAATTTTGGATTTATGAGGAGGCGCGGATGCGCAAGGCAATCATTCCATTTCTCGCAGCAGCTGCTGCATTCACCATCGCGTTTTCCGCCTCGGCCGAAGACAAGGTGCTGACGGTCTATACCTATGAAAGCTTCACCAGCGAATGGGGGCCCGCCGCCAAGGTGGCGGAAGCCTTCGAAAAGACCTGCGGGTGCAAGGTTTCCTATGTCAGCGTCGCCGATGGTGTCGAACTCCTGACCCGGCTGAAGCTCGAGGGTGCGTCGTCCAAGGCCGATATCGTGCTGGGCCTCGATACCAATCTTGTGTCCGAAGCCAAGGCAACCGGCTTCTTTGCGCCGCATGGCATCGACACCTCGGCCGTCAAGGTTCCCGGTGGTTTCACCGACGATACCTTCGTTCCCTATGATTACGGCCATTTTGCCGTGGTTTATGACACTGAGACGATGAAGGAGCCGCCGAAGAGCCTGAAGGAACTGGTCGAGGGCGATCCGAACCAGAAGATCGTCATCGAGGATCCGCGCACCTCGACGCCGGGGCTTGGCCTGCTGCTCTGGATGAAATCGGTCTACGGCGATGAGGCCGGTGCCGCCTGGGCCAAGCTCAAGGATCGTGTTCTGACCGTCACGCCAGGCTGGTCGGAAGCCTACGGCCTGTTCACCAAGGGCGAAGCGCCGATGGTGCTTTCCTACACCACGTCGCCTGCCTACCATATGGTTGCCGAAAATACAGACCGCTATCAGGCTGCTGCCTTTTCCGAAGGCCACTATATCCAGATTGAAGTCGCCGGCATGACCAAGGCTGCCAAGGACCCGGCGCTCGCCAAGGATTTTCTGACCTTCGTCACCGGCCCTGAATTCCAGTCGATCATCCCGACGACCAACTGGATGATGCCGGTTGCCGCCACCAAGGAACCGCTGCCGGAGGCATTCGGCAAGCTGGTGGCGCCGGAAAAGACGTTTCTGATGTCGTCGGATGAAGTGGCGGCTAACCGCAAGGCCTGGATCGACGAATGGCTGGCTGCGATGAGCAAGAATTAGCACCTCGTTTGGGCAAGGCCTGCCCCTCATCCGGCCTGTCGGCCACCTTCTCCCCGTTGTGACGGGGAGAAGGGATTTGCGGCAAGCTCTGTCATCCCCTCTCCCCGCGTGCGGGGAGAGGGCTAGGGTGAGGGGCCAAGGTTCTCAGGTGGCTGGAGGTCTGGATTGATGAGTGGCTGGCGGCGATGAACAGGAACTGGATGTGCCGGGACGATCATTTCTTCTTCTCCCCAGCGGGGAGAAGTGCCGAGCGACTGCGAGGCGATGAGGGGGCGGTTCGGCACATTCTGAGTGTTTGGCCCCCTCATCCGGCCCTGCGGGCCACCTTCTCCCCGCTGGGGAGAAGAAAGGGCGAGGCGACGCCCGAAAGCAATACGAAGCCATCATGATCAACCGCATGGAACGACGTCTGACACTGACTGCCGGGGCGCTATGCCTCGGTGGCATTGTGCTGTTCGTCTGTCTGGCGGCGGTGGCACTCCTGGCTTTCGACGAGCCGGGATCCGCCAATGACGGCGTGGTGTTCGATGCCTATGTCTGGCGCGTGGCCCGGTTCACGCTGCTGCAGGCGTCGCTTTCGACCGTTCTGTCGATTGTCTTTGCCATTCCGGTGGCGCGGGCCTTGGCGCGGCAGGCGGCGTTCCCCGGCCGTGTCTGGATCATCCGGCTGATGGCGCTGCCGCTGGGGCTGCCGGCGCTCGTGGCAGCTTTGGGACTGATCGGCATCTGGGGACGGCAGGGCGCTTTGAATACCGCGTTGGTGGCCATCGGTCTCGACCAGCCGGTCAGCATCTACGGCCTGTCGGGCATTCTCGTTGCCCATGTCTTTTTCAACATGCCGCTCGCCGCCCGGCTGATGCTGGGCGGGCTGGAGCGTATTCCCGGCGAATACTGGCTGGCCGGGGCCAATCTCGGCATGCGGCCGCTGTCGATTTTCCGCTTTATCGAATGGCCGGTGATCCGTGGGCTTTTGCCCGGCATTGCCGGGCTGATCTTCATGCTTTGCGCCACCAGCTTTACGCTGGTGCTGACGCTGGGCGGCGGGCCGGCGGCGAGTACGATCGAGGTTGCTATCTATCAGGCGCTGCGCTTCGATTTCGATCCGCCACGGGCTATCGCGCTGTCGCTGCTGCAGATTTCCGTGACCGCCGCGCTGCTGGTTGCGATCCGGCTGCTCACACCTGCGGCAGACGAGGGGCATGGCGGCGGGCGCAGGGTGCGCCGCTTTGATGGACGCGGTGGGTTTGGTCGGGCAGGCGACGGACTGGTGATCGCGCTTGCCGTTCTGTTTCTGGCTCTGCCGCTCGGCTCGGTCGTCTCTTCCGGCCTGCGTGCCGATCTCGTCAAGCTTGCCGGGGATCCGATGGTGCGGCGGGCGCTGATCACCAGTATCGTCATTGCGCTGATCTCGGGGCTGCTTTGTGTTGTCTCCGCCTCCCTCATGATCCGGGCGCGGCAGGCAGCCCTGTCGTCGAGGCGGCCAGCGGTGCTTCTTCGGGGGCTGGCTGTGGGGATTTTTGCCAGTTCGTCGCTGGTGCTGCTGGTGCCGCCGGTGGTTCTGGGGGCTGGCTGGTTTTTGCTGTTGCGGCCGTTCGGAGATGTCGCACGATTTGCGCCGCTGCTGGTCATCCTGATCAATACGCTGATGGCGCTGCCTTTCGTTTATCGCGTGCTGGAACCGGCAATGGCCACGCATACGGCCCGCACGGCCAAACTTGCGGTCAGCCTTGGTCTCAGCGGCTGGCATCGTCTGCGGCTGATCGATTGGCCGGGTTTGCGCAGGCCGTTGCTGATGGCGCTGTCTTTTGCCTGCGCCCTGTCACTTGGCGATCTCGGCGCCGTGGCGCTGTTCGGCTCGCAGGATATGGTGACGCTGCCCTGGCTGCTGTACAGCCGCATGGCAGGTTACCGCTCGACCGATGCGGCGGGCCTGGCCTTGTTTCTCGGGCTTGTCTGCCTGGTGCTAACGATCGCCGGGACGCCGCGGGCAGGGGCTGACGATCAGAGGAGAAAAGATGTCACTGCCTGAAACGGATATCGCTGTTCGTCTCGACAACGTGCGGGTCCAGTTCGATGAAACCGGACTACATTTCGATTGCGCCGTCGGCAAGGGACAGATCGTTGCCGTGACGGGGGCATCCGGTTCCGGCAAGTCGACGCTGCTCAATGTGATCGCCGGGTTCGAAACACCGGATACCGGCCAGGTTGAGATTCTCGGGAAAGATGTTGCCGGGCGCGATCCTGCCGAACGGCCGGTCTCGGTGATCTTTCAGGAGCACAACCTGTTTGCGCATCTCGACGTCGCCACCAATATCGGTCTCGGCATCGATCCGGCACTGAGGCTTGGCATCAAGGAAAAGGCGAAAATCGCAAGCGCGCTACTGCGCGTCGGACTGGAGGGGTTTGGCAAGCGCCTGCCGCCGACCTTATCCGGCGGCGAACGCCAGCGGGTGGCGCTCGCCCGGGCGCTGGTGCGCCGCAAGCCGGTCCTGTTGCTCGACGAGCCGTTTGCGGCGCTCGATCCGGGCCTGCGGGCCGGGATGAGCAGCCTTCTGCTTGATCTGCACCAGCAGGAAGGTCACACGATCCTGATCATTACACATCATCCTGACGACGTCCGGACGCTGGCAGACAGTGTGCTCTTTCTCGACAAGGGCCGCATTCTCCTGCATGAGCCGGTGACGCAGTTTCTCGAGCATACCGATCTTCCGGCGGTCGCCCGGTTTCTGGGGCGATGAGCATCGCCTGCGATGCTTTTGCCACAATTTGAACGACACCCTGTGCGACGGCGCTTTGGCTATCTTGCGCGTTCACGTTTGGGTGTGCGTTGCCGGGATATCACGGGGAAACTATTTCTATGGGTGTATGCTAGGCACGCATGGCGCGAATAGGTTACAGCAGGTCATTGCCGTAACTGGCGCCAGACCTATTTATACGGCTGTAAAGAATACTGAATTTGCATCCGCGCGATCAACTGACTGTTTGCGCGGCTGGGCTGAAGACTGGAAACGAGCTGAGGCGATGAGCAGAACGGCAGGAACGCAAAAGCGGGATTCAGGAACGGGCTTCGGCGTGTCCTATCGCGCCGTCGCGGCGTTGTTCGGGGCCCTGCTCCTGTCGGGTTGCCAGTCGGTGATCGAGCAGACCTATGAGCCCAAGGTTTCGCCGTCCTCCAATCCGCAGATCGTCGAGGAAGTCCAGAAGAACGATCCGCGCGCCCAGGTCGGCGCCCGCGAGCATCCGCGCATCGTTGCGAGCTACGGCGGCGAATATCAGGATCAAAAGACCGAGCGGTTGGTTGCCCGTATCACCGGCGCTTTGACGGCGGTTTCGGAAAACCCGAACCAGTCCTATCGCATCACCATCCTCAACTCGCCCGCGATCAACGCCTTTGCGCTGCCGGGTGGCTATCTCTATGTGACGCGCGGCCTTCTGGCGCTCGCAGACGATGCCTCGGAAGTGGCCGCTGTGCTCTCCCACGAGATGGCACACGTGACCGCCAACCATGGCATCGAGCGGCAGCAGCGCGAAGAGGCAGAGGTGATTGCCAGCCGCGTCGTGTCCGAAGTGCTGTCGAGCGATCTGGCCGGCAAGCAGGCATTGGCGCGGGGCAAGCTGCGCCTGGCGGCCTTCTCGCGCAATCAGGAATTGCAGGCCGACGTCATCGGTGTGCGCATGCTCGGCGAAGCCGGGTACGATCCCTATGCGGCGGCACGCTTCCTCGATTCGATGGCAGCCTATAGCCGGTTCTCCTCGGTCGATCCGGACAGCGACCAGAGCCTGGACTTCCTGTCGAGCCATCCGAGCGCGCCGCAGCGCGTCGATCTCGCCCGCCGCCATGCCCGTGCCTTTGGCGCAGAAGGCGCTGTCGGTGATCGCGGCCGCGACTATTATCTCGCCGGGATCGATGGCTTGCTCTATGGCGACAGCCCGCAGGAGGGTTATGTCCGTGGCCAGACGTTCCTGCACGGAACGCTCGGCATCCGTTTCGATGTACCGGCCGGCTTCCAGATCGACAACAAGGCCGAGGCGGTGCTTGCGACCGGGCCGAACGAGACGGCAATCCGCTTTGACGGCGTGGCCGATGCGCAGAAGCGCAGCCTGACCGACTATATCGGCAGCGGCTGGGTAACCGGCCTGCAGCCGGATACGATCCATGCCGTGACGATCAACGGGCTTGAGGCGGCAACGGCACGGGCATCGGCGGAGCGCTGGGATTTCGACGTCACCGTGATCCGGATCGACACGCAGATCTACCGGTTCCTGACCGCCGTGCCGAAGGGCGCGCCGAGCCTGGAGCCGACGGCCGATGTGCTGCGCGCCTCCTTCCGCCGCATGACGCCGCAGGAGGCCGCGGCCCTGAAGCCGCTGCGCATCCGTGTCGTGACCGTCAAGGCGAACGATACGCTGGCCACGCTTTCGGCCCGGATGATGGGAACTGACCGCAAGCTCGATCTCTTCCGGCTGATCAACGCCATGCAGATCACCTCGACGGTGAAGCCGGGCGACAAGGTGAAGATCATCTCGGAATAGATGCAGACGGCTGGAAGGCTGATCAGTCTTGCCTCAATAGTCGGCAAGCATCATCGATCCGTCCTTGCCGAACTGCGGCTGAATGCCGAGCAGGGGGCCGGCGCGGCCGATGATTTCCTTGATCATCGGGGCGGCGGTCGATGCCGCCGTGCGTCCGCCGTTCTCGCCCGTTTTCGGCGCATCGATAATCGACAGGACAATGTATTTCGGCTTGTCCATCGGGAAGCCCGCAACGAAGGCGTTGAAGTTGATGTTGCTCGCGTACCGGCCGTTGATGACCTTGTCAGCCGTTCCGGTCTTGCCGCCGACATTGAAACCGGGGACTTGCGCGTGGCGGCCTGATCCGTTTGAACCATTCCAGTTGAAGAGATAGCGCATGTCGGCGCTTGTCTTTTCCGTCACGACCGTGCGGGAGATCGCCCCTGCCTCTTCAAGTGTCCGGGGCAGAAATGTCGGCGGAATCAGGGTCCCGCCGTTGATCAGCGAGGCTGCCGCAACGGCGGTCTGCAACGGCGTGGTCGCTACCCCGTGACCGAACGAGATGGTCACCGAGTTGATCTTCTTCCAGGCTCTGGGCTGCGTCGGCGTCGCCACGCCCGGCATTTCCGTTTCCATCTTCGACAGGAGCCCCAGCCGGGTCAGGAATTCCTGATGGCCTTCAATGCCGACCATATCTGCCACGGCGGCCGTGCCGATGTTCGAGGAATACTGGAATACCTCGACGATCGAGAGGGGGCGGTTCTTGCCCTTGAAATCCTTGATGGTGAAGCCGCCCATACGGATCGGGCGGGAGGCGTCGACAACCGAATTGAGGTCGATCTTTCCGGCGTCGAAACCCATGGCCAGCGTAAAGCTCTTGAAGGTCGATCCCATCTCGAACGTGGCGTTGCTGATGCGGTTGAACCAGCCTTTTTCGTATTCCTTGTCGATGCTGCCGTCCGGCAGTGTCCGGGATGGCTGATTGGGGTCGTAATCGGGCACCGAGGCCATTGCGAGGATCTCGCCGGTCTTCATGTCCAGAACCACGGCGCCCGCGGCTTCCGCCTGATAGTTTTGCATTGCCCGCGCGGCGACCTCGCGGACGATATGCTGAACACGCAGGTCGATCGATAGTTTGACCGGTTCCAGCGGTACATCACCCGTCAGGCCGGCGGCGCGCAGATCGGCCAGCCCCTGCTGGTCGATATAGCGCTCCATGCCGGCAAGGCCCTGATTGTCGACGTTCACATGGCCGAGAATATGCGATGCGGTGGGGCCGCCCGGATAGAAGCGGCGGTTTTCGGGCCTAAAGCCGATGCCGGGTATGCCCAAGGCGAGGATGTCCGATTGCTGGCGCGGGGTCAGCTGGCGTCTCAGCCATTGAAACGCTGAATCGGATCGCAGTTTCCGGTGGGTGTCGCTCCAGTCGAGATTGGGAATGACGGTTGAGAGTTTTTCGACGGCTTCGTCGGCATCGACGATTCGGCGCGGCTCGGCATAGAGCGACATGGTTCGAAGATCCGTTGCCAGCAGCTGCCCGTTGCGATCGACGATATCCGGCCGCGAGGCAACTGCCGAGACATTGTCACCGATCGATGCGAGGGCGATGGGTTCCGCAACCCCAAATTGAACAAGACGGGCAAGGGCCGCGAGGAAGATCACGGCAAAAGCGGCAATGACGATGCCGAGCCTGGACCTGGTATCCATTCTACGCTTGGCGGAGCCGACGAAAGCGCGGGCGCTTTGGGCGTTTTTTCTCTGCACATTGAAATGCGCGCGGCTCCGAAGTCGGATGACAAAAGCAATCATTCGGAACAATACCCCCGCAATGCTGGTGACAGCGAGCCTGAACGGCTCGGCCGCCGCCGGGGGAACATGGATGCAGCCGGGGCGCATGCCAATCAAAGAGGCGATCAGCAGCTGCGGAACATTAAAGTTGCATTAATATACATTTAAAGTTGAAACGATTTGCTTGAGCCTTAGTTAACTTTTTCTCCCGTTCCAGCGCGCTTCGTCCGCGTGGCGCGCCCTGCCCTCGACATTCCCCGCTACGATGTCCGGCGGGCGATGCGGCCGCCGGTCACGCCCATCGTGCCCTTGGCTTCGTAGAATGCTCTCTTCTGCTCGTACATCAGGGTATCGGCGCGCTGGACGAGCGCTTCCATGGATTCGCCCTGCTCGCTGGTCGCGACGCCGAAGGACAGGGTAAGGGGAGCGCTCGAATAGAACTGGTTGTTGATCTTCAAGAGTTCGTTGATCGTCTCCATCATCGCGCCTGCCGCCTTGATGTCCGCACCTGGCATCAGCACGGCGAACTCGTCGCCGCCGATCCGGGCGGCATGGTTGGGCTGCGAGACAGCGCCGTTGAGGATTTCGCCGAACCGCCGCAGCAATGCGTCGCCAGCGTCGTGGCCAAGCTGGTCGTTGGCCTCCTTCAGGCCATTGAGATCGATAATGATCGCTGAAACCGGCCGCAGCGATTTCCGTTCCAGCCGGTTGATTTCCTCAGCGTAGAAGGCGCGATTGTAGAGTTTCGTCAGGACGTCATGCTTGCCGAGATATTCGAGATAGGCTTCGGCTTTCTTGCGCGCGGTGATATCGGCCAGCGCCACCTGAACGCGGGACCAATCGTTTTCGTGTCCGGGGAAGACGGAAAAATGCAGCAGGATATGCCGCTCGGACCCATCCAGCGCGTAGTTGACGATTTCGCGGTGATGGAAGAGGTTGCCGTTCCAAAGCTCGATCAATTGCTCGCGGAACGGCTTTTCCATATCGTCGCGGAAGATATCGCTCAACCGTTGAAGCAGCGTCATGCGATCCGGAGCGCAGAACAGATCGAGTGTCGCCTGATTAACGTCGATGACACGGATTTCGCTCATGCATTGGGTGACGAATTCCGGATGGACGTCCATGAATGTTCGAAAGTCGCTGATGCCGCGATTGCGGATATCCTCGATCAGAGCCTTGATGCGGCTGAAGTCCTCGATCCAGAGCGACACCGGCGAATGTTCGAAGATGCCTTCGGCATAGAGCCGTTGTTCAAGTTCCGCCCGGCGTGCATCTTCCCGCGCGGTGATGTCTTCCGTCGTCAGCAACACCTTTGCAAGCGAGCCTTCATGGCCCGGCATGACGGCACCGCGAAGCTGGATATCGAGACGCCGGCCGGAGAGCGTGTAGTTGACGGTGGTGCTGGAAAACGTGGTTTCCCCGTCGAAAAGGGCGGCCAGTTCATTGATGTGTGTTTCGAGCATATCGTCTCGAAAGACCTGGGCTATGCCCGCGCGAAGATGATCGACGTCACCGGCCTCAAAAAGCTCGAGGGTTTTGCGGTTGACATCCAGAACCCGGATTCGCGCAGAGCATTGCCCGATGCGCGATGTATCCTCCCGCAGGAACGCACGGATGTCGGTAACCCCTTGGGCGCGCCAAACATCGAAAAGCGCTTTTACCTCACTGAAATCCTCGATCCACATGGCAATCGGCGCCAGGTTGAAGACGCCGGAATCGAATGTCTCGTGCATTAGACCACCTGAAAGCGAGCTGGGAACAATCTGCGCCGCCGGCGCAATACCACGTGTTTGAAGTATTAGCTTTGAAAGGTAAACCGCCCGTGACCGCCGTCGCAGAAGATCGGGCAGCGGATATGCTTACACGGTTCATCCTGACGCAAAAAAACCGGATGAAACTATTCATCCGGTTCCGTGCTCAGTCAAAGGCATATCAATGCCGCATCGCCAGTACCGGCGCTTCCGCTACAAGCGCGATCTTTAACTTTTCCAATGCCCGGGTTTCGATCTGGCGGACCCGCTCCTTGGAGATGCCGAGATCGGCGCCGAGTTCTTCGAGGGTGGCACTGTCTTCGGAAAGGCGGCGGGCACGGATGATCTTCATTTCGCGGTCATTCAGCTGGCAGAGCGCGTGGCTGAGCCAGGTGCGGCGGCGCTCGCTGTCGATCATTTCGGAAACCTGCTCGTCGGGAAGCGGTGCGTCGCAGGCGAGAAGATCGAGGCGCTCGCCGCCATCGGATTCGCCTGAGGTGGAGATCGGCGCCTGCAGCGAAGCGTCGTTGCCGGAGAGGCGGGCGTCCATTGTCTGCACATCGGCAAGGCTGACGCCGAGCGCCACGGCGATTTCTTCATGGACGGCGCGGGCTGTCAGCTGGCGGTCGCCCTGGGCGAGCTTGGCGCGCAGCCGGCGCAGGTTGAAGAACAGAGCCTTTTGCGCCGACGAGGTGCCGCCACGCACGATCGACCAGTTGCGCAGCACGTAATCCTGCATCGAGGCGCGAATCCACCAGCTGGCATAGGTTGAGAAACGGACTTCGCGACTCGGCTCGAAGCGGGCCGCTGCTTCCAGAAGGCCGATATGTCCCTCCTGGACAAGATCGCTCATCGGCAAGCCGAAATTGCGGAACTTGGCGGCCATGGAGATGACCAGCCGCATATGCGCCATGGCGATCTTGTTGCGGGCGTCCTGATCGTGATGGTCTTTCCATGCCATTGCCAGCGCGTGTTCCTCATCCCGTTCGAGATAGGGTGCCGCCATGGCGATCTTGATCATCCGCCTGTCTGCTGAGAGATTTTTCATCGGCTACTCCATAACGGGCACGAGGGGTGCCGCTGAACGATCGGTCGATGGGTGTTTCGGGATTTCCGCAGCCTGGAGCTTGACCAGAATTGGAACCGCCCTACTTCCCGTTAAGATCCGGGGCCGGAAGACGTGGCCGCGGCAGTCCCGATGTGCGTCGCTGCGCATATCCAGACGTTCTCAAACGCGCGACCCTTGAAAAGGTTCCATGCCGCGCCGCCATATTCTGCGGTCATGACCCTCCAATCGCGTTCGTACCTCCAATTGCTGTCCGCAACCCTGCAAAAGGCTGGTGTTCGCCAGGCCGAATCACCTGTTTGGCCAGAAAAGAGAAGGCTATCCGAGTGTTAGGCGGGCGCCGGGTGCCAAATCCTGTGCGCCATGATGAAAGCCGCTTGCCGGAAAAGTTAAAAAAGCGTTAACTTTGGATGGTTGTCCCCATAAGTTGCCTGTGAGTTAGTTAAAGACAGGCCTTTGGACGGGATTCCTGTTTGTCCGGCACGGGTCTAGAGTCGCGTTATGAAAACACTATCGATCGAGGTGCGTCCGGGCGAACCGAGGGACGCCATGTCCATCTCGGATGTTCACCGCGTCTCGTGGCTGCAGGCCTATGGCGGTCTCATTCCGCACAAGCCGCTGACCCAGATGGTTCACCGGCGCGATCACGCATGGTGGCGCAAAGCCACGCGCGGACCCTCGACGCTGCTGGTCGTCGAAGTGGCCGGCGTTATCGCCGGTTACGCCACGCTTGGCCTCAACCGGTCCCGGTCTTTGCCGCAGGAAGGCGAGGTCTACGAGATTTACCTGCGCCCGGAATATCAGGGCATCGGGCTTGGCCGCATCCTGTTCGGCGAAGCGAAGAACCTGCTGAAATCTCTGGGTTGCCAGGGCCTTGTTGTCTGGTGCCTGGAAGACAGCCACCATGCCGACCGCTTCTTCCGCATGGCCGGCGGCCGCGATCTCTGCGAGGGCATGGAAGATTTCGGCGAAAGGAACCTGAAGAAGATCGGCTATATCTGGGACTGATACCCCCGGCTGACTGCGTCTGCCTATCAATCCGTTTCAGTCGGGAAAAACGTGCGTTGGCTCTGCCGCAGTTGGCCCGCGAATGCCGTGATACGCTGCCATGTTGCGGCCGCAGACGAAGTCTTTTGTCCTGGTGTCGGCGATTTCCCGGGCCAGTGCGTTGGGCTCGGGATTGGCCAATGCATCGACATAGCCGACGACACATCCCTGTCCGGAGCCATCCGCCACTTTCGAGACGACGAGAACCTGGCCTTTCAATTTCGGTGACGGTTCGTAGGTAACCGGATCGATATTGTCCAGAAACCAGCGCAGGATTGTCGCAGCCGGTTTGCCGTCCACACCAAGCCGCCATTCGATCTTTCGCGTCGCAGTGTTGAACGGCTCGAAGCTTTCGAAGGCGTCGTTGACATAGGTGTCGCTGACGAAGCCGTAGAGGATGCTCTGACGCAGATCGCCTTCCTTGAAATAAACCGCATAATCCTTGAACCCCCTGCAGCGCAGCGAAACGCTGCCGCTTTCCGTATCTTCCGGCAAGAGGGCCTTGCAGTGATCGGTATCTAGGTCCGTATACGCGCTGTCATTGGCATGGGCCGGGCCGGCCGCCATCGAGAATGGCATCAGAAACGGTATTGCATAGGCGAACTGTTTCATCGGAGTTCCTCTTGCAGATATACGTCCCATCCTGCGCGAATATTCGCTCAAACGTCGCATTTTTCGGACGAAAACGAAAGTAATGTTGCGCTGCGTCATGTTTCCCTTTATCGGACTTGCCATCCGAAAAACTGGCCCTTGGGGGAAAACTCATGCGTATTGATGCAATTTCGATTGGCAAGAATCCGCCGGAAGATATCAACGTGATCGTCGAGGTTCCGGTTGGCGGCCATCCGATCAAGTATGAAATGGACAAGGAAGCCGGCACGCTGGTTGTCGACCGTTTCCTCTACACGCCGATGACCTATCCGGGCAATTACGGCTTTGTACCGCACACGCTGTCGGAAGATGGCGACCCGATCGATGTGCTGATCGCATCGACCCGCCCGCTGGTTCCAGGCTGCGTCATCAACGTGCGCCCGATCGGCGTCTTGATGATGGAAGACAATTCCGGCAAGGACGAAAAGATCGTCGCCGTGCCGAACTATCACCTGACCAAACGCTACGACAAGGTGAAGGACTATACCGACCTGCCGGAAATCACCCTGCAGCAGATCGAGCACTTCTTCGAGCATTACAAGGATCTGGAGCCCGGCAAGTGGGTGAAGATCTTTGGCTGGAAGGATGTCACGGTTGCGCAGAAGCTGATTCTCGAAGCAGTCGAGCGCGCCAAGGCTGAGAAGTAACGGTTCGCGGTGCGTGCTCTCTACCCAGCGGGGTAGGGACTTTTCTCGAGTTCTGGGCTTGTAGCCGCTCATCCGGCCCTTTGGGCCACCTTCTCCCCGGTGGGGAGAAGAGGGAGGGCAGAGTTTCGACATTCTACAAAAGAAAACCTCCGGATCAGGCTGATCCGGAGGTTTTTTGTTTTCGAATATTCAAACCATGAGCCCGTAGGCGCGGCAGCGTTTAGCTGAGCAAGGCGGCAGCAACGGTCGTGTTGAGGAAATACCAGAGGAAATAGAGGATGACCAAAACCACCAGTGGCGACAGGTCGACGCCGCCCATGTTGGGCAGAATGTTGCGGATCGGCCGGTAGAGTGGTTCCGTCAACTGGTAGAGCGAACGGCCGATCATGTTGATGGCGTTGTTGTTCACGTTGATGACGTTGAAAGCGTAGAGCCAGGAAAAAATGGCCGAGGCGATGACCAGGAACCACGCTATGTTGATGATGAAATTCAGGGTCGCAATGACAGCAAGCATGCCGGTCTCCAATTCGTTATTGACAGACATGTAGACATTGACGGCTAAACCGGCAAGTCCGTGCTTTCGCGATGGGCCAAACATGTTTAATACGGCGGAATAACTGCCATTGTCCGGGAAGATTGCCGTATGTCCGTTCATCAGGATGCTGACCGGTTCGCCGCGTTCCGGCATGTCTCCTACGCCCGTTTCTTCTTCGCCCGCTTCCTTGCGTCCTTCGCCATCCAGATCATCAGCGTCTCGGTGGGATGGCAGATGTACGAGCAGACGCAGAACACGCTGTATCTCGGTCTGATCGGCCTCTTCCAGTTCCTGCCGTCGCTTTTGCTTATCCTCATCACCGGGCATGTGGCCGACCGGCACTCGCGCCGCATGATCGTCTCGATCTGCATGATCATCAGCGCCCTTTGCGCGGCGGCGTTGCTGGGGCTGACGCTTGCCCATGCCTTTTCGCCCTGGCCGGTCTTTGCCATCCTGATCGTCTTCGGCATCGAGCGCGCCTTCATGGCACCCGCAGTCCAGTCGCTGGCGCCGAATCTGGTTCCGGCCAAGGATCTGGCGAATGCTATCGCCTGGAATTCGTCCTCGTGGCAGACGGCGGCGATCCTCGGGCCGGTGGCCGGTGGCCTGCTCTATGGTCTGAGCGCCGTCGTTGCCTATTCCGTGGCGCTGGTCTTTCTCGTCCTTGCCTCCATTCTCATCTTCCTGATCGCAAAGCCGGCGCAACATAGCCTCAGCGAGCCGCGCGATTGGACCTCGGTACTGGCCGGTTTCAGGTTCATCCGCACGGAAAAGATCGTTTTGGGGGCCATCTCGCTCGACCTGTTTGCGGTGCTGCTCGGTGGCGCCGTGGCGCTGATGCCGGTGTTCGCCAGCGAAATCCTCGTGCTCGGTCCGCTCGGTCTGGGGCTGCTGCGGGCGGCGCCCGGCATCGGTGCCATCCTTGTGGCCGTGACCTTGGCCGCCTACCCGATCCGTCACAATGCCGGAAGGCTGATGTTCGCCGGGGTGGCGCTGTTCGGTCTCGGCACGGTCATTTTCGGGCTGTCGCATATTGCCTGGCTGTCGATCGCATCCTTGATGCTGATGGGCGGGGCGGACATGATCTCGGTTTATGTGCGCGAAACGCTGATTGCGCTGTGGACGCCGGACGCCGTGCGCGGCCGGGTCAATGCGGTCAACATGGTGTTTGTCGGAGCGTCCAACGAACTCGGTGAATTCCGCGCCGGAACGATGGCGCATTTTATCGGCGCCGTTCCGGCTGTCGTCATCGGCGGCGTTGGTACGCTGGCGGTCGCGGTCATCTGGGCGCTCGGTTTTCCGCAATTGCGCAAGATCGATTCGCTCGATGCGCCGGATCGCAGCAAGGCGTGACGATCAGAGAGCGGTCTTCTCGCCGTGCCGCTGGAAGATGTGGGTGAGAAACTGGTCCATCCAGGCGCGCAGCGGCGCATCATAGTCCATCCGGCCTTCGAGATGCAGGCGCCCCAGCTGCGCGCCCGGCAGTTCAAACCGGTGCGCCCCATGCACGACCCAGCGGTGCATCATCACCCGCGTCAACTCACCATGAAACTGGATGCCCCAGGCGTTTTCGCCATAGCGGAACGCCTGGTTGGGGTAGGTGGCGCCAGACGCAAGCAGTTCGGCACCCGCCGGAAGATCAAAGCCCTCGCGGTGAAACTGGTAGACCATCGATGGCCATTGCATCAGGGCGCGGCCCTTGTCGGTCGCTTCAAGCGGATACCAGCCGATTTCCGTCTGGCCTTCATGATGCGGGCCGACCACGCCGCCGAGATGGCGCACCAGCATCTGGGCGCCAAGGCAGATGCCGAGGAAGGGCTTGTTTTCGGTGAGAGGCACCGAGAGCCAGTCGATCTCGCGGCGGACATAGTCTTCGTCGTCATTGGCGCTCATCGGTCCGCCGAAGACAACGGCGCCGGCATGCTGATCCAGCGTTGCGGGCAAGGGATCGCCCAACACCGGGCGGCGAATATCGAGGCTCAGCCCTTTTTCCAAGAGGAGATGGCCGACACGGCCAGGGCTGGAGCGCTCCTGGTGCAGGACGATCAGGACCGGCTTGCCTGCGTTGCGCCTATAGTAGGTACGGTCGTCGAAAAGCATGTCACTTTTCCTGGTGGGCTGTGGCCTCCTCCACGATGTCCAGTTTGGCAGCAACCTCCTGCCGTTTGATGATCCGGTCCCTGCCGGATACGCCCAGGAGATCGGCGACGCGCCAGATCACGTGGTCCTCCATCTCGCTGCGCTTGCCATCGGCATAGGCAATTTCCCACAGCATGCCGACCAGGTCGATCCGCTGCTCCTCGGAGAAATGCCGCTTGATATCGGAGGTGAAGCGGAAGAAATCGATGGCCTGGCTTTCGGCGGTTTCCCCGGCGACGATCAGCGCGTCGAGCGAGGCATCGTCGAGCTTGTAATGATCCTTGACCATCGAGCGCACTTTCTTGCGCTCCTTCTCGTGGATTTCGCCGTCGGCCTCCATCACCTGGATGCAGAGTGCGGCGATGGCGATGCGGGGGTCGCCGGGCTGGATGACCGGCGTTCCGCTGCCGGTCAGGCTATCGAGAAAGCTTCGAAAACGCTCAAACATGTTTTTCCGTTTAAGGTCGGGGTTTCGTCTCAAAACAGGCGGAATGCCGTCTTTTCCAATGGCTTGTTGTTATCGTCGCGCACGCCCGGATCATCGGGTGGGCGACCGAAGAAGGGCTCGACGACAGCCTCTGTCGACTTGGCTTCCACAGTCTTGGCCGGGACCGGTTTCGGCTCTGCCTTCACCGTTTGCGGCACGATCACCGATTCGCTCGGTGCCGGTACGGCGATGGTCTTGACTGTCTCCGGCGCCTTATCCGCAGCTTCGATCACCGGGCTTGCCTTGACCGCAACGGTGGCCCGCTCCGGCTGTGGTTCCGGGCGCTGGTGGACGATGGCAACAGGCGGCAGGCTGCGGATCGCCGCGTCGGCGGTATCCGGCCTGCCTTCTTCAATCGCGCCGGCAATCTCGGCGACCGGCTGCTTCCATTCGAAGGCGTCCAGGCGGCCGCTGACCGGCGAGACCGGCAGCCATTCCGGCGATGTGACGCCATCGGCGGTCCAGGCTGGATCACGCGGATTTTTCAGTGCCTGGTTCATCCAGTGACGGATGCGGCCGTCATCGTTGGTATCTGCCTCCTCGATATCGGCGAGCAGCAGAAAGATGTTTTCGTTCGGCTGGATGCGGGCGGCGGCTTCCGCCTTGGCGCGAGCCAGCGGCAATTCGCGGGCTTCAAGTGCTGCTTCGGCGACGGCGGCGAGCGCGATCGGATTGTTGGGCCGCAATGCTTCGAGCTTGTTGGCGCGCTTCAGCCGGTCGGTGGCGGAATCACCGCTGCGGGCACGGACATAGAGCTTGGCGACGTCCGGATGCGGCTCCTGTTTCCAGAGCTTTTCCAGAATGGCGGCACCCTTGCGCAGATTGTCCTCGCGAAACAGCGCCTTGGCGGCGATGAGGCCGGCCGGCACCAGGTCCTCGGCCAGTTTGAGCGCTGCCTGCGCATCGTCGCGGGCGCCCTTTGGATCGGTCTCCAGTTTTTCGGAAGCGCGGGCGGTCAACAGCACGGCCTTCTTGCGGTCGGCCTCCTTGCGTTCGATGACATGCGCCGTGCGGCTCTGGTCGAGAAGGCGGATGGCTTCGTCCCACTGGCCGGTCTGGCTGCGATAGTCGAGCGCGGCCAGCGTTGCCCAGGGCAAGTGCGGGGACTTGTCGGCAGCGCGTTCGGCATATTGGCGGGCAGCTTCATTGGCGCCCAGCCGCTTGGCCTCGAGATAGAGACCGCGCAAGCCGAGTTCGCGGGTTTCCGGATCGTCGGCCATCAGCTCGAACTTCTTGCGGGCGTCGTCGTATTTGCCTTCAATCAGCGCCGTCTGCGCTTCGAGCAGATGGATCAGCGGCTCCTGATCGGCGCTCAGAAGGCCGTGGGTGCGGGCGGTCATCTTGCGGGCAAGTGCACTGTCCCCGGCGCCGGCGGCGATCAGGCCGGTGGACAGAGCCTGATAACCGCGGTCACGCTTGCGGGCGCGAAAATAGCGGGAGATCGAATGGGGCGAAAGCCAGACGACGCGGATGAACCAGACGACGATCAGGATGGCAGCGATCAACGAGGCAAGCAGCGTTGCCGCGACCATCAGGCTCATCTCAATGCGTTGGCCTTGCCAGATCAGCGACAGTTCGCCGGGGCGATCAGCCAGCCAGGCAAAGCCTGCGCCAAGGGCGAGGACGACGAGAACATAGAACAGAATACGGATCATGAACTCTTCCTTAGCCTTGGTTGGCCGTCATGGCGCCGGCAACGGTGGCATCGATCAACCCCTCGACGCGGATGCGTTGATCCAGCTTGGTCTTGAAAGCGGCACCTGCGGCCTTTGCCGGTTCCGGCAGCGCGTCCCATTCCAGGCTTGCGCCCTTCAGGTCGCCATTCACCAGCTTGTCCTCGATGCGGGCAACGACGGCTTCCGGACCTTCGCCCTCGACGCTGCCGACGGGGCGGATGCGGATGGCCGAAGATGCGCTGTCCATCAGGCGGGAGAACACACCCTGATTGGGATCGGTGTGCCGGGTTGCCTCCAGCATGGTATCGGCAACGGCTGGGAAATCACGCACGAGGTCGGCGCGCGGGGAAATACCGGTCTTGGCGTCCTCCGCAAGGCCGGTGACGGCCGGATCAGTGGCGGCGACGCTTTTCAGCGCGTCGAGCTCGGCCAAGAACGGTCCGCCACGATCAATCGCCGTCTTCAAAGCTGTGACCGCCACGGCCCGGGCCAGTTGCACATCGCTTGCCGGCTCATCGATCTTCTTTTCGGCTGCGTCAAGGCGGGCCGAAAGCTCGGATTTGGCGGCTTCGGTTGACTGCTGTGCATCGGCCAACGCCGCTTTCAGCGTGGCGATTTCACCGGTCAGGTTGGTGATCTGAGCATCGAGGCCCGAGACGTCGGCGGCCGCGCCATTGCCCGCTTCGGCGGTCTTCTTCTCCAGTTCGGCAATGCGGGCATCGAGCGGGCCAAGATCGGCCGCCGCCTGCGGCGCCGGAGCTGCAGCGAGCTGCGCTTTCAGGGCTTCGATATCGCTGGCAAGGCTCTGCTCGATCGCGGTATTGCCACCGCCCGGGCCAAGCGAGGGCATGATACCGGCATATTGCAGGACGCCGGCGCCGAGAAGCGCGATCAGGCCGCCGAGAATGCCGGCGGCAAGGGCGCCGGAATTGGAGGTACGATGCTGTGCAGGGTAGATGGGCCTTGCCGGTTCTTCTGCCGCAGTCGCGGCCGATACCGGTTCCTCAGCAAAGGCTGCGGATGCGGCTTCTGCCCGTGTATCCTCTTCGTCCGGCTGAGCTGTGGAGCCGGTGTCTGTTCTGGCGTTATCGGATGCTTCGGCGATATCGGCCCGCACGGTTTCATCGGCTTCCCCAGCCCGGATGTCGGCCCTGTCGCCATTTTCAGCGGTTTCCACGGCTGCGTCGTTTTTTGCATCGTCCGCAGTGGCCGGATTGGCATCCAGGTCGATCGTCAACGGCTCCTGATCGGACTTCGAGCGGCGCGGAGGGTTTTCCGGTCCCATGATGATCTCTTTCCGTTATCGCATGAACTTGACGTACAGTCTTAAACCTAGACATGCGGCAGGGATAGGGAAAGCCCCCAAGCGACAATTCCTTGACCGTCGCTGGATGGATTTGTGTTCCGCTGCCTGTGGTGCAGCGGGTCAGACGAGGGCGAGAAGGGCTTCTTCGGAAGGCTCCGCGGCAATGGCGACCGGCCCGAAACCAGGGGGGATGGCATTTGCGACGTGTTGGCTGAGGCACAGGATACGCATGCCGGACATCCTGTGTGTCGTTTGTGGAGACAGCAGCGCGAAAAAATGCCGTGCGGTTTCGTGCGAATAGAGCAGAACGAGGTCCGGGACCGGCGGATGCAGACATTGCTCGACTGTCCCGGGTGGGTGCGCGATGGCCGACATCCGGTAGGTCTCGGCGGTGCGGCAGGCGATGCCTGCGGCCTGTAACCCTGCCTCGAAAGCCGGAGAGCGCGGCGACCCGGCGAGATAGACCAGGCCGTCAGCGAGATCGACCGATGCGGCCGCGGCAATCTTTGCCAGGGAAACGCCGGTGCCGCTGCCCGTTATCAGGGATTGGAAGCCCATGCGTTGTGCTGCCTGCGCCGTTGCGGGACCGACGCAATAGACCGGTGTCCGTAGATGCGGCGTCACCTGTTCGCCATAGGGTGCCAAGGCACGAAACACTTCGGCGCTGGTGACGGCAATGGCGCTGTGGGCATGGGTCAGCGCTTCCAGTGCCGCTCGTGGCTGATGGATGGCTTCCATGACCGGCAGAAGCACGGCCTCGTGCCCCATCGCTGCGAGCTTTGCTGCGGTTGCCGCCGCTGAAGGCCTGGGCCTAGTGACAAGAATGCGCAACGGGGCGGGCATGCTCACGCCCAGCTCGAAAAGAAGTCCGGTCCCGCATCGAGGCGGATATCGTTGCCGGCCTTGGCGCCAAGCTGTTCGGCATCGGCTGCCTTGCCCTCAATGCCCACGCGGAAATATTCGCTGCCATCAGGCGTCAGGACCATGCCGGAAAAACGAATGTTTTCGCCATCAGAGACCGCGTAACCGGCAATCGGCGTGCGGCAGGAGCCGTCGAGCGTCCCAAGGAATGCACGTTCACAGGTGACGGCCTCGTGGGTTCGCGCATCGTTGATCGCTTCGAGCAGACTATTGACCCGGTTGTCGTCGATCCGGCTTTCAATACAGATTGCGCCCTGTGCCGGGGCTGGCGGGAAGGTTTCGGGATCGAGAAGCTCGGTTGGCACGTCGTCCTTGCCCAGCCGCTTCAGGCCCGCAAAGGCAAGCAGCGTCGCATCGACCTGGCCCTCGGCCAGCTTTCTTAGCCGGGTATCGACGAGGCCGCGATAGGTGATGACGTTGATATCCGGGCGCAGGCGCTTGATGAGCGCCTGACGGCGCAGCGACGACGAGCCAATCGTGGCTCCTTGCGGCAGATCGAGAAGTTTCCTGGCGGTGCGACCGACAAAGGCGTCGCGGGCGTCTTCGCGCGGCAGGTAGGCGGAGAGATAGAGGCCCGTTGGCAGCTTGGTCGGCATGTCCTTGGAGGAATGCACGGCAAAATCCAGCCCGCCGGAGGTGAGCATATCCTCCAGTTCCTGAGTGAAGAGGCCCTTGCCGCCGATTTCCGACAGCGACCGGTCAGTGATCCGGTCGCCCATGGTCGACAGTACGACGATTTCGAACATTTCGGCCGGCATACCATGCGCAGCCACCAGCCGGTCCCGCGTTTCATGGGCCTGCGCCAACGCCAGGGGGCTGCCCCGCGTGCCGATCCGGAAAGGTTTTGTTTGCATCCACTGCGATCCGTTGTTACCGGAGTTCCGTGTATCCGCCTTTCCCCGCGACCGCAATGTTCGAGTAATTCTGCCCATGTCTGCCCGCCTGCGCATCCTCGGTATCGAAACAAGCTGTGATGAGACCGCAGCTTCCGTCGTGTTGCGCGACGAAAACGGCCACGGCGAAATTCTGGGCGACGTGGTGTTGAGCCAGCTGGAAGAGCACAGCGCCTATGGTGGCGTCGTCCCGGAGATCGCGGCGCGCGCCCATGTCGAGGCGCTGGATACGTTGATCGAGGAAGCGCTTTTGCGCGCCGGGGTAACCCTTGCGGATATCGATGCGATTGCCGCCACCAGCGGTCCCGGCCTGATCGGCGGCCTGCTTGTGGGCCTGATGACCGGCAAGGCGATGGCACGGGCATCGGGAAAACCGCTTTATGCCGTCAATCATCTGGAAGGTCATGCGCTGACAGCACGGCTGACCGATGGGCTGGCCTTTCCCTATCTGATGCTGCTGGTTTCCGGTGGCCACACACAGCTGATCCTGGTGAAGGGCGTCGGCGTCTACGAGCGCTGGGGGACGACAATCGACGATGCGCTGGGCGAGGCGTTCGACAAGACCGCGAAGCTTCTGGGGCTGCCTTATCCTGGCGGTCCGGCGGTGGAGCGTGCGGCAAAAAGTGGCAATCCGGACCGGTTTTCCTTCCCGCGTCCGCTGGTCGGCGAAGCGCGGCTCGATTTTTCATTTTCCGGCCTGAAGACGGCCGTGCGCCAGGCGGCGCAGTCGATCGAGCCAGTGACCGAACAGGACATCGCCGATATCTGCGCCTCCTTCCAGAAGGCGATTTCGCGCACGCTGAAGGATCGCATCGGCCGCGGGCTTGCCCGCTTCAAGGAGCAGTTTGCCGGCACGGTGACGCATCCGGCGCTGGTGGTGGCCGGCGGGGTGGCGGCCAACCAGACGCTGCGGGCGACGCTGCAGGAGCTGTGCGACAAGAATGGCTTTCACTTCATCGCGCCGCCGATGCAACTGTGCACCGACAATGCGGCAATGATCGCTTGGGCGGGGGCCGAGCGCATGGCGGCAGGATTGCCGGCCGATGATCTCGATGTGGCGCCGCGTTCGCGCTGGCCGCTGGATGCGGATGCGAAAGCCCTGATCGGCTTTGGCAAGCGGGGAGCAAAGGCGTGATGGCGGACGTCATGAATACCGATCGTATCGTCGTCGTTGGCTCCGGGGCCTTCGGAACGGCACTGGCCGCCGTTGCCGCCGCCTCTGGCAAGGTGCCGGTGACGCTGCTCACCCGCCGCGAAAGTATCGTCGAGGAATTCAAGCAAACCGGCCGCAATGACAGCGCGCTGCCGGGCATCGATCTGCCGGAAACGCTTGTTGTTTCCGATGACCCAACCGTTCTTGAGGGTGCCGGCATCGTGCTCTTCGCCATGCCATCGCAGGCGCAGCGCGAGGCTGGGCGGTCATTGCACGGTTTCATCGGCAAGGGGGCCGATGTGGTGATCTGCGCCAAAGGCATGGAGCGGGCGAGTGGCCGGTTGCTGACCGATGTCGTCGAGGAAGAGCTGCATCTGCAGAATGTCGCCGTGCTCTCCGGCCCGGGGTTTGCCGCCGATATCGCCAAGGGCTTGCCGACGGCGATGGTGATTGCGGCGGGCTCTGTCGAGCGGGCCGCGGTTCTGGCCGAAGCCTTGTCGGGTGCGACTTTTCGTCTTTATCCGTCGGCTGACCGTATTGGGGTGCAGCTCGGCGGCGCGTTGAAGAATGTGCTGGCGATTGCCTGCGGTATCGTCGAAGGGGCAGGTCTTGGCGATTCCGCCCGGGCGGCGCTGATTTCGCGCGGACTGGCCGAGATGTCACGGTTCGTTGCGGCACGGGGCGGCGAGGCGGATACGGTACGCGGGCTGTCCGGTCTTGGCGATCTGGTGTTGACAGCAACCAGCCATCAGTCGCGCAATCTGCGTTATGGCATCGCGCTCGGGCAGAGCGGCAGTGCCAAGGGGCATTCGAATGAGCTGGTCGAAGGTGCGTTTGCTGCCTCCGTCGCTGCCGATGTGGCCCGGCAACTGGGTGTCGATATGCCGGTCACCGAAGCGGTGGCTGCGATCATTGATGGAAAGATGGACGTGAAGACGGCGCTGGAACAGCTGATGTCCCGGCCGATCACGCAGGAATAAACACTTCCTAAGAATAGGCAATCAAGGAGAACACAATGCTGTTTGCGGTTCTGTGCACGGACAAGCCGAATGCCCTGCAGGTGCGGATGGACGCCCGTCCCGCGCATGTCGAGTTTCTGAACGATCT
The DNA here is from genome assembly GCF_001424965.1 of Rhizobium sp. Root1204. NCBI lineage: Bacteria > Pseudomonadati > Pseudomonadota > Alphaproteobacteria > Hyphomicrobiales > Rhizobiaceae > Rhizobium > Rhizobium sp. Root1204. The sequence goes on from NZ_LMCZ01000006.1 coordinate 397,076, forward strand.
CAACGCCAAGGGTACGCTGGTCTTCGCCGGTCCGTTTCTTGACGATGCCGGCAAGCCGAATGGCAGCCTGGTGGTTTTGAAGGCAGAGACGATCGAGGACGTGCGGGCCATCGCGAGCGCCGATCCCTATGCCAAGGCCGGCTTGTTTTCCAATGTCGATATCAAGCCCTGGAACTGGGTCTTCAACAAGCCGGAGGCCTGAGCGTGGGGTATTGGCTTTACAAGTCCGAACCGTTCAAATGGTCCTGGGCGATGCAGAAGGATGCGGGTGCCAAGGGGACCGAATGGACGGGCGTGCGCAACTATCTGGCGCGCAACAACATGCGGGCGATGCAGATCGGCGACAAGGGTTTCTTCTACCACTCGAACGAGGGACTGGAGATCGTCGGGATCACCGAGGTCTGTGCACTGTCGCACCCGGATTCGACCGCCGAGGGCGATGCCCGCTGGGATTGCGTCGATATCCGCGCCGTCTGCGACCTGCCGAACCCGGTATCGCTGAAGGACATCAAGGCCAATCCGAAATTCGAGAAGATGGCGCTGGTTACCTCGATGCGGCTATCGGTGCAGCCGGTGACCGAGGAGGAGTATCTGGAAATCTGCCGGATCGGCGGGCTGGATAATCCGCCGCGGTGATCTTCCTCTTCTCCCCTGCGGGGAGAAGTGCCGAACGAAGTGAGGCGATGAGGGGGTGTTTCAGCGAGTCTGAGTGTACCGCCCTCTCATCCGGCCCCATGGGCCACCTTCTCCCCGCTGGGGAGAAGAGGTGCCGTCAACCTAATGGCCAATCATCAAACAGACTCCATGAAAACCAATCCCGAAACCTTCATCCGCGAGAACACGGACATCATGGCGCCGCCGCATGTGCCGGAGGTGCGGCTCTATCTGGCCAGCGAAGCGCATGATCTGTGGCTGAAGACGGAGGAAGAGCTGGAAGAGATAGGCTTGCCGCCGCCGTTCTGGGCGTTTGCCTGGGCGGGTGGGCAGGGGCTGGCGCGGCATATTCTCGATCATCCGGATTTGGTGGCCGGCAAGCGGGTGATCGATTTCGCTTCCGGCTCGGGTCTGGTGGCGATCGCGGCGATGAAGGCAGGGGCATCGTCGGTGCTGGCCGTCGATATCGATCCGTGGACCGAAACGGCGATCCGGCTCAATGCCGCGCTGAATGGTGTCGACGTCGCTTCCGCGGGCCTCGACATGATCGGCGCCGGGCGGGATGCGGATGTCTATCTGGCTGGCGATGTCTTTTATGACAAGGCGTTTGCCGACCGGATCGTGCGGTGGCTGAGCGCGCTGGCCGCCGAGGGAGCCGATGTCCTCGTCGGTGATCCCGGCCGTGCCTATTGCCCGCGGGACCGGATGCAGATGCTGGCGACCTACCAGGTGCCGGTGACCCGGGCGCTGGAGGACAGCGAGGTCAAGAAGACCACGGTCTGGCGTTTTTTGAGCGCGGGTTGTGATTGAGGACTTTCACGGCGCGGCAAATGATGATGCGCCGAACCATAGCGCAGGCGGTCAGGTGTTCACCGCCGCATGTGCTGCCGTGATATAATCGGCAACGTGGCTTGTCTCGATATCCTGCATGGTCTCCAGTTTGATGTGGCGCCGGTACTTGCCCTCGCCGGACAGGAAGCCATGCGGGTCAGTGAGGGATGCACCCTGGCTGAATTCCAGCGTCACGTGGTCCTTGTAGGGAAAAACGCCGCAGAAGCTCTGGCCGGATGAAAACAGCAATCCACCATACTTCACCTCCTCGGTAATCGCAGGACCGGCGGCCAGAATCACGTCGCGCAGGCGCGCGACAATCGGAAAGAGATCCGCGCGATGCTCTTTTACGTCTTGCAGAAGGATTGCAACTTTATCGGCACTCATGCGGCTATGGCTCTATCTGTCACCGCCGGATCACGCAAACGCCGGATTCCCAGGAACAGGCGCGCGCGTTGGTCGACGGATTGACGTGGATGATTTTCGGGCGCACCGCGGGATAGGTCATGCCGGTATCATCCGGAAAGTAACCGTAGCCGCTCCGCTCTGAGCTGAAATAGGTGCCGTTGCCGGGATCGGTCCAGGCCGACAAGCCGCCGAAATAGGTGCCGCCATTGGCATAGGATGGGAAACCGTCGCCGCCATAGGACTGGCTCCAGCCGCTTGGGCGCTGGCCACGATATTCCCGCACCGGGAGGGTGGGGTCAAAGCGGTCACGTCCATATCTCGGCTGGAAATGGCCGCGATTGGCCTGGCGCCTGTCGAACTGGAATCTGTCATGCCGGCGATCATAGCGGTATCCGCGATCTCGCCAGTCGCGGCGGTAATAGTAGCGATCGGCCGTGACGCCGGAAATGGCTTCCTGCCGTCCGCGATGGGGGCGCTGATCATGCGACCGTTCGAAATGCGGCCGGCGGACGTGATTTCTTTCGCCATTGCGATCACGTGCTTCGGCGAAACTGGCGAACGAGAGGATCACAGCGAGCGCCGCGATCAAGACTTTCGTCGCATTCTGAATGCTCAATGGACGCATTTCGTGCAGCCCTCCGGATGGGTCTTAACAAATCCTTAACGGGCAATGTGGGGCACATGCCCGCAAAAGTCACGGATTGCGTTGAATTTTCACGCCTTATCGTTAACGCGGTGGGCGAATCGCGCCGGTCAAGCCGCCACATTTTCGTCTAATCGATTAAATTGATTTTGCAGTGCAAACACACTTGTCGTTAATCAATATGGTGATTAAACGTCGGCTGACTGAATTGCGCACAATCAGGTGCAATACCGGATGAAAATAGTCCAGTTTTTGGGCATCTTTCCGGGTCTTCCGTGAGGTTCAGATGACGAATGTCACCAAAAGCCGGCCTTTGTCGCCGCATCTACAAATCTATAAGCCTATCCCCACGATGGTCATGTCCATTGTGCACCGCATTACCGGCTGTGCCTTGTACTTCGGCACGGTGCTTGTTGCATGGTGGCTGATCGCCGCAGCCAGCGGACCGGAACATTACGACTGGGCCATGTGGGCCTTCGGCACGATCATCGGCCAGCTCGTTCTGTTTGGCTATACCTGGGCGCTGGTGCATCATCTGTTCGGCGGTCTCAGGCACTTTGTCTGGGATCTGGGCTACGGCTACGAGAAGCATTTCGCCACCAAGCTTGCCATTGCCAACCTGATCGGTTCGGTCGCGGTTACCGCGCTGATCTGGATCGTCGGCTACGCGGTTCGCTGAGAGGACAAGAATTCCATGGATATGCGTACTCCCCTCGGCAAGGTTCGCGGCCTCGGTTCGGCCAAGGAAGGCACCGATCATTTCTGGCGCCAGCGGCTGACGGCCGTCGCCAACGTGCCATTGATCATCTTCTTCGTGCTGTTCCTGATCAAATATGCAGGCGCGCCCTATGCTGAAGTCGTCGTTGCCCTGTCGAACCCCTTCGTGGCGGTGATCATGGGGCTGGTGGTCATCTCCGGCCTGATCCACATGAAGCTCGGCATGCAGGTCGTCATCGAGGACTATGTTCACAACGAAGGCGCCAAGGTCGTCCTCGTCATGCTCAATACGTTTTTTGCGATCGCAGTTGGCGGGCTCTGTCTTTTCGCCATCCTGAAGATCGCGTTTGCAGGGTAATTCACAATGGCACCCACCTCATCGCCGCTCATCAACGGCCACGCCTATGATTATGTCGACCATGCTTATGACGTCATCGTCGTCGGCGCCGGCGGCGCCGGATTGCGCGCAACGCTTGGCATGGCCGAACAGGGTTTCAAGACGGCCTGCATCACCAAGGTTTTTCCGACGCGCTCGCATACGGTCGCAGCCCAGGGCGGCATTGCCGCCTCGCTGACCAATATGACGCCGGACAGCTGGCAGTGGCATCTCTATGACACGGTCAAGGGTTCCGACTGGCTCGGCGACGTCGATGCCATGCAGTACCTGACGATGGAAGCGCCGAAAGCCGTTTACGAGCTGGAACATTATGGCGTTCCGTTCTCGCGCAATGCCGAAGGCAAGATCTATCAGCGGCCGTTTGGCGGCCACATGCAGAACTACGGCGAAGGCCCGCCGGTACAGCGCACTTGCGCCGTTGCCGACCGCACCGGCCACGCTATCCTGCACACGCTCTATGGCCAGTCTCTGAAGAACAACGCCGAATTCTTCATCGAGTATTTCGCACTCGACCTGATCATGTCGGATGACGGCAGCCGCTGCACCGGCGTCGTTGCCTGGAACCTCGACGACGGCACGATCCATCGCTTCTCCGCCAAGATGGTCGTTCTGGCGACCGGCGGCTATGGCCGCTCCTATTTCTCGGCGACCTCGGCCCATACCTGCACCGGCGACGGTGGCGGCATGGTGGCACGCGCCGGCCTGCCTTTGCAGGACATGGAGTTCGTCCAGTTCCACCCGACCGGCATCTACGGCTCGGGCTGCCTGATCACCGAAGGCGCGCGCGGCGAAGGCGGTTATCTCGTCAATTCCGAAGGCGAGCGCTTCATGGAGCGCTATGCGCCATCGGCCAAGGATCTTGCCTCGCGCGACGTGGTGTCCCGCTGCATGACGCTGGAAATCCGCGAAGGCCGCGGCGTCGGCAAGAACAAGGACCATATCTACCTGCATCTCGACCATCTCGATCCGGCCGTTCTGCACGAGCGCCTGCCGGGCATTTCCGAGAGCGCCAAGATCTTTGCCGGTGTCGACGTGACGCGCGAGCCGATCCCGGTCCTGCCGACCGTTCACTACAACATGGGCGGCATTCCGACCAACTACTGGGGCGAAGTGCTGAATGCCGACGGTGAAAATCCCGAGCGTGTGCTGCCGGGCCTGATGGCTGTCGGTGAAGCCGGTTGCGCCTCGGTGCACGGCGCAAACCGTCTCGGCTCCAACTCGCTGATCGACCTCGTGGTTTTCGGCCGCGCCGCTGCGATCCGCGCCGGTGAAGTCATCGACCGCGCCGCACCGATCCCGCCGATCAACGAAAAAGCCTGCGAAAAGATCATGACGCGCTTTGACAGGCTGCGGTTTGCCGATGGCGGCACGCCGACGGCGGTTCTGCGCGAAAAGATGCAGAAGACCATGCAGGACGACGCTGCCGTGTTCCGCACCCAGGAATCGCTGGAGAGCGGCTGCAAGCGGATGAGCGCCATCTGGCAGGAACTGGCCGACGTCAAGGTCACCGACCGTTCGATGATCTGGAATTCCGACCTGGTGGAAACGCTGGAGCTGGAAAACCTGATGGCCAACGCCATCGTCACCGTCTACGGCGCCGAGGCCCGCAAGGAAAGCCGTGGCAGCCATGCGCGTGAGGACTTTGTCGACGGCCCGTTTGCCGGCCGCGACGACGTCAACTGGCGCAAGCATACGCTGTCCTGGGTGAACGAGGCCGGCGAAGTCCGTCTCGACTATCGTCCGGTTCACACCGAACTTCTGGCCGAAGGCATCGATCCGAAAAAGATCGAGCCCAAGGCACGCGTGTATTGAGGAGAATGATCCATGGTTGAACTCGCTCTCCCCAAGAACTCGACGATGACGGAAGGCAAGGTCTGGCCGAAGCCGGCCGGTGCCACCAATACCCGCGAATTCCGCATCTATCGCTGGAGCCCGGACGACGGCAAGAACCCGTCGATCGATACGTTCTATATCGATGTCGACGACTGCGGCCCGATGGTTCTCGATGCGCTTCTGTACATCAAGAACAAGATCGACCCGACGCTGACGCTGCGCCGTTCCTGCCGCGAAGGCATCTGCGGTTCCTGCGCCATGAACATCGACGGCACCAATACGCTGGCCTGCACCAAGGGCATGGACGAGGTGAAGGGGGCGGTAAAGGTTTACCCGCTGCCGCATATGCCTGTTGTCAAGGACCTCGTGCCGGATCTCACCAATTTCTACGCCCAGCACCGCTCGATCGAGCCCTGGCTGAAGACGGTTTCGCCGACACCGGCCAAGGAATGGAAGCAGAGCCATGAGGATCGCCAGAAGCTCGACGGCCTCTATGAGTGCATTCTCTGCGCCTGCTGTTCCGCCTCGTGCCCCAGCTACTGGTGGAATGGCGACCGTTATCTCGGCCCGGCTGTGCTGCTGCAGGCCTATCGCTGGCTGATCGACAGCCGCGACGAAGCCAAGGGCGAGCGCCTCGACAATCTTGAGGATCCGTTCCGTCTCTATCGCTGCCACACGATCATGAACTGCGCCCAGACCTGTCCGAAGGGTTTGAATCCGGCGAAGGCGATCGGCGAGATCAAGAAGATGATGGTCGAACGCCGCGTCTGATAACTGGGTGTGGGGGTGATCGTGGAGGCCCACTTGCCTCGGCCTTCATCCAGATCGACACTTTTCATGTATTGAAGCCGGCCGCAGCAAACGTTGCGGCCGGCTTTTTTACTGAAAAGCCGCCGCCGGTCGCACGCCCCTCGCGAGGTAGCAAAACAAGTCACGCCATACTTTCCGATTGGGAAAATTGGCGAACTGATCGCTGTGATCAAAGGTATAAGGTTGATGCAGTCTGTTGTTTGGCTGGCGCGTAGTTCGCAAAGAGTTCGAACGCCTTCTGATAGGCCGGGACATCCTTCAAATCGTACCCTTCGCCCAGCTGTTCGAGGTCTTTATAGGCCTGCAACAACATATCGACAAATGAGAAGCCGGAACTCAGGTCCTCTGGCTCGACCCCGGCATGCTCCGCGCCATGCTCATAGAGGCGTTGTGTCGCTGCCCGCTGCTCCATCCATTCGATAGATGTGGTTTTCTCTTCATAGCTGACCTTGTCGAGCCAGAGCGCCCCGGCTTTCCCGACTGCCATGTGATTGGAAGGGTCTGATACGAATGTTTCCGCCAGCCGTATGGGGCCAGCATAGAGCCCCATGGCGAGCCCCTGCTGATTTGCCATGATTGACGCCGCCATATCCTTTTCCTCTTTGGAAAAAAGCCCGGTCGTGTCGGTGCGCATGGCATTCAAAGCCCGGCGATCCAGATCGCCGAGGGCGGAATACCAATCCTTGCCCTCATGACTGTTGTACCCGAACGGTTGTCCGTTCCCGCTCATCTGGGCGTATCGGCTGTCGATCGCCTTGCGTGCTGCTTCGGCAACTTCCGTCTTTGTCTTGCCCGACGAGAATGGTTCCGCCGCCGGATCGGTCACCGCCAGGGCTAAATTGTTGGACGAAAACCCGGGGCGGACCGGCATGTAAATTTCAAAGCCGTTCGGCTGCGATGTTACGAAGCTGTCGGATATCGGGGCTAATTTGCCAAAACTATCGTATGTTCCGATGTCGCCGTCGTTACCGGCAGGTTCAGGCGCGCCATAGGAGGTGGCAGACGTAACTGGATTTCCGGAGGTGGCCAGCTGTCTGGTGGCGGCTAGCGGTCCGGCGGTTTGAATGTTGAAATAGCTGATGCCGCTGATATTCATTGCCTGTCCCTCCTTGAGTGCTTTCGCTTTAGAGGGGAATGCTTGCCTGAATCTGTCGTTATGGTTGAATGATGGTTGTTTGATTGTAGGCGAGCCTTCAGGCTTTCCGAGCTTGGGATCTCCCCTTTCGAAGGAGCTGCCAGGTATTTTATTGCCGGTTTGCGCTGTAGATCCAGCGTGTTCAGATTGAAGCCTGCCAGTGTAGTGTCGTTGTCGCCGGTAGAGCGGATATCGCCCGGCATCCTGATGCGCCGGCAACTTCGCAGAGCAGGATGGGAACCGTTTCAATCATGCCACAGTCTTAAAGAATCCGGTGCATCTTGAATTTAAAGTTAGTTTTAAGCTAATTCCGCCTATATTCCCCTGGACAACGCGATAGCAGAGATGATCGGGAGCTTGAACATGCGGACAATACATACGGTAGCGGGACTGGCCTTGGTGCTGGCGCTGGCTGGATGTCAGCGGACGTCCATGAGCGATTTCGGTGGAAACCCCGCGCCGGCTCCATTGCAGGCGCAGCCTGTGCCGAGTGTCTCTTCCGGCCAGCTTGCAGCGCCCGGTGATACCTCGCAGTTTCCGGCAGCGCCGGTCAGCGGCACGGCGGCGGTCGGCGGCGTCACGACGCCGGGTGCTACCGATACTGCTGCGGCGGCCAATGCGCTTGATGTCACCAAGGAATCGATGGTAGGCAACTGGCGTGTCTCGAATGCGGGCGCATCCTGCGACATGTTCCTGACGCTGACCAATCTCGGCAGCGGTTCGCGCGGCGGTACGCGCGGTTGCGCTGGCGAACTGACGGCGATGGGATCCTGGGAAGTGGCCGGCAAGCAAGTCGTCTTGAAGGATCGCAACGGCAATCCGCTCGCCCGCCTGTTCAAGACGGCCGATGCACGCTTTGACGGCTCGACCAATGGCGGCCAGTCGGTCAGTCTTAGCCGCTAACCACCAGCCCGGCATCAGCCGGGCTTTTTCTTGCCGTCGTTTCCGACACCAGGGCGGTCCAGCGCGTGCCAAATCCCGAAGACAGTATTTCACGAAAACTCGAAGCCATGGTCGCGGCGGGAACGCTGTCGCGTGATCCGGCGCAGCTTGCCATCGCCAGGCGGCTCGATCACCTTTCCTCAGAGCTCGCCGCCGGCCGCGCCGAGCGCAAGTCGAATGCGCTTGGATGGCTGTTTGCTTCACGCAAGAATGAACATCCGCCGCTGAAGGGGCTTTATCTCTACGGGGGCGTCGGGCGTGGCAAGACCATGCTGATGGACCTGTTCTTCGAGACGGTGCCGATCAAGCGCAAGCGGCGGGCGCATTTCCACGAATTCATGGCCGATGTGCATGATCGCATCTTCAAGCACCGGCAGAAGCTGAAAAATGGCGAGACGCGGCAGGCGGACCCGATGCCGCCGGTGGCGGCCGAGATCTTTGCCGAAGCGCGGCTTCTGTGCTTCGACGAGTTTTCCGTCACCGATATTGCCGATGCGATGATCCTGTCGCGGCTGTTCGGCGAACTCTTCTCCAAAGGCTGCGTGCTGGTGGCGACATCGAATGTCGAGCCGGGCAATCTTTACAGGGATGGTCTCAATCGCGGCCTGTTTCTGCCGTTCATCGATCTGTTGAAGGCGCATGCCGCTATCGTGCCGCTGGATACAACGACGGATTACCGGCTGGCGAAGATCGAGGGACTACCAGTCTGGTCATCGCCGCTTGGCCCGCAAGCCGACGCCGAACTCGACAATGCCTGGAGGCTGGCAACGGCGGGGCTGACGGTTGCCTCCGCCGAGGTGGCGTTCAAGGGACGCAAGATCGTCGTGCCCAAGGCTGCCGGCGAATGCGCTCGTTTTTCCTTCGCAGACCTCTGCGAAAAGCCGCTGGGCGCCGCCGATTATCTCGCCATCCTTTCGCATTACCGGACGATTTTCGTCGAGCATATTCCGCATCTCGGGCCGGAACGCCGCAACGAGACCAAGCGCTTCATCATGCTGGTCGATACGATCTACGATCATGGCGCCCGGCTGTTTGCTTCTGCAGCATCGGCGCCGATCAATCTGCTGACGGCGAAAAAAGGCACCGAGGGTTTCGAGTTTGACCGCACGGTGTCGCGGCTCATTGAGCTGCAGAGCAAAGAATACGCGGCTAACCATCATGCAGCTTCTGGTGTTTTATGACAGAACGGCGACGTAAATTCTTACGTTTACGTAAGAATTTTATGATCTAACCGATTGAAATTGTTCTGTCCGAAAGTATCGGTTGATATTTTAGATTTTGAAGCTTAATTCCTAGCGCCGAAGGTTTGCCACAGTCTGCGCTTAGAGCGCCACGTCAGGCCTTGTCAGATTTGGATCGCAAAGGAAGCACTTTCATGGCGCGCAACAAGATCGCACTTATTGGTTCTGGAATGATTGGTGGCACGCTGGCGCATCTCGCCGGCTTGAAGGAACTGGGCGATATCGTCCTGTTCGACATCGCTGACGGCATTCCGCAGGGCAAGGGTCTCGATATCGCTCAGTCCTCCCCCGTCGAAGGCTTCAATGCCAACCTGACCGGTGCCAGCGACTATTCCGCAATCGAAGGCGCCGATGTCTGCATCGTCACCGCCGGCGTTGCCCGCAAGCCGGGCATGAGCCGCGACGATCTGCTCGGCATCAACCTCAAGGTGATGGAACAGGTCGGCGCCGGCATCAAGAAGTATGCCCCGAACGCTTTCGTCATCTGCATCACCAACCCGCTCGACGCGATGGTCTGGGCGCTGCAGAAGTTCTCCGGCCTGCCGAAGAACATGGTTGTCGGCATGGCCGGCGTTCTCGACAGCTCGCGCTTCCGCCTGTTCCTGTCCCAGGAATTCAACGTTTCCGTCCAGGACGTCACCGCCTTCGTTCTCGGCGGCCATGGCGACACGATGGTGCCGCTTGCCCGTTACTCGACCGTTGGCGGCATTCCGCTGACCGATCTGGTCAAGATGGGCTGGGTCACCAAGGAACGCCTCGAAGAAATCATCCAGCGCACCCGTGACGGTGGCGCCGAAATCGTTGGTCTGCTCAAGACCGGTTCGGCCTACTACGCTCCGGCCGCTTCGGCGATCGAAATGGCTGAATCCTTCCTCAAGGACAAGAAGCGCGTTCTGCCCGTCGCCGCCCATCTCACCGGCCAGTACGGTGTCAAGGACATGTATGTCGGCGTCCCGACGATCATCGGCGCCGGTGGTGTCGAGCGTATCATCGAAGTCGAGTTCAACAAGGCCGAACAGGAAGCCTTCGACAAGTCGGTTGCCGCGGTTGCCGGTCTTTGCGAAGCCTGCGTCGCCATCGCGCCCAGCCTGAAGTAATTGCGCCTCACGTAATTACCGCTCGGCTTAAACAGGAAATATCCCCATGAACATTCATGAATATCAGGCCAAGGCTCTGCTGAAGACCTTTGGCGCTCCGGTCGCAGAAGGTGTTGCCATCTTCTCCGCCGACGAGGCAGAAGCGGCTGCAAAGTCGCTTCCAGGCCCGCTCTACGTCGTCAAGAGCCAGATCCACGCTGGCGGCCGCGGCAAGGGCAAGTTCAAGGAACTCGGCCCGGATGCCAAGGGTGGCGTTCGCCTGGCGTTCTCCATCGACGAAGCCAAGGCGCATGCCAAGGAAATGATGGGCAACACGCTGGTAACCGCGCAGACCGGCGAAGCCGGCAAGCAGGTCAACCGCCTCTACATCGAAGACGGCGCCGACATTGCCCGCGAGCTTTACCTCTCGCTTTTGGTCGACCGTTCGGTTGGCCGCGTTGCCTTCGTCGTCTCGACCGAAGGCGGCATGGACATCGAGGCTGTCGCCCATGACACGCCGGAAAAGATCCACACAATCGCAATCGACCCGGAAACGGGCGTGACCGACGCTGACGTTGCTGCGATCTCCAAGGCACTCGAGCTTTCGGGCGCTGCTGCCGAAGACGCCAAGTCGCTGTTCCCGATCCTCTACAAAGCCTTCAACGAGAAGGACATGGCGCTGCTCGAGGTCAACCCGCTGATCGTCATGAAGAATGACCATCTGCGTGTCCTCGACGCCAAGATGTCCTTCGACGGCAACGCGATTTTCCGCCACGACGACGTCAAGGCGCTGCGCGACGAGACCGAAGAGGACGCCAAGGAAATCGAAGCCTCCAAGTGGGACCTCGCTTACGTCGCTCTCGACGGCAACATCGGCTGCATGGTCAACGGCGCTGGTCTCGCCATGGCGACGATGGACATCATCAAGCTGTACGGCAAGGAGCCGGCAAACTTCTGCGACGTCGGCGGTGGCGCCGGCAAGGAGAAGGTGGCTGCTGCCTTCAAGATCATCACGGCTGACCCGAAGGTCGAGGGCATCCTCGTCAACATCTTCGGCGGCATCATGAAGTGCGACGTCATCGCTGAAGGTGTTGTCGCTGCGGTGCAGGAAGTCGGCCTCAAGGTTCCGCTCGTCGTGCGCCTCGAAGGTACCAATGTCGAGCTCGGCAAGAAGATTCTGAACGAATCGGGTCTCGCGATCACGGCGGCAGACGACTTGGACGATGCGGCCAAGAAGATCGTCGCTGCGATCAACGCCTAATTTTTAAGGACCCGAACTCATGTCTATTCTCGTCAACAAGAATACCAAGGTCCTGGTTCAGGGCCTGACCGGCAAGACCGGTACGTTCCACACCGAACAGGCGCTTGCCTACTACGGCACGCAGATGGTCGGTGGTATCCACCCGAAGAAGGGTGGCGAAACCTGGACCCGCTCGAAGGGCGAAAGCCTGCCGATCTTCGCGTCCGTCGCTGAAGCCAAGGAACGCACCGGCGCAGACGCATCGGTGATCTACGTTCCGCCGGCAGGTGCTGCCGACGCGATCATCGAGGCGATCGAAGCCGAGATCCCGTTCATCACCTGCATCACCGAAGGCATTCCGGTCATGGACATGGTTCGCGTCAAGGCTCGCCTCGACCGCTCCAAGTCGCGCCTGCTCGGCCCGAACTGCCCGGGCATCCTGACGCCGGAAGAATGCAAGATCGGCATCATGCCGGGCTCGATCTTCCGCAAGGGTTCGGTCGGTATCGTGTCGCGCTCCGGCACGCTGACCTATGAAGCCGTGTTCCAGACGTCGAACGAAGGCCTTGGCCAGACGACGGCTGTCGGCATCGGCGGCGACCCGGTCAAGGGCACCGAGTTCATCGATGTGCTTGAGATGTTCCTGGCCGATCCGGCCACGACCTCGATCATCATGATCGGCGAAATCGGCGGCTCGGCTGAAGAAGATGCAGCCCAGTTCCTGATCGACGAAGCCAAGAAGGGCCGCAAGAAGCCGATGGCAGGCTTCATCGCCGGCCGTACCGCTCCGAAGGGCCGCACCATGGGCCACGCCGGTGCTGTCGTTTCCGGCGGCAAGGGCGATGCGGAATCCAAGATCTCGGCCATGGAAGCGGCCGGTATCAAGGTATCGCCTTCCCCGGCGCGCCTCGGCAAGACGCTGGTCGAAGTCCTCAAGGGCTGAGACGTTCCAAGCGAATAACGTGACCGGGCCGCCCATTGCGGTTGGCCCGGTCCGCACCATCTGATGACGCGGGGGCGCATCCGGCGCTCTCGAAAATGCGGTTTACCGGGGCCATCCACCCGGCAGAGTTAACTAGTCAGGAGGCGGACGGACAGGTCCGCGGAACACCATGGCACGGCAAGAAGCCAACGAGCAATTTCAGCTGACCTCGTTCCTCGATGGAGCGAATGCTGGCTATATCGACCAGCTCTATGCGCGCTACGAAAACGATCCGTCGTCGGTCTCCGGCGAATGGCAGTCGTTCTTCAAGGCGCTGCAGGAGCAGCCGGAAGACGTGATCAAGGCCGCCAAGGGCGCTTCGTGGAAGAAGCCACACTGGCCAATCCAAGCCAGTGGCGAACTGGTCTCGGCGCTGGACGGCGACTGGGGCACGGTTGAAAAGGTCATCGAAAAGAAGGTTCAGGCGAAGGCCGAAGCCAAGGCTGCCGTGACCGGCGTTGCCGCAGCGCCCGCCGACGTTCACCAGTCGACCCGTGACAGCGTGCGCGCGATCATGCTGATCCGCGCCTACCGCATGCGCGGCCACCTGCATGCCAAGCTCGACCCGTTGGCAATCGCCGCTCCGGTCGAGGATTATCACGAGCTTTCGCCGTCGAACTACGGTTTCGGCCCGGAAGACATGGACCGGCCGATTTTTATCGACAACGTGCTTGGTCTTGAATACGCAACCCTGCGCGAGATCGTCGACATTCTCGAGCGCACCTATTGCTCGACGCTCGGTGTCGAGTTCATGCACATCTCCGATCCGGAAATCAAAGGCTGGATCCAGGAACGCATCGAAGGCCCGGATAAGGGTGTTGATTTCACGCCTGAGGGCAAGAAGGCCATCCTGCAGAAGCTGATCGAGGCCGAAGGCTTCGAGCAGTTCATCGACGTCAAGTATAAGGGCACCAAGCGCTTCGGTCTCGACGGCGGTGAATCGCTGATCCCGGCGCTGGAGCAGATCATCAAGCGCGGCGGTCAGGAAGGCCTGAAAGAGGTCATCCTCGGCATGGCCCATCGCGGCCGTCTGAACGTCTTGACCAACGTCATGGGCAAGCCGCATCGCGCCGTGTTCCACGAGTTCAAGGGCGGCTCCTACGCACCGGACGACGTTGAAGGCTCGGGCGACGTGAAGTACCATCTGGGTGCCTCCTCGGACCGCGAGTTCGACGGCAACAAGGTTCACCTGTCGCTGACGGCCAACCCGTCGCATCTGGAAATCGTCAATCCTGTCGTCATGGGCAAGGCCCGCGCCAAGCAGGACCAGATGGCGAAGATCTTCGAAGGCGACGTCATTCCGCTGTCCGAGCGCGCGCAAGTCATGCCGCTTTTGCTGCACGGCGACGCTGCCTTTGCCGGCCAGGGCGTCACGGCTGAAATCCTCGGCCTGTCAGGCCTGCGCGGTCACCGCGTTGCCGGTACGGTGCATTTCATCATCAACAACCAGATCGGCTTCACCACCAATCCGGCCTTCTCGCGTTCGTCGCCCTATCCGTCGGACGTTGCCAAGATGATCGAAGCGCCGATCTTCCACGTCAACGGCGACGATCCTGAAGCGGTCGTCTACGCTGCCAAGATCGCCACCGAATACCGGATGAAGTATCACAAGCCTGTCGTCGTCGACATGTTCTGCTATCGCCGCTTCGGCCATAACGAAGGTGATGAGCCGTCATTCACGCAGCCGAAAATGTACAAGGTCATCCGCGCCCACAAGACGGTCGTGCAGATCTACGCCCAGCGTCTGATCGCCGAAGGCCTGATCACCGAAGGCGAACTGGAAAAGATGCGGGCCGACTGGCGTGCGCATCTCGAGCAGGAGTTCGAGGCAGGCCAATCCTACAAGCCGAACAAGGCCGACTGGCTGGACGGTGTGTGGTCGGGACTTCGCGCCGCCGACAACCAGGATGAGCAGCGCCGCGGCAAGACCTCGGTTCCGATGAAGTCGCTCAAGGAAGTAGGCCGCAAGCTGTCGGAAGTTCCGGCGGGCTTCCATGCCCACAAGACCATTCAGCGTTTCATGGACGGCCGGGCCAACATGGTCCAGACCGGTGAAGGCGTCGATTGGGCGATGGCCGAAGCGCTGGCTTTCGGCACGCTTTGCATCGACGGCACCAAGATTCGTCTGTCGGGCCAGGATTGCGAACGCGGCACGTTCTCGCAGCGCCACTCGGTTCTCTACGATCAGGAAACCGAAGACCGCTACATCCCGCTGGCCAACCTGTCGCCGACCCAGGCCCGTTACGAAGTCATCAACTCGATGCTTTCGGAAGAGGCTGTACTCGGTTTCGAATACGGCTATTCGCTGGCCCGTCCGAACGCGCTGACGCTCTGGGAAGCCCAGTTCGGCGACTTCGCCAACGGTGCGCAGGTCGTGTTCGACCAGTTCATCTCGTCGGGTGAGCGCAAGTGGCTGCGTATGTCGGGTCTCGTCTGCCTGCTGCCGCACGGCTACGAAGGCCAGGGTCCGGAACATTCCTCGGCCCGCCTTGAGCGTTGGTTGCAGATGTGCGCCGAAGACAACATGCAGGTCGCCAACGTCACGACGCCGGCGAACTACTTCCACATTCTGCGCCGCCAAACGAAGCGTGACTTCCGCAAACCGCTGATCATGATGACGCCGAAGTCACTGCTGCGCCACAAGCGTGCTGTCTCCTCGTTGTCGGAAATGGCGGGCGAGACCTCGTTCCACCGTCTGCTTTGGGACGATGCCGAGGTCATCAAGGACGGCCCGATCAAGCTGCAGAAGGACGCCAAGATCCGCCGCGTCGTGCTTTGCACCGGCAAGGTCTATTACGACCTGCTGGAAGAGCGTGAAAAGCGTGGCATCGACGATGTCTACCTGCTGCGCGTCGAACAGCTCTATCCGTTCCCAGCCAAGGCGCTGATCAACGAACTCTCGCGCTTCCGCCATGCCGAAATGGTCTGGTGCCAGGAAGAGCCGAAGAACATGGGCGCGTGGTCGTTCATCGACCCGTACCTGGAATGGGTGCTTGCCCATATCGATGCAAAGTACCAGCGCGTGCGTTACACCGGCCGTCCGGCTGCCGCCTCTCCGGCGACGGGCCTGATGTCCAAGCATCTCGCCCAGCTTGCCGCATTCCTCGAAGACGCCCTCGGGGGCTAAGAAAACGGGAGGCTGAAAGGCCTCCCTCTTTTGCCTCAACAGAAACCGACACCCGATCAACGGACGACAAAAAATCATGGCCACAGAAATCCGCGTTCCCACTCTGGGCGAATCCGTCAGCGAAGCCACCATCGGTACCTGGTTCAAGAAGGTTGGCGATACCGTCAAGGCCGATGAGCCGCTGCTTGAACTTGAAACCGACAAGGTGACGATCGAAGTTCCGTCGCCAGCCGCTGGCGTGCTGTCCGAAATCGTCGCCGCTGCCGGCGAGACCGTCGGCCTCGGCGCGCTGCTCGGCAACATCGCAGCAGGCGCTGCTGGTGCTGCCGCACCGGCCGCCGCTGAAAAGAAGGCTGAACCGGCTGCTGCTGCCCCTGCAGCCGCCGCTGCTGCACCGGCCGCCGCACCGGTTGCGTCCGCCATGCCGGCAGCTCCTGCTGCCGCAAAGATGCTGGCTGAAAACAACCTCTCGGCCGATCAGGTCGACGGCTCCGGCAAGCGCGGTCAGGTTCTGAAGGGCGATGTCATCGCTGCCGTTGCCAAGGGCATTTCGGCACCAGCCGCTTCCGAGCCGGTAAAGGCCGTATCGCGTGGTCCGTCGTCGGCCGAGGACGCGCCGCGCGAAGAGCGCGTCAAGATGACCCGCCTGCGCCAGACCATCGCCAAGCGCCTCAAGGATGCGCAGAACACAGCAGCGATGCTGACCACCTATAACGAGGTGGACATGTCGGCCGTGATGGCGCTGCGCACCAAGTACAAGGACATCTTTGAGAAGAAGCACGGCGTCAAGCTCGGCTTCATGGGCTTCTTCACCAAGGCTGTGACGCATGCCCTGAAGGAAATTCCTTCGGTCAACGCCGAGATCGACGGCACCGACATCATCTACAAGAACTTCTGCCATATCGGCATGGCCGTCGGCACTGATAAGGGCCTCGTCGTTCCGGTCATCCGCGACGCCGACGAAATGTCGATCGCCGAAGTCGAGAAGGATCTTGGCCGTCTCGCCAAGCTCGCTCGCGATGGCGCCCTCTCCATGGGCGACATGCAGGGCGGCACGTTCACGATCACCAATGGTGGCGTCTACGGTTCGCTGATGTCCTCGCCGATCCTCAATGCGCCGCAGTCGGGCATTCTTGGCATGCACAAGATTCAGGATCGCCCGGTCGTCGTCGGCGGCCAGATCGTCATCCGTCCGATGATGTATCTCGCGCTCTCCTATGACCACCGCATCGTTGACGGCAAGGAAGCGGTTACCTTCCTCGTGCGCGTCAAGGAAAGCCTGGAAGATCCGGAACGCCTCGTTCTCGACCTGTAAGGAACGATAGGCATGGACCCGGCAGCACTGGCGGTATCGCCCTTCGTCACGCTTCTTGCATGGAGCGTGGTGCTGCTGGTGTTTCATGTCTCACTGCAGGGCTTTTCTGCAACCCTCGAACTTGGATCGGCATGGAATGCCGGTCCGCGGGATGAGGAAAAGAAACCCTCCGGCAAACTGGCCGGCCGGGCGGCCCGGGCATCGGCGAATTTCCGTGAGACTTATCCGGCTTTTGTCGGCCTGGCTCTTGCGCTGGCCATCACCGGCGATCTCACCGGCTGGGGCCTGACCGGTGCCTGGACTTGGCTTGTCTGCCGGATCATTTATATTCCGCTTTATCTGGCGGGTGTTCCCTATATCCGCTCGCTCATCTGGCTCGGTTCGCTTGCCGGGCTTCTCATCATGGTCGCGACGCTGATTTTCTGACGTCCCACAGCGATAAACGGAGAGTGCAGTGCATCCCTATCTGTTCGAACTCGCCTCGCTGATGGCCATCTTCGCCTTCGCTATCGTTTCTCCGGGCGCAGACCTTGCCATGGTCATGCGCCAGTCGATCGTCAACGGCCGCCGCTCCGCCATCATCACGTCCTTCGGCGTCGGCGCGTCGCTGATGTTCCATGTGACCTATACGATCCTCGGTCTCGGGCTGATCATCTCGCAGTCGATCTACCTGTTCAACATCGTCAAATGGTGCGGTGTCGCTTACCTTCTCTATATCGGCGTCAAGTCGCTGCGGGCGGGCAAGACCGACATGACGGCGCAGGCCGAAGGGGTGCAGGCCGGTGAAAAGCGCCAGTCGGGGCTGAAGGCATTCGGCCTCGGCTTTGCCGCCAATGCCTTGAACCCGAAGCCGGTCTTCTTCTTCCTGTCGATCTTCTCGACGGTGGTCAGCGCCCATACGCCGATCATGGTCAATTTCGGCTACGGGCTGGTGATGGCCAGTTGCCTGATCCTCTGGTTCGTCGGTGTCAGCATGTTCATGACGACGCCGAAGATGCGCGCCGCCTTCTCGCGCGCCAGCCAGTGGATCGACCGCGCCAGCGGCATGGTCTTCATTGCGCTTGGCCTGAAGCTCGCCACGGAAAAGGCGGCCTGAGCATGCGTCTCGCGGGCCCCGCATCTATCCTGAGCGCATTTCTGGCGGTTTCGCCGGCACGTGCCGCCGACTGCCTGCAGGAACAGGCGATCTATGGTGATGCGGATAATGCTTACGAGTTGCATTTCGAGCCGGTCGGCTCGGCCAGTGCCGCCACCAGCAATCATTTCAAGGTCAAGGTCGGCAAGACCGATCTGGTGCTTGATGGCATCGTCATGCAATCCGACGAGCCTGTGCGCGCCAACGGCATGATCATGCACAAATGCCCGGAAGGTGACGTGACCGGCGACGACATCGCCGCCTGCACGATCTGGCAGGGCGTGATCTATTCGGTCAGTGCGGATGGCAAGGTCCTCTCGTTGCCCGGCGAAGGCCTCGAAGCCGCCGCGCAGGTACTTTTGCCCGATTTCGGCCCGGCGATCCGCAATTCATCCATCTGGGGCAAGGCGACTGTCGCGCCCTGGGATGTTCTGACCTTCAAGGGATGCAGCCAATGACGCGGAATGACAGGCCCGTTTTGCTGGTCACCGGCGGCAGCCGCGGCATCGGTGCCGCGATCTGCCGGTCTGCCGCCGAGCAAGGCTGGGCGGTTGCCGTAAACTATGCCTCCAACCGCTCTGCCGCTGACGCAGTCGTGGCTGCGATCGAAGCGGAAGGTGGTGTTGCGATTGCGGTGGAAGGCGACGTCGGCAACGAGGCCGGAATTGCTGATATCTTTGCGGCGATCGACGAGAGGTTCGGCCGTCTCGACGGGCTGGTCAACAATGCCGGCATCGTCGGCATGCCGGCACGTGTCGAGGACATTACCGCCGAGCGGCTGGAGCGCATGCTGCGCGTCAATGTCTCCGGCTCGATCCTCTGTGCCGCTGCGGCAGTCCGCCGTATGTCGGTGCGTCATGGTGGCAAGGGCGGCGTCATCGTCAATATTTCGTCGGTGGCATCCGTGCTTGGCTCGGCCGGGCAGTATGTCGATTATGCCGCCTCCAAGGGTGCTATCGACACGTTCACCATCGGCCTTTCGCGCGAAGTCGCCTCGGATGGCATCCGCGTCAACGCGGTACGCCCCGGCATCATCGATACGGATATCCACGCCTCCGGCGGGCTTCCGGACCGTGCCCGTGAACTCGGGCCGACTATTCCCATGAAACGGCCAGGCACCGCGCAAGAGGTCGCCGATGCTGTTCTCTATCTCATCTCCCCTTCGTCGTCCTATGTTACGGGCGCCATTCTCAACGTCAGCGGCGGACGCTAGCCGCTCTCAGGAAGGACTTTTCAATGGCTTATGATCTCATCGTTATCGGTACTGGCCCCGGCGGCTATGTCTGCGCCATCAAGGCAGCCCAGCTCGGGCTCAAGGTTGGCGTCATCGAGAAGCGCGCCACCTATGGCGGCACCTGCCTCAACATCGGCTGCATTCCCTCCAAGGCGCTGCTGCACGCATCCGAAGTCTTCCATCAGACCGGCCACGGCATCGATGCGCTGGGTGTCGAAGTCGCGGCTCCGACGCTGAACCTTGGCAAGATGATGGCCCACAAGGATGCAACGGTAAAGTCGAACACCGATGGCGTCGCCTTCCTGTTCAAGAAGAACAAGATCGATGCCTTCCAGGGAACCGGTAAGGTTGTCGGCGAAGGCAAGGTCTCCGTCACCAATGACAAGGGCGAAGAGCAGGTCATCGAGACGAAGAACATCGTCATCGCCACCGGTTCGGATGTCGCAGGCATCCCCGGCGTTCCCGTTGAAATCGACGAAAAGATCATCATCTCGTCCACCGGCGGCATCGCGCTGGAAAAGGTTCCGGCCACCATGGTCGTCGTCGGCGGCGGTGTCATCGGCCTCGAGCTCGGTTCCGTCTGGTCGCGTCTCGGCGCCAAGGTGACCGTCGTCGAATATCTCGACACGATCCTCGGCGGCATGGACGGTGAAGTCTCCAAGCAGTTCCAGCGGATGCTCGCCAAGCAGGGCATCGACTTCAAGCTCGGCGCCAAGGTGACCGGCGTTGAGAAGGCCGGAGACGGCGCCAAGGTAACGTTCGAACCGGTCAAGGGCGGCGATGCTGCGACGATCGATGCCGATGTCGTGCTGATCGCCACAGGCCGCAAGCCGTTCACCGATGGTCTCGGCCTGGCTGAGGCCGGTGTCGTCATGGACAGCCGCGGCCGCGTCGAAATCGATGGTCATTTCCAGACCAACGTCACCGGCATCTATGCCATCGGTGACGTCGTGCGCGGACCGATGCTGGCCCACAAGGCCGAAGACGAAGGTGTTGCCGTTGCCGAGATCATTGCCGGTCAGGCTGGCCACGTGAACTATGACGTCATCCCGAGCGTCGTCTACACCCAGCCGGAAGTCGCCTCCGTCGGCAAGACCGAGGAAGAGCTGAAGGCTGCAGGCATTGCCTACAAGGTCGGCAAGTTCCCGTTCACCGCCAATGGCCGTGCCCGCGCCATGCTGCAGACGGATGGGTTCGTGAAGATTCTGGCCGACAAGGAAACCGACCGGGTTCTCGGTGGTCACATCGTCGGCTTCGGCGCTGGCGAAATGATCCACGAAATCACCGTTCTGATGGAATTCGGCGGCTCTTCGGAAGATCTCGGCCGCACCTGCCATGCCCATCCGACCATGTCGGAAGCGGTGAAGGAAGCGGCTCTCGCGACCTTCTTCAAGCCGATCCATATGTAAGAAACCAGCAATACCAAGTCTCGATGAGAGACTTGGTATGAGGGGCCGTGACAATCGGCCCCTTTGCGGCTCCTGAGTGCGCGGTCTAGAATCGGCGCATTCAAGGAGCACGCGCCGATGGCCCCCCGTACCCATTCCGTTCCTGTCACGTTGCCACACCCAGCCCTGCCGCTCGCCGATTGGGCAGATTGTTACGAGCTCGTTGTTCCCGGCCAATCGACAAACGCGATTTCCGCGAGCAGGCGTGCAATGGGTGTTTTTCCGGTCTGGGCACGTGCTCTGTTGTGGTTGCGAAATCTGGTTGTCCGCCCCTTCGGACTGAAGGGCTCGGGCGATCATCCAGGCAGTCAAACGGAGATGATCGGCTTTTTTCCCGTCATTTCGAAGTCCAGTGAACAGACCGTACTCGGCTTTGACGACACGCATCTGGATTTCCGCATCGTCATCGACGTGCGCCAGGCCGGCGAACTCGCCCAAAGGGTCAGCGTCACGACGCTGGTGCGCCGCAAGATCCTGCTGGGCAAGATCTACATTGCTGTCATCACACCGTTTCACCGGCTGATCGTCAGGACGATGCTGGCCCGGCTTGCCCGTCCGGTCGGGCTCTTGCGAGCCCGCCTGCCGGTCCGCCCTTGCAAAACCGCGGTTGCGCGCCATTTCCTTCTGACGGCGCAACCGCTGGCTCAAGGCAGATATCCGTGGCATCCGATTTCAGTGCGCCCAAGCTTTCCGGTCCGAGAACATCGACGGTCATCCGTCACATCCGCTACGAGGCAGGGCAGAACCTGCGGCTGATCACCGTGGGCGTCGCCGTGTTTATCGTCCTGCTCCTGGGAGCATCCTTCTGGGTGTCCAAGAAGGGCCAGGAAGCGGACGAGGCCGTCGCACACACGGTTCACAACGAGCGCCTGATTTCCATCGTGCAATCCCAGCTCCAGGATGCGGAAATCGGACAGCGCGGTTATCTTCTGACCGGTGACCCCTTTTACCTCGAGCCTTACGACAAGGCTGTCAGCGCGATCAGCGCCAGCGTGGAGAGCCTTGCCACCGGAGTGTCCGACAATCGCCGCCAGGACGGCAATGTTGCGGTGCTGCGGTCGCTGACCACCCAGAAGCTGTCAGAGCTGCGCCAGACCATTGAGCATCGCCGCGCCGGTGATGAAGGCGCCGCCATTGCCATGCTGCGCAACGGTCAGGGCAAGGTCTTGATGGACGGCGTGCGTGACGTTTTGGAGCGCATGCGCAGGGAAGAGGAAAGCCTGATGACGCTCAGGGCTAATCAGGCGCGCCGCGCCGGGTTCGTACTGGAGATGATGGTGATCGGGCTGGCGATGTTGACCGCCCTGATGGGCGTCATCGCCGTGCGCGCCACATTGCGGCGCGCACGGTCGGCAGAAGCGTCGCGCGACGAATTGCTGCAGCATCTCGACCGCAAGCTGCTCGCCATCATGGCGGCCGATATCGTTGGCTATAGCCGGATGATGGAGGGCGATGAAGCCCAGACCCTAGCGCGGCTGAAAGACGTGCGGGACCGGATCGATCCGATCATTGCCAATCACAGCGGCAGCATTGTCACCACGGCGGGCGACAGCGTGCTTGTCGCCTTTGCCAGTGCGCTGTCGGCGATCGATTGCGCGGTGGAAATCCAGGGGACGATGGCGGCGGACAACGCAGACCTGCCGGAAGAACAGCACCTGATGTTCCGCATCGGCATCAATGTCGGCGATGTCATCGTGCAGGATGGCGATATTTTTGGCGATACGGTGAATGTAGCAGCGCGGCTGGAGCCAATGGCGGATCCCGGCGGGATCTGCATCTCACGCGCGGTTCGCGATCACATCCGCAAGCAGCGGCATCTGGTTTTCGATGATCTGGGATTCCTCAAGGTCAAGAACATCGCTCACCCCGTCAGCGCCTTCCGGGTGCGGTTCGATCCGGCAGCGTAGCCAGCCTCAATCCTGACAGAAAACGGCGGCGCCGGGGATACCAGCGCCGCGCGTCGATAGGCTTACTGCAGGGTGCGGAACTGAGCCGCCTGCGCGGGGATTGCGCCGGCATCGGTGCCCGCAGCCTGACCGTCGAGGCCGGTGGCAACGACGGAAACGCGGAAGACGCCATCAAGGCTCTTGTCGAAGATCGCGCCGACGACGATGTCGGCGTCCTCATAGACTTCCTCGCGGATACGGGTCGCTGCCTCATCGACTTCGAACAGCGTCATGTCGGAGCCGCCGGAGATCGAGATCAGCACGCCTTTGGCACCCTTCATCGAAACTTCGCTGAGCAGCGGGTTGGCAATCGCTGCTTCGGCTGCCTTGGAGGCGCGGCTGTCGCCGCTGGCTTCGCCGGTACCCATCATCGCGCGACCCATGCCCTTCATCACCGATTTGACGTCGGCGAAGTCGAGGTTGATCAGGCCTTCCTTGACGATCAGGTCGGTGATGCAGCCGACGCCGGAATAGAGAACCCGGTCGGCTATGACGAACGCGTCGGCAAAGGTGGTCTTGGCGTCGGCGATACGGAAGAGGTTCTGGTTGGGAATGACGATGACGGTATCGGCCGCTTCACGCAGCCGTTCGATGCCTTCTTCAGCCGATTGCATGCGCCGCTTGCCTTCGAAGCTGAACGGCTTGGTGACGACGGCGACCGTCAGGATACCGGCATTGCGCGCGGCCTGAGCGATGACCGGTGCGGCACCGGTGCCCGTGCCACCACCCATGCCGGCGGTGACGAAACACATATGGGTGCCGCCGAGATGATCCATGATCTCGTCGATCGATTCCTCGGCTGCAGCGCGGCCGACTTCCGGCAACGAGCCTGCGCCGAGACCTTCGGTCACCTGTGCTCCGAGCTGGATCAGCCGGGTCGCCTTCGACATGGTCAGCGCCTGCGCGTCAGTGTTGGCGGCAACAAATTCGGCGCCCTGCAGGCCCTCGGAGATCATGTTGTTGATGGCATTGCCGCCACCGCCGCCGACGCCGATGACAGTGATCTTCGGCCTCATTTCCGAAATCACGGGTTTCTTGATCTCTGTCATCTTGTCTCCTTGGACTTGGTTGCGGCCCCGGCGTGTGGAAGCGCGTTCCGGGAGCTGCATCGAATACGAAGCGGAGCGGGCGCGAATCAGGCCGCTGCAGGTTATGATGGCAAAAAGGCAGAGAGACGGCGCGCGTGCAAGAGTCACAGCTAAAATTGCTGTGCTGGCGAGGGTTTCTGGAGGGTGATCTGTCCCTTCTCCCCGGCGGCGAGAAGGTGGCCTGAAAGGCCGGGTGGGGGGACCGCAGGTGCGGAATACGCCGAAACGCCCCTCATCGCCTCACTGCGTTTGGCACTTCTCCCTGCGGGAGAGAAGAGGGAGGCCGCTCAATTGGCGGCCGACATGCTGGTGACGGTAAAGCCGTCCTTGCGCAGAAGTTCGATCACGCCTTCGTTGCCCGGCAGGTGCAGGGCGCCGACGGCCATGAAGACAGCGCCACCGTCGAGGATCGGCCTGGCTCTCGTCGCCATGGTCTTGTTGCGGTCGGTGATGATGCGTTGTTCGAAATCGGCGTAGCCTGCATCATCGCTGGTG
This sequence comes from Rhizobium sp. Root1204, assembly GCF_001424965.1. Lineage (NCBI taxonomy): Bacteria > Pseudomonadati > Pseudomonadota > Alphaproteobacteria > Hyphomicrobiales > Rhizobiaceae > Rhizobium > Rhizobium sp. Root1204. Next base: position 421,773 of record NZ_LMCZ01000006.1, read on the forward strand.
GACTTCTCTTCCGAAACCGCTTTCATCATTGGCATGATCAGGCCGGTATCGCCGGAGAGATAAAGCTCGGTGGTTGTTTCCATGACGTCGGTAATGGTGTCGCCGAGTGCCAATGTCTCGATCAGCGCTTCCAGATGAAACTGCACCGGCAGCGCATCCATGGCCTGCAATTGCTCGACCAGGGTCTCCAGCCCTTTCAGGCTCTTGCCCTGTTTCAAGGCATCCTCGGCCAGCTTTTTATCGAGGAACGCGGCGCCGGCGGCCTTGCGACTCATTTCGCAGGCGGGCAGGGCAACGAAACTGGCAATCATCCACGGCTTCATCTTGGCCACCAGCGTCAGCGGAATGCCGCGCGTCTTCAACCCCGCTTCCAGCTTCGCAACGTCTTCGGGCTTGAGGAAGTCCTTGATCGACTTGCCATCGGCAAACATAGTCAAACCGGGCTGCATCATGATCGCAGCGGCAGCTTTGCGGTCATCGACGATCTCGTCGGATTCGACGATGACGGTCCCGGATGTGTCATAGGCCTGGCTGGCGCCGGCAGGCATGGCCAGAACGCGCGGATCGGTGACGTGCATGGTGCCGAGCAGATAGGATGGCGCAACGCCGGGCTTCTCGATCTTCCAGAATGTGCCCTTGCCGTTCGGAACGGCCGCCGCCTCCTTTTCCAGCGCCGCGAACCGGGCTGGATCGGATGTGCGCATTTCGGCGATCAGGTTCTTGCCGCCGCAGGATACCTCTTCGGCATGGGCCGGGGAAATCGACAGAAGGGTGACGATCAGGCTGAGTGCAAACAGGACGTGCAGCGTGGCGATCAGCGCAAGCAGGTTATCGCCCAACCTGCTGGTCAATCTATCTGCCAGGCTGCGTGCCGGTTTTGCCCAGTGCTGAAACATCATCGATCCTGTCTGCGAAACATCAATCCGGCGATTCTAGCTGCCCAGGCCTCACGGGCCGTTTAACAAAACTGGTTAACGCGGGTTAACCGGCATAATTCAGGCGCGTGGGTGAGCACGATCATAGATTTCGAGCAGCCGTGCGGAATCGACGCCGGTATATACCTGCGTGGTTGACAGGCTGGCATGACCGAGCAGTTCCTGGATGGTCCTCAAGTCGCCGCCGCCCGCGAGCAGATGGGTGGCGAAGGAGTGGCGCAAGGCATGCGGCGTTGCCGTATCCGGCAGGCCAAGCGCGCCGCGCAGCTTCTGCATCTCGCGCTGGATGATCGCCGGTTGCAGCTTGCCGCCCTTGGCGCCGCGAAACAGCGGGCCGTCCGCTGCCAGATGATAGGGGCAGAGTTTTTCATAGGCGCGTATGGCATCGACCGCCGTCGAGATCAGCGGCACGATGCGGGTCTTGCCGCCCTTGCCATGGATGCGCAGCGCTGTCGGCGTACCGGCAAAATCGGCTGGCGTCAGGGCCAGCGCTTCGGAAATACGCAGGCCGCAGCCGTAGAGCAACGTCAGGACGGCAGCGTTGCGTGCGGCAATCCAGGGCTCTTCGGCCAGTTGCGCATCATTGGTAACGACCGTCAGCGCATCCGTTGCCGTCAGCGGCTTTGGTAGGGATTTCGGTTGTTTGGGCGAGCGAACGGCAGAAGCACCGGCGGCGTTGGCCATGCCTTTCTTTTCCAGATAGCGCAGGAACGAGCGCAGGCCGGCCAGCCCGCGTCCAAGCGTTCGCGCTCCGGCGCCATCCCGCCGGCGCGCGGCGAGAAAGCCGCGCAGATCGCCGGGGCGCAACGCGCTGATGTCGCTCAGCCGGGCAGGGCCGCTGAGGTGCCCGGTCAGGAAATGCAGGAATTGCCGCGTGTCGCGCTCATAGGCTTCGACTGTCTTGTCCGACAGCCGCCGCTCCTCTCCAAGGCCGGAAAGCCAGCGCTGGCGCTCGGCCATCAACTCGGGATGACCAATGATCAGCAGTTCGTTCACAGCCATGCTCCGCGATTTCAGATGATCGCGACTCTGCGCGCCAGCCGGTTATGTTTTTCCTAACGGCCCTTGGAATTTGTCATGCCCGGATCATATTCAACTGCGATAGCTCAAGCGCAGGCAAGGCGGAAGAAGCGATGGCGCGACGGGATTCGGCAAGCGGTTTCACCTATTTCGCAGAGACGGTGGCGCTGGTATCGCATGGCCAGCCGGGCCATATCGTCGATACGCTGATTGCCGAACGCGGCCAGCGTATCGTCCAGCATCCGCTCTGGCCGGTGATGCGGCCGTTTCTCTACATGCTGCTGAACTACCGCAAGGCGATCGAGTTTGCCGACGCTGTTGCCAATGCCCCGGGTTTCCAGGCGTTCGAACACCTGAGCCGGACCCTGTCGCTTGATATCCGCGTGCGTAACGAAGAGCGTATCCCCGAAACGGGTGGTTTCTTGCTGGTGAGCAACCATCCGACCGGCATTGCCGACGGTATTGCGGTGTTTGATCTCTTAAAAATCCGCCGCCCCGACATGATGTTCTTTGCCAATCGCGATGCCATCCGGGTCAATCCGCGCTTTGCCGAAATGGTCATCCCGGTCGAGTGGCGCGAGGACTACAAGAGCAAGCTGAAGGCGCGTGAAACGCTGCAGATCACCAACCGGGCGATCTCGGAGGGCAAGGCGACAGTGCTGTTTCCCTCCGGCCGGATCGCCTATTGGGCGAATGGGCGGCTCAATGAGCGGCCATGGAAAACGTCGGCTGTCGGCTTTGCCCGCAAGTACAATCTGGCCATCCTGCCGGTGCATATGTCGGCGCGCAATTCCGGGCTGTTCTACTGGCTCGCCAAATGGTCGACCGAACTGCGCGACATGACGGTGTTTCATGAGCTTTTGAACAAGAAGGGCGACCTGTTCGATTTCACCATCGGCAACCTCATTCAGCCGGATGCGCTGGATGGCGATCCGATCGAGGTGACGCGCGCTCTGGAACGCCACACCGTCTTTGATCTGGCGTTCGATGGCAATACACAGTTCCGCAACCCGGTTTCGTCAGTGGAGACGATCGGGTAAATTCTGCATCATGCAGATTCGCTCCATGTTCGCCGCCAATTACCGTTCGCTCAAATCCATCCGCATGGATATGGCCGGCGTCAACCTGTTCATCGGCGAAAACGGTGTCGGCAAGTCCAATCTCTACCGTGCCCTGCAGCTGATCCAGGCGGCCGTGCGTGGGAGGCTGGCGCACGAGATTGCCCGCGAAGGCGGCATGGCTTCGGCGCTGTGGAGCGGCAGGCGCCGCAGCGGCGATCCCGTTCGCATCAAGCTTGAGGTCGAGCTGCTCGACGAGGTTCAGGCGCTGAGTTTCCTCTACCGTGTCGAGGCCGGGTTGCGTCCCGCAAAGGCTGCTGCCGGGTTCATCTTCGAGCCGCAGGTGAAGGAGGAGGAGCTGAAGGTCGATGCCGGCCGGCCGGTGACGGTTATGAAGCGGGCCGGGCCGGGCATCTTCGTCAGAAATGCGGCAGGCCGCATGGAGGAACACCCGGAACAGGCGCTGACCTCGGAAACCGCCATCGCGCTCTTGGGCGACGCCGGGCATTACCCGGAGATCGGCACGTTCCGGCGGGCGATCGATGGCTGGCGCTTTTTCCATGGGTTCCGCACGGACCGCGATTCACCGCTGCGCTCGCCCTGTCTTGCCGTCACCGCGCCGATGCTGGACGAGGACGGCTCCAACCTCGCGGCCGTCTTTGCGACGCTGTTTCATACCCGCCAGGATACGGTCGATCTCGACCGGGCGATTGCCGATGCCTTTGGCGGCGCCCGGCTTGTCGTGCCCGAACCAGAAGAGTTCGCCGAATTCTCGCTGGTCTTCCCGGATTTTCCGCAACGCCAGTTTTCACCGCGGGAGCTGTCGGACGGCCAGATGCGGTTCCTGGCGCTGGCTGGTGCGCTGCTCTCCTACCGCAAACCCCGCTTCATCGCGCTCAATGAACCGGAAACCAGCCTGCATCCCGACATGCTGCCCGCACTTGCCGAAATGATCGCGCAAGCATCGACCGACAGCCAGATCTGGATCGTCACCCATTCCGAACTGCTAGCCACGGAAATCCACAAGCGTTGCGGTACCCGCCCGAAACGGGTGATCCGCAACGACGGCGCGACCTGGATCGAGGGGATGCGGCTGACCGGCGTGATCGATGAGGATGATTAGAAACAAAAAAAGCCCCGCGATCGTCTCGCGGGGCTTCGTTCATTCCAAAACCTCAAAAAATCAGGCGATCTTCTGGCCGGTCTTGGCCCAGTCGGCCAGGAAGGTTTCGAGGCCCTTGTCGGTCAGCGGGTGCTTGACGAGGGCCTTCAGCGTTGCCGGCGGGGCGGTGATGACGTCGGCGCCGATCAGGGCGGCTTCCTTGACGTGGTTGACCGTACGGATCGAGGCGGCGAGGATTTCGGTCTCGTAGCCGTAGTTGTCGAAGATCTGGCGGATTTCGCGGATCAGGTCCATGCCGTCGAAGGCGATGTCGTCGAGGCGGCCGACGAAGGGCGAGACGAAGGTGGCGCCAGCCTTGGCGGCGAGCAGGGCCTGGTTGGCCGAGAAGCACAGGGTGACGTTGGTCAGGTGACCATCCGACGACAGGTTCTTGCAGGCCTTGAGGCCATCGAGCGTCAACGGCAGCTTGATGCAGATATTGTCGGCGATCTTCGAAATGACAGCCGCTTCCTTCATCATCTGCTCGTATTCGGTGGCGGCGACTTCGGCAGAAACCGGGCCTTCAACGATGCTGCAGATTTCCTTGGTCACTTCGACGATATTGCGGCCGGACTTCAGGATCAGCGAAGGGTTGGTCGTGACGCCGTCGACGAGGCCCAGGTCATTCAACTCCCGGATTTCATTGACATCGGCTGTATCGACAAAAAACTTCATTGGTATTCTCCCTTGGGATGCGGGGGCTGCTGTGTTGTTTCGGGGTTTTCTTTAACGCAATCCGGGGGCAAGGTCACGGCCGATGACTGAAGATTCGACCGATTTGTTTGACGACCTGTTCGCCCGCCGCGTCGTGCCCGTTCTGGTGCCGATGCCCGCCCCGAAACCATACTCCTATGCCGTGCCGGAGGGAATGGCCGTCGAGCCCGGATCGATCGTCCAGGTGCCGCTCGGGCCACGCCAGGTGGTGGGCGTCGTCTGGGACGGCGTTGACGATGGCAGTGTCGATCCAAAGAAATTGAAGGCGATTACCCAGGTCTTCGATTGCCCGCCTCTGGCGAAGGATATGCGCACCTTTCTCGACTGGGTCGCGTCCTATACGGTTTCACCGCCCGGTCTGGTGGCGCGCATGGCGCTCCGGGCTCCGGCGGCGTTTGATCCGGAGCCCATGATAGAAGGCTTGCGGCTGACGGACATGCGGCCGGAGCGGATGACATCGGCGCGTGAGCGGGTGATCGCGACGGCCGACAACGGATTTACCTGGACCCGTTCCGGGCTGGCGCATGCGGCTGGTACCTCGTCCAGCGTCATCGACGGGCTGACCGCGCAAGGCGTGTTCGAGACCGTGTTCATGCCGCCGCCGCCGGTGGTGGCGGCACCCGATCCCGATTATGCCGGGCACCGGCTCGAGGGACCGCAGAAACAGGCGGCCATCGATCTTCTGGAAAGCGTCGATGCCGGCGGGTTTTCTGTGTCCCTCATCGATGGCATTACCGGCTCCGGCAAGACCGAGGTCTATTTCGAGGCGATTGCCGCGACCCTGAAGGCCGGAAAGCAGGTGCTGATCCTTTTGCCGGAAATTGCGCTGACGGCGAGTTTCCTCGAACGGTTTCAGGATCGCTTTGGCTCCAAGCCGGCCGAATGGCACTCGGACCTTGCGCCACGGACCCGCGAAAAAGTCTGGCGGCAGGTGACGGAGGGCGGCGTGCGGGTCGTCGCCGGCGCGCGTTCCGCGCTGTTCCTGCCGTTCGAGAATCTTGGGCTGATCATTGTCGATGAGGAGCATGACCCGGCCTACAAGCAGGAAGATCGTGTCTTCTATAATGCGCGTGACATGGCGGTGGTGCGGGCCCGGATCGGCGAATTCCCGATCGTGCTGGTGTCTGCGACGCCATCGGTCGAAAGCCGGGTCAATGGCGATCTTGGCCGCTACAATCCGATCCATCTGCCGACGCGGTTTGGCGATGCGGCGCTGCCGGATCTGGGGCTTGTCGACATGCGCAAACATCCGCCGGAGCGCGGCGGTTTCCTGTCGCCGGTGATGCTGCGCTATATCGGCAAGGCGGTGGAGCGCGGTGAACAGGCGTTGCTGTTTCTCAACCGGCGCGGCTATGCGCCGCTGACGCTCTGCCGGGTCTGCGGCCACCGGTTTCAGTGCCCGGACTGCTCCAGCTGGCTGGTCGAGCACCGGTTCCGTGGCCAGATCCAGTGCCATCATTGCGGCTATGCGCAAAAGACGCCGGAGAGCTGCCCGGAATGCGGCACGCTCGATCATCTGGTTGCCTGCGGCCCGGGTGTCGAGCGGATCGCCGAGGAGGTCGACCGGCATTTTCCCGATGCCCGCACCATCGTGCTGTCGTCCGACCTGATGGGCGTCAAGCGCTTGCGGCTGGAGCTCGAAGCCATTGCCAAGGGCGAGGCGGATATTGTCGTCGGCACGCAGCTGGTCGCCAAGGGACATAATTTCCCGATGATGACTTTCGTCGGCATTGTCGATGCCGATATCGGGCTTGCCAACGGCGATCCGCGTGCGGCGGAGCGGACATTCCAGCTGCTTAGCCAGGTGACGGGCCGGGCGGGGCGCACCGGCCTCAAGTCGCTTGGCCTGCTGCAGACCTACCAGCCGCAACATCCGGTGATGCAGGCGATCGTTTCGGGCGATTCGGAAGCGTTTTACGAACGCGAAATCGGCGAGCGGGAAAAGGCATTGCTGCCGCCGTTTGGCCGCCTTGCCTCGATCATCGTCTCGGCCGATACCCGCCCCGATGCAGAGGGTCACGCGCGCGGTCTGCGGCAGGCGGCTCCCAAGGTGAGCGGCATTACTATTCTGGGCCCGGCCGAAGCGCCGCTGGCGCTGATCCGCGGACGGCACCGGTTCCGGCTTCTGGTGCACGGACGGCGCAACAGCGACATGCAGGCCTTCGTGAAGACGATGATGGCGAACGGGCCGAAGGTTCGCGGATCGGTCAGCGTCCAGCTGGATATCGATCCGCAGAGCTTTTTGTAGAATCGCGAAAAAGCCCCTCATCCGGCCTGTCGGCCACCTTCTCCCCGTCTGCGGGGAGAAGGGATATGCCGCACCTTCTTTCCACCTCGCGACGATATAGCTGGGAGCGAATGATCCGCTCCGTCGTCCCCTCTCCCCGCGAGCGGGGAGAGGGCTAGGGTGAGGGGCAGTCCGGCGTAGGCGGGCAAGCTACCTTTGGATTACCTCTCTGCACCTGATTCCCTTTTCCTTTCCACTGCGTTAATCCTCTCTCGTCGCGAAGTCGGCGCAAGACATGAGGGGACAGGCATGGAGTTCTACATTCCAACCGAAACGGGAGAATTCCTGGCGTTCTGCGCCGCCGTAATGACCTCGCTGCTCGGGCTTGTCTTCCTGTTTGCACCGGGCATTGCCTTCCGGGCTCTGGGGATAGATCTGCGTGAAGGCCGACGCGGCGGGTATGCGGAGGCGCGCTCCACGATGGGCGGCTTTCATCTCGGGCTTGGCATTGCCGCGCTGCTTTTGGCCCAGCCGATGGTCTATCTGGCGCTCGGTGCTGCCTTTGCGCTTGCGGCGTTCGGACGCATCCTGTCGATGCTGTCGGACAGCGGCAATACGGTTGTGAACTGGTTGTATCTGATCGTCCAGATCGTGCTCTCGGCGTTGCCCCTGGCCTATGTCTTTGGTTTTATCTAAACCCGGCCAGCAAGGGCCTACAGCGCGGACCTCGTCAGCTCATACCCCCTTTTTGTCAAAATTTGGCCAAACCGGCCAGAACTATGCGCATTCGTGCGGTTCGCGTGTTGCGAGTCCAGATATCCTATGCTAGACGAACCGCGACTTGTGGGGGAAACAGGCCGCCCGGCTTGTATGTCCTTTAAAATATAGCAACAAATTCAAGGTGTTGGGTTTACGGTTCTCCGCAGACATCGCTCTTGAATTAAAATAAGAGAAGCTTGTGCCCGTGGCAGACACATCCCAGCTTATTTCCGGTGTTGCAGAAAGGTACGCGTCTTCGCTTTTCGATCTCGCACTGGAGGCGGGTTCGGTGGAGAGCGTGGGGGCGGATCTGGACAAGTTCCAGTCGCTGATCAACGAGAGCGCTGATCTGAAGCGTCTTATCGTCAGCCCGATCTTTTCTGCCGACGACCAGTTCAAGGCCATTTCCGCGATCATCGCGAAGGCCGGTATTTCGGGTCTGGTCGGTAACTTCCTGAAGGTGGTTGCACGCAATCGCCGCCTGTTCGCGGTGCCTGGCATCGTCAAGTCCTATCGCGAAACTGCTGCCCGTCATCGTGGCGAAGTTTCTGCTGACGTGACTTCGGCGCATGCCCTGACGGCAGCGCAGCAGACTGAATTGAAGGCGGCGCTCAAGGGCGTCACCGGCAAAGACGTGACGCTCAACGTCACGGTTGAACCCTCTATTCTCGGTGGTCTGATCGTCAAGGTCGGGTCCCGCCAGATTGACACTTCCCTTCGCACAAAGCTTTCTAGCCTTAAGCTTGCACTGAAAGAGGTCGGCTGATGGATATCCGCGCCGCGGAAATTTCCGCAATTCTCAAAGATCAAATCAAAAACTTCGGCCAGGAGGCAGTTGTCTCCGAAGTCGGTCAAGTGCTTTCCGTCGGTGACGGTATTGCCCGCGTCTACGGTCTGGACAATGTTCAGGCAGGTGAGATGGTCGAATTCCCGGGTGGAATTCGCGGCATGGCGCTGAACCTTGAAGCCGACAACGTTGGTGTCGTTATTTTCGGCGCCGACCGCGAAATCAAGGAAGGCGACACCGTCAAGCGGACCGGCGCCATCGTTGACGTTCCGGTTGGTCCGGAACTGCTCGGCCGCGTTGTTGACGCACTCGGCAATCCGATCGACGGCAAGGGCCCGATCAATGCCAAGCAGCGCTCGCGCGTTGACGTCAAGGCGCCGGGCATCATCCCGCGCAAGTCGGTTCATGAGCCGATGTCGACCGGCCTCAAGGCCATCGACGCTCTGATCCCGGTTGGCCGCGGCCAGCGCGAGCTGGTCATCGGTGACCGTCAGACCGGCAAGACCGCCATCATTCTCGACACGATCCTGAACCAGAAGTCGATCCACGACAACGGCCCGGACAGCGAAAAGCTGTACTGCGTTTACGTCGCTATCGGCCAGAAGCGTTCGACGGTTGCTCAGTTCGTTAAGGTGCTCGAAGAGCGCGGCGCACTGAAGTACTCGATCATCATCGCCGCAACGGCGTCCGATCCGGCTCCGATGCAGTATCTCGCACCGTTCGCTGGCGCTGCCATGGGCGAATACTTCCGCGACAACAGCATGCACGCTCTGATCGGTTACGACGACTTGTCGAAGCAGGCTGTGGCCTATCGTCAGATGTCTCTGCTTCTGCGTCGTCCTCCGGGCCGCGAAGCTTATCCGGGCGACGTTTTCTACCTGCATTCCCGTCTGCTCGAGCGCGCTGCAAAGCTTTCCGACGAGATGGGTGCTGGTTCGCTGACGGCTCTGCCGGTCATCGAAACCCAGGGTAACGACGTTTCGGCGTTCATCCCAACCAACGTGATCTCGATCACCGACGGCCAGATCTTCCTTGAAACGGACCTGTTCTACCAGGGTATCCGCCCGGCTGTTAACGTCGGTCTGTCGGTTTCCCGCGTTGGTTCGGCCGCCCAGATCAAGGCGATGAAGCAGGTTGCTGGTTCGATCAAGGGTGAACTCGCCCAGTATCGCGAAATGGCAGCGTTTGCCCAGTTCGGTTCCGACCTCGATGCTGCAACGCAGCGTCTGTTGAACCGTGGTGCACGCCTGACCGAACTCCTGAAGCAGCCGCAGTTCTCGCCGCTGAAGACGGAAGAGCAGGTCGCGGTCATCTTCGCTGGCGTGAACGGTTACCTCGACAAGATCGCCGTCAACAAGGTTGGCGCGTTCGAGCAGGGTCTGCTGTCGTACATGCGTTCCGAAGGCAAGGACATTCTTGAGGCTATCCGCAAGGACAAGGCAATCAGCGACGACGTCAAGGGCAAGCTCAAGGCTGCCATCGACACGTTTGCGAAATCCTTCGCCTGATCGGGTACCAGTTAGGACGGACAACCGATGCCTTCACTTAAGGATCTGAAAAACAGGATCGCCTCCGTCAAGGCGACGCAGAAGATCACCAAGGCGATGAAAATGGTCGCCGCGGCGAAGCTTCGGCGTGCGCAGGAGGCGGCCGAGGCCGCACGGCCTTACTCGCAACGGATGAGCGCTGTTCTTTCGAACATCGCCGCCGCTGTCGGTTCGGATGATAGTGCACCTCGCCTGATGACCGGCAACGGTCAGAACCAGACGCATCTGCTCGTGGTCTGCACGGCGGAACGCGGCCTCTGCGGTGGTTTCAACTCGCAGATTGCCCGCTTTGCCCGTGACCACGTGCGCAAGCTGCTTGCCGAAGGCAAGACGGTGAAGATCGTCTGCGTCGGCAAGAAGGGCTTCGATATCCTGCGCCGCGAATTCGCATCGCTGATCATCGACCGTGTCGACCTGCGTGAAGTCAAGAAGATCGGCTTTGAAAATGCCGACCAGATTGGCAAGAAGATCATCAGCCTGTTCGAAAAGAACGAGTTCGATGTCTGCACGCTGTTCTATTCGGAATTCAAGTCGGTGATATCGCAGGTTCCGACAGCTCTTCAGCTGATCCCGGCTGCCGTTCCGGCAGGCGCGGAGCAGACGGATGCAGCGGCTGCGATCTACGAATACGAGCCAGATGCGGGCGAGATCCTCAACGATCTTATTCCGCGCAACATTTCGGTGCAGGTTTTCCGGGCTCTGCTCGAAAATGTTGCCGGTGAAATGGGTGCCAAAATGAGCGCGATGGACAACGCTACGCGCAATGCCGGTGAAATGATCAACAAGCTGACATTGTCCTACAACCGTCAGCGCCAGGCTCAGATCACCAAGGAACTCATTGAAATCATTTCGGGCGCGGAAGCGCTCTAAGGTTACGGAAAGAGGGTAAGGATTATGGCTAAGGCAGCTACCCCCAGTACAACAGCAGCGGCTAAGAAGCCGGCAGCAGTGAAGGCAGCAGCGGAAAAGCCGGCAGCAGCAGCGAAGGCCGCTGTGGCGAAGAAGGCACCGGCAGCCAAGGTTGCCGTCACGGCAGCTGGCGCAGTCGGCCGCGTTACGCAGGTCATCGGCGCCGTCGTCGACGTGACCTTCGATGAAGGTCAGCTGCCGCAGATCCTGAACGCGCTGGAAACCGACAACAACGGCAACCGCCTTGTTCTCGAAGTCGCACAGCATCTCGGTGAAAATGCCGTCCGCACGATCGCCATGGACTCGACCGAAGGTCTGGTTCGCGGTCAGCCGGTTACGGATACGGGCGCTCCGATCACCGTTCCGGTTGGTCTGGAAACGCTCGGCCGCATCATGAACGTCATCGGCGAGCCGGTTGACGAAGCTGGTCCGCTGATCACTTCGGGCAAGCGCTCGATCCACCAGGAAGCACCGTCCTACGTCGAACAGTCGACGGAAGCACAGATCCTCGTCACCGGCATCAAGGTTGTCGACCTGCTCGCTCCTTACGCCAAGGGCGGCAAGATCGGCCTGTTCGGCGGCGCCGGCGTTGGCAAGACGGTTCTGATCATGGAACTGATCAACAACGTCGCCAAGGCGCACGGTGGTTACTCGGTCTTCGCCGGCGTGGGTGAACGTACCCGCGAAGGCAACGACCTTTACCACGAAATGATCGAATCCGGCGTGAACAAGCACGGCGGTGGCGAAGGCTCCAAGGCGGCCCTCGTTTACGGCCAGATGAACGAACCGCCGGGCGCCCGCGCTCGCGTCGCTCTGACCGGTCTGACGATCGCTGAACAGTTCCGTGACGAAGGTCAGGACGTTCTGTTCTTCGTGGACAACATCTTCCGCTTCACCCAGGCAGGTTCCGAAGTGTCGGCTCTTCTCGGCCGTATTCCTTCGGCCGTTGGTTATCAGCCGACGCTCGCCACCGACATGGGCCAGATGCAGGAACGCATCACCACGACGACCAAGGGCTCGATCACCTCGGTTCAGGCCATCTACGTTCCGGCCGACGACTTGACCGACCCGGCGCCGGCAACCTCGTTCGCCCACTTGGACGCAACGACCGTTCTGTCGCGTTCGATCGCTGAAAAGGGTATCTACCCGGCCGTTGACCCGCTCGACTCGACCTCGCGCATGCTCGACCCGATGATCGTCGGCGAAGAGCACTACGAAGTGTCCCGTAAGGTGCAGACGACCCTGCAGCGCTACAAGTCGCTCCAGGACATCATCGCCATCCTGGGCATGGACGAACTGTCGGAAGAAGACAAGCTGGCCGTTGCCCGCGCCCGTAAGATCGAGCGCTTCCTGTCGCAGCCATTCTTCGTCGCCGAAGTCTTCACCGGTTCGCCGGGCAAGCTGGTTGCGCTCGAAGACACGATCAAGGGCTTCAAGGGCCTCGTCAACGGCGAGTACGACCATCTCCCGGAAGCCGCTTTCTACATGGTTGGTTCCATGGAAGAAGCGATCGAAAAGGCCAAGCGCCTGGCTGCCGAAGCCGCTTAATGACTTTTGATCGGGGCGCTAATGGCGCCCCGATCGTCACTCGCTGCGGCTGGCAGTTGTCCGGCCGCGCCGAACGGGATTTTCTGCCGGGGTTTCTCGCCGGTAGCGCCAAAAGAAGCGAATGATCATGGCTGATTTCAATTTCGAACTCGTCTCCCCGGAACGCCTGCTGCTTTCCGAGCGCGTCAGCGAAGTCGTTCTTCCGGCAACGGAAGGCGAAATGACCGTGATGGCCAATCATGCGCCCGTCATGACGACGATCAAGCCGGGCATTGTCACCGTCAAGGCTGTTGACGGCAAGGTTACGCGCTATGTCGTGTTTGGCGGTTTCGCCGATATCCTGCCGACCGGTTGCACGCTACTTGCCGAATCCGCTGTTCCGGTCAGCGAAGTCGATGCCCAGCTGATCCAGAGGCGCATGGACGCTGCCAAGTCCGAGCTGGAAGACGGCTCGCACAGCGACGAACACAAGACGCGCCTGGAAAGCTTTCTTGCAGAGCTGACGCAGTTGAATGAGATCGTTGTTGCAGCCTGAAAGGGTCAGTGACGTGACTTTCGAACCCCGCTCCGGCGGGGTTTTTTATTGTCCGGATTTTGCTCGCCGCGCGGTGGTTTAAGACCCCTTGCTGCCGGCGCACGCCGTGTCACCGGTTTGATCGTGCAAAGATCCAGCTGGCCGGATTGAGCGCCAGATAACCTCCTGTTTCGGGTAACAGCGTATCATTCGGCGGCCTGAGCGGTTTTGTGGGGGAGCTTTCCGGCAGGCCAGGTTTTCGCGTGCTCTTCTTCTTGCCGTCGGAGAGAAGGGACTGCCGCCTCTCTGAAGGTCTTGGGTAAGTCCGCGCACAAAAAAGCCCGGGATCGTAAAATCCCGGGCATCGCGGTTTTGAAGTCATTTTATCCCCGCAGATCAGCCAGCCATTTTGTCGGCGTAGGCGCGCTGTTCGTAGTGATGGCCAAAACGGCTCTTGAGGAACGCGTCGAGGCCGATTTCTTCCTGGCGGATGAAGCCCTTGGCGGGCAGCTCGCCCTTGGCCAGCATGTCGAGAACGGCGCAGATGCTGGTTGCCGTGGTGATCTGGATGGCACTCATCATGCGGCCGGCGACAACGGCGCTGTAGACCTTGTTGGCGTAGGTTTCCTGCACCAGGCGGCCTTCCTTGCGGCCCGAAACCGTAACGAAGATGATGACGACGTCCTGCATGGTCGAGGGCAGCGAGTTTTCGAAGATATCCTTCAGGACTTCACGGCGATGGCGCAGGCCGAGGTCGTTGAGCAGCGCCTTCATGATCGCGGCATGGCCGGGATAACGGATGGTGCGATAGTTGAGCGTGCGGACCTTGCCCTTCAGCGTTTCGCAGAGCGTGCCAAGGCCGCCCGACGTGTTGAAGGCTTCGTAGGTGACGCCGTCGAGCGAGAATTCTTCGCGTTCTTCGAGCGCCGGTACCGTGATCAACTGGCCTTCGACGATGGCTTCGCAGGGTTCGATATATTCGTTGATGACGCCGTCGGTGCTCCAGGTCAGGTTATAGTTCAGGGCGTTGGACGGATACTGCGGCAGGGCGCCGACGCGCATGCGGACGCTGTCAAGCGTGTCGAAGCGGCTGGCGAGATCGTTGGCAACGATGGAGATGAAGCCCGGTGCGAGGCCGCACTGCGGAATGAAGGCGGTGTTGGCCTTTTCGGCAATTTCCTTGACCTGGCGGGTGGATTCGACGTCTTCGGTCAGGTCGAGATAGTGGACACCGGCCTTGGAGGCGGCTTCGGCAATCGCGATCGTCAGATGGAACGGGGCAGCGCTGAGGACGGCAAACTTGCCGGTCAGCAACTTGACCATGGCAGCGCTGTCGGAGATGTCGATTTCCGTGACCGAAATGGCGTCGTGCTTTTCGATCAGGGCAAGCTGCTCGGCGCTGCGGTCGGCCAATGTCACCTGATAATCGCCGGAATGGGCGAGAAGGCGGGCAATGGTCGAGCCGATCTTGCCGGCGCCGATGACAACGATGTTTTTCATAGTAAGTTCCCCGAATGAGTCTGTCTGTAGCGTCATTGTCCGCTTTTCGATGGTTGATATGAAGCGCTGATCTGATAAAAATGCCGACCAATAATCGGCATAATGCCGATCTGGATGATCAATATGACGTTAGTAGACAAGGACCGGCAGCTTCTCGCCATTCTCAGCGAGAATGCCCGCATGCCGACGGCGCTTCTGGCGCGAAAACTCGGTCTTTCACGCACCACGGTACAGGCAAAGCTCGAGCGGCTGGAGCGGGACGGTATCATTGCCGGTTATGGCGTGCGCCTGTCGGATGATTTCGAAAAGGGGCTGGTCAAGGCGCATGTGTTGATCACGCTCGCGGCCAAGGCGCTGGGGCGGGTGACGCAGGACCTGCACGATATCGAGGACGTGCGGACGCTGCATTCGGTGAGCGGCAGCTTCGACCTGATCGCCATCGTCGCGGCGTCATCGATCAGCGAACTCGATCTGGTGATCGACCGGATCGGCGAGATCGACGGGGTGGAAAAGACGCTGTCGTCAATCATTCTGTCGACGCGGATCAACCGGTAGTCATTCGGCCAGTGAGGCGCTTGGCAACCGCCCCTCACCCTAACCCTCTCCCCGCTTGCGGGGAGAGGGAATGATAGAGGTTGCCGCTTGTTCCCTTCTCCCCGTTTACGGGGGAAGGTCCCCGACAGGGCGGATGAGGGGCGACCCCAGCGCGTCCTTACCCAAACAATGCCATGCTGGCCCGAAGCGTTACCCAGATGCCCCAGAGCATCGGAATGCCGACGATGGCCCAGGCGATCAGGGCTGTCCCATCGAAACTGCCAGTGCCGATGCCGAAGGAACCGGTCGGACCCGCGTTTGCGGCAGCCGACTTGGCCTGCAGGGCAGCCACTTCCTCATCCTTCATGAACCACGTGTCCGCCAGCGGCCGGACCAGCGCATTGGCGATCAGGCCCAGCGCTAGCATGCAAGCGAGGATGTACATCGTGCCGGTATAAAGCTCGGGTCCTGGGGCGACGCCGGCTGAAATCTGCGCTTCGCGGATATAGTTGACCACGACGGGACCGACGATGCCGGCCGTTGCCCAGGCTGTCAGCAGGCGCCCGTGGATGGCGCCGACGAACTGCGTGCCGAAGATGTCGGCGAGATAGGCCGGGATGGTGGCAAAGCCGCCGCCATACATCGACAGGATGATGCCGAAAGCGAGCACGAACAGCGCCTTGTTGCCGAGACCGGCCAGCGTCGGCGCCAGCGCATAGAGCGCGATGCCGAGGATGAAGAAGCAGAAGTAGGTGTTCTTGCGGCCGATCTTGTCCGACAGCGATGCCCAGAAGAAGCGGCCGCCGATGTTGAACAGGGAGAGAAGCCCGGTAAAGCCCGCCGCGATGGCGGCGATTGATGCCTTCTGCGTCGTATCAAGGTCGGCAAAGGCGACATCCGGCAGGCCGATCAGCGAACCGGCGAAGATTTCCTGCAGCATCGGCGATGCCATGCCGATGACACCGATACCGGCCGAGACATTCAGGCAGAGGACTGCCCAGATCAACCAGAACTGCTTTGTCTTGTGGGCGTCGCGCAGATGCACGTGCTTGGTGGTGATCATCGTGCTTTTGGAGGCTGGCGGTGTCCAGCCTTCCGGACGCCAGCCGGCAGGCGGGATGCGGTACCCGAAGGCGCCACCCATCATGAAGACGAAATAGATGATGGCCATGACGACGAAGGTCTGCCAGACGCCGGCCGAAACATCGGTGCGGAAAGTGGTCATCAGCAGGTTTGCAAGCGGAGCGCCGATCATGGCGCCGCCGCCAAAGCCCATGATCGCCATGCCGGTCGCCATGCCCCGCCGATCGGGGAACCATTTGATCAGGGTGGAAACCGGCGAGATGTAACCGAGGCCAAGACCGATGCCGCCGATCACTCCGGCGCCGAGCCACATCAGCCAGAGCTGATGGGTATAGACGCCAAGTGCTGCGACAAGAATGCCGCCGCACCAGCAGCAGGCGGAGACGAAGCCTGCCTTGCGCGGACCGACGCGTTCCAGCCAGCCGCCCCAAATGGCGGCTGAACAGCCAAGCAGCACGAAGAACAGCGTATAAATCCAGCCGAGATCGGCGACGCGCCAGTTGCAGGTGGTGGTAAACAGCGCAGACGCGAGGTTCATGCTGGCGCAGGTGTCAGGCGTGGTGCCGAGCGCCTTGGACAGCGGCAGCCAGAAGACGCTGAAGCCATAGGCCATGCCGATACAGAGATGGATGGCAAGTGCCGCAGGCGGTACGAGCCAGCGGTTGAAGCCGGGCCTGGCGATGATGCGTTCGCGGTCGAGAAGACCCACCGAGCCTCCGCCCACATAGGTGTCCGTTGTTGCCGTCATGAATTTTGTCCTCCGTGCGCCCAAGCGGGCGGTTCCCAATGAAGCCATTTCGGGGTCGGCAGAGGTTTGTTTTGCACCACCCGCTCCTCAACGCGTGGTGCCGTCTTTGCCGTCCTTGCCAACATGGGAGCAATCGGCATGCCAAATTGGCTCATTCAGGATTTCAATGGTTTATGGGAGGCACGCCGCCGGTAGCGGACAAAATGTCCGAAACTTGGCGGACATTTTGTCCGCTCTAGCTGGCTTCTGGCAGCCAGACGGAAAAGGTGGTTCCTTTTCCGGGGGCGCTTTGAACCGAAATACGGCCGCCCTGGCGGGAGATCAACCGCTGGCTGATGGACAGGCCAAGACCGGTTCCTTCCTGGCGTTTGGTGGTGAAGAACGGATCGAAGATCTTGCCGATCAACTCCGGCGTCATGCCGACGCCCGTATCGGTAATGTCAATCACGACGCCGGGCCGGGCCTCGATATCCTGGTCCAGTGTTCGGATCGTCAGGGATCCGCCCTTCGGCATGGCGTGGATGGCATTGACGATCAGGTTGATGGCCACCTGTTGCAGCTCCGTCCGGTTCATCAGAACCAGCCGGGTTGCCTTGTCGTCGCGGACAAGCTTGATGGCGGCCTTGTGCAGAAGATGCTGCACCAGCGGCAGGCAATCGGAGATCACGTTCGATGGCGCGTGGCGCTCGACGTAACCGGCATATTCCTCCGGCTTGGCAAATTGCAGGAGTTTGGTGACGATCTGGCTGATGCGGTGGATCTGCTCATCGATCAGCCGGAACTCGACCTTCGCTTCTTCGGCCCTTGCGCCCAGCACGCTGCGCACCACGTCGAGATTGCCCTGGATGACGGCGATCGGATTGTTGATCTCATGGGCAACGCCGGCGGTGATCTGGCCAATGGCGGCGAGTTTTTCCGACATGATCAGCTGCTTGGTTGTCGCCTCGATCTGGCGGTTGGCAAGCTCCAGTTCGCTGGTCCGTTCGGCCACACGATCGTTCAGTTCCTCGTTCCATTGCCGCAGCTCCCGGTCGCGCTGCTGCAGCTGGTCGAGCAGGCCGTCGAGATGCAGCGCCACGCGGCCGATCTCGTCGCTGGCTGCCTTCAGTTCGGTGCGCGCGCCCATATTGCCGCCCTCGACGCGAGTAATCGTGTCGCTCATGCGCTCCAGCGGTTTGAAGATTGCCCGTGCCCAGCGCAGGAAGATCGGTACGCTGATGGCAGTGACGACGAGAAAGGCAAGCACGATGGTCAGTAGAGTGGCGTATTTCGCCTGCCGGAACGGCGTTTCGAGAAAGCCGACATAGAGCATGCCGACGCGCTTGCCGAAACTGTCGACGATCGGTTCGTAAGCCGAGATGTACCAGTCGTTGACGACAAAGGCGCTGTCGAGCCACGTCCGGCCCTCGTCCAGAACGGCGGCCCGCACGGCAGCCGAGACGCGGGTTCCGAGCGCGCGGCGATCCTCGAACAGGCGGACATTGGTGCTGACGCGCACATCCTCGACAAACAGCGTCGCAGTGCCCTTGCTGCCTTCCGGCAGGCTTGCCTCACGGTAGACGAGGTCGTTGATCGTATCGATGAAGACAAGATTCTGGTTGAGCAGGATACCGCCGACAAGCGCTGCTTTCTCGCCATTTGCCAGCGTTACGGGACTGGCGGAATGAACGACCATTCCACGGGTCTCGATTTTCCTGTCGGTTGGCACCGCGTTTGGCGTCTCTACCAGCTCGATCTGGGCGCGTGCAGCCAGGGCGGGGGACAGGGCTGCCAGTTGTTCAATGGAAAAAATGTCGATGGCGGTCGAGGATGTGCCGCGAAGCGCAGTGGCCACCACCGGCCATGCGCCAGACGGTAGTCCGGCTGTGTTTACGGGTTGGCCTTGCCGATCCACCAGCATCAGAAAATCGAGCCCCAGTTTCGCGCGGCTTCTCTCAAGGAATGCTGGCAAGAGCGGCATCTCGCTGGAGCCGACAGTGTCGCGAAACGCGGCGGAGACGGCCAGTGCCTGAATATGCTCGCCGGTGTTTTCGAGAATGCGGGACAGATATTGGTGAGCGATGGTCAGGTCGCCATTGACCTTGGTGATCAGAAGCGCGTCGAACTTGGCGTTCCAGCGGGCAATGGCGATGCCGAGCAGGAGCGGCAGGATGACCAGCGTCGGCAGCAGCGCGATGGCCAGCAGCCGGAACCGGATGGAGCGGGCAGGGCGTTCCTGCGGGCGGGAGGACTCAGCCATTCCAGACGGCACATTTGCGGTCGATGGTCTTGCGCGAAATGCCAAGGCGGCGGGCTGCTTCATCACGATTGCCGCCGGTTTCCTCCAGCACTGCCAGAATATGCCGGCGTTCGATGTCATCCAGCGTCTCGCCGGCGGATTGCTGGCTGTGGCCGCCTCGAAAATCGCCAGGGAATTTTCCGAGGATCAGCGAGCGCTCGATCAGATTGCGCAACTCGCGCACATTGCCCGGCCAGGGGTAGCGGGTGAGAGCCGCCCGCACCGGCGCGTCGATCGTCACCTGCGGCATGCCAAGTTGCTGTGACAGTTTCAGCATGAACAGATCGGCCAGTTCCTGCACGTCATTGCCGCGCTCGCGCAGCGGCGGCAGGTAGAGTTGCATCACATTGATCCGGTAGAACAGGTCGGCGCGGAAGCGGCCCTTTTCGACCTCCTTCTGCAGATCGGCATTGGTGGCGAAGATGAAGCGGAGATCGACCGGTACCTCGCGCTCCGAACCGACCGGCCGAACGCGGCGATCCTCAATGACGCGCAACAGTTTGCTCTGCGTGGCGAGCGGCATTTCGCCGATTTCGTCCAGGAACAATGTGCCGCCCTGCGCATAGGTGAACAGGCCCTCGCGATTGTTTTCAGCCCCTGTGAAAGCGCCCTTGATATGGCCGAACAGTTCGGTCTCGATCATATCGGCCGGGATGGCAGCGCAATTGACCGGCACGAAGGGTTTTTCGGCCCGATCGGACAGGGTGTGCAACGAGCGGGCGGCAACTTCCTTGCCGGTTCCGGATTCGCCGGTCAACAATACTGAAGTCGGTAGCGGCGCGACCCGCGCGATGGTGTCGCGGACATCGCCGATCACCCGTGACGTACCGATCAGCCGGTCGCGCAAAAGGATGTGATCGGACGTTGCCTTCAACTCGTAGCGCAGCACGAAATTTTCGCGCTGCAGCCGCATCCGGTCGAGGCAGCGGGCGACGGAATTGAGGATCTGGTTGGAGCGGAACGGTTTCAAGACAAAATCGACGGCGCCGGCGCGCAGAGCCTGGATCGCGGTTTCAAGATCGGCAAAGGCGGTGATCAGGATCGCTTCGGCGAAAAAGCCGATGGCGCGCTGTTCGGCCAGCCAGTCGACGCCGTTCTTGCCGGGCATGATATTGTCGAGGATGACGACGTCGAAATGGTGCGCGTCGAGCTTGCGCGAGGCTTCGTCGGTATCGGCCGCCTCTTCGATCCGCTTGCAGCGGGGGCCGAGCGTGCGGACGAGAAAATTGCGCATTCCTGGTTCGTCATCGACAATCAGGATGGAGGCCTGCGCCAGCCACGGGCCGAACTCCGGATCGCGCTCCGGCACGGACGTCTTTCGCGCTGCCTCTCCCTGCAAAAGTCTCTCCCTCTTTTGACGGGGCGACCTTAGCAAGGCTGGCGGGCAGGTACAAAGCTCTTTCGAAACTCTTTTGCCCAACAGCCGCTTGGTCGCCGCTGATCGGCCTTGTTTATTCGTTGGTTCAACTCTGCTAGAGGCCGGATCTGATGAAGGCGAAGGGCGTTTCGATGAATGCACTAAAAATTCCGGATCACGATGCCTGGAGCGCTTGGCATCCGCTGGAACTGGCAGCCCGGCTGTCCGGCGTGACGAAACCCTGGTGCGTTGTCGGCGGTTGGGCGCTTGACCTGTGGCATGGTGAGCAGATCCGCGACCACGACGATCTCGAATTCACTGTGTTGCGCGAGCATACCGGGATATTTCGCGACGCTTTGAAAGGGCTCGAATTTTACACCGCAGGCAGCGGCGTCGTGACGCCACTGCCGCATGGCGTGGAGCCGCCGGCCGATATCGCGCAGATCTGGTGCATGGACGCCGCCGCGCGCCGCTGGCGCGTGGACATGATGATCGAGCCCGGAACGGAGCAGACATGGGTCTGCAAACGCGACCCGCAAATCCACGGCCCCCGTCATGATTTCGTGCGCAAGACTGTCGAGGGCATTCCCTATCTGGCTCCGGCCGCGATCCTTCTTTTCAAGGCAAAGTACCAACGGACAAAGGACGAAGCCGATTTCGAGACTGCCTTGCCGAAGCTGACCACGCCGGAACGGAAATGGTTGAAGGCCAGCCTCGGGCTAGTGCATCCGGGGCATGACTGGATTGGCGTGCTTTAAGAGGCGCCAATCTACCGCACCTTCAACCCCAGTTCCGCGAGCAGTTGCCCGGCCTGATCCCGCGAGATCGTTGCGCCTTTGAATTGTTTGGCGTTCAGCAGGCGGATGCCGCCCAGATCTGCGCCGCGCAGGTCGGCGCCTTCGAAGCGGCATTCGGCGAGGTTTGCATCGCGCAGGCTGCAATCCTGAAAGATCGCATCGCGGAAATCGCATTTCTTCAGGTCGGCCATCTGGAAGTCGAGGCCGTTCAGGCGGGCCTTGCGAAAGGAGAGGCCGGGAAGGCGGGCATCGGCGAGGCGGGTTTCGTCGAAGGTCAGGTTGAGGGTTTTGGTTTCGGAGAGGTTGGCTCCCGTCAGCTTGCACCGGGAAAATTGCGCTCCTGTCAGCGTCGCACCCCGGAAATTGCTGTTGTTGAAGTCACAGGCTTCAATCTTGCTTTCGGAAAGGTCGCAGCCGGTGAAATCGGCCTGGCCGCCCTTGCAGCTAGACCAGAGCGTCGCACTCAGTTTCGCCCCTATGAAATTGGCTTGCTTGACGGTACATGCTTCGAACACCCAGCCTTCCAGCATCAGGCGCGACAGGTCGACTTCCTCAAACACGCAGGCGACAAGCTTGTGCGGTTGTCCACTTTTCGAAAGGAGTTCGACCTCCGCGCGATCAAGCGCACGGTTTTCGAGGACATTTTCCGTTGGAATTGGGGTGCCCGGGGAGGCGGATGGCGCCATGTCGCTGTTCCTTGTTCGTCATTGAGGAACCACGGCACAAGACCACGTACCTCGCCGACCAATGCTGATCAAACCGGTACCGTGGAAACCCAGAGGGGGCATAAGCTGCTGATTGCAGGGACCGGATTACCAACCGGCCCATCTTTTTCGATATTGCTGCATAGCGTGAACATCGATCGCGTTCAATGTGGAAGTCAGTATTGGACCTGGATCAATCGCTGAAGCCGGCCTCCAGCATGGTCTGATCGACGTGTTCGGATGCCTCGGACGGCTTTGCCGGACTTCCCGGCCGCTTGATGATGGCGGCAGCCGATATCACGAGCGGGTCGAAGCCGGCGTCGCCCTGTTCGATCAGTTCGAAGAATGCCTTGCGCATGCGTGGCTCCCAGAACTTGTTGATATGGGTGGCGATGCCCGCAACGCGCTCGGCTTCGGGCTGCGACTTGAAGAAGGTGGCGATCTGGTTGGCCATGCGGACCAGTTTGCCATTGGTGTTATCAAGCGACATCGGCGATGGCTCCGGATTGAATGCGGTCAGGGTGGGTGAAAATCTCGAAATCGGCGCCACGCACCAGCGCGATCAGCGTCATGCCTGCCTCGTCCGCCGTGCGGATGGCGAGCGCCGTCGGTGCCGATATGGCGATGATGAAGGGGCTGCCGATGATGGCGGTCTTTTGCACCATTTCGACGGAAACGCGGCTGGTGACGACGACGGCGCCGGTCGATCCGGCATGCCCGGCACGCGCCGCAGCGCCCACCAGCTTGTCCAGCGCATTGTGGCGGCCGACATCTTCACGCACGGCGATCAGCCCCTTGCTTGGCACATAAAACCCGGCGCCATGCACGGCGCGCGTTTCGAAATGCAGCGGCTGCTGGCCGTTCAGCAGGGACACTGCTTCGACGATCTGCTGTTCGGAGAGGCGCAGCGGCGAGGTCGATACTATTGGTGTCTTGCGGACAGCCTGTTCGATCGATTCGATACCGCAGAGACCGCAACCGACCGGGCCGGCCATATGGCGCCGCCGGGAGACCAGCGCGTCGTTCTGCTCGTCCTTCAGGATGATCTGCAGGTCGATGCCTTTTTCGTCCGCAACAGCTTCGATGGATTCAATTTCGGAGGGATCGGCAATGATCCCCTCGGTCAGGCTGAAGCCGACGGCGAAATCCTCGAAATCGCCGGGTGTCGCCATCATCACCGCATGGGTGGAGCCGCCATAGGACAGCGCGATCGGCGTTTCTTCGGGCACGACGCGGGAGCCTCGCGTGAGCTTGCCACTGCGATGGGCGGTTTCGGCCACTGTCTGGGTGAGTTTGAAGGGGGTCATGGGGCCGCCGCCCCCTCATCCGCCCTTCGGGCACCTTCTCCCCGTTGGGGAGAAGAGGGAGTTTGCCGCGCACAGCTCATCCGATCTCCCCCCTTTCGGGGAAGATGTCCCAACGGGACAGAGCGGCAGGGTTGCAACAAACTCAACATTCCAACCTTACTCCGCGGCCTCCAGCTTGCCGGCGATGCGGCGGGACTGGCGGGCTTGTTCGTCGTAATCCACCTGCCATTGCGAGGGACCGTTCGATGGCGAGATCTGGACCGCCGTCACCTTATACTCAGGACAGTTTGTTGCCCAGTCGGAGAAGTCGGTGGTGATGACGTTGGCCTGCGTCGTCGGGTGGTGGAAGGTGGTGTAGACGACACCGGGAGCGACGCGATCGGTGATCAGCGCTCTCAGCGTCGTGTCGCCGGCGCGGCTTTGCAGCTTTACCCAGTCGCCATCGCGCACGCCGCGCAGTTCGGCGTCATGCGGGTGGATTTCCAGCCGGTCTTCCTCGTGCCAGACGATGTTGTCGGTGCGCCGGGTCTGGGCGCCGACATTGTACTGGCTGAGAATACGGCCGGTGGTGAGAAGCAGCGGGAACCGCGGGCCGGTCTTTTCGTCGGTGGCGACATATTCGGTGCGGATGAACTTGCCCTTGCCGCGCACGAAGCCGTTGACATGCATGATCGGCGAGCCGAGCGGAGCCTTTTCGTTGCAGGGCCACTGAACCGAGCCCATCTTTTCCAGATACTCGTAGGAGACCATCGCAAAGCTCGGCGTCGTCGCGGCGATCTCGTCCATGATCTCGGATGGGTGCGTATAGGTCCAGTTCAGCCCCATCGCTTTTGCCAGATTCTGCGTGACTTCCCAATCGGCAAAGCCGTTGCGCGGGGTCATCACCTTGCGGACACGGTTGATGCGGCGTTCGGCGTTGGTGAAGGTGCCATCCTTCTCGAGGAAGGTCGAGCCCGGCAGGAAGACATGGGCGTAGTTGGCGGTTTCGTTGAGGAACAGATCCTGCACCACGACGCATTCCATCGCGGCGAGGCCGGCCGAAACGTGCTTGGTGTCGGGGTCGGACTGCAGAATGTCCTCGCCCTGGATGTAGATGCCCTTGAAAGACCCGTCGACGGCGGCGTCCAGCATGTTGGGAATGCGCAGGCCCGGCTCGTTGGAGATTTTCACGCCCCAGAGCTTTTCGAAGATGTCGCGGGTCGCGTCGTCGGAGACGTGACGGTAGCCCGGCAGTTCGTGCGGGAAAGAACCCATGTCGCAGGAGCCCTGGACATTGTTCTGGCCGCGCAGCGGGTTCACGCCCACACCGGGGCGGCCGATATTGCCGGTGGCCATCGCAAGGTTGGCGATGCCGATGACGGTCGTCGAGCCCTGGCTATGCTCGGTGACGCCAAGGCCGTAATAGATCGCGCCATTGCCGCCGGTGGCAAACAGGCGGGCGGCACCACGAACCTCTTCGGCCGGAACGCCGGTCAGTTGTTCGATCGCTTCCGGGCTGTGACGTTCTTCGGCGACGAAGCCGGCCCAATCCTCGAATTCCGACCAGTCGCAGCGTTCACGGATGAATTTTTCGTCGAACAGGCCTTCGGTGACGATGACATGGGCGAGCGCCGTGACGATGGCGACATTGGTGCCGGGACGCAGCGGCAGATGGTGCGACGCCTTGATATGCGGCGAGGAGACCATGTCGGTACGGCGCGGATCGATGACGATCAGTTTCGCTCCCTGGCGCAGACGCTTCTTCAGGCGCGAGGCAAAGACGGGGTGGCCATCGGTGGGGTTGGCGCCGATGATGATGACGACATCGGTATGCTCGACCGAATCGAAATTCTGCGTGCCGGCCGACGTGCCGAAGGTGGCGCCGAGACCGTAGCCGGTCGGCGAATGGCAGACGCGGGCGCAGGTATCGACATTGTTGTTGCCGAAGCCGGAGCGGATCAGTTTCTGGACGAGATAGGTTTCCTCGTTGGTGCAACGCGACGAGGTAATGCCGCCGATCGATTCGCGGCCATATTGATACTGGATGCGGCGGAATTCCGATGCCGTATGGGCAAGGGCCTCCTCCCAGCTGACTTCGCGCCAGGGGTCGCTGACCTTTTCGCGGATCATCGGGTTGAGGATGCGTTCCTTGTGAGTCGAATAGCCATAAGCGAAGCGCCCCTTGACGCAGGAATGGCCACGATTGGCCTGGCCGTCCTTCCACGGCACCATGCGCACCAGCTCTTCGCCGCGCATCTCGGCCTTGAACGAACAGCCGACACCGCAATAGGCGCAGGTGGTGACAACGGAATGTTCCGGCTGGCCGATGGCGATAACGGATTTTTCGGTGAGCGTCGCCGTTGGGCAGGCCTGGACGCAGGCGCCGCAGGAGACGCATTCGGAGGAGAGGAAGTCTTCATGCATGCCGGGCGAGACACGGCTGTCGAAGCCGCGGCCTTCGATGGTCAGCGCGAACGTGCCCTGAACCTCTTCGCAGGCGCGCACGCAGCGCGAACAGACGATGCATTTTGCCGGATCATAGGTGAAGTACGGGTTCGACTCGTCCTTCGGCATCCATTTGAGGTTGATATCGCCGTTGTTGCGCGCCTTGACGTGATTGTCACCCTCATAGCCATAACGCACATCGCGCAGGCCGACCGCGCCGGCCATATCCTGCAGTTCGCAGTCGCCATTGGCGGCGCAGGTCAGACAGTCGAGCGGGTGGTCGGAGATATACAGCTCCATCACGCCCTTGCGGATATCCTTCAGGCGGCTCGTCTGGGTATGGACGGTGATGCCAGGCGCGACGGGTGTGGTGCAGGAGGCGGGCGTGCCGTTACGCCCTTCGATCTCGACAAGACAGAGGCGGCAGGAGCCGAACGCATCGACCATATCGGTGGCGCAGAGCTTCGGCACCTGGATGCCTGCCTCCATCGAGGCCCGCATGATCGAGGTGCCTTCCGGCACGGTGATCTCGTTGCCGTCGATGGTGAGCGTCACCATCTTTTCGGAGCGGGAAGCGGGGGTGCCGAAGTCGATTTCAGGAACGAGGGGCATGGAGGGCCTCCTGGGTGGATGTCTTAGCGAGATTTCTGTCGTAGGCACTGGCGCTGCGGCTCCTCTTCTCCCCGTCGGGGAGAAGGTGGCACGTCGCGCCGGATGAGGGGGGCCACGCAACGAATTCGAGGACAGACCCCCTCATCGCCTCACTGCGCTCGGCACTTCTCCCCGCGGGGGAGAAGAGGGAGCGTGCGGTGGGCTGCTCGAAGACAGGCAACGTCTTGCTCATTCCGCCGCCTCCACCAAGGGAGCCGGGCGGAAATCGTCCGGGAAGTGGGTCATGGCGCTGGTGACCGGATAGGGGGTGAAACCGCCGAGTGCGCAGAGCGAACCGAATTTCATCGTGTTGCAGAGGTCGGCGAGCAGGGCGAGATTCTTCTCGGGCTCGATGCCCTGCGCGATCTTGTCCGCCGTTTCGACGCCGCGGGTCGAGCCGATCCGGCAAGGAGTGCACTTGCCACAGGATTCGATGGCGCAGAACTCCATCGCAAAGCGGGCCTGTTTCAGCATGTCGGCGGTGTCATCGAAGACGGTGATGCCTGCATGGCCGATCAGGCCGTCCTTGGCGGCGAAGGCTTCGTAGTCGAACGGCGTATCGAACAGGGCGCGGGGGAAATAGGCGCCGAGCGGGCCGCCGACCTGCACGGCCTTGACCGGGCGTCCTGATGCCGTGCCGCCGCCGATCTCGTCAACGATCTGGCCGAGTGTCAGGCCGAAGGCTGCCTCATAGAGCCCGCCATGCTTGACGTTGCCGGCGATCTGGATCGGGATCGTGCCGCGCGAGCGGCCCATGCCGAAGTCTTTATAAAAGACTGCGCCCTTGTCCATGATGATCGGCACGGACGCGAGCGAGATGACGTTGTTGATCACGGTCGGACAGTTGAACAGGCCCTTGTGGGCGGGCAAAGGCGGCTTGGCGCGAACGATACCGCGCTTGCCTTCCAGGCTGTTGAGCAGCGCCGTTTCTTCGCCGCAGACATAGGCACCCGCACCGGTGCGGATTTCGATGTCAAAGGCTCGGCCCGATCCCATCACCGAAGCACCGAGAACACCGGCGCGCCGGGCGATTTCGACGGCTTCCGTCATCGTCGCGATCGCGTGCGGATATTCCGAGCGGATATAGACGAAGCCCTTGGTAGCAAGGGTCGCGAGACCGGCGATCGCCATGCCTTCGATCAGCACGAAGGGGTCGCCCTCCATGATCATCCGGTCGGCAAAGGTACCACTGTCGCCCTCGTCGGCGTTGCAGACGATGTATTTGCGGTCGCCAGCGGTGTCGAGCACGGTCTTCCACTTGATGCCGGTCGGGAACCCCGCACCGCCGCGGCCGCGTAGGCCAGATTCCGTCACCTGTGCCACCACGTCGGCAGGGGCCATCGCCACGGCCTTGGCAAGGCCCTTCAGGCCGTCATGGGCCTTGTAGTCTTCCAGCGACAGCGGATCGACGATACCGCAACGGGCAAAGGTCAGCCGTGTCTGGTTTTTCAGGAAGGGCAGTTCCTCGGTTTTCCCGAGACAGAGCGGATGATCCCCGCCGTTGGCAAGGCCCGCGTCCAAAAGAGAAGAAATGTCGGATGCCTTGACCGGGCCGTAAGCAACGCGGCCTTCCGCTGTTTCGACCTCGACCATCGGCTCCAGCCAATGCAGGCCGCGCGAGCCGTTGCGAACGATCGTGACGTCGATGCCGCGGGTTTCGATTTCACGCGACAATGTCACGGCGACCCGGTCGGCGCCAAGCGCCAGAGCAGCAGCATCCTGGGGAACGAAAATCCGCACGCTCATGCCCGCACCTCCGCAACGAGGTCTCGCACCGCATCCGCATCAAGCCGTCCGTGCACCTCGCCATCGAGCATCGCGGCGGGTGCGGAGGAACAGAGCCCCAGACAATAGACAGGTTCGAGCGTCACCGCGCCATCGGGCGTCGTTTGGTGGAAATCGATCCCGAGCAGGGATTTCACCCGTTCGGCCAGCGCGTCGCCGCCCATCGATTGACAGGCCTCTGCACGACAGAGCTTCAGCACATGCCGGCCTGCCGGGTGATCACGGTAGTCATGATAGAAGGTGACGACGCCATGAACTTCGGCACGCGACAGGTTGAGTTCGCGGGCAATGACCGGCAGCGCTTCCTGCGGCACATAGCCGAACTCGGCCTGGATTTCGTGCAGGATCGGCAGAAGCGGCCCTTCGAGCGACTTCAACGCGCTGACTATATCCAGTGTCCGTTCACCGATATCACGGCTTGATACATGCAGGTTCAACGTTCAGACCTCCCGAACTGAAATGAACAATTGGCCGCGCTCTGCAATACCTCCAACCGAACGAAGTCCCTCCAGACCATCATCGATTCAGATTTCCGGCTCGAAAGGGCCGATAACACGCGGTTTTGCAGCTCACGTACTGAAATACAGCGTGTCAGCAGGCTGGGGGAGGGTCAATAGGCGTGTTCCGTTAAGCGATAGATGATTTCTATCAAAGCGCCTGCGCATCCGCCAGGATACGCGCTTCGTGCAGCAGGGCAGAGACAAGTGGGGTAAACGGCTCCCGGTGCGTCGCGACCAGGCCAACCGTGTGGCGGGCATCCGGCTCGATGATCGGGATCAGCTTGATATCCTCGTGAAAACCAAATGATTTTGCGACGTTATAGGGCATGATGCTGGCCCAGTGGCCGGTGCGGACATGGGAGAACAGCACGATCATCGAGTTGGATTCCAGTGTCGGCGCGACGGTGGCGCCAGCCTCGGCGAAATGCTGGTTGATGATGCGACGGTTCTGCATATCTGCGGTCAATAGACAAAGCCGAATACTGCCGACTTCCTTCCAGGTCACAGTTTCGCGATCCGAAAGCGGGCTACCGGCGGCGGTCACCAGATGATAGCGCTCCACCTGCAGCGGCACGCTGGTGACGCGTCCGAGCGGTTCGTTCTCGAGGTAGGTGAGACCGGCATCAATCTCGAGGTTTTCCAAGAGGCCGAGGATTTTCAGCGAGGTTGTCGAGAGGATGGAGAAGGTGACGTCCGGGTGTTTCTCCTGAAACGGTGCGGTAATGCGCGGCACCATGGCAAGCGTGGTGGGCACGGCAGCCAGCCGGATATGACCGACAAGACCGCGGCGGGCGGCGCGCATTTCCTCGTGCATGGTACGGGAATCGCCGACGATCCGGCGCGCCCATTCCAGTACGCGCTGCCCTTCCGGCGTCAGGCTCTGATAACGGGATCCGCGGTTGACCAGCATGACGCCGAGCTGGTCTTCCAGCTGCTTGATCGCGGCCGAAAGCGTCGGCTGGGTGATGCCGCAGAGATCGGCGGCGCGGCCGAAATGCCGCTCCTGCGCCAGCGCGATGAAGAATTCCAGCTTGTCGATCAACCGCCACCCTCCCGCCGTCTGCGCTCAGCAGATCAATTGACCGCCGTTCACTTCCAGCACCTGACCGGTGATGTAACCCGAGAGCGCGTTTGATGCGAGAAACAAATAGGCCGGCGCGCAATCCTCGGCGGTGCCGAGCCGCTGCAGCGGGATGGTCTTGCGGGTGGCTTCGAGCTTTTCCGCGGATGAATAGCGTTCGTGGAAATCGGTGGTGATCGTTCCCGGCGAAACGCAATTGACGCGAATGCCCTCCGGCGCCAGTTCGCGGGCGAGTGCCTTGGAATAGGTCGAGACGAAGGCCTTGGTGGCGGAATAGATCGCCGATCCGGCGCTGCCGCCGGTGAGTGCCGAGATCGAGACGGTGTTGATAATGGCCGGATGCGTGCCACGCCGAATGAGCGGTAGCAGCGCCCGCGTGGTGTGGACCACGGAGGTCTGGTTAAGCTGCACCACCGTCTCATATTGTTCGTCGGTCAGGTCGCCAGCCGGAAATCGTCCGACCATCGTTCCGGCATTGTTGACAAGCACATCGATCGTTTTGAAACGGGACGCAATACCGGTGGCGAGAAGCTCAATGCCGCCAGCGGTCGAGAAGTCGGCATAGGAGAGAAAGGCCCGGCCCTCAGTCAGCGCCGCATCGAGAAAATCCGGCAGCGGTTCGCGCGCCACGCGGCCGCCGTGCAGGTAGACGTTTGCGCCGCAATCGAGAAACTGGCGTGCGACCTCCAGTCCGATGCCACGGCCGGCACCGGTGACGACGACATTCAAACCTTTGAACAGCGATGGATGAAACATGGTGAAACCCTCCCGCGACCGACAGGCTGTCGCATGATGACCTGAATTGCAACGCGGAGCGGCTTCCTTCTTTGCGAAGGGCTCATTTTCGAGCACTCGCCGCGTTTATGAAATTGCGCTGCTTTCGTTTTTGCCTATTATGAAAGAAAACGAAAACGACGGGGAGGAATTACCATGTATCTGACGGGGCGCCAGTCGGAAATTCTGGAGCTGGCCAAGACCGAAGGCCGGGTTCTCGTCGATGAACTCGCTGCCCGTTTTTCGGTGACGCCGCAGACCATCCGCAAGGACCTGAACGATCTCTGCGACGGCCGGGTGCTGACGCGCATCCATGGCGGAGCAATCTTTCCGCGCGGCAACGAGAATGTGAAATACGAAGCCAGGCGCTCGATCGCGGCTCTCGAGAAGCAGGCAATCGGCCAGGCGGCAGCAGCCATGATCCCGAACAATTCGTCGCTGTTCATCAATATCGGCACGACGACAGAGGCCGTTGGCGAAGCGCTGCTCGACCATACGGAGTTGATGGTCATTACCAACAACATCAACGTTGCCAATCGCTTGCGGGTTTATCCCTCGATCGAAGTGGTGATTGCCGGTGGCGTGGTGCGCGGTGCCGATGGCGGTATCGTCGGCGAAGCGGCCGTCGATTTCATCCGGCAGTTCAAGGTCGATTACGCGGTTATCGGCGCATCCGCGATCGATCATGACGGCGCGCTTCTGGATTTCGATTATCGCGAAGTCAAAGTGGCGCAGGCGATTATCGCCAATGCCAGGCATGTCATTCTTGTCTCCGATTCGACCAAATTCGAGCGCACAGCTCCGGTCCGGATCGGCCATATTACCCAGGTTCACACCTTCATTACCGATATTTGCCCCATCGAAAATGTCCGTAACATCTGCCAGGAGCAGGATGTGCGATTGATCGAGACCGCGCGCTAAAAACGCTGGTTTTAGCGTCTGCTTGTTTTCCATAAACATTCGTTTGACATTCGTAATATTTTCGCTTTAATTAATTTCACTTTCGCATGTGCTCAAAATTGTGCAATGCGAAATGTGGGAGGGGAAGCAGTGCCTGCGCAGAACGTACTCGACATTTTCGTGATCGGTGGCGGCATCAATGGATGCGGCATCGCAAGGGATGCCGTTGGCCGTGGATATTCGGTTGCGCTGGCTGAAATGGACGATTTCGCTTCCGGCACGTCATCGCGCGCCACCAAGCTCATTCATGGCGGACTGCGCTATCTTGAACATTACGAGTTCAGGCTGGTGCGTGAATCCTTGATGGAGCGCGAAGTGCTCTGGGCCATGGCCCCGCATATCATCTGGCCGATGCGGTTCGTCCTGCCGTTCCACAAGGGTGGCATCCGCCCGGCCTGGCTCATTCGCCTCGGCCTCTTCCTTTACGATCATATTGGCGGCCGCAAGCTTTTGCCCGCCACCCGTACGCTCGACATGCGGCGGGACCCGGCCGCAAAGCCGTTGAAGGCGCTGTTCACCAAGGCCTTCGAATATTCAGATGGCTGGGTCGATGACGCCCGTCTCGTGGTGCTCAACGCCAAGGATGCGGCGCTCAAGGGTGCGCAGATCATGACGCGCAGCCGGGTCGTCTCGGCTGACCGCGAAGGCGCGCTTTGGTCCGTCAATGTCGAGGATGTGTCGACCGGTGCCATCACGACCTTCAAAGCGCGCATGCTGGTCAATGCGGCTGGACCCTGGGTGGACGTGGTCTTATCGAATGCGGTGCGCAAGAACAAGGTTCACAACGTGCGCCTGGTTCAAGGCAGCCATATCGTCGTGAAGAAGAAGTTCAACGATCCGCGCGCCTATTTTTTCCAGAACCCGGACAATCGCATCATCTTTGCGATCCCCTACGAGACCGATTTTACCCTGATCGGTACCACCGACAACGATTTTACCGGCGATCCGAAGACCATCCAGATCACCGAAGGCGAGATCAATTATCTCTGCAATGCGGCGAGCGAGTATTTTTCCGAACCGGTCAAACCGGCCGATGTGGTCTGGACCTATTCCGGCGTGCGGCCGCTGTTTGATGATGGCGCCTCTAAGGCGCAGGAAGCGACGCGCGATTACGTGCTGAAGATCGATGGCGGTGATGGCGAAGCGCCGTTGCTCAACGTCTTCGGCGGCAAGCTGACCACCTATCGCCGGCTGGGAGAGCATGCCCTGGAAAAGATCGCTGCTGCGATTGGCGCCAAGGGCAATCCGTGGACCGCGAAGAGCGTGCTGCCGGGCGGTGATTTTCCAGCGACGGGCTACGAGGCCGAAGTGGCGAAACTCAAGAGCCGCTATCCGTTTCTGGCCGAGCGTTACGCGCGCCGTCTGGTTCGGCTTTACGGAACACTTGCGGCGAGCCTGCTTGGAAGCGCGGGCAAGACCGAAGATCTCGGGCGGCATTTCGGCGCTGATCTCTATGAGGTCGAGGTGCAGTGGCTGATTGGCCAGGAATGGGCGCGGCATGCCGAGGATATCCTCTGGCGCCGCACCAAACTGGGCCTGACATTGACCCAAGCGGAAGCCGACGGGTTGGAAGACTACATGCGGGAAACGATCCGCAACGTTGCCTGAAGGCCGCGCCGGGATGGCGCCGCCGATGGCTGGGAGGAAGCCTGAGAATGCTTGAACTGAAAAACATAACCAAGGTTGTCGGAGCGGATACGCATATCCATCCGACGAACCTTGTGCTGGAGCGGGGCTCGCTGAATGTGCTGCTGGGCCCGACGCTGTCGGGCAAGACATCGTTGATGCGGCTGATGGCCGGTCTCGACAAGCCGACCACCGGCACCATCACCTTCGACGGCAAGGATGTGACGGGCGTGCGCGTGCAGGACCGCTCCGTCGCCATGGTCTATCAGCAGTTCATCAATTATCCGGCGATGACGGTTTATGAGAATATCGCCTCGCCGATGCGCATTTCCGGTAAGGACGCGGCGACGATCGATCGCGAAGTTCGCAAAGCCGCCGAACTGATGAAGCTGACGCCCTATCTGGAGCGCACGCCGCTCAACCTGTCGGGCGGGCAGCAGCAGCGCACCGCGCTGGCGCGCGCCATCGTCAAGAATGCCAGCCTCGTGCTGCTTGATGAGCCGCTCGCCAACCTCGACTACAAGCTGCGCGAGGAATTGCGTGAAGAACTGCCCAAACTGTTTGCGGCCGCAGGCTCGATCTTCGTTTATGCGACGACCGAACCACAGGAAGCGCTGCTGCTCGGCGGCAACACCGCAACCATGAGCGAAGGCCGCATCAGCCAGTTTGGACCGACCATCTCGGTCTATCGCAAGCCGGCAGACATCGCGACCGCAAAAACCTTTGCCGATCCGCCGCTGAATGTTCTCGACGTGGTGAAGTCCGGCAATACATTCGAACGTGGTGGTCTCAGCGTCCTGCCGGTACCGGGGCATCTGGCCGGTATCGCCGATGGTGCCTACACCATCGCGTTCCATCCGCATCATCTGTCGCTCACCCGTCCGCACGATACGGCAGCGACGCTGAAGGCGCGGATCATCATTTCCGAAATTGCCGGTTCCGAGAGCTTTATCCACGTCGATTGCGCGGGATCACGCTGGGTCATGCTTGAACACGGCATCCACGACATCGAGCCGGATACGGCGATCGAGCTTTTCGTCGATACCCGCCACCTGATGGCCTTCGGCCCGGATGGCCGCGCCATCGGCGGCTCTGCCGTTCGAGGAGCGTGAGGAGAAAACCATGGCACGCATCAATCTCGATCATATCCGCCACGCTTACGGCCCCAATCCGACAAAGCCTTCCGACTATTCGCTGAAGGAAGTGCATCACGAATGGAACGACGGCGGCGCCTATGCGCTGCTTGGGCCTTCCGGCTGCGGCAAGACCACTTTGCTCAACATCATTTCCGGATTGCTGCAGCCGTCCGAAGGCAAGATCCTGTTCGACGGCAAGGACGTCACCAACCTGTCGACGCAGGAGCGCAACATCGCGCAGGTGTTCCAGTTCCCGGTGATCTACGACACGATGACCGTTTACGACAACCTGGCCTTTCCGCTGCGCAATCGTAAGGTTCCGGAGAATGAGGTCGATCGCCGGGTTACGGAAATCCTCGAGATGATCGGGCTTTCCGATCGCGCGAAGAAAAAGGCACAGGGGCTGACGGCCGACCAGAAGCAGAAGATTTCGCTCGGCCGTGGTCTGGTCCGCTCCGACGTCAGCGCCATCCTGTTCGATGAGCCGCTGACGGTCATCGATCCGCATATGAAATGGGTGCTGCGCTCGCAGTTGAAGCGTCTGCACAAGCAGTTCGGTTTCACCATGGTCTACGTCACGCACGACCAGACCGAGGCGCTGACGTTCGCCGACAAGGTCGTCGTCATGTATGACGGCGAGATTGTTCAGATCGGCACGCCTGCAGAGCTGTTCGAAAAGCCCAAGCACACATTCGTCGGCTATTTCATCGGTTCTCCGGGCATGAACGTCTTGCCGGCAAAGATCGACGGGTCGTCCGTCGATCTCGATGGCCAGAAGGTTGCCTTGTCGTTTGCGCCGAAAATCGCAGCTGGTGCCAAGACCGAACTGGGTATCCGCCCGGAATTTGTCCGGCTTGGCCGCGAAGGCATGCCGGTTTCGATCTCCAAGGTCGAGGATATCGGCCGCCAGAAAATTGTCCGCGCCACCTTCGCCAACCGGCCGATCGCCATTGTCGTTCATGAAGATGGAGAGATCCCGGCGGCACCGAAGATCACCTTCGATCCGGCAGCCATCAATATCTACGCCGATAGCTGGCGTGTGGGCGGGGAGGCCTGATCATGGAGAAGACCTGGAACAACAAGGCCTGGTTCATGGTTCTGCCGGTGCTGGTGCTGGTCGCTTTCTCGGCGGTTATCCCGCTGATGACGGTGGTGAACTATTCGGTTCAGGACACCTTCGGCAATAATGAATTCTTCTGGGCAGGCACCGACTGGTTCATCCAGGTGCTGCAGTCCGACCGCTTCTGGGATGCGCTGACCCGCAACCTGATTTTCTCAGGTATCATCCTGGCGATCGAGATTCCGCTTGGCATCCTGATCGCGCTCAACATGCCGAAGACGGGACTTGGCGTTCCTGTCTGCCTCGTTTTGATGTCGCTGCCGCTGCTCATTCCGTGGAACGTCGTCGGCACCATCTGGCAGGTGTTCGGCCGCGTCGATATCGGCCTGCTCGGTTATACGCTCGATGCGATCGGCATTCCCTACAACTACGTCAACAATGTCTTCGATGCCTGGGTGACGCTGATCGTCATGGACATATGGCACTGGACGAGCCTTGTCGTGCTCTTGTGCTATGCCGGCCTGGTATCGATCCCGGACGCCTATTATCAGGCAGCCAAGATCGACGGCGCCTCGCGCTGGGCCGTGTTCCGTTACATCCAGCTGCCGAAGATGAAGCGCGTACTTCTGATCGCCTTCCTGCTGCGCTTCATGGATAGTTTCATGATCTACACCGAGCCCTTCGTCGTTACCGGCGGCGGCCCCGGAAATGCCACCACATTCCTGTCGATCGATCTCGTCAAGACGGCCATCGGCCAGTTCGACCTCGGCCCGGCAGCAGCACTTTCGCTCATCTACTTCCTGATCATCCTGCTGCTCTCATGGATCTTCTACACCGTGATGACCAATAGCGATGCGCAGAGCTGACGGAAGGGAGAAAGAACAATGACCACAGCGACACAATCTTCCGGCCGCAGCCTCTCCTGGCTCGTGCCTACGATCTACATCCTCTTTCTGCTCTTGCCGATCTATTGGCTCGTCAACATGAGCTTCAAGACGAATACCGAAATTACCGGCACGTTCTCGCTTTACCCGCATGCGCCGACGCTCCGGAACTATGCGGTGATCTTCACAGATCCGTCCTGGTACAAGGGTTATATCAACTCGATCATCTACGTGGTGATGAACACCGTGATTTCGGTTTCTGTCGCGCTGCCGGCGGCTTACGCCTTCTCGCGCTACCGGTTCCTCGGCGACAAGCACCTGTTCTTCTGGCTCCTGACCAACCGCATGGCGCCGCCGGCCGTTTTCGCGCTGCCGTTCTTCCAGCTCTATTCCGCCTTCGGCCTGATCGATACGCATATCGCCGTTGCCCTGGCGCACTGCCTGTTCAACGTGCCGCTGGCCGTCTGGATCCTTGAAGGCTTCATGTCGGGTGTGCCGAAGGAAATCGACGAGACCGCCTATATCGACGGTTATTCGTTCCCGCGATTCTTCGTGCGGATCTTCATCCCCCTGATCGCATCGGGCATCGGCGTCGCTGCGTTCTTCAACTTCATGTTCTCGTGGGTGGAACTGCTGATCGCCCGCACGTTGACGAC
This sequence comes from Rhizobium sp. Root1204, assembly GCF_001424965.1. NCBI lineage: Bacteria > Pseudomonadati > Pseudomonadota > Alphaproteobacteria > Hyphomicrobiales > Rhizobiaceae > Rhizobium > Rhizobium sp. Root1204. The sequence goes on from NZ_LMCZ01000006.1 coordinate 458,798, forward strand.
AACCGACGCCAAGCCGATCGCTGCGATCATGACGCGCACGGTGTCTGCATCCGGCATGGACTGGGGCGTTCTTGCTGCTGCGGGCGTGCTTACCATCATTCCCGGCGCCATCGTCATCTATTTCGTCAGAAACTACATTGCCAAGGGCTTTGCCCTGGGGAGGGTCTAATGGCCACCGTGTCCCAACGCACCAATCGCTGGCCGCTGGCACTGGCCGCCGTTCTCGTCGTCTACGCCGCCCTGGCAGGGTTGCTCATCTCCGCGTTGCCGATCAAGGACGGCGCGCGTGACTGGTTCGCCCCGCTGATCCGTGGCGGCTGGATGGCATGGACTTTCCCGACGGCCATGTTCTTCCTGACGATCTTCCTGCTGCTCGCGCTGATGGCCGTATGGGAATATGCCCGTCCCGGCGGCAATCCGCGTGTCGGCATCCTGCGCTTCGAGACGACGCGCGGCGACCGCCTGTTTATCTCGCTGCTCGGCAGCGCCTTCATCAATCTCGCTTGGCTGGGCCTCGTCGGTACCGGCCAGTGGTGGGCTCTTGCCCTCTCGCTTGTCTACGCTTTCGGGGTCTTCAAGCTGGTGTGAGGCAAGGACTGGAAATGCCGTCCGGATGGAGCCGGGCGGAATGCAATCGCAAACCTTTAAGGGAGGACATTATGCGACGGCACTTACTAACATCTACAGCAGCGATACTCTTGGCACTGACCGGAACCGCATTTGCGGGCATGGACGAAGCCAAGCAGTTCCTGGACAAGGAAATCGGCGATCTTTCGACGCTTTCCCGCGCCGATCAGGAAAAGGAAATGCAATGGTTCATCGATGCGGCAAAGCCATTTGCCGGCATGGACATCAAGGTTGCTTCCGAAACCCTGACGACCCACGAATACGAATCCAAGACTCTGGCCGCAGCCTTCACCGCAATCACCGGCATCAAGGTCACGCATGACCTGATCGGCGAAGGCGACGTGGTCGAAAAGCTGCAGACCCAGATGCAGACGGGCGAAAACATCTATGATGCCTATGTCAACGACTCGGATCTGATCGGCACCCATTGGCGCTACCAGCAGGCCCGCTCGCTGACCAAGTGGATGGCCAACGAAGGCAAGGACGTCACTAACCCTGGTCTCGACCTCGCCGACTTCATCGGCACCAAGTTCACGACCGCGCCGGATGGCGACCTCTACCAGCTGCCTGACCAGCAGTTCGCGAACCTCTACTGGTTCCGCTATGACTGGTTCAACGACGAGAAGAACAAGGCGGATTTCAAGGCGAAGTACGGCTATGACCTCGGCGTTCCGGTCAACTGGTCCGCTTATGAAGACATCGCCGAGTTCTTTACCGGCCGCGAAATCGACGGCAAAAAGGTCTATGGTCACATGGACTACGGCAAAAAGGACCCGTCGCTCGGCTGGCGCTTCACCGACGCCTGGCTCTCCATGGCCGGCAACGGCGACAAGGGCCTGCCGAACGGTCTGCCTGTCGACGAATGGGGTATCAAGGTCAACGAGAAATCCCAGCCAGTCGGCTCCTGCGTCGCTCGCGGTGGTGACACCAACGGCCCAGCTTCCGTCTATTCGATCCAGAAGTACCTCGACTGGTTGAAGGCTTATGCACCGGCATCCGCCCAGGGCATGACCTTCGGCGAAGCTGGTCCGGTTCCGGCCCAGGGTGAAGTCGCCCAGCAGATCTTCACCTACACGGCCTTCACGGCCGATTTCGTCAAGGAAGGCCTGCCGGTCGTCAATGCTGACGGCACGCCGAAGTGGCGCTTCGCTCCGAGCCCGCATGGCGTTTACTGGAAGGACGGCATGAAGCTCGGTTATCAGGACGTGGGTTCCTGGACGCTGATGAAGTCCACCCCGGAAGACCGCGCCAAGGCAGCATGGCTCTATGCGCAGTTCGTCACCTCCAAGACGGTTGACCTCAAGAAGAGCCATGTCGGCCTGACGCTGACCCGTGAATCGTCCATCCAGGACAAGAGCTTCACGGATCGTGCGCCGAAGCTCGGTGGTTTGATCGAGTTCTACCGTTCGCCGGCTCGCGTTCAGTGGTCGCCGACCGGTACGAACATCCCGGACTATCCGAAGCTGGCCCAGCTGTGGTGGCAGGCAATCGGTGACGCTTCCTCCGGCGCCAAGACCGCCCAGGAAGCCATGGATTCGCTGTGCGCTGAGCAGGAAAAGGTTCTGCAGCGCCTGGAGCGTTCCGGCGTTCAGGGCGATATCGGTCCGAAGCTCGCCGAAGAACACGATCTCGAATACTGGAACAAGGACGCCGTCTCGAAGGGTAACCTTGCGCCGCAGCTGAAGATCGAAAACGAAAAAGAAAAGCCGCAGACCATCAACTACGACGAACTGGTCAAGAGCTGGCAGTAAGACGACAGACTGGCGCCGGGTCCGTCCCGGCGCCAGTCTTCAGCCTCCGTTGAAATGAAAACCGCCCGAAGAGAGAATCTTCGGGCGGTTTTCATTTTCGCGTTTGGGCTGTTGCGCTTGCCAGTCTCCTAACGGCGCGTCCAGCGCTTCATGGCGTTGATTGCGGTGCGCATCATGATCTTCATGTCGAGGAGCAGCGAGAACTGGGTGATGTAATCGACATCGGAGACAATTTGTCGGACCGCCATCCAGCGGTGCCCGGCAGCGGCGTGAGGGCCGCGGGTCTGCGCAAGACCGGTAAGGCCCGGGCGCATCAGGTTTCGGTATTCGTAGCCCTGCACAAGGTCATTGTAGTTGTGGCCTGCCGCAAGCAAGTCCGGAACATGTGGGCGAGGGCCGACCAGCGACATGTCGCCGGTGAGAACGTTCCACAATCGCGGTAACCCTTCAAGATTGGCTTTGTTCAAGAAACGTCCAAACGGCGTGAAGTGTTGACCATCGGTGGCTGGCTGACCGGCATTGCGAAAGCCCGTAGCCGTACAGCGGAACGTCAACAGCTCGAAGGGAGCTCCGTTCAGCCCTAGGTGCAGTCGCCGGGAGAAAACAGGCCCCTTGCTGTCCAGCTTGATGAGGGCGCCAATGGCAAGCATGACGGGCGCAAGAACGAGCAGCCCGGAAAATGCGCAGGCGGCATCGATTGTGCGCTTGATCGCAAACTGAACGGGCAGGTCTGCTACGCGAACCGATTCGAGGTGAACTTGGTCATCGCATGCCGGCGATTGCTTGTCTGGGCGTTCAGCGGACGCTGTCCAGACAGGGCGGCTTTCCGTTGCCCGGATGAGAGGTCGTCGTTGCGGCAGCGTTTTTTCCGTCATGACTTTACATCTTCCCCGGAATTCGACCGGAATACCTACTTTGTGTTGATCTTTACCAGGAGATGCATTGCCAATGGAGCTGGAATGGCTGGATGAGACTGCGGCAGAATATCCTGAATATTGACCTTGATAATGCGAGCGCACGAGATCTTCGTTAGATGTCTTTTCGTTACTTCGCCGCATATGTGGAATATGCGATTTTAACGATTTATTAAATACTACCGATTTCGGTAGGGCCTTGCGAATCCAATCCGTTCCTGTGGTTAATTGTGGTGGGCCGGAGCGGCCGGCTCCGGATCGAAACAGGTAAGGGGACAGCCGGTTGCAACGCGCCGCAATCGCATCGTGTGCGCGGACGATTTGGCTTAGGGGGCAGGATTGCCTGGGTCCGTGAGGGGGATTCCGCCAGCGCCTTCCCCGGCCATCATGCCGTCAATCATCGGCAGCCCATCGCTTCCGGTCAGCGGAAACCACTTGCTCCGGTCGAAGAACAGATCTCCCGGCATGTTCTTGCGTTGCACACTGATCTGATTGGCAAGGAAATTGTAGCGTGGTGTTTCGCCGAATTCTCTTTTGAACTGGATGCGGCTACCGAATTTGCGGATGTCAAAGGGTTCTAGGGCATGGATCTTGCCGATGATCTCTTCCGGATTTCCCCAACGGACCTGGCGCAGGAAGATGTTCGCCGCGTCCCCGGCAAGTTCGGCGACCTTGGCCGTATCGGCTTTATTTTCGATGTTCAGCTTGACGCGAAAGGAGGTGACACGGTTTTCCCCATCGCCCTTGATGACGATAAAGATCGAGGACTGTTCCGGTTTATCGGCATCCGGAGCGGGAAGATCGACCGAGGACGAGCATTCCCAATTGTCCTTGTGAGCGCTGCTGACGGTCCAGTCCAATTGGCCGAAACCGCCGTCCCTCAGTTGTTCGCACAGGGTCCTCGGGTCACTCTGGATCAGCCGGATGAAGTTTTGTTGCGGGGCCTTGAAGTCGGCGAAAGCATAGACAGGCAGGACCATGCGTGCCGGCGGTAAGCGTAAGCTTCTGGTCTGGGTTATCTTCACCTGCTGCGGCGCGGCATTGGGAATCAGATTGGGGTAGCCGAGATAGGTCAGTAGCAGATCAAGATTGCGGTGGTTGTTGGCAAGCAGAACCGTCGCCAGGATGCCGGCGAAGACCAACCCGACAGCGGCGAGGAAGAATATCTTTCCGGACCGGTTTTTCCGCTGCACATTCATGCCGAAACCTGACCTGCGCAGTTTTCGCCGATCTCAGACATCATGGATCCACATGCCTTGGCCATCTGGCGTTTCTCGTCTCACCCTCGCGATAGGTATTGTCGAGAAAAAACAGACATATCAAGGTATAAAATGAAAGAACCCGTTCTGTTACGCCGGGGCGGGGAGTTGGTTGAAAGAAATAGGCAAGGCGCGGCGACCGTCATGTATTCGGCACCGCCGATACGGCAATACGGTGCGGGTCGCGAACTAAGCCAACAGTTCAGAGATCCCGCCGCGGGCGAAACTTGAAGATAGTCTTACTGTGTGGCAATTGCCGGGCGGTGTACTGTATCCCCGCTATAGATGATGACTGCGAACAGCAAGACGCCCGCAAATGTGATCAGCGAGGCGATTGCGACAACAGGCTCGAGCGCCGGATTTCCGGTCAGCATCAGATAGAGCGCCGGCACCATCAGGGCGACGCCCGCCGTGTAGACCACGTACTGGATCATGGCGATCCGCCGTCCCGCCTTGGCAGGGTTCAGCGCGTGGTATCCGCCAAAGATCGCCATGGTCACCCAGCCGAGCAGATTGGCATGGGCGTGCGCGCCGATGGCGCTGTGATCCTGCGAGATGGCCATGTTCAGGCCCATTGCAATTCCGATAATCAGGAAAATGATGGCAGTGCGGAAATAGAGCTTTGCGACGCGCGGCATATGTCTTCCCCCCAAGTCTTGTCCTTAGGGGAATATTAGCACCCACTATGGTTGGGCGCGAAGCCCAAATTTGGTCGCTTCCAGGGCCGTCATCGTGGCCAGAAGGTTCAACTTCCTTCGTCCGGAATGTTCAGTATTTGGCCGCAAGCCTTGCAGTGTACCGCGTCGGCATCGTGTCTCTGCAAACCGCATTGGGGACAGGGGAAGACGACCTTGTGCGGGCGCACGATCGCCTGTGCCAGCCGTACGAACAGCGAGATGCCGAAAATCATCGTGACGATCGACGTCAGCTTGCCCAGCGTGCCGGGCAGGGTGATATCGCCAAAGCCCGTCGTCGTGATGGTGGCGACGGTGAAATAGAGCGCATCGACGAACCCTTCGACGCCGGCCGCCTGGTGATAGAAGAACGCGGTGTAGACGAAGCCGGTGACGAGGAACAGGAAGGTCACGAAATTGATGCAGGCGCGAATGACCTCTTCCCATTCTCCATAGCCCGCCCGCTTGATCAACAGCGTGAATACCTTGCTCTGGCCCAGCGACCAGATGCGGAAGGCGCGCAGGAACGCGAAGTTGGAGAATTGCGCCGGGAAGAGCAGCGTTGCCAGGATGGCGATATCGACCCACGTCATCGGCCGTGTCAGCCAGCGCCGGAGGTTTGAGGCGATCAGCGCCCGGGCGCCAAGCTCGAAGGCGATCAAGGCGGCAATTGCATAGTCGATGATGAGGTAGGTGTGCCCCGCGGCGAAATACGGGCCAACGAGGAAGAAGATGATGATGGCGAGATCGATGATCGCCATGGTTATCTGAAACCGGATCGCCATGGCGCTGGTCCCGAGATAGAGCATACGTAAACGTGCGCGTACGCCGTTTAACATCGGCTCTCCGGGCTCGTCGCTCTTGGTGTGCTCTGTCATGAGATTGAGATAGGCTGGTGTGTGGAAGCGGTCAATGCTGCCTGTTGTCAGGCGCTGGCATTGCCTGACCGTCATTTCAGTCGAATTTCATGCCGGGCGCCTTACCAAGCAAACGCCCGGATTCAGTTGATCGAAGATTACATTAAGTTCACTTTATTTAGCTGTGGCAGGATGTATATCGTCGATGACGTTAGAGTTTGAAATGCCCCACCAGGTGCTCCATGTCCAATCCAGCCGATAGAAACGATGAGCCCGGTGGCACTCAAGTCATGGTTCAGCGGGTGTGGCTTCAGGGCCGGCTGCTGACTGCGATTGCCACGATCCTCATCCTTGCCCTTGCGGGCTATGCGATCTTCCATCTGACGAGTGAAGTTCGGTATGAAGACGTGATGGCCGCGCTCGATAATACCAGCGGCACGTCCATTGCACTGGCCATCGGCTTTACCGCCTTGAGCTTCTTTGCACTGACCTTCTACGATGTCGGGGCGCTGATCTATCTCAAGCGGCGACTGCCCTATGCCGATGTGGCATTGACGGCTTTTGCGGCCTATGCGGTCGGCAATACCGCAGGTTTCGGCCCGTTGAGTGGCGGCGCCATCCGCTATCGCGCCTATTCCCGCCTCGGGCTGAGGCCGGAAGAAATCGGCGGCGTTATCGCCTTTGTCACCCTTGCCTTCGGGCTCGGGCTTGCAAGTGTCGCGGCTCTCAGCCTGTTGATGATCGCGCCGGAAGTGGCGCCACTCGTGGGAATGAGTTCACCGGCGCTGCGTGCGATCGCTGTGTTGATCCTGACCGTCCTGCTGACTTTGATGGTGGCGGGCCGCGATGGCCGGGCGTTGCAGTTGGGGCGTTTTTCGCTGCGGGTTCCGGATTCACGCACGGCATCGCGTCAGTTCCTTGTGACCGTTCTGGATCTGGCCGCCTCGGCTTCCGTCCTCTACGTGCTGCTGCCTGAAGGGGTGATCGGCTGGCCGGCGTTTCTGGCGATTTATGCGGTGGCTGTCGGACTTGGCGTTCTCAGCCATGTCCCGGCCGGTCTTGGTGTCTTTGAAACCGTCATCGTCGCGGCGCTGGGCCAGGCGGTGGATGTCGACACAGTCCTGGGCGCGCTCGTCCTTTATCGGCTGATCTACCACGTCCTGCCGCTGCTTCTGGCAGTCATCTTTGTCATTGGTGCCGAACTGCGCAGCCTCTACCGCAAGCCTGTCGGTTCCAGCCTGCGCCGCGTGGCCGGTCGGTTGACACCGCTTCTCTTGGCGACGCTTGCACTTATCTTGGCCGCCATGCTGGTATTTTCCAGTGTCACGCCGACGCCGGACGACAATCTGGCTTTTCTTGCCGATTACGTGCCATTACCGATCATCGAAGGCACGCATTTTCTCGCAAGCCTGCTGGGTCTGGTTCTCGTCATTGTCGCGCGCGGCTTGGCAAGACGGTTGGATAGCGCCTGGTGGGCGGCGCTTGTCGTTGCCGTTATCGCGCTGTTGTTTTCTCTCCTCAAGGCGGTGGCCCTGATCGAGGCGAGCCTTCTCGCCTTCTTCATCGTCAGCCTGCTTGCCACGCACCGGCTGTTCGACCGGCCAGCAAACCTGTCGAACGAGCGGTTGACGTTGCCATGGCTGACGGCAATGCTGGCGCTCTGTGCCTTTGCGGTGATCGTCCTGTTGTTCGTTTATCGTGACGTGGAATACAGCAATACGCTCTGGTGGCAGTTCGAACTGTCGGAGGAAGCGCCGCGCGGCCTTCGCGCCGTGCTCGGTCTGACGATCTTCTCTGGCGCTGCTGCGTTGTGGAGCCTGCTGCGGCCCGCCAAAGGCCCAAGGGAAGCGTCTTCTGCCGCCGACATCGAAAAAGCGATCGCCATTGCCAACGCGCAGGATATGTCGGACGCCAATCTCGTGCGGATGGGCGATAAGAGCCTGATGTTTTCCTCCGACGGGCGTGCGTTCATCATGTATGGCCGTCAGGCTCGTTCCTGGATTGCCCTGTTCGATCCGGTCGGTCCGCGTGATGCATGGCCGGATCTGATCTGGCAGTTCATTGAGGAGGCCCGTTCCTGCGGCTGCCGGCCGGTTTTCTATCAGGTCTCGCCTGCGGGGCTCTCCTACTATGCGGATGCCGGCTTGCGGGCCTTCCGTCTCGGCGAACTGGCCACGGCGGACCTCACGACGTTCGAACTGAAGGGCGGCAAGTGGGCCACCCTGCGCCAGACGGTCAGCCGGGCGCAGCGCGACGGGCTGGAATTCGCCGTTGTCGAACCCGAGGATGTCCCGGCGATCATGGGCGATCTCGTAGCCGTGTCCGATGCCTGGCTGGCGCATCATCGTGCCAGGGAAAAGGGCTTTTCGTTGGGGGCATTCAATACGGATTACATTACCGCCCAACCGGTTGGGATTTTGCGGTTGAACGGAAAAATCGTTGCGTTCGCCAATATCCTCGTGACGGATGCCTGCGAGGAAGGGACTATCGACCTCATGCGCTTCCTGCCGGAGGCACCGAAAGGGTCGATGGACTTTCTCTTTGTGTCATTGATGGAATATCTGCGTGACAAGGGATTCAAGCGGTTCAACCTTGGCATGGCGCCTCTGGCCGGTCTTTCCGGCCGCCGTTCCTCGCCCGTTTGGGACAAGGTGGGTCGCACGGTTTTCGAACACGGCGAACGCTTCTATAACTTCAAGGGCCTGAAGGCCTTCAAGTCGAAATTCCATCCGCACTGGCAGCCTCGGTATATGGCGGCGGGTGGTGGTATCAATCCCGTTCTGGCACTGATGGATGCAACATTCCTGATTGGCGGCGGCGTGAAGGGAATTGTGAAAAAATGATCTTGAAGAGATTCTATCAGGCCGCTTTTGCCGCCAGCCTGTTTTTTGCAGCATTTCCGGCGCGTTCGGAGGATCCGGCTGCTTTTGATACGGGCATGATCCCGTCGCCACATATCCTCTTGCCCACCGGCGATGTGGCGGCCGCGGTTGTGCTTATTTCCGATAAGGCCGGATGGTCTGACAAGGAGGATACGCTCGCCAAAAGCCTGACCGATGGCGGAGCCTTGGTCATCGGTATCGATCTTCCAAGCTATCTTGCATCGCTGGCGAAGGACGAGGGCGACTGCATCTACATGGTGTCCGACATCGAAGCGCTGAGCCAGCAAGTTCAGCGGGCGGCGAAAAACAACGATTATCGGCTGCCGATCATTGCCGGTGCCGGGGCGGGTGGCGCGCTGGCTCTTGCCATTGCGGCGCAGACGCCGGCGGCGACAATTGGGCAAACGCTGGCCATCAATCCCGAGGCCGGCATCACACTGAGCAAACAGCTCTGCACGCCTGCCGACAAGAAAAAGGTGGGCGACCGGATGGTCTACGGTTTGACCGATGGGCCGCTGCCCGATCCGGTCACCGTGCTGTTCACGCCGGATGCGCCCGCAGACGGCCGCGCCCATGTCACCGAGTTGACTGCCAAGCATAGCGACATCGAGATCACTGAAACGGATGACGACATGTGGACGGCTTTTTACGATGCGCTGTCGGCGCTCGTGACCGCCTCCGCAGGCGAGGACAATCCGCTGGGACTGCCCCTGACCGTGCTTGAAACCAAGCCGACACGCGACACGATGGCAATCGTCTATTCGGGCGATGGCGGCTGGCGCGATATAGACAAGGAAGTCGGCGATGTTCTCCAGCAACAGGGCATGCCGGTGGTCGGCATCGATTCTCTGCGCTACTTCTGGTCGGAGCGTCAGCCGCAGGAGACCGCCGATGACCTGCACCGCATCATCGCGTTTTACGGCAAGCGCTGGAACGTCAAGCATATCCTGCTGATTGGATATTCCTTCGGTGCCGATATCCTGCCCCGGACCTACAATTTGCTGCCGCAAGCAGACCGGGATCGCGTGGCGCAGGTGTCGCTGCTCGCCGTGTCGCATCAGGTGGATTACAAGATTTCCGTTCTCGGCTGGTTGGGTGCCGCGGCGGCGGACGGCGCCGGCGACCCGGCCGACGATATCACCAAGATGAAACCGGCTCTCGTGCAGTGCATCTACGGGACAGATGAGGACGACGATGTCTGCCCGACGCTGAAGGATACGGGTGTCGAAGTCATTGCCATCGATGGTGGCCATCATTTCGACGAGGATTATCCGGCGCTGGTCAAGCGGATTTTGGACGGATTTGATCGCAGGCTGGCGGCTGTAGCCAATCCTTAGCCTGCCCATAGCATGGCTTGAAATGACAGGATCGGCCGCGCGAACGATCCTGTCTACTCGATACACTACTGCTTCTTGGCTTCTTCAGTATCAGCACGGCCGCTTGGAATCGTGCTGGTGGTCACGGAAACCGGATCGCTGGCAGGAAAAGACGATTCCAGCCCTTCATCGAGCTGTTCTTCCAGCGTTCCGGTATCGCCTGCGGCCCGCGCACTTCGCAATGACATAACGGCCGGAGATTCGCCGGAGGTATCATTGCCGGAACCGGAACCATCAGCTGCTTCACCATTTTCGGGCTGTTCGAACGCCGCCACCTGCAACATCATCGCCTTGGCCCTTGCGATCGCGTTCAGCCGGTTCAAGCCATCAGATTCGGTATGGTGCATCTGAACCGAAATCACATCACCGCCTTCACCGACGAACTCCACCGTCATCAGCCCTGCCGAAGACTGCGGGTGGACTTGCGTGCCGATTACTTCCATGACTGTCGCCTCCGTGGTTGCGTTACGCTGATAACCGTACGGGCGAAGTTTTGTTCCGCTGGCGGGGTCTGCCGCAACGGATGCGATGCAGTCTGGACACAAAAAAGAGCGGCCGGAGCCGCTCTTCTATGAGGTAAGCATGGGCAGCGATCAGGCTGCGACGTCTTCCATTTCGCGTTCCTTGAACATGCGGGCGAGGTTGAGGAAGCAGATCATGCCGGTTTCGTTGGCGATGATGCCTTCTGCATAGCTCTTGTCGAAGGATGTGGTGATTTCCGGAACCGGCTGAACCTGGTCGCCACGCACCGTCAGGATATCGGAGACGCGGTCAACGACGAGGCCGATGACCATATTGTGCACTTCGGCAACCACGATGGCGCTGCGTTCGTTGGCAACCGTGCTCTTCATGCCGAGCTTGTGGGCAAGGTCAATGATCGGGATGACGGTGCCGCGCAGGTTCATCACGCCGAGAACGTCGGCAGGCGAATGCGGAATCGGTGTCGAAGGTGCCCAGCCACGGATTTCGCGGATCGTCGTAGTCTTCACGCAGAACTCCTGATCGTGCAGACGGAAAGCGATGATCTCGAGCGTTTCGTGACCGAAGGTACCTGTAGAGATCGTGTTGTTCATCAAAATTCTTCCCAGCTATCCCGATTGGCGGCAACTGCCATGTTTGAACTAAAGGCCTTCGCTACCCGGCTGGCCATGACCCGGGCCGGGGAAGCGACCGGTTTTGCGTCCTGCCGCGCTGCCGCCAAGCGACCCTGCGATGCCTCACCGACCTTGAACTGGCTGAGAAGACTGAAAAGACCGTCTGCTTGCTTTTCCAAGGCGTGGCTGGCAGCCGTGGATTGCTCGACCATTGCTGCATTCTGCTGTGTACCTTGGTCCATTGTATTCACAGCCTGGTTAATTTCTTTCAAACCTGTCGCCTGTTCTTTTGCACCTTCTACAATAGCGGACACATTGGTGTTGATCTGGTCCACCTGGCTCAGGATTTCCTCCAGCGCCTTGCCGGCCTGGCCAACGAGAGAGACGCCGTCCTTGACCTGATCGCTGGATGTGGTGATCAGGCTCTTGATCTCCTTTGCCGCTGTTGCCGAACGCTGGGCGAGTTCGCGCACTTCCTGGGCTACCACGGCAAACCCTTTGCCGGCATCGCCCGCCCGCGCCGCTTCGACGCCTGCGTTGAGGGCAAGCAGGTTGGTCTGGAAGGCGATCTGGTCGATGACGCCGATGATGCTGGAAATCTCGCGCGACGAGTTCTCGATCTCGCCCATCGCGTGGACGGCGTTTCTCACCACTTCGCTGGAACGTTCGGCGTCGAGCTTGGTCTGGGCAACCAGTGTGCCTGCTTCCGCGGCGCGGCGGCTGCTATCGGCCACGGTCGTGGTGATCTGCTCCAGTGCTGCCGCTGTCTCTTCAACCGACGCGGCCTGTTGCTCGGTACGCTTTGAAAGGTCCTGAGCCGCACTGCTGATTTCGCCTGAGCCGGCTGCGATTGCTTGCGCATTGGCGCCGACGGCACGCATCGTCTCTTTCAGCTTGTCGATGGTACCGTTGAAGCTGAGGCGGAGCGCTTCCAGTGCCGGGATGAATGGCCTGTCCAGATGCTGATCGAGATTACCATTGGCCAATTCCCGCATTGCTGCCGCCAGCTCCCGGCTGTTATTGACGCGACCGGTAATGTCGGTTGCGAACTTTACCACCTTCTTCACCGACCCATTCAAATCGAAGATCGGATTGTAGCTGGCCTGGATCCAGACCTCTCTGCCGCCATTGCCGATCCGCTTGAATTCATCGGCGATGAACTGACCATTGCGCAGCCTGGCCCAGAAGTCCCGGTATTCTTCGCTGCTGCCGTAGGCGGGCTCGCAGAACATGCTGTGGTGCTTGCCTTGAATATCGCCAAGTTGATAACCGAGCGTCGACAGAAAGTTCCCGTTGGCGGTCAGAATGTCGCCGTCCGGCGTGAACTCGATAACGGCCTGGGCGCGGGAGATCGCAGCGATCTTGCCGGCATCTTCTGCACTTCTCAGTTTCACGGCCGTTATGTCAGTGGCAAACTTGACCACTTTATAGGGTTTCGAGCCCCGGAAAATGGGATTGTACGATGCTTCGATCCAGATTTCCCTGCCACCCTTGCCGATCCGCTTGTACTGGCGGCGATCGAACTCGCCGCGGGCAAGCCGCGCCCAGAAGTCACGATAGTCCCTGCTTGCTGCGTCGGCCGGATCTACAAACATGCGGTGGTGCTGGCCGACGATTTCCGCCAGATCGTATCCTACAGTTTTGCAGAAGTTTTCATTGGCCGTCAGGATGTTTCCCTGCAGGTCGAATTCAATAATTGCCTGAGATCGTTGCATCGCAGACAGGATTGCCTTGGCGTCGCTGCGGAACGGTGACGAAAAACGGGTCATGACTATCGGTCCTTGTGCACGCGGGTTTGCAACGCGCGCGGCTGAGTGCCGCGCGATCGGGCGGTTTTTCTGAGTAGGAATGTGGACGGCTGGCAAACGATACCGGCGCTTTGCACGGCGTCGTCAGGTCATGCCGGATGACCGGCTTTTCGCGAAAGCTTCATGCCCCGGTTCAGACCGGTCGCGACGGCAATATCTAGGGGCTAAAACTTCAATAGATATTTAAGATTTGCCGAGTTTCGAACGCCTGCCGGCATAAATATGACAAATGACAATACCCGGCGCAACGCCGGGTATTGGTTCGTATTATAGGTACATTATGGGGTTGCAGAAACCCATGCTTGCCGCTTACTGCGCCGTCAAAACGCCGGCGAACTGCTCGACGGCCCAATCGACCTGATCAGCCGTGATCACCAGCGGCGGAGCGATGCGGATCGTGTCGCCATGGGTGTCCTTGGCAAGGATGCCGCGCTCCTTCAGCGCTTCGCAATATTTGCGGGCGCCGCCGGCTTCGGGAACCAGTTCGACGGCCAGCATCAGGCCCCGGCCGCGAACGTCCTTGATGATGTTCGAACGGATGTCCTTGAGACCAGCCTGGAAACGCTCGCCCATGCGGGCCGAGTTACCGATCATGTCTTCTTCGGTCAGGGCCTTCAACGACGCGCGGGCGATGGCGCAGGCCAGCGGATTGCCACCGAAGGTCGAGCCATGCTGGCCGGGCTGCAGGACGCCGAGCACTTCGGAATTCGAAAGAACGGCCGAGACCGGATAGAAGCCGCCGGACAGTGCCTTGCCGATCAGGGTCACGTCGGCTTCGATGCCTTCATGCTCTTCGGCGAGCAGCTTGCCGGTGCGGCCGAGGCCAGTCTGTATCTCGTCGAGGATCAGCGTGATGCCATGCTTGGAGCACAGCGCACGGACTCCCGGGAAATAGCCCTGCGGCGGGATCATGACGCCGGCTTCGCCCTGGATTGGTTCGATCAGGAAGGCGACGGTGTTCTCGTTGATCGCGGCGCGAAACGCTTCGATATCGCCGAACGGAACGGTCTTGAAGCCCGGCGCGAACGGGCCGAAGCCGGAGCGGGCGTCCGGATCGGTCGAGAAACCGACTATGCCCATGGTGCGGCCATGGAAGTTGTTGGAGCAGACGATGATCTCGGCCTTGTTTTCCGCGACGCCCTTGACCTCGTAGCCCCATTTGCGCACCGCCTTGACGGCGGTTTCGACGGCTTCGGCGCCTGAGTTCATCGGCAGGATCTTGTGGCTGCCGGTGAGCGTTGCCAGTTCCTCGTAGAAATGCGCCAGTTGGTCGTTGCGGAAGGCGCGCGAGGTGAGCGTCAGCTTTTGCGCCTGCTCCATCATCGCCGCCAGGATTTTGGGGTGGCAATGGCCCTGGTTGACAGCGGAATAGGCCGACAGGCAATCGAGGTAACGATTGCCGTCAAGGTCCCAGACATAGACACCTTCACCGCGCGAAAGCACGACATCAATCGGCTTGTAGTTATGCGCGCCCAGCCGGTATTCGGTTTCGATCAGTGCGTTTGTCGTATTCATGGGTCCTCCAGTGGCTTTTGTTATTGGCTCAGGCGCTGCGTGTCGGCCGGTCGAGAATGCGGCGGCCAAACAGGCTTGCGGTCAACTCGACGAGAATGCGGGCGCTCTTGCCGCGGTCGTCGAGGAAGGGGTTGAGCTCGACAAGATCGAGCGATGAGACGAGGCCGCTGTCGCAAAGCATTTCCATGATCAGATGCGCTTCGCGGAAGGTCGCGCCGCCGGGAACCGTGGTGCCGACGCCGGGCGCCAGTTCCGGATCGAGGAAATCGACGTCGAGGCTGACATGCAACAGGCCGTTGGCGGCTTTAATCTTGGCGATGATCTCGTGCATGATATGGGCCATGCCGGTCTCGTCGATGGCACGCATGTCATAGACATTGACGCCATGTTCGGCGATTTCCTCGCGTTCGCGGTCATCGACGGAGCGGATGCCAACCTGGAAAACGTTTTTCGGATCGACCATCGGGCGGTCCTTGTCGAGGATCGGGGCGAACTCGGCCTGGCCACAGAAAAAGGCCACCGGCATGCCGTGCATATTGCCTGAAGGGGAAGTCGCAGGCGAATTGAAATCGGCATGGGCATCGAGCCAGAGCACGAAGAGCGGGCGGTTCTGTTCCTGGGCATAGCGCGCCATGCCGGAGACCGAGCCCATCGACAGGGCGTGGTCGCCACCGAGGATGACCGGGAAATTGCCGGCGCGGGCTGACTGATGCACCGATTCGTCGAGCGCGCGGGTGATCGCCGCGACGATCTGCAAATTGTTGGCTTTCGGGTGGTTCGGCAGGTCGCGTGCAGGCAGCGGCTTCAGGTCACCGTCGTCGGTGACGCTGTGGCCAAGGCCGGCCAGCATTGTGTCGAGACCTGCAATGCGCAGGGCCGCAGGACCCATTGCAGCGCCACGGCGGCCGGAGCCTTCTTCGAGCGGTGCGCCGATGAGTACGATGTTCTTCTTGGATTCAGCCATGGTCTTCCCCGCAAGTTCGCGTGATGCCGGTTTGCCCGGTTTGTGCGCGGATTATACGGGTTTGTTTGTTGGCAAATAGATGGAAAACTGGCAAATAGATTGCAATAATTGACACTATGAGAAGTGCGGATAGGCAAAATGATAAGTCTCGACGATCTTGACCATTCCCTGATCAGCGCGCTGCGCCACAATGCCCGCACGCCCGTCTCAGCTCTCGCCGTCACCACCGGCGCGTCGCGTGCGACCGTTGCCGCCCGCATCGACCGGCTGGTCGCATCCGGAACGATTGCCGCCTTCACGATCCGCACGGGAGCGGAGCTTTCCGGCAGCGGCGTGCGTGCCATCGTCATGATCGAAATTCACGGCAAGATGGCGGATCGCGTCGCCACGCAGCTGCGCGGCATGCCGCAGGTGCGCGCCCTTCATTCGACCAATGGCCGCTGGGATTTCATTGCCGAATTGGAGGACAAGGATCTCGGCACCTTCGACGAAACGCTGCGGCTGATCCGGCTGATTGACGGCATCAACCTCACCGAGACGAACATCCTTTTGAAGACCAGCAAGATTTCGGCGGCGGTTTAAACCAGACGGTATTGAGCGAGCCGAAGCAGCTTCGCTCAATATTCCTTCTCATAGAAAATCCCGCCACCTGCGCCGCTGGCGCCGGCTTCGCCGCGCAGCTTGACGCCGCGGCCGACATCGAGATTGATGATCGCTTTGCCGCCGCCTGCCTCCGAGCCGGATTGCAGTTCCAGATAGGTCCGGTCGTTGAGATACTTTCCGGCCGTCACCGTCGCGCCGCCGGTCGCATCCGTCGAAACGTCGAGATCATCGACACCCAGCTTGTTGCGCAGGCCGCTCAAGAGCGAATTTGAGCCGCCGCCGGCCAGTTCGCTGACGGCGCTGGCCAACTGGGCGATCTGCAGGGCCGACAGGTTGGACAGCGACCGGTTGAAGATCAGCTGCGCCAGGATTTCGTCCTGTGGCAAAGCAGGTGACGATGAGAACGTGATGGCCGGGTTGTTGGCAGGGCCTGCGACGTTGACAGTGATCGTCGTTGCCCCGGCGCTGGAGGTTGCGTCGAGGTCAAGGGTGGGAACGAGGTTGCCGCCAAAAGTGATTGTGCCATCGGCGAAGTCGAGGCGCTTGCCGAGGATTTCCAGCCGCCCACGGCGCATTTCGAAACCGCCGGAAACGGCGGGTTCGACCGCTGTTCCGCGAATGGTCAGGTCACCACCAAGCTCGGCATCGATACCGCGGCCACGGACGAACAGTTTGCTGGGCGCGCTGACAGTCAGATCAAAGGCAATGCCGCCGCTCTTGGTGCTGCCGCCGCTGCCCGTGTCTTTGCTGACATCCGCCTGCATCTGCCTGACCTTGGCCGGGGCGTTCTTGTGCTTGATGTTGATCTCGGACAGCGACGCCGGCAGCTTTTCCGGAATGGTGATCGACGCCTTGTGGATGGTGACCTTGCCGCCCAGAACGGGTGTTGCGGTCAGAGAGCCCTTGAGGGTCATCGCGCCGTCGATGCTGGCTGTGAACAGGCTGCCATCGACATAGGTCGCATTGGCAAGGCGGATGGCGATGTCGGCCGGGAATCCGGAACCGGGCGCGATGCCAACCGTGCCGGTGACATCCAGCGTGCCGCCGCTGGCGAGCTTGCCGGAAAGCTTCTGGATATTCGCCTGCTTGCCATCAAGCGCAACATGGGCCGTGAGGTCGGTGATAGCCAGATTACGGCGGACATCAACGAAGCGCGCGCCCGACGTGGAGATCGTGCCGGTCACCTGGGGCGCTGTTGCGGCGCCGGTGATGGAAAGATCGACATTGGCGGCACCAGTCAGGGTGAATCCCTGCTCGGCCAGAAGATTGGCTGCGAGAGCGAACGGCAGGTTGCCGGACGCTTTGACGTCGATCGGCTTGTTGCCGGTAATGCCAACCTTGCCATTGCCTTTGAACGCAAGGCCGCCTGCCCCGTTGAGCGTTGTGTCGAGCGTCACGACATTGTTGGCAAATTGCCCCTTCGCCGCGATATCGAGCGCACCGACGCCAGCGGACTTGGCCTGCGCGACTGCGGCGTTTGCCCAGCGCATATCATAGGCCACGACGGGTGCAGCCGCGGTGCCGGTGACATCGACCTTGCCGCTGATGGCGCCGTCCGCGCCGAGCGACGGCACGAATGTATTGGCGAGGCTGGCCGGCAAGGCGTTGAGATTGACATTAAGGTCGAGTTTTTCACCCGCCGAGCCAGTGACGGCGATTGTGCCGCCTGAAGCGCCGATCGTCAGCTTCTGCAGACTGACCTTTCCGTTTTCGATGGTGATCGTCGTTGGTGCCGACAGCTTTACCGGGATCCTGCGTGGTGTAGCAGTGAAGGAGGCGAGGTTGACGGTCGTCTTGCCATTTGCCGTTTCGATACCGGCGCGCAGGCTGAGCGGTGCTCCGTCGTACTGGCCATCAAGTGTCACATCGGTCTTTCCGGCCTGCTGGGCGAAGTCGAGCTTCAGGCCGTTGACGCGGTTCTCACCCTGCGCGAAGGCGTCGACGGAGAGATTGCCCTTGACCGCCAAGGCTTTGAGGTCGGCGATGGTGATATCAGCAACCGGCTTGGTGATGACGAGATCGCCGCGCTTGATACCCGAGCCGCTCGCCTTCAGTGCAATCGAGGTCTTGCCGCCGGTGCTGTTGATCGAAGCTGATCCGGCAATGTCGCCCGACGCCTTTTCACCCGCCATTGCAGCCAGCAAGCCGACATCGGGGAAGGCGAAGTCGACATTGCCCTGCGGCAGGAAATCGGTGGTGAACTGGATCTTGCCGTTCAATCGGTTGTCGCCGACCTGAACCTGAAGAACCGGAAGGCTGGTGCGTCCCTCTTCGGATATCAGGTCGGCATTGACGTTGATGGCCTGGCCGCCAAGAGCACCGGTGGCCTTGATCTTGGCCTGCGGGTTTTTCGGATTGGCTGTCGCGTCTGCGGTCAGTTGGAGGTCACTGAGTGTGCGGCCTGCCAACGTTGCACCGCTGGAGGTGACTTCGGCCTTGATGCCGAGATTGTCGAGCGGGCCGGTGGCATCGACCTTGAAGTCGGCGATCCCACTGGCATCCGCCAGCACCTTGCCGAGATCGGGCAGTGTGCCGGTGAGGGCAGCCGTCAGGGCTCCGTCCTTGAGACCGAGGGAGCCTGCGGCCTGAATCGTTCCGGAACCGACGGCGAGCCTGCTGATATCAACCGCACCGTCGGCGCCGGTGGTCACCATGCCGGATAACGTGACCGGCGTATCGAACTTGGCGGAAAGGGACGTTGGTAGGCCAGCCGGAAGCACGGACAGATTGAATCCTGCGTTCAAAGCCTTTGCGGCAATCTCGAATGCGCCGTTGATCGTGCCGCCGAGGTTATTGCTGTCAATGGTGACGGGATCAAAACCGATCCGTTCCGGCGATACGTCCAGGATGGTCTCAACCTTCACCGGTCCCTTGACCAGCCTGTCGAGGTCGGCGCTTGTCAGTTGTGTATCGCCGGTTTCGATACGGGTTTTGATCAGGCCGGTCTGGGTCGATAGGTTGAAGGCATCGCTCTGGGCCGTCAGCTTGATTGCGTCGATACGGCCCTGCGGCAGGGCCAGTTGACCGACGCTTGCCTGGACGTTGATGATGGCTGACTGCATGCCACCGGTGATGGACGCGGTTCCGGTGTCGAGCACGACGTGCGCTTCGCCATTTTCGAGCGGCAGCCGGGTATCGATCCCCGCCAGCGTCGCGGTCACATCAAGCTTCTCGCCGGCGCTACCGTTCAGAGTGACGGTGCCGCCGGATACAGCGATTGCCAGTTGTTGCAGATTGACCGCGCCGTTTTCGATCGTAATCGTCGTCGGCGCTGCGAGTTGCAGCGGGATTTTCTTCGGTGCGGCGGCGAACGACTGGAGATTGATCGTCGTTTGGCCGCCAGCACTCTGCAGGTCGCCGCGTGCCGTCAGCGGTGCGTCGTCATAGGTGCCGTCGAGCGCGAAATTGGTTTTCGGTCCCTGTTGTTCGAAGCCGAGTTTGAGGCCGGCAAGGCGGGTGTCGCCCTGTTTGACCTCTTCCACCGTCACTGCACCCTTGATCGCGAGTGCCTTCAGATCGGCAATCGTGATATCGGCGGCGGGCTTGCTGATCACCAGGTCGCCGCGGGTTATGCCGGAACCATTGGCCTTGACGACAACCGACGTCACGCCATTTTCAGACGTGATGCTGGCTGTTCCGGCAAGATCGCCGGACGCGGTCTGCCCAGCCATGGCGGCGAGCAGCCCGAGATCGGGAAGATTGAACGTGAGCGAACCGTTCGGCTGGAAATCTTCCCTCAGGTCGAGCGCGCCGGTTAGTGTGTTCTGGCCGATCGTTGCCTCGATCGAAGGAAGGCTGGTCGCACCCTTGGCGGAGGCGATCTCGGCCTTGGCGTCGATTTTCTGCCCGTCCAGCGAGCCGGTGGCGGTTACCGTCGCATTCGGGCCGTTCTGACCGACGGTGGCGTCGGCGTTGACGGCGAGATCATTGAGCGTGCGTCCGGCAAGCGTTGCGCCGTTTGCCGTTACTTCAGCCTTGATGGCAAGAGCGTCGAGCGGACCACTGGCATCTGCCTTGAAGTTGGCGGCGCCTTTGGCGTTTGCGAGGAATTTGCCGATTTCGGGAACGGCGCCGCTGACCGCTGCTGTCAGGTTTCCGGTTTCGAGCGCTGCCGATCCGGCCGCCTCGATCGTTCCGGACTTGAGGGCGAGATCGTTGACGGTGAGGCTGCCGTTGGAGCCAGTACCAAGATTGCCGGTGATAGCAATGGTCGTGTCGAATTTTTCCGCGAGGGCAGGGGGCAGGACAGCCGGTAGGGCAAAGAGCTTGAACCCAGTAGCGAGCGTGTTCTCGGCAATGGTATAGGAACCGGTCAGCGTACCGCCAATGCTGGCACTTTCGAGAGTCAGCGGATCGAAAGAGACGGTTTCAGGGGTCACCGATAGTGTGCCGTCGATCTTCACCGGTCCCTTGACGAGGCGGTCGATATCGGCGCTGATGAAGCGGGTTGCACCGGTTTCGATCGTCGTCTTCAGGGGGCCTGTCTTCGTCGAGAGGTTGAAACCATCGCTAAAGGCGTGCAGGCTGATTGCCTCGATCTCGCCCTGTGGCAGCGTTGCCTTGCCAATATCGGCACCGATGTCGAGCACGGCTGCCTGGGCCTCGCCGATCAGCGAAACGCTGGCATTGTTGATTGATAGCTGCGCCTCGCCCTTTGCCAGCGGTAGCCGGAAGTCGATCGGGCCATTGGTGCCGGTGAGGCTTGCCTGCAGGTCGTTCTGGCCCAGCGTGCTATAGGTTCCAGAGGCAGCAAACGCGAAAGCCGCGGTCGTAAATTTACCGCGCTGGATGCGCATGGTCGTGCCGTCGAGCGCCGCAGAAAGGTCGATGTCGGTGGTGCCTTCGAAAAGCGGCCGGAAGACAGCAGGCAGGAGGTCGCGGAACGTGCCGCCACCCTTGAGCGCCATGGTGCGAAAGCCATCCGGCGCAAGCGTGTGCTCACCGTCCACTTTCAGCACCTGATTGCCATCAAGGGCTGCGGTTGCCGTGCCAGTCCATTTCGTCAGTGGACCGTTGCCGGTGACCGAAATGCTGACCGCCGGTTCGCCGGGCAGGTGCATGGCTTTGGCAAGCAGCCCGCCCTTCGGTTCCTCGATGGTGGTTTCCAGCTTCAGTTCGTCGTTTGCCGGATTGAAGATGATATCGGCGATCGCCTTGGCGTCCGGACGGTCGCGTTGTGCAATGGCAAGGGCAGCGGCAATGCTGGCATTGGTGGCGTTCAGCTTACCCTGCGCATTGAGGAACTGATCGGCGCCGGCAATCTCCTTGCCGATGATGATTTCCTCAAAATCGAACGCGTCGATCTTGACCTCGAGCGGCAGGGCAAAGGTCTTGCGGACTTCCTTGGTTTCCTGCGAAGGGATCGGCAGTCGTTCGAGGCGAACGGATCCGGCCGACAGTTTTGCGGCATCGAAGCGTTTGGAGAAAAGGGCGGTGGGGGACCAGTCGATGGCGACCTCGCGGATTTCCGCATAGACGCCCTTGCTGTCGAACAGCGTTACACTCGAAGCCTTGAAATCACCGGTGAGCAGTGCACTCGGGTCGTTGATGCGAACGATCTGGTCCGGCGTCGAGGCATATTTCTCGATCATCGCGGCGACAAAGCGCGCACCGGGCGCGGTAAAGCCTGCGAAAAGCACCAGGAGCACGAGGGCGAACAGGGCAAAGCCTGTGCCATAAGCCAGCCAACGCAGCGCGATCTTCAGAAAACGGGGCAAACGATTCATGATTCATCCATAGCGCAAGTCGCGTTGCGGTGAAATTGCTTCTCCCTGAAACCCAATCTTTCAAACCGGGTTCAGGCCGTGGTGACTGCCCTCACGCAATCAGAAGGATTGGCCGATCCCGGCGTAAATTCCGTATTTGGTGCCGCCCGGATAGGCATTCAGCGGCACGGCGACATCCAGCCGAATCGGTCCGAACGGTGTGTTGTAGCGCAGGCCGATACCGGCACCAGCGCGGATATCGGAAAAATCCGGGGCCGTCTTTGACGACACCGTTCCCGCATCGATGAAGGGAACGATGCCGATCGTATCGGTAATGCCGATGCGGGCTTCCACCGTGGCGTTGACATAGGAGCGGCCGCCGAGGATTTCGTTGTCGCCGTTGCGCGGGCTGATCTCCTGATATGAATAGCCACGCACGGTGCCGCCGCCGCCGAGATAGAAACGCCGGTTTGCGGGAATTGAGGCCAATCCGTCGCCACCGGCAATCACACCGGCGCCAAGCCTTCCGGCCAGAACGAAGCGGTTCTCCGCGCCGAAGCCGACATAGGCGGCTGCCGATCCCTCGAACGAGCTGAAGAAGCTCTGGCCGTTGATCTCATAGCTCGGCTTGGCATTGATTGAAGCGCGATATCCCGAGACGGGATTGAGCTTGTTGTCGCGCGTATCGCGGACATATTCGATCGGGATTGCGGCCGTCAGATATTCGTTCTTGCCGAACGCATCATCGACATCGGCCCAGGCGAGCTCGCCGCCGGCAGACACCGTGTCGGTGTCGGACAGTTCGAACGTGGCGCCCGCCGCCGCCGTAAAGATCGTTGCCTTGTAGGCGTCTGGATCGAGCAGCTGCGCCTTCAGGCTGGCGTTGAAGGTGGAGGTGGGCCCAAATGCGCCCGGCTTGGCAAACAGCAGGCCAGCCGAATAGTCGAGATCGCCGATATCGGTGGTTTCACCGATGCGGCTGACCGAGCCCTCAAGCCGCAGCGATTCGGCCCGGCCGAACAGGTTGCGATGGCCCCAGTAGCCCTGGAGGCCGAAGCCGTCGGTGGTGGAATACTGGGCGCCTGCACCGAAATAGCGCTGCTTGCCTTCCGAAACCTCGATGGTCATTGGGATGGTGCCGTCGGGGGCCAGTTCATTGGCCTGCTTGATGGTGATGCTGGAGAACACGCCCAGCTGCCGAAGCCGGTCGGAGGCTTTGCGCAGGGCTTCTGGAGAATAGGGCTTGCCGCCGTTCAGGCGGGAGTAATCGACAACGAAGGACGGGTCGACGGTCTTGGTGCCGCTGACGGTGACGGCGCCCACCGGTGCGACGGGACCGCCCTGCGCTGCGATCGTCACATCGACGGTATTCGTTGCGTGATCGGCAACCACGCTACGTTCCGTCAACTTGGCGAGTGGCCGGCCTTCTTCCTTGAGATCTTCAACGACTTTTTCGCCAGCCTTGATGATCAGGGTCGAATCCGCGCGTGCGCCGGGCTTCAGATACTCGTCCGGCCGGCGTCCGATGGCGTCACCTTTTAGAACAATGTCGCCGAGCGTGAACACTGGGCCAGGGGTTACCGTGATTTCGACAGGCACCGGGGCACCGTCCGGAAACACCGGATCGGGCGGCAGTGTATCGATGTCCTGACCATTCACCTTAACGGCCACAACGCCACCGTAGCGGGCCTGTTCGTAAAGAGCCGCCAGCAGGCGGTCGCGGTCGTCGCGGGCCTTGATGGCGAGGCCAAGATCGCCCGAAACCGGCTTGTCCTTGTCCTGAAACAGACGGGAACTGTTTTCCAGCGCCGACTTCAGATCCTCGTCGCCGGAGGATTCATTCAGTGTGAGGCTAAAATTGACGGGATCGACGATGTCGTTGGGTTCTTCTTCTTTTTCGAAAAACCGCATGCCGAAAATCTTGAAGGCATAGGCGTCACCGACCGACAGAGGCCCGCAGATAGCCAGAGCCGCGACCGCAAAAGCAGCACCAACCTTCCGATACGCAAAACTCATAGTCGGCAAACGCATAATTTCCGCATTCCGCTGTTCAGGCCACTTCGAACACCTGCCTGCCATCACGGCAGGAGTACAATCGCATGACAAGGTTTGCCGTTTGTTAATGATGACCCTACACAGCATTGACCGGGTGATGAAGACTTTTGGCCGTCTTTTTGTGGAAAACCCCTGCCGGTGTGGCATGAGGGAAACAAAAAGCCCCGGATTTCTCCGGGGCTGAGAGAAAAAGCGGTGTAATGCGCCGCCTTTTTATGAAGCCTGCGATCAACGCGGGCAGCTGTCGATGTAGCGGCGGCCGTAGCGGTCACGGTAGTAGCACTGGCCGGGCTGCTCAGTCACGTGGCCGATAACGGCGCCCGAAACGCCACCGATTGCAGCGCCAACGGCTGCGCCGCGAACATCGCCGGTGATTGCTCCGCCGATAATTGCGCCGGAAACCGCCCCGATACCGGCACCCTTTTCAGTCTGCGTGCAGCTCACAACGGATAGCGCGAGCAGGACAAGCACGATGGCCTTCTTCATTTATTTCTCCAAAATCTGGACGCGAGACCCAAGTTCCCGGCCGTCCGTTTCTCCCCAGGGATGGAAGATGGACGTAAGGTCCCCCTCCGGTCGAACTTGCACCTTTAAAAGATAAATGCCTGCCTGTGAAAGTCTACAGATATCCTGCAAAATCCCCTTGGCGCAAGTAATGCTATTCAACCTGAACGGAAGCTGAAGGCTGTTCCTTTCGTGACAGGTTTGGGCGTGGCAGCTTGGGTATTTTCTGTCCGGCAGAATTTTCGGCAGGATTGAAAGTAGCGGTTGCGGCCGATCAAAAAAAAACAAATGATACGAATGCCGTAACGCTTTGAGGAGAAAGCCTGCGGTCCAGGCATGAGAGTTGACGCGGTTCTGTCGCGGGAACGAGTTTATCTGCCCGACAGCCGCTCGTGTTGGCAAGACCAACCTCGGAGGAGCGAGATGGCAAAAGTGAAAATGACGGTCAACGGCCGGCAGGTCGGCAGTGACTGCGAAGACCGCACCCTTCTGGTGCATTTTTTACGAGACAATCTGGCTCTGACCGGAACGCATGTCGGTTGCGACACCACGCAATGCGGCGCCTGTGTCGTCCATATGGACGGCCGTTCGGTGAAGAGTTGTACCATCCTGGCTGCGCAGGCAGCGGGCTCGACAATCACGACGATCGAGGGACTGGCCGCAAACGGCGAACTGCACCCCGTGCAGGCAGCCTTCAAGGCCAATCACGGTCTGCAGTGCGGCTTCTGTACGCCCGGCATGGTGATGACCGCCGTCGATATGATCCGCAGGCATGGTGCCAATCTGGATGAGGCGACGGTGCGCGCGGAACTCGACGGCAATATCTGTCGATGCACCGGCTACCATAATATCGTCAAGTCGATCCTCGCTGCCGCCGCCGAAATGGCCGGTGCGCAGCAGGCAGCCGAATAAGCAGCGGTCGCAGACTGAGGTAGCCGGTGGATACGGAATGAACGCGCTCCCCGTAGTGTCGTCATTTCGCGATTGCTTCCAACGTCTGCCACGACCTGACCACGCAGAAATATCTCGGGAGGAGATGAAGCATGGGTGTTGAAGGCATTGGCGCAAGCGTTGCGCGAAAAGAAGACAAGCGGTTTTTGACCGGCAAGGGCCGGTACACAGACGACATGAGCGTCCCGGGCATGAAATATGCGTTCTTCGTGCGCAGCCCCTATGCCCATGCCCGGATCAAGAACATTGACATGTCAGCGGCCAAGGACATGCCGGGCGTCATCGGCATCCTGGAAGGCAAGCAGCTGCAGGTCGATGCGATCGGCAACATCATTTGCGGCTGGATGATCCATTCCAAGGATGGTTCGCCGATGAACATGGGTGTGTGGCGGCCCCTGGCGCACGAAACCGTGCGCTATGTCGGCGATGCGGTTGCCATCGTCGTTGCCGAGAGTCTGGGCGAGGCCCGCGATGCGGCCGAGGCGGTGGTGGTTGACTACGAGGTTCTTCCGGCGGTCACCGAGGCGGTGAAGGCACTTGAGCCGGGGCAACCGCAATTGCATCCGGAAGCGCCAAACAATCTGATCTTTGACTGGCAGATCGGTGACGGCGCCGCAACGGAGAAGGCGATCGCGGAAGCCGCACATGTGACCGAAATCACCCTTCGCAACAACCGGCTTGCGCCAAACCCGATGGAGCCGCGCGCAACGCTCGGCATCTATGACAGCGCCGAGGATCACTATACCTGTTACACGACAAGCCAGAATCCGCACGTCGCCCGGCTGGTGATGAGCGCCTTCTACAATGTCGCGCCGGAAAACAAGCTGCGGGTGATTGCGCCGGATGTCGGCGGTGGTTTCGGTTCGAAGATCTATATTTATCCGGAGGAGATCGTCTGTCTCTGGGCGTCGAAGAAGACCGGCGTGCCAGTGAAATGGACATGCGACCGCACGGAAGCGTTCCTCACCGACGCGCATGGCCGCGACCATGTTTCGACGGTGAAGATGGCGTTCGACAAGGACAACCGAATCATCGGCCTGAAGGTCGATACGATCGCCAATCTCGGCGCCTACATGTCGCTGTTTTCATCCGCCGTGCCGACCTATCTCTATGCCACCCTGTTGTCCGGCCAATATGCCATTCCGGCCATCCATGCCAATGTCCGCACAGTCTATACCAATACCGTGCCGGTCGATGCCTATCGCGGTGCCGGGCGGCCGGAGGCGACCTATCTGCTGGAGCGGACGATGGAGACCGCAGCGCGGGAACTGGGCGTTTCGCCGGCAGAGCTTCGCCGCCAGAATTTCGTGCGGACTTTCCCCTACCAGACGCCGTTGATCATGAATTATGACGCCGGCGACTACGAGGCGTCGCTCGAAGCGGCGATGGCATCGGCCGACTGGAACGGGTTTGCCGCCCGCAAGGCGGAAGCTGCCCGGCACGGCAAGAAGCGCGGCATCGGCATGAGCTGTTATATCGAAGCCTGTGGTATTGCGCCGTCGGCGGCGGTCGGCTCGCTTGGGGCTGGTGTCGGACTGTGGGAATCGGCCGAGGTCCGGGTCAATGCCGTCGGGACGATCGAGGTGATGACCGGGTCGCACAGTCATGGCCAGGGGCACGAGACCACCTTTGCCCAGCTGGTCGCCGACCGTCTCGGCGTTCCGATCGATAGTGTCAACATCGTCCACGGCGATACCGACAAGGTGCAGATGGGCATGGGGACCTATGGCTCCCGCTCCGGCGCCGTGGGGATGTCGGCGGTGGTCAAGGCGCTCGACAAGGTGGAGGCCAAGGCCAAGAAGATCGCCGCCCACCTGATGGAGGCGGACGAAAGCGATATCGTCATCGAGAATGGCGAAGTGAAGGTGGCGGGTACCGACAAGACGCTGCCCTGGTTCCAGGTGGCGCTGGCCGCCTACACCGCCCACAACCTGCCAGCCGGCATGGAGCCGGGATTGAAGGAGGGCGCGTTCTACGATCCGTCCAATTTCACCTTCCCGGCCGGATGCTATATCTGCGAGGTCGAGGTCGATCCGGAAACGGGCGTGACCGACATCATCCAGTTCGTTGCGGCCGACGATTTCGGCAATATCATCAACCCGATGATCGTCGAGGGCCAGGTGCATGGCGGGATCGCGCAAGGGATCGGTCAGGCACTGCTCGAAAACGTCCATTACGATCCGCAGAACGGTCAGCTGATCACGGCGAGCTACATGGATTATGCCATGCCGCGCGCCGACGACCTGCCGTCGTTCAAGCTGTCGCACCAGAACACGCCGTGTCCGTCCAATCCGTTGGGGATCAAGGGCTGTGGCGAGGCGGGTGCGATCGGTTCGCCACCGGCGCTGATGAACGCCATTACCGATGCGATCGGAAACAATAACCTGACGATGCCCGCGACCCCGCAAAAGGTCTGGGCTGCACTCAACGCGGCCAATTGAGGAGGAGACGATATGTATGCGACCAATTACCATCGCGCATCCTCTGTTCAGGATGCGGTGAAACTGAAATCAGGCGCTGACGAAGGCAAATATCTGTCCGGCGGCATGACGCTGATCGCGACGATGAAGCAGCGGCTGGCGTCGCCGAGCGATCTCGTCGATCTCCGGCATATCCCCGATCTGAAGGGCATTTCCGTCAACGGGAAATCCGTGCGGATCGGCGCTGCGACGACGCATTTCGATGTTGCCTCGTCCGCGGACCTGAAGGCCGTCTGTCCGGCAATCTGCGATCTCGCCCATCATATCGGCGATCCGCATGTGCGCCATATGGGCACGATCGGCGGTTCGGTGGCCAACAACGATCCGGCGGCGGATTATCCGTCAGCCCTTCTGGCGCTCGATGCTATCGTTGTCACCAATGCCCGCGAGATCAAGGCGGCAGACTTCTTCACCGGCCTGTTCGAGACCGCGCTGGAGGACGGCGAGATGATCGTCGCCATCACGTTTGATGCACCGGCCAAGGCCGCTTATGCGAAGTTCCGCAATCCGGCGTCGCGTTATGCCATGACCGGCGTGTTCGTTGCCCGCCGGGACAATGGCGATGTGCGGGTGGCGGTGACCGGTGCCGGTGCGGATGGGGTCTTTCGGCATTCCGGCATGGAGGCAGCTCTTGCCGCCAACTGGTCGCCGGATGCGCTTGCCGCTATCACGGTCGATCCGTCGGACCTTATGGCGGATATCCATGCCAGTTCGGAGTATCGCGCCAATCTGGTGAAGGTCATGGCCAAACGCGCCGTTGCAGCGGCCTCTTGAGGAATTACCGCTGATTTCCTTGAAACAGAATATAAGGACGGGATGCCCCGTCCTTTTTGCATGGTCTTGACTCAGATCAAGGTTAGGTGGAATTAAATTCACGATGGATAGTTTGGAACTGTTCAAAATTAGGGGCCTTTTGCCGCACTCGGCCGCGATAACCCTCGCAGAGGTTGACGCCGCCACGCTTTGGATCAAAAAGACGGCAAGGTTCTGGAGACAATGATGGATTTCGAGAGTTTCTTTAAAGGTGAGTTGGACGGCCTGCATCAGGAAGGCCGCTACCGCGTTTTTGCCGATCTGGAGCGCCAGAGCGGACAATTCCCCAAGGCAACCCGTTACAATTCGGCCGGCGAGAAGCAGGATGTCACCGTCTGGTGTTCCAACGACTATCTCGGCATGGGCCAACATCCCAAGGTTACGGAGGCGATGAAACTCGCCATCGACCAGTGTGGCGCGGGTGCTGGGGGCACCCGGAATATTTCAGGCACCAACCACTATCACGTTCTTCTTGAGCGCGAACTTGCTGATCTGCATGGCAAGGAATCGGCGCTGCTGTTTACCTCGGGCTACGTGTCCAACTGGGCCGCGCTCGGAACGCTCTGTTCGAAGATTCCCGGTGTGATCGTCTTTTCGGACGCCGGGAATCACGCATCGATGATCGAAGGCATCCGCTACTCCAAGTGCGAGCGGGTGATCTTCAAGCATAACTCGCTGACGGATCTCGAAGCGAAGCTGCAGGCCGCCGATCCGCGCGCGCCGAAGATCATCGCGTTTGAATCGGTTTACTCGATGGATGGCGATATCGCCCCGATCAAGGAAATCTGCGATCTCGCCGACAAGTATGGCGCGATGACGTATCTCGATGAAGTGCACGCTGTCGGCATGTACGGCGCACGTGGCGGCGGTATCGCTGAGCGCGAAGGCCTGATGCACCGCCTGACGGTGATCGAAGGCACACTCGGCAAGGCGTTTGGCGTCATGGGCGGTTACATCGCTGCATCGACGGCGCTGTGCGATTTCATCCGCTCCTTCGCATCCGGTTTCATCTTCACGACGGCGCTGCCGCCGGCATTGGCTGCCGGTGCGGTCGCCTCGATCCGGCATCTGAAGGAAAGCCAAGTCGAACGCTTCGCCCATCAGGAACGTGTCCGTCGTCTGCGCAATCTGCTCGACAAGAACGGCATTCCGCACCTCAACAATCCGAGCCATATCGTGCCGGTGATTGTTGGCGACGCGTCGAAGTGCAAGTGGATCTCCGATCTGCTTCTCGACAATTGCGGCGTCTACGTTCAGCCGATCAACTATCCGACGGTGCCGAAGAAGACCGAGCGTCTGCGCATCACGCCGACGCCGCTGCATTCGGATGCCGATCTCGATCATCTGGTCGGCGCGCTGCACCAGCTCTGGTCGCGTTGCGCGCTCGCAAGGGCCGTCGCCTGAAAACTGTTGGTCGCTTGGCGTTACAATGCGGATTGTCGAAGGGCGATCCGCATTTTTTATGCCCTTCCTTTGGGAAGGCTTAGACGAGGTGCAGTGGCTGCTTCGTCCGCAAACCGCGATTTCCAATCGCCGCTGGAGCCGATGCTGATCTCTGCATGGCGCTTGATGACGTGCAGAATGGAATCATTCGGTCAATTCCACCCGCTGATCATCGGTAGGAAAGCTCACACGATAAACGCCCGTTTCGACAGGAAACATGGCGTAGGCAATTCCCTTGATGATCGTCTTCTCGAAGTTGACCGGCAAGCCGTCGCGGCTGATCGTGAGTATGTCTTTGCCACTGATTTCCGCCGGGATCATTCCACGAAGCATCGTCCCGGTTCGTCTGTCTGTGAACGCGTCGAAAGTGAGCGCTTCTTGGCTCAATTCGATATGGGCAAAATGGGAATTGTTGCGGCCCTCCGTCCAATCTAGCAGTTGCTGCGCTGACACCAACGGCACGCCACGCGCCACTGCCGCAGCGGTCAACTGGAGGTCGAAGCCGTCGCTGAAGTCGTAATGTGTTCCGAACGCACCGAAATACCCCTCTGGTCCAAGAGCGCGATCAAGCTGTGTGTCGATGGCCGATGGAAAGCTCATCCCGCTTTCGTTCACCAGATGAGACGCCACTTGATAGACATTGATCATGCTTCCATCGACATCGGCATAGCGCATCGGCAGGCCGGAGCCGGTCTTGAAGCCGGGGCGGCCCTTAATCCACGGGCCGGGCCAATAGTAATAGCTGAGATCGATGCGGACGCCGTAGCGCGCCTCTGCCTTCGGCGTCGAGGCCCAGTCGCTCCATGCCAGGCAATGTGTGCGGCTTCCGGTCTGGGCCGGCAAGTCAGGATATCTCATGCGGAAAGCGTAGAGATCGTGGCTAAACATCCGCGCAAAGTCCATTGGAGGTGAATTGCTGCAGCCCGTATTGACGTGCACGCCGATGTCAAAGCCCTCTGAAGCGTATGTGCGGGCTTCCTCGGCTGATAAACCGCTGCTCGTGTAAATCCATGACGTGGCGCGAAAGCACTCCCAGTCGGCCAGTGAACATCCTTCCGGTTCAACGGCCTTCAGCCGCTCAAACGAGTCCTCCGTTCCGCTTCGTGTTCCGTGATCGTCGCTGGCCATCACGAGAACCGCTTTGTGTCCTTTTGGGAAATACCAGAGCCTTGGTAACGGCGCCTTGCCTTCGAGCATGAAGTTCATCAGGTTGACGAGCAGCCGCTGTTGCTCATCCGCCACTGGAATGGCGATCCGATTGAAGTCGTTCCAATCGGGTTGCTCATCGCCTTCCTTGGCCCCGAAGAACAGGTCATTGGGCCGGATGACGGAATTGCCGTCGCGTTCGTCTCCTGCCCAGGCGGGATTACCCTGCCGCGTGTAAATGACGGACCGGGCGAGATCGTATGTGAATGCGGCCGCCTGTCCACCGGCATCTCCAACATTGCGGATCGAGATAGCCGGGTTTGGCGTAGCGTTCGACACGTTGCTGTAGAGCCGGGCTATCTCGGTCGTGCCTTCGTTCAGCGTGTAGAGGTCGGCCGATCCGTGATACTGAATCGTCTGGCCGGTAATGCCGCGTCCGGGAGCCGACACCGTGTCGATCAGCAGATAACCTTCGGTCAGCGATTCGCCCTTGTCCTGCAATCCGAGGAGACTGGCGAGTTTCTTGTCGGGGCGCATGGCAATCAGATCGCCACCGGCCTCGACCCATCGCGAAAACAGTGTGGCTTGGGCGTCGTCCAGTGGTACTTCGCCAATCAGGATAAGGTCGAAACGGTCGAGCAGTTTTGCAGTGACGCTGGAAATATCGGCGCTTTCGAACGACCCGATACCCTCTGCCCGCAGAATCTCGCTGAGATATTTGCTGAATGGCAAGTCGGATGAGTGAATGATCAAGACTGGCCCGCCGAAACCGTGCTCGAAATCGCGCCGCGTTGTGAACGACCAGCTCTGACTGGTCTCCAGCGTATTGCCGGCCTTGTCCCTTGGGCCTGCGGCAAGGGTCGCGGTGTATCTTGCGCCACTTTTCAGCGGCATCTTGGTTGTGAGCACTGCGGAGTTGGTCCAGGTATCGTAAGAGACGCTCGCCTTCACCGGTATGCCCATTTCGGAGAGTTGGAGCGAGTTCGGCCCAATTGTGGCTGGATCGACGTCCTCGGTGAAGGTGACCATGATTGCTGCGCCGAGGTCGACATCGGTAGCGTCTGCCATCGGAGTAAGCCCGGCCACGGCCAGTGGTTTACCGGTCCAAGGTGCTACCGCGGTCAGTGTGATCATCGCTAAAAGTGCAGCGGCGATCAGAATTAAACCTCTCGTCTCTCTCTTCTCCACCACGCGGGCAATTCCCTCCATTTGGCGGGATTGTGCCACTTCGGCTTCGGAATAGGCCACCGATCAAATAGGTGTACATCCTTTGGCATAAGACCCGACTGGGTTGTCCTGCAAAAGGGGAGGTCTACCCAGGATGCAACCCATCGGATACCGAAATTGGGGCGGGCTAACTACCGAGGAATCAAATGGTGGGGTGACGCTGCCTGCCGTTCGCGAATGACAGACGGGAGCGCCGCCGCGTCTTCTGGCAACGGGTGGTGGGATCTCAGGCCGCAACCTCGCGTTCGACGATCGTTTTGGCGATGCGCCGGGCTTCGCCGTCCAGGGCAAACACCTCATCCATGCTGGATGCCGCCGGTATAGCGGTCATCGCCTCCATGACCGTTTCAGTGATCTCGGCCATCTGCAGGAAGCCGATGTGCCCACTGATAAACGCCTCCAGCGCCACTTCCTTGGCAGCGTTCAGAACAGCGCTCTGCATGCCGCCGCGTTCCATCG
The DNA here is from genome assembly GCF_001424965.1 of Rhizobium sp. Root1204. Lineage (NCBI taxonomy): Bacteria > Pseudomonadati > Pseudomonadota > Alphaproteobacteria > Hyphomicrobiales > Rhizobiaceae > Rhizobium > Rhizobium sp. Root1204. Next base: position 491,905 of record NZ_LMCZ01000006.1, read on the forward strand.
CCAGCCGGGCGAGGCGCAGAGCCGGGAAGCGCTCTTCGTCCGGTGCTTCGAAATCGAGCCGCGACAGTTTTGCGAAATCCAGCCGCTCGACATCGAGCGCTGGCCGTGCCGGGTGCGACAGGGCGTAACCGATGGCGGTGCGCATGTCCGGGCAGCCGAGCTGCGCCAGCACCGAACCGTCGCTATAGCCGACCATCGAATGGATGACCGATTGCGGATGGACGATGACTTCGATCTGGTCTGGCCTCATGCCGAACAGATGCTTGGCCTCGATCATCTCAAGCGCCTTGTTGAACATCGAGGCGCTGTCGATCGAGATCTTCAGGCCCATCGACCAGTTAGGGTGGGCGCGGGCCGTTGCGGCGGTGACATCGCGCATTTCGGCCAGCGTTGAACGGCGGAACGGGCCGCCGGACGCGGTGAGGATAATGCGCTCGACTGCGTGGCGCTGGTGCTCTTCCAGCACCTGATAAATGGCATTGTGTTCGCTATCGACCGGCAGCAGCTTGCCACCGCCGGCATGGACGGCGGCCACGAAGAGATCACCGGCGGAAACCAGGCATTCCTTGTTGGCAAGGGCAATGTCGGCGCCGCGGCGTGCGGCGGCCAGAGTGGGGGCAAGACCCGCCGTGCCGACGATGGCGGCCATCACCCAATCCGCATCACGCTGCGCCGCCTCGATCAGGCCGTTGCGACCGGCCGCGGCTTCGATGCCGGTGCCGGCAAGGGCCGCCTTGAGGTTTTCATATTGGCCCTCGTCCGCTGTGACGGCGAGTTCGGCGCCCGTTGCTATCGCCTGTTCTGCAAGCAGCGCGACATTGCCGTTACCGGTCAATGCGGCAATATCGAACGCATCGCGTCCGCCAAGTTGGCGGATGACGTCGAGCGTGTTGGTGCCGATCGAGCCCGTCGAGCCCAAAATGGTCAAGCGGCGTTTGCCTTGCGCGCCGGAGGTCATGGCCAAGTCCCGTTGTTTTTGTTTTTTCATGTTAGGCTCTACAGGTGAAAGCGGGTGCCAACAAGGGTAGCTTCGCTCCGGGTGGTGGCGATAGGGTCGCAGATGTTGCGAATCACCGGCCTTGGCGGGCCGGCCGGGATCTGCCGTTCGCCGGAAAGGGTGTATCTAATGCTGAAACTTGCGCTGTTTCTTTCCTGCTCCTGCGTGTTGATCGATGCGACATCTGTCTCCACGATTGCTGCCGAATCAGTCCCCCGCGAGCTTGTGGGGACATGGCTGGCCGAGGATATCGGCGGCGGCGGCGTCATCGATTATCTGCAGACGACGCTGGAAATCAACGATGACGGCACCTATTCCGGTTTTGCTGGCTGTAACAATTACACAGGCACCTTCGACCTGCAGGGCGGAGAAATCGCCTTCGGTCCTGCCGGGTCGACACGCAAGATGTGCGTACCGGCGGTGATGGATCAGGAGACGAAGTTTTTCGCGGCTTTGAAGACTGGCCTGTCCTGGAAGATCGAAGAAACGAAGCTGGTCCTCACAAAGGCCGATTCGAAAACTGCTCTGCGGCTTGCCCCGCACACCGTATCGTCAGACGTTCTCATCAATATCCCCGGCGCCCGGACGGTTGACCGGCAAGCTTTGCGGTACGACTGCGCCGGCCAATCGATCGCTGCGGAATATATCAATGCTGGTCCTGTTTCCCTGGTCACCTTGACGATCGGCAGCGAGTTCGTGGTCGCCGCAAACGTGCTGTCGGCATCGGGCGCCAAATATACAGGCGGGCAATATATCTGGTGGACGAAAGGCGACGAGGCGACGCTGATCGATACCATGAAGGGCGAAAACGCCCCGGGCGTCACCTGCTCGAAAGTGGGATGAGCCAAGCGCGCCGGCGGTCGATGCCGGCGGATTTTCTTTTGGTTCTAATTCGTAGCCGCGATGCGTATTTCCCGGCCGTCGAGAGTAGGAACCTCTGTCTTTGATGTCAGGCCGAAGCCTTGCGCCGGGTGATGAAGCTCAGGGCCAGCACGGCGAAGATCAGCAGGCCGGTGCCGACCTGTTGCCAGTAGAAATTCAGCCCGGTGAGCAGCAGGCCATTGGCGACGATGCCAAGCAAAAGCACACCAAGTACGGTGCCCGGGATATTGGGGCGGCCAAGGCGCGACAGAGTCGTGCCGATGAACGTAGCGCCGATGGCATTGAGCAGGAAGGCGCTGCCGGAGGAGGGGATGTAGACGGTGACCGTCGCCGACAGTATCAGCCCCGCGACTGCAGCGATAAGGCCCGCCAGAATGAAGGCCATCGCCACATGAATTCGCGCTGCGATGCCGGAATAGCGCACGACGCTCGGCTGAATGCCGATGGCGAGCGCGACACGGCCGAAGCGGGCGCGGGTGAGGATTACGGTTGCAGCAACGATGATGATGGCGGTGATGATGAGCGGAACCGGAATGCCACCGATCGCGCCGCGCCCGAGAAAGCGGAAGGTTTCGGGAATGCCTGATGGCGGCAGGTAAACGGGGTTGCCGCCATTGGTCAGGAGCTGCTGGATGCTGCGGCCGATGAAGAGCGTGCCAAGCGTGGCGAGAAAGGGCGATATGCCGATGCCCGAAATCAGCACCGCATTGAAGGCGCCGACCGCTGCGCCGGCGCCAAGACCTGCCAAGGCGGCGATCGCGACGGGCTGGCCTGCGAGGACCAGGGAAACAAAGGCGAAGCTGGCGAAATCGATGGCTGTACCGACTGACAGATCAATGCCGCCAACCGAGACGGCAGAGGTCATGGCAATGGCGGCGATGGCGAGCAGCGTAAAATTGTTGACGAGAATGCTCTGCAGGTTGGCGATGGTCAGAAACGTCGGGGTCGCGAAGGAGAAGATCGCAAACACCGTGACGAGCGCCAGCACGAGTGCGTTATCGACGACCACGCCGATGAGGGCGCGGGGGACGGACGGTTCGATTGCGGAGGTCTGCAGGGTCATGATCAGGCCTCCTGCCTGCGCAGCAATGTCGTTGCCGAAACGACGAGCAGGATCAGCAGACCCTGGACGCCGCTCACCAGCACGCTTGAAATGTTGAGAAGCTGGAAACCGTTGACGAGGAAACCGACGAACAGGGTGGATAACAGCGTGCCGATGACAGTGGGCACCAGCCGCCGCGAGAAGACGGAGCCGAGCAGGGCCGTAACCACCACCGGCAGCAGCATTTCGCCGGAGCCCGTGGTGCTGCCGCTGAGATTGGACACCGACAGAACACCGGCGACCCCACCACAAAAGCCGCTGGCCATGAAGGCGCCTGCGACCAGCCGGCGAACCGGCAGGCCGGCGGCGCGGGCTGCATCGGGAAACTCGCCGACGGCGTAGAGACGAAGTCCGGCCGGGGTATGTTGCACGATGGCTGCAGCAATCAGCGTGAAGACCAGCAGCACATAGGCGAGCGCCGGAATGCCCAGCGGGCCGGATGAGGACAGATCCGTCAGCAGCGGTGTCGAGGCGGGAATGACGGTGTTTTGCGTCAGCACCAGTTCGAGGCCGGCGACGATGTTCATTACGGCAAGCGTTGCAAGCAGCGGCACGATGCCTGCGCCGACCACGGCGATGGCATTGATCGCGCCGATCAGGAGGCCGGTGAGGAGGGCGCCTGCAACCGCCGTTGCATCACCATAGCCGAGTTGGGCTGCCGTCGCATAGACGGCGGCGCTCAGGCCCATATTGGCGGCAAGCGACAGGTCGATGCCGCCGGTGACGACGTTGGAACCGCCGGCGATCAGCACGATGGTCAGGCCGATGGCCAGAACGCCTGATATCGCCGACTGGCCAAGCACGTTGCCGATATTGCCAACGCTGAGAAAGTAAGGTGCCGTCAGTGAAAAGACGAGCAGGATGGTAACGAAGGCTACCAGCGATCCGGCACGGAGTGCACCGGCGGCGAGATTTCCACCCCGGCTCGGCTTGGACGTCGATAAGCCCGGTTCAAAATGGATGACGGGTGCGAGCTGGATATCAACCGACATGGCGGAGAACCTCTGAGGAGCCGGTGGATGCGGCAAGCACGTCGTCCGGAGATGTTTGCGAAGAGGTGAATTCGCTGATGATACTGCCGCGGAAGAGGACGAGGATGCGATCGGTAATGCCGATCAGTTCCGGCAGATCCGATGACAGCACGATGATACCGGCCCCGCGGGCGGCGAGATCGCCGATGAGGTTGTAAATCTCGACCTTGGAGCCGATATCGACGCCGACCGTCGGCTCGTCCAGCAGGTAGATTTCGGAGTGGCGGCTCAGCCATTTGGCGATCGCCACCTTCTGCTGGTTGCCGCCCGAGAGCGTGCGCACAAGGGCATTGCACCCCGATGTCTTGATCTCGAGGCGACGGATAAGATCATCCGCTTCGCGCCGTTCGCTGTTGAAATCAAGGAAGCCGAGGCGAGTGAAGCGCTTCAACGAGGATAGCGTGATGTTTTCCTTGACGCTGAGATCAAGCGCCACGCCGTTGCCGCGCCGGTCTTCCGGGACGAGCGCAAGGTGCCGGTCGACGGCTTGGGCGGGATTGACTGAGCGCACCGGTTTGCCATTGATGGTGATCTGCCCCGATGAGGCACTTTCCAGGCCGAACAGTGTACGGATCAGGTCCTTGGCGCCGGAGCCGAGAAGGCCAGTCAGGCCGAGCACTTCGCCGCGCCGCAGTGTCAGGGAGACATCCTGATATTTTCCATGTGCCGACAGCCGTTCGAGCGTCAGGATGTCCTTGCCGGGCGTCACGTCGCGTTTCGGGTAGAGGTCGGCGATGTCGCGCGCCACCATCAGCCGGGCGATGGCCGCAGCAGACGTTTCGCCAAGCGGCAAGGTGGCGACGTCTTCGCCATTGCGCAGCACCGTGACGGTGTCGCAGAGCTCTTCGATCTCGTTGAGATAATGCGAGATGTAGATGATCGTCACCCCCTCGTCGCGCAGGCGGCGGATCAGGCGGAAGAGAATATCCGCCTCGCGGCGCACAAGAGCCGCCGTCGGCTCGTCGAAGACGAGGACTTTCGGCTGGTCTAGCAGCGCACGGGTGATCTGGACGATCTGTTTTTCGGCGGTGGAAAGCTCGCTGATCAGCGCGCTGTTGGGCAGCTTGATGCCGAAATAATCGTCGAGGATTTCGCTGGCTCGGCGTTGCATCAGCCGCCGGTCGAGAAAGGGCGTACCGGCGATGCGCGGTTCGCGTCCGAGAAACAGGGCTTCATCGACCGTGAAGGTCGGAACGAGCAGCCGGTCCTGATGGATGAAATGGATACCGAGTTCCTCGACCCGGTGCGGCGTCAGTCTGTCGTAAGCCTCGCCATCGATCTTGATACGGCCTTCGTCCGGCTGATGCAGGCCGGCGAGCAGCTTGATCAGGGTCGATTTGCCGGCGCCGTTCTGGCCGACGAGGCCGTGAACGGTACCGCGCCGGACGCGCAACGAGGCGTGGTTCAGCGCCAGTGCGCCATCAAAGCGCTTGACGATCCCGTCGAGATGAATGGCATCGCCGGTTTCGTCTGGTGAAGCTGTGCTCATGGCATGACCGTCCTGCTGATCGACCCTTATGGAATGGGCGATCCGGTATCGGTCCGGATCGCCCCGAAGACATGCTGATGTCAGCCGATACCGAGCTTTTTGCTGACTTCGTTGACGTTTGCCTTGTTGGCGATCAGCGCTGGCACGTAGGTTTCACGCGGCAGTGTCTGGCCGGCGAGCAGCCTAGCGACATTCTGGATTGCCGTGCGGCCGATTTCGGCCGGCTGCTGGGCGACATCGGCACCGGCTGGCGAATTCGGATCGGCAACGAGCTGCAGCACTTCAGGGCTGCCATCGACGCCGTAGGTCAGAATCTCGGTACGGCCGGCGGCGGCCACCGCCTGGGTGGCACCGAGCTGCGGGATATCCCAGGCCGACCAGATCGCCTTGATCGAGCCTTTCTCCGGGTATTTGTTGAGAAGCGCGGTGATCTGCGTGAAGGCGTCCTGAACCGTGTTCGGGATGACGTCGCGCAATTCCGGCTCAAGGATTTTGACCTTGGGGAAATATTTGACGACATTGACCAGCTGGTCGTAGCGGATGGCGCAGGGCGTGACGCCGTAAAAGCCGTTGAAGACGACGATATTGCCTTCACCGCCGATATCGGAAACCAGCTGCAGCGCCAGGTCCTTGCCGATGCCCCAATTGTCGGAAGTGGTGTTGTTGATCGAATTGGTCGAACCGACATCGACGGTCAGGACCGGAATGCCCGCGTCGCGCGCCTTTTTCAGCCAGGGATCAATGACGCTGAGCGTTCCAAGAATCTGGACGATGGCGTCCGGCTTCTGGGCAATCAGCGTCTGCAGTTGCGATACGAGCTTGCCGTCGTTCCGCCCTGCATCCACAGCAATCGGCTCACCACCGAGGCGCTTCACTTCCTCGATCTGGGCATTGTAGGCCTGAAGGTCGAAGAAGTGATCAGTGCCGGTGGCGCTGATGGCGATGCGCTTGCCTTTCAGTGAGAGTTCACCTTCCGCCGCCGCTGTCCGGCTGCCGATAAGGCTGGCTCCGGCAATGGCCGCACCGGCGACTGCCGAGAGTTTCAAAAGGTCACGCCGGCCGACGCCCTGTACCGCTTTATCCTGTGTCATGGTCAATCCCCGTTTAAATAATATCTATAGAATAAGTGTATTATGCGGCTTGCCGAGGAAGAAATTTCCAAAGATGGAACAGCGGCCGGAAAACTTGGGCTGGGAAGTTACGCAGCCGGGCGAAATCCCGGCCGGCGGGGTCATGTCAGGGGGAGGGACTGCGAACAGTTCCGTAGGTCAGCGCCAAGGCGCCGACGAGGACGGCGCCCTTGACGAAATCCTGCGTGTAATAGGGCGCGTTGAGCATGGTCAGGCCGTTGAGCAGAACGCCGACGAAGACGGCACCGACAATGGTGCCGAGAACATTCGGCCGCCGCTTGCCCAGCACTGCGAAGCCGATCAGGGCGGCAGCGACAGCATCCATCAGCAATGAGCCGCCGGAGGAGACGTCGCCGCGCCCGACGCGGGCAGCAATGACGATACCGCCGAGCGAGGCAAGCGTGCCGGAGATCACATAGGCAAGCATCTTCAGCCGCGCCGTTGATGCACCCGCCAGCCGCGTCGCTACCGCGTTGCCGCCGGTGGCAAACAGCAGGCGGCCGATGCGGGTCCGCTCCGTCAGCACGAACAGGGCGATGGCGACGAGGGCCATCAGCACGACGGAAACCGGGACGATGCCGGCCAGGTTGGCGCGGCCGATCAGGAGAAAGGCGGGATCGTAGACGCCGGTGGCGGTTGTGCCGTTCGGCAGGATCAGTCCGGCGGAGATCGAGCGGCCGGCGGTCGGGATCAGCTGCAGGCCGGAGAGCAGAAACATCATCGACAGCGTGGCCAAGAGATCGGGAACCTTCAGCCGGACGATGAGGAAGGCGTTGACAAGGCCGATCAGCGCACCGAAGGCAAGCACCAGCAGCACGGTGGCAATGGCACCGAGCCCCCAGACGATCATCGCATAGCTGGCGGCCATGACGCTGGAGGCGGCTATCGCGCCGATCGACAGATCGAAGCCGCCAACGGCGAGCGTCACTGTGACGCCCGCACCGAGAATGGCGACGACGGCCACGGCCTGCAGGATGCTCATCAGGTTGCCGAGATTGGCGAAGGCGGGCTCGGCGGCAGAGAAGCCTAAAAGCAGCGCTGCCAGAAGAATGAAGACGGCGCTCGATCGCAAGGCCGTACCGAGGTCTGCAAGCCAGCCAACCCGGTTTGCGTTGCGTTGTACCGGAGCGGCTTCGTCAATGGTCGATGTCATGCGTGGATTTCCTCGGAAAGACCGCCGCGCGCGCCGCCGGGCGCTGCGGCAAGGCTGTGGTGGTCGATGATCAGAATGCGGTCGGCAACCTCGTAGGCTTCTTCCGGGTCGGAGGTGGCGATCAGGGTGGCACGGTCGCTGCGGCTGCGGATCGCCTGGATGATATCGTGACGGGCGCCGACATCGACGCCTTGAAAGGGTTCGTCGAGCAGCAGAAGCCGGCTCGGTTCGGCTTCCCAGCGGGCCAGAACCACCTTTTGCTGGTTGCCGCCGGAAAGCGAGGTTATCGGGGCCAGTGGTCCGGATGCCTTGATGCGCAGGCGGTCGATTGCCTGTTCCGCCTCGCGCCGTTCACGGCCGCCAAACAGCAGGCCGTGCGGATACCATTTGGAAAGATGCGGCAGGCTGATGGTGGCTGCCAGTGAACTTCCTGGCCAATCGGCTGGCATCAAGGAAGAGCGGTGCCGGTCTTCTGCGGCCATGGCGACACCGGCGGCAATCGCCTCTGCCGGTGTTTTCGGCCGGTGCCGGCGGCTGTCCAGATACATCTCTCCGGCAGCAAGGCGGCCGTTGCCGAAGATCGCGGAGAGCAGGCGGCTCTTGCCGGCCCCCAGCACACCGGTGATCGCCACCACCTCGTCGGTGTGGACGGCGAGATCGAAAGGAAGGGAGCCGGGCAACAGCCGCGCGTCGCGCATCTCAAAGACCGGCTGCCCTTCAGGCGGGCGAATGCCGGGCCGCGCCGATTGCAGCTTGCGGCCGATCATTGCCTCGATCGCTGCGGCAAAATCGATCGGACGTTCGAAGACGCCAGCGATCGCCCCGCCGCACATGACGAGCACCCTGTCGGCAATTGCCTGGAGATCGGCGGTCCGATGCGAAATGTAGAGAATGGCAAGGCCGCCATCGCGCAAGCGCTTGAGAATGTTAAACAGGCGCTGGCTTTCGGCAAGGGAAAGACTGGCTGTCGGCTCGTCGAGGATCAAGAGGTCCGCCCGGTTGGCCAGTGCGCGGGCAATGGCCACCAGTTGCCGGTCGGCTGCCGTGAGATCGGCGAAGTCGCGGTCCAGCGGCAGATCGAACCCGGCGGCGTCGAGAATTGCCTGTGCTTGCCGTCTGACGCTGGCGCGGGAGATGAAGAAAGGTTGGCCGCGCTGGCTGAACTGCGTCAGCAGCAGCGTATCTGCAACGGTGAGGCCTGCCGCGCCCACCAGATCAGTTGATTGATGGACGGTGACGATGCCTGCAGCGGCGGCCTGTGCGGGCGTGCGCGGGACATAGGGCCGGCCGTTCAGCGTGATTACGCCGCTATCGGCGGGCAACACTCCGGAGAGGATCTTCACCAGTGTCGATTTTCCGGCACCGTTTGCCCCCATCAATGCCACGATCTCTCCGGCATCGATCTTCAGCATTGCGTTTACGAGGGCGCGCGTGGACTGAAAGCTGCGGTTGAGCGCATCGATGTGAAGCAATGGCATGAATGGGAATCCTGATATCTTTATTATCTATATAATTTGTCATATATTTCCTGCTGGTGACAGCCGGGCTGGCGGAACAGCTTTGCGAAGTACCGTCTGAGCCGGTAATTTCTTTGCTGAGGGACGGAGTGCGGCAGAAAGTTCGCGCCGCGCGGGCAGCGGCTGTCGAGCGGCGCGATGCCGGTAGGACTTTGCCGGTGAGCTCGGTTTCCGTGAAACACGTTTCTCTATCAATCCAGAAAATTGGCACTAATTAGTCTATTAAATTTATTGATTGAATATTTAATAGATGTTGCGTCCCGAGAAGGCTGCTGCCGGTGACGTCTCCGATTGTCTTCAGAAGGAACGCTTTTTATGAAAACCATTCTCCGTCTGGCGGCAACCGCCGCCTTCATTCCCTTCCTGTTCGTCTCTGCTGCCAAGGCCGATGGTGTTGCAGGCGCACCGGCGCCGTTCGACAAGGGCGGCGTCAAGCTGGCATTGATCAGCTACATTTCCACCGGTGATTTTTTCCAGGCCTATCAGGCCGGTGCTGAGGCACAGGCGAAGGCGCTCGGCGTCGATCTGCGGGTGTTCCCTGGACGCCAGAACGCGGCGGAACAGCGCGAGCAGATTCTGCAGGCGATCAATCTCGGCGTCGAAGGCATCGTTATCGATCACGGTGTTCCCGAATCGCTCGCCGATGTCGTGCAGCAGGCGCTGGACAAGGGCATCAAGGTCGTCGCCTTTGATGTCAATCTCAACAATCCGAAAGTGCCTCAAGTCGAGCAAAGCGATCACGCGTTGGCAAAACAGGCTCTCGAACAGGCGGTCAAGGATAACGGCACCAGCTTCAATGCCGGTTACGTCTATGTCGCCGGCTTTGCGCCGCTCGATCGCCGAAACGAGGTCTGGGATGCGTTCAAGGCGGAGAATAAGGGGGTCGTCGAGAAGGCGCGTTTCGGCAATGTCAGCGACACGACAGCGACAACCACGGCCGATCAGGCGAAAGCGGCACTGCGGGCCAATCCGGATATTACCGTGGTTTTCGCGCCCTATGACGAATTTGCCCGTGGGGTGAAGCTGGCGGCGGCCGATCTCGGCATCGCCGACAAGCTGAAGATTTATTCGGCGGATGTTTCCACTGCCGATATCCAGGAGATTGTCGAGGAAGGCAGTCCCTGGGTCGCAACGGTCGCAACCAATCCGGCCGTGGTTGGCGCCGTTTCGATCCGCGCGGCTGCGCTTGAAATTGCCGGACAGGACGTTCCTCGCCAGATCACCGTCGAGCCGACGCTGCTGACCCAGAAAAGCCTGAGAGACGCCGGCGTCAAAACCATCGAGGAACTCGCCGCCAAGATCCCGGCTTTCAGCGCCAGCGATGCGGTTACGGCAAACTGGATTCCGGCCAAGCTGTTCTGAGCTTTTGCATCGCGATGGCGGAGCCGCCGACGGTTCCGCCGTTCTTCCTCGTTAAAGAACTGGAGCTTTTCCCATGAGCCAATCCAATGTCGTCTATGCCGCCGGTCTCGGCGTCACCCGCGATAGCCTGTTTGCCAGTGCCGCCGAAATCTCCCACGACCTGTCGCTGCGCGCGGCAGACCTCGACAGGGAAGGGCGCCCGCCGATCGGCGAGATCGTCAAACTGAAGAAATCGGGCCTGCTCAATGCCCTGCATGCGCGTGAGGTTGGTGGCGGTGGGCTGAATTGGGTCGATGGGCTGAAGCTCGTTCGCATCCTGGCACGCGGCGAAAGCTCTGTCGGCCAGTTGCTCGGCTACCACTATGTCAACAGCCAGTCGATCTACTGGTCTTTTGCGGATCAGGCGCGCGCGCAGGTGCTGGGCGCTGAGACCGTGGCACAGAACCTTTACTGGGGTGCGGCGGTCAACCCCCGCGACGCCGGCCTGACATTGACGCGCCGTGGCACCGGTTACGTGCTGAACGGCCGTAAATCCTTCTCCACCGCCGCCCGGGTTTCCGACTATATCAATGCCAGCGCGACGCTGGATGGCAAGATCGCCAACTTCGCCGTGCCAACCGATCGGCCTGGCTATGTCGCGAATGACGACTGGGAGAATATCGGCCAGCGGCTCTCCGACTCCGGAAGCGTCGAGTTCCACGACTTTCCGGTCTACGACGAAGATTTCGTCGCAGCACCTGCCGATGAAAATGCGCCGCCACCGGCTCTGGCAACGTTCAATACGCCGCTGATTCAGCTGGTCTTCGTCAATTTTTATCTGGGCGCCGCTGAAGGCGCGCTGGCCGCCGCCGTCGATTATGTCCGCACCACGACCCGTCCCTGGGTGACGTCGGGTGTCGAACGCGCCTCGGACGATCCGTATATTCTCGAGCGCGTGGGTGAGTTCACGGCCGCGCTGAAGGCATCCGTGGCTCTTGCGGACGGTGCAGCGCTGGCGGTGCAAACCGCCCTTTCGAAGGGACGGGATGTGACCGCGCGCGAACGCGGCGAGGCGGCGGCCGAGGCCTACGCTGCCAAGGTTCACACCACCCATGTCGCCCTCGATATCACCGCGCGCGTTTTTGAGGTGACCGGAGCTCGGTCGACGGCGGAAAAATACCGGTTCGACCGCTTCTGGCGCAATGTGCGCACCCACACGCTGCACGATCCGGTGTTCTACAAGGCGAAGGAGGTCGGCGAGTTCGTGCTGAACGATAAAATCCCGGTGGTGAGTTTGTACAGCTGAGCAGCGTGAAGGGAAATCGCAATTTACAGCTGGGATGCGGCGTGAGCGATGCGGTATCCCCGAATGTGGGCAGGGCCGTCGCATGTGCCATTGGCGGCGCCCTCCCTCTTCTCCCCAGCGGGGAGAAGGTGGTGCGAAGCGCCGGATGAGGGGCCGAAGGCCACCTTTGTCCGGCTCCGGCTTCGCCGAAGCCCCCTCATCGCCTCGCATCCGCTCGGCACTTCTGCCCGCTGGGGAGAAGATAGGATCGTTCCCAGACTGCCTCCTTCCATATGCGATAGCCCTGCCGATTCGGGGTGCCGTTTAGGTCTTCGAGTGGAAGAGTCTTTAACCGGGCGGACGTTGGATCGTTGGATGCCCGCCACAGGTCCTCAAGTTGAAACCTGAGGAGAGCATGACAGGGAGTGAGGGGCGGTCCTCATCAGTCTATCGCTTTCGGGTCTCCTAGCCGTTTGCGGCCGCAGAATTTCACCGCCGCAATTGTCTGTCTCACAACGCCCCGTTCTTCGGTGGTACGACGCCGTTCAAGTGATAATTGCCCACGACATGGGCCTTCCAGCGCACCGGGTCGTGCAGGGTGTGCGTGCGGGCATTGCGCCAGTGGCGGTCGAGATTGAGGCCGATGCGGGTGGCCGATGTTCCTGCGAGTTCGAACAGCGTCGTGGACGCTGAGAGCGCGACTTCGGTCGTCAGGACTTTTGCCGCGGCGACCGAGAGTGTAGCGTCGATGACATTGGCTTCGGTCGCGTCCATTTGGGCGACATCGACCTTGCGGCCAGCCCGCTCGATCAGCCCTGTAGCGGCCTCGATCTTGATTGCGATCTCGCCGATCTTGGCGATGGTCAGCGGATCGTCTGTGGCGCGCTCGACGCCGGAATCTTTCCACGGACGGCTCTGCGTGCGGACGAAATCCAGCGTCTCCGCAAAGGCGGCACGCGCGATACCGAGATCGACACCGGCATGGATGATCTGGCCGACCGAACCGATGGTGGTCGGCCGCTCAAAGCCTTTGTGATGGAAGACAATGACATCGGCATTGACATAGACATTCTTGAAGACGGTGGTGCCGCTGCCGGTGGTGCGCTGGCCAAAGCCATCCCAATCGTCGATGATCTCGATACCCTCGGTGCCCTTGGCGACGAAGGACATGGTTAGCCGATCCTCGGGATCGAGTGCGAACACGGTGATCCAGTCGGCGAAAAGGACGCCGGTCGAATAGAATTTTTCACCGTTGACGCGGTAGCCCGGTCCCTCCGGCGTGATGCGGGTATTGTAATCGGCCACCGTCTTGGTGCCGCGTTCGGAAAGTGCGTTGCCGAAACGGTCGCCCGCCAGCGCACGGCCGAAGAAGTAGCGCTTCTGTTCCTCGCTGCCGTCCACCCGCAAGGCTTCCAGAATGTAGAAATGGTTTTGCGGAATTTGGCCGATCGATGCATCCGCTTCGGACAGGATGGCAGTCACTTCCGCCAGCACCGCATTGGACACATCCAGCCCGCCATATTCGGCGGGAACGGTAATCGCTAGAAGCCCGGACTCGGCGATCGCCTCGAGTTCGTCGTAGGGCAGGGTGCGGTTGGCATCGCGATCGGCGGCTCGGGTGGCGAAATCGGCGGCCAGTGCCCGGGCAGTTTCGATGGCTTCGAAATCGCTGCGGAGGCGACCGGCCGTTTGTTTGACGATTGGCTGATACTGCAGGATGGTTTCCATCGCACGCTCCATTTTTTGTACGGACCATGGGTGGAAGAAGTCGGGCGGAAAGATAAGATTATAATTTCTATAGATCCACTATACTAAGAAAAGTCTTTTCTTAAAGCGGTTTTTGCGCCGCCTTTGGCCTTTGCGCCGACAAGAATTCGGCAATCTTCGTGGCAACAAACACGGCATGGTCGGTCACCTGTGGCAGGCCCATCAACTCGCCGAACGTGCCGCGTGCCAGGGGTCCGGCGATCAGCAGGGACGATGTCACGCCCGCCGCCGGACCAATGGCTTCCGAGTTACGCGTGCAGGAGAGCCCAAGGCCGGTCGGGTCGAGTTCGAGGTAACCGTTGTGCGAAAGCTCGACGAGGAAAGGCTGGCTGGCGAGAATGCCGCCATGGCCGGGGCCGGTGGTGACGACCACGGCGTCATAACTCTTCTCGATGGTGCCGGGACAGCGCCGCAGGTGTAGCGCGCAATGAATCACATCCGCTTCAATCCGGCTTGCCGCAACCGAGCCTGCGAGGATTTCAAGGCGCCCTTCAGCGATCGCCGTATCAAGTGCTGCTTCCACCTGCGGCGCGACGCGGAACCGGTGCACGTCCCAGAACGGCCGCAAATGCCGGACGATGCGCTGTCGTTCTTGCATCGGCAAAACCTGCCACAGTGCCTGTCCCTGTGCGCGGACCTGATCGATGACGCCGTGCCAAGTCCGGCCCCCCAGACCGGCCTGCCAAATTGTGCGGCGGATATTTTTGAGCAATGCCCGCGCCGTAAAGGCCGGTTCCGTGAGAAAGTCGCCGGTGGGGTCCTGCGCCACCGGCGCATGGCCGCGCGAGCGCAGTCCACGCCGTGAAATCGCGGTAATCGGGCCGGTGTGACCCTTCAGCGCGAGAGCTGCGATGACGTCGGCGGAGGTGAGGCCGTTGCCAACGATAAGCACCCGGTCTGATGGCCGGATGGCCGCAAGCGCATTCGCACTGGTTGGGTCGGGAACGAAACGGGGATGGTCTTTCAGCAGGGCGTGAAGCCGGCCCGGCGCCACCGGTGGCGGGTGGCTGGTGGCGATGACGACAATGTCGGCCTTGGTCTGCGTGCCATCGTCGCCGCTGATCCACCAGTGCGCATCCTCGCGCAGGACATGGGCGACGGCGTTGCGTCGATGCTGGATGGCACCGCTGGCAACGAGTGGCTGCAGCATGGCATTGACGTAATCGCCAAACACGCTGCGGCGTGGAAACAGAGCGCCATCCGGCCGCAGGGCATCGACATCGCCGGCTGTTGCCGAATTCGCCGCAATCCAGCGCAGAAAATGATCCGGTTCGTCGCTCAAGAGGCTCATGCGCGCGGCTGGCACGTTGATACGATGGGCAGGTTCGGTCGTATCATAGGCAAGGCCCTTGCCAAGACATTCGCGCGGTTCGAAGACGATGATTTGCGGCGCGCAGGTCTGGTTTGACGACGCGAGATGAAAGGCCGTTGCCGCACCCGACACGCCGCCGCCGATAATGGCGACGACTGGCCGTTGCGATCCCACCGGCGCTTCGCTGGCAGCGGTGCCGGATAATGTCATCGGGTTGACGATCAACTGGTTCATCACACCTCACCGTCGAGCCGTTTGATAGTCTATAGTTTTTATCAATATTATTCGGCGGTCAAGCCTTAAGCATGGTGAGGCAGGCGTTGATCGCGGTCAGGACTTCTCGTCCAGTGCTAGGAGAACACGGGTCAACAATTCTTCTTCGCCGCGAACGCCGTGGCGGTACAATGTCAGCACCAGCGCCGCCACCGGGTCGTTGGCGTCGCTGTCAGGGGCGATATTGCGGGCCGACTTTGCTTTGTCGAAGACACGCTGGCACAACTGCACATGGTTGGGGAGCATTGGTTCATTGCGCCATTTCGTCATGCTTCGTCTCCTGGTGCCAGCTAAGGCGGACCTGCCAATGCCGGACTGCAACAAGGCTTACGCCGCGTTCAGAGTTGCTGCGCGCCCTTGAGCGATACGAGTGACGGTTGATTGTGGCGGTTTTTTATCGTTGTGGATCAGACAGGCGCTGCTTCTGCGGCCGGGTCCATCATCGGCACGGCCGCATTGAGATCGTTGTCGGCATATTTGATGACAAGAATGCTGAGGATCGATCCGACGATAACGAAGACAACGGCGCGCATGGTCATTTGCATTGTGCTTTTTCCTGTTTAAGCTTGCCCGCAAACGTGTGGATCGAAGGCTTGTTCCAAAAGCGGCGGCCGCAAGGTTGGTCCTGATGCGGGCATCAACCCTCCTGGCACCTGGAAAACGATAAATCATCCTTCCCCCATTTGATACTTGGCCGAGCGCTTGCCGGAGGCTTCCGATGCAAATACATCAGATGAATGGAATGAAGGCAGCCGGGGGGTAGTGCGTGCATCACGATATGGCGTTGGTAGCAACCGTCGCAATCAGCTTCGTGCTGGCTGCGGGCTGCGGTTATGTCGCGGATCGGCTCCGCCTGCCGCCATTGGTCGGATATCTCGTTGCCGGTATTCTGATGGGACCCTTTACGCCCGGGTTTACGGCGGATGCCGGCCTTGCCACCCAATTGGCCGAGATCGGCGTCATCCTTCTGATGTTCGGTGTCGGCCTGCATTTCTCTGCTGCCGATCTTATCGCCGTTCGCGGCGTGGCCATCCCCGGCGCCATCGGGCAGATTGCCCTGGCAACGCTTCTGGGAATTGGTCTCAGCACACTCTGGGGTTGGAACCTCGGCGCCGGACTGGTCTTTGGCTTGAGCATCTCGGTTGCCAGTACTGTCGTTCTGCTCAAGGCGCTGGAGGAGCGAAATCTGGTCAACTCGCCGAATGGGCGGGTGGCCATCGGGTGGCTGATCGTCGAGGACCTGGCGATGGTGCTGGCACTCGTTTTACTGCCGATCGTCGCGGAGGTTCTGGGCGCTCAAGGTGCCGCGGCGCACGGAGCAGAAGCGAGCTCTACGCCGGTTGCGCTGACGATCGTGCTGACCCTGGTCAAGCTTGGTGCATTCGCTGTTCTTGCCATTGTTCTTGGGCCACGAATCGTTCCCTGGCTTCTGACGCTGGTTGCCCGCACCGGATCGCGCGAATTGTTCACGCTGACGGTTCTTGCCATTGCGTTGGGCATCGCCTTTGGTTCGGCCACGCTTTTTGGTGTTTCGTTTGCGCTCGGCGCATTTTTTGCCGGCGTGGTCATGAGCGAATCACATCTCAGCCACAGGGCGGCAGCCGATTCGCTGCCGTTGCAGAATGCCTTTTCGGTGTTGTTCTTCGTGTCCGTCGGGATGTTGTTCAGCCCGATGATCCTCATCAATCAGCCGCTTGCAGTCCTCGCCATTGTGGCGTTGATCACGCTTGGAAAATCGCTGATTGCCGCCGCCTTCGTGCTCATGCTGCGCTATCCCCTGTCGATGGCGTTGACCGTGGCGGCGAGCCTGGCGCAAATCGGTGAATTTTCCTTCATCGTCGCCGGTCTCGGCGTCTCCCTGGGCTTGATGTCACAGGAGGGATATGACCTCATCCTGGCAGGCGCCATCCTGTCGATTACCCTCAACCCACTGATTTTCTGGGCTGCGGCAAAGCTGAAGACGGCGCTGAGCGGCGCCATGCCGAACTATGGCCAGCGGAAATTTGCAACACTGAGCCGCGAGCTCGACATCATCAAGGCGCGGACGGAGGAAAAGGAAAGCCAACAGCAGCTGAAGAAACAGCAGCTGGTTCACACTTTCCCGCTGTTTTCCGAAGTCAACGAGCATGCGCTCGAGGAGCTTCTCCTCCTGTTCCGTCCGGCCTCGGCCTCACCGGGCGACAAGGTCATCCGGGTTGGGGAGCGTGGCGATGCCATGTATTTCATCTCGGCCGGTGCTGCCGAGGTCCGCTTGCCGGGCAATGCCATCATGCTGGAAGCCGGCGCATTTTTCGGCGAGATGGCACTTCTCAGCGGCGGATTGCGCACCGCCGACGTGATCGCTGTGGATTTCTGCCAGTTCCTGAAACTCGACCGGCGCGATTTCAATATCTTCATGGCCCGGCACCCGCGGCTGCGTGCCGCCGTCAGCGACATGGCCCGTGAGCGTAAGAAGATGAATGTTCCTGGCAGTCTCAAGAGCGGTGCGGTGGATTGATTGCGAAACGTTGGCCTCGCAGACGACGGGCCAGTGCTGCACTATCCGGTTTTTCCGGTCATCCATCGCTGTAGCGCAATTTTCGGATGAAAAAACCCGAAGAATGGCAAGAAGCGGTGTCGAAAATTGATGTAGACTGCGTCATTGGCCGCAAATCCCGGAGACCGTCATGACTGCTCCACATCCCTCCAAGACTCATATCGGCAATCACAAACTGCATCCCGAAACCCTGATGCTGAATTACGGTTATGACCCGGAGCTCTCCGAGGGCGCGGTCAAGCCACCGGTCTTTCTGACGTCTACATTCGTGTTCAAGTCGGCCGAAGAAGGGCGCGATTTCTTCGATTTCGTTTCCGGCCGCCGCGAGCCGCCTGCGGGGACCGGGGCGGGGCTGGTCTATTCCCGCTTCAATCATCCCAACAGCGAGATTGTTGAGGACCGTCTCGCCGTTTACGAGCGGACGGAAAGCTGCGCGCTGTTTTCCTCCGGCATGTCAGCGATTGCAACGACGCTTCTGGCGTTCGTACGGCCGGGCGACGCCATTCTTCATTCCCAGCCGCTCTACGGTGGAACCGAAACGCTGCTGGCAAAAACCTTTCTCAACATGGGTGTTGCTGCGGTTGGATTTGCCGATGGCGTCAACGAGGCGTCGGTGCAATCGGCGGCTGAAGAGGCGATGACCAAAGGCCGGGTCTCGATGATCCTGATCGAAACGCCGGCCAACCCCACCAACAGCCTTGTCGATGTCGCGATGATCCGCCGGATTGCCGATGCGATCGGCCGCAAGCAGGGGCATACGCCGATCGTCGCCTGCGACAATACCCTGCTTGGCCCGGTCTTCCAGCGGCCAATCGAACATGGCGCCGATATCTCGCTTTATTCGCTGACCAAATATGTCGGTGGTCATTCGGACCTGATCGCGGGTGCGGCTCTCGGTGCCAAGGCGGTGATGAAACAGGTCAAGGCACTGCGCGGCGCCATCGGCACGCAACTCGATCCGCATTCCTGCTGGATGCTTGGCCGGTCTCTTGAGACATTGTCGATTCGCATGGAAAAGGCCAACAACAATGCACTCGAGGTTGCCAATTTCCTGCGCGATCACCCCAAGGTCGAGGGCATTCATTATCTGCCCTATCATGACCCGCAGTCGCCACTTGGCAAGACATTTGCTGCGCAGTGTACCGGCGCTGGCTCGACCTTTTCCTTCGATATCCGCGGTGGCCAGCCTGCATCCTTCAAGTTTCTCAATGCGCTGCAGATCTTCAAGCTCGCCGTCAGTCTCGGTGGCACGGAATCGCTGGCCAGTCATCCGGCCACGATGACCCATTCCGGCGTGCCGCTGGAGGTCCGCCAGCGGATCGGCGTGCTGGAATCGACTATCCGGCTTTCGATCGGTATCGAGCATCCGGATGATCTGATCGCCGACCTGACGATTGCGCTGGATGCAGCCTGACAGAGAGCCCCGTTTTTTTCTTATTTTTCGCTTTGTCTTGAAACGGTTACATTCCCTTGCCATATTGGGCATACGGAATTCGTTTCCAGCGGTTGACCACGGATGTACTGGCAATCGCTGTCGAGACGGGTCGGAGAGGTCGGGTTTTCACCCGGCCTTTTTCTTTGTCCGGATGCTTGCGGATTTCCCGCCGTCTGGTTTGCCTTTCAAGGTGTGTTTACGCTGTCGTTTGTATCTCGCCTTTCGCGGGGATGATCCCACTTGTCATTGCCGATGATATAGACGAACATTTGCCATGGCCGTCCGGCCTGCTGGCCAATCCCCTCGACAGGAGAAAATTATGTCCCTTAAATCTCTGATGGCCGTTGCGGCGCTGGCGCTTTTGGCGCTTTCGGGATGCGCCAGCACCGGCGCGAATAACACGACCTACGCGCAATACCAGGGCTATGGACCGATACCGGACCTCGGTCCCTCTGATGCCGGTGGCGTGCGCATCGGTTACTGACGTTTTTTGAGGTGACGGCTTGCAGGGGCATTGTGGATGCCCCTGCAAGCCGTGCATGACAGTTGATGCGGCGGCGTTGAACAAGGTTTTCCTGTGTGCGCGCCAGCTGAAACTTTACGGCGGGCTTGCTGCACCCCTGTCTGGATTATCGCCGCACTCATTCCGGCGTGCTCTTTTTTGGGCTGTTCAGCGGCGTTGCCATCGTCAGAAACACAGAGTAGCCGTTCTGAACGGTTCTTCACGCCGAGTTCATGGAAATCCTTGATGCGGGCGGAAACAGGTTGATCGGCCACGGCGAAGTTCCAGCCGGTTCGATATCGTCCAAGGCAATGCTGGTGGTCGTGTCCGCGTTTTCCCCAAGTATTGGGCAGGACAAAAGTGGTGATCCCAACTGGATTCGAACCAGTGGCCTCAAGATTAGGAATCTTGCGCTCTATCCTGCTGAGCTATGGGACCAACCTGAAGAACCCTTACAAAAGGTGGGCGTGGAAGCCAAGTGTTTCCGGTGTGGTTTGAGTGGTTTTCTGCGAACTGGGTTTTCTAACGTGTGTGATGCAGGCCGGGGCTGGCGCGGAACGGTTTTCCGATGATAAGCAGGGTGCGGCGAAACGGGGAGGAGACCCGGCCGCGATGGCGCCGCCTTTGACAATGACACCCATAGAGTTTGATCCAGCATGTTCATCGGAATTGATTGGGGCGGCACGAAAATGGAAGTCATCGCGCTCGATCGCGATGGCGCAACACGGGCAAGGCATCGCATCGCCACGCCGACCAGCGGCTATGATGCCTGTATCCGCGCGGTACAGGAGCTTGTCGCAGCCGCCGAGCAGAGCGCTGGCGAAACGGGAACGATCGGTATTGGTATTCCCGGAAGCCTCAATCCGCGCACCGGCATAGTACGCAATTCCAACGCGGTGCTTCTCAATGGCCAGCCGCTGGGGCGCGATCTTGGCGCCGCACTCGGCCGTGAGGTCCGGCTTGCCAACGACGCCAATTGCTTGGCGATCTCGGAAGCTGTCGACGGTGCCGGCAAGGATGCGCATACAGTCTTTGGCGTGATTGTCGGGACCGGCCATGGCGGCGGGCTGGCGATTAACAAGCACGTACATGCCGGTTATCAGGGCATTGCCGCTGAAATTGGCCATTATCCGCTGCCCTGGATGACCAGGGACGAATATCCCGGCCACAAATGCTGGTGCGGCAAACATGGCTGTCTCGACATGTATGCGTGCGGTACCGGGGTAGAGCTGGACTATCGCTTGACCACGGGTACCGACCGGCGCGGTCGCGATATCATTGCCGACAAGCGCAACGGCGAGCCGGTAGCGGCCGCCGTCTACGAGCGTTTCGTCGACCGGCTTGCCCGCAGCCTGGCGCTTCTGACCAATATCGTCGATCCGGATGTGTTCGTGCTGGGTGGCGGCATGTCGAATGTCGATGAGATCTACGACGAATTGCCGGACCTGATCGTCAAATACATCTTCGGCGACAGCTTCGAAACACCGATCCGCAAGGCGGTGCATGGCGACAGTTCCGGCGTGCGCGGTGCCGCCTGGCTCTGGAAGGATTGATGGAGGGATTACGATGATTATCGAGGCGGATCTGGAGCAGATTGCACTGCAGGAACGCGAACTTCAGTTCGACAGTTTCAGCCTGGAAACCGGCTGGGCGCTGGGTTCGCTGCTGCGCGAGATGGCGGTGGAGCGCAAGCTCGGCGTCGTCATCGATGTGACGCTGTTTTCCATGCCGGTATTCTACACGGCGCTGGAAGGCTCGACGCCCGACAATCCGAATTGGGTGCGCCGCAAGCGAAACTGCGTCTTCCGGTTCCTGAAGAGCAGCTATGCGGTGGGCTTGTCGCTCGCCAAGCAAGGCACCGATATCACCACCAAGTTCGGCTTGCCGGATGCGGAATTTGCGCCGCATGGCGGTAGCTTCCCGATCGTCGTCAAGGGTACTGGTTGTATCGGCGCGGTGACTGTTTCGGGCTTGCCGCAGCGTGATGATCACACCATGGTCATCGAAGCGCTGGCCAAACTTCTCGGTAAAAATCTTGGTGAGTTGCAGCTGAGCGAATAAGATTGAACGGATTGATGACAATGGATATTGCCGGTTTTTCCGCAAAACTGAACGCGTGGCTTTCCGAAAAAGCCTTGCCGCTCTGGCGGGACAAGGGTTTTGATGGTGTCGGCGGCGGCTTTGTCGAGACGATCGACATGTCCGGGCAGCCGACGCGGGCCAATCGCCGTTCGCGCGTCCAGCCTCGTCAGGTCTATTGCTTCGCGGAAGCCGGGCGACGTGGTTGGTCCGGCGATTGGCAGACGGTGGCCAGCGATGGCATCGCCTATTTCGATAGGGTCTATCTGCAGCCAAGCGGTTTTTATGGCGCTCTTGCCGACGCCGATGGCACTCTGATCGACGCGTCATTCGATCTCTACAATCAGGCTTTTGCGCTTCTGTCCTTCGCCTATCTGGCGCAGGTCTTTCCTGATCGCAAGGCGGAGATGATCGACCGTAGCAATGCGCTGCACGGCAGGTTGGAAGCGCATTGCAAGCATCCGTCGGCAGGGTTTGAAGAAGACAATCCATCACGCCTGCCGCTTTGCTCCAACCCGCATATGCACCTGTTCGAGGCATGCCTTGCCAGCGAGACGGTGGAGGGCTTCGACACCGTGGCCTGGACCAATCTGGCAGATGAAATCGCCTTTCTCTGCATGGAGCATTTCATCGACCGGGAAACCGGCGCGCTGCGTGAATTCTTCGATCAGGACTGGGCGCCAATGCCTGGTGACAAGGGCCGTATCGTCGAGCCCGGCCACCAGTTCGAATGGGCCTGGCTCTTGCTGCGTTGGGCCGAGCGGCGCGGCAATGCCGATGCACTGGTGAAGGCGCGGCGGTTGTTCGAAATTGGCGAACAATATGGCATTGCCCAGCCACGCGACGTCGCTGTCATGACGCTGCTGGACGATTTCTCCGTCGCCGATCCGATTGCGCGGCTTTGGCCGCAAACGGAGTGGCTGAAGGCCGCTGTTCGTTTTGCGGCGCTGACACAGGGCGAGGAGCGTGAGCGGTATCTGCGGTCTGCCGTTCGCGCCGCTACAGCGTTGCAAGGCTTTCTCGATACGCCGGTCGAGGGGCTTTGGCGTGACAAGCAGAAGGCCGACGGCAGCTTTGTCGACGAACCTGCGCCGGCCAGCAGCTTCTATCACATTCTGTGCGCGGTCTATGAACTGGACGATTGCCTGAAACGACTCTAAGCCAAGATATCTGCACGATTTTTTCAAGCGGCCCGTCTCAAGCAGAGGCGGGCCGTTTCAATTTCGGGGCAATCAAATTTCCAACTGATATATTGACATAAAGATATCTTTATGTGATCTCTGATTTTCAGTTTAATGTCGTTTTCAGAACGGGAGATTTCCCATGTCCGCCATCGATGCCCTTTTCG
This sequence comes from Rhizobium sp. Root1204, assembly GCF_001424965.1. Taxonomy (NCBI): domain Bacteria; kingdom Pseudomonadati; phylum Pseudomonadota; class Alphaproteobacteria; order Hyphomicrobiales; family Rhizobiaceae; genus Rhizobium; species Rhizobium sp. Root1204. The sequence goes on from NZ_LMCZ01000006.1 coordinate 515,084, forward strand.
GCGCCGTTTCACCCCAACCGGATGGATCCGAGGTCATGGCCGCGCTGAAAGCGGCGGCACGTGAACGCATCCTGATCATGGATGGCGCAATGGGCACGGAAATCCAGCAGCTTGGCCTTGGCGAAGATCATTTTCGCGGTGATCGCTTTGTTAGCTGCGAGTGTCATCTGCAGGGCAATAACGACCTTTTGACGCTGACACAGCCGGGCGCGATCGAGGAAATTCACTACAACTACGCCATTGCCGGCGCTGATATCCTTGAGACCAACACGTTCTCTTCCACCTCGATTGCTCAGGCCGATTACGGCATGGAAGCGATGGTCTATGAGCTCAACCGCGATGGAGCGCGTCTTGCCCGGCGCGCCGGTTTGCGCGCGCAACAGGTTGATGGAAAGCGCCGTTTCGTCGCTGGCGCCTTGGGGCCGACTAACCGGACGGCGTCGATCTCCCCTGATGTGAATAACCCAGGGTACCGCGCTGTTTCGTTCGATGACCTGCGCATCGCCTATGCCGAGCAGCTGCGCGGTCTAATCGATGGCGGCACGGATATCGTTCTGATCGAAACCATCTTCGATACGCTGAATGCCAAGGCGGCGATCTTCGCGACGGAAGAAGTCTTCCTCGAGAGAGGTATCCGCCTGCCGGTGATGATTTCCGGCACGATCACCGATCTTTCCGGCCGCACACTGTCGGGCCAGACACCAACAGCCTTCTGGCACTCGGTGCGCCATGCCGATCCCTTCACCATCGGTCTAAACTGCGCGCTCGGGGCCAATGCCATGCGCGCCCATTTGGCCGAGATTTCCAGCGTCGCCGATACCTTCGTCTGCGCCTATCCGAATGCCGGCCTGCCCAACGAATTTGGCCAGTATGATGAAACGCCGGATGAAATGGCGGCCCAGATCGAAGGCTTTGCCCGCGAAGGCCTGGTCAATATCGTCGGAGGCTGCTGTGGTTCGACGCCGGCCCATATCCGGGCGATCGCACAGGCCGTCGCAAAACATGCGCCCCGTGAAATCCCCGACGTGCCGCGACTGATGAAACTCTCCGGTCTGGAGCCGTTCACACTGACCAAGGACATTCCTTTCGTCAATGTCGGCGAACGCACCAACGTCACCGGCTCGGCCAAGTTCCGCAAGTTGATCACCGCCGGAAACTATGCCGAGGCGCTTGATGTCGCCCGCGATCAGGTGGCCAATGGTGCCCAGATCATCGACATCAACATGGACGAGGGCCTGATCGATTCGAAGGAGGCGATGGTCGAGTTTCTCAATCTGATCGCCGCCGAGCCGGATATTGCCCGCGTTCCGGTGATGATCGACTCGTCAAAATGGGAGATCATCGAGGCCGGCCTGAAATGCGTGCAGGGCAAGCCCCTGGTCAACTCCATCTCGATGAAGGAAGGCGAAGATGCCTTTCTGCATCACGCCCGGCTTTGCCGCGCCTATGGCGCCGCCGTCGTGGTCATGGCTTTCGACGAACAGGGGCAGGCGGATACACGGGCCCGCAAGGTCGAGATTTGCACCCGCGCCTACAAGCTGCTGACCGAGCAGGCAGGTTTTGCGCCGGAAGACATTATTTTCGACCCGAACGTCTTTGCGGTCGCGACCGGTATCGAGGAGCACAACAATTACGGCGTTGATTTCATCGAGGCGACGCGCGAGATCATCGATACCCTGCCGCATGTGCATATTTCAGGTGGCGTCTCCAACCTGTCCTTCTCCTTCCGCGGCAACGAGCCGGTGCGCGAGGCGATGCATGCCGTGTTTCTCTACCACGCCATTCAGGCGGGAATGGACATGGGTATCGTCAATGCCGGTCAGCTGGCGGTTTACGACCAGATCGAGCCCGAATTGAAGGAAGCCTGCGAGGACGTCGTCCTCAACCGCCGCGCTGATTCGACCGAGCGCATGCTGGAGCTTGCCGAACGTTTCAAGGGTACGGCAGGCAAGGAAGCCAAGGAGCGGGACCTGAAATGGCGCGAATGGGCTGTTGAAAAGCGGCTGGAGCACGCGCTGGTCAATGGCATCACCGAATTCATCGAGGCCGACACGGAAGAAGCCCGGGAGAATGCCGAGCGGCCGCTGCATGTCATCGAAGGCCCGCTGATGGCCGGCATGAATGTCGTTGGGGATCTGTTCGGCGCAGGAAAAATGTTCCTGCCGCAGGTGGTGAAGTCTGCCCGTGTCATGAAACAGGCTGTTGCCGTCCTGCTGCCCTACATGGAGGCCGAACGGCTGGCCGGTGGCGGCTTGGGCGAGCGCAAGAGCGCCGGCAAGGTGCTGATGGCGACGGTGAAGGGCGATGTGCACGATATCGGCAAGAATATCGTCGGCGTCGTGCTCGCCTGCAACGACTATGAAATCATCGACCTCGGCGTCATGGTGCCCGCGGCAAAAATCCTCGAGATCGCCCGCGAAAAGAACGTCGATATCATCGGCCTTTCCGGTCTGATCACGCCGTCGCTCGATGAGATGGCGCATGTGGCGGCCGAAATGGAGCGCGAGGGATTTGACATCCCGCTGTTGATCGGCGGCGCGACCACCAGCCGTGTTCATACTGCGGTGAAAATCCATCCGCGCTACAATCAGGGTCAGGCGATCTATGTCACCGACGCCAGCCGCGCCGTCGGCGTGGTTTCCAGCCTGCTGTCGCCAGAAATGAAGGGCGGTTACATCGATACCGTCAAGGCTGAGTACAAAAAGGTCGCGGATGCGCATGCCCGCAACGAACTGGAAAAGCAGCGCCTGCCGCTGGCCAAAGCCCGCGCCAATGCCCAGAAAGTCGATTGGGATGCCTATCAGCCGAAGACGCCATCGTTCCTCGGCACCCGGGTCTTCCAGAGCTGGGATCTCGCTGAACTGGCCGATTATATCGACTGGACCCCGTTCTTCCAGACCTGGGAGTTGAAGGGCGTCTATCCAAAGATCCTCGACGACGAACGTCAGGGCGAAGCTGCCCGTGCACTGTTTGCCGATGCGCAGGCGATGCTGGCCAAGGTTATTGCGGAAAAATGGTTCGCCCCAAAAGCGGTCGTCGGCTTCTGGCCGGCCGGCGTGGTCGGTGACGATATCCGCTTGTTCACCGACGAAAGCCGGGCGAAGGAACGCGCGACTTTCTATACCCTGCGCCAGCAGATGACCAAGCGCGACGGCCGCCCGAACGTGGCGCTGTCGGATTTCGTTGCTCCGGTCGATAGCGGCAGGCAGGACTATCTCGGCGGCTTCGTCGTCACGGCCGGTATCGAGGAAGTGGCAATCGCCGAACGCTTCGAACGGGCGAATGACGACTATTCGTCGATCATGGTGAAAGCGTTGGCCGACCGGTTTGCCGAAGCTTTTGCGGAGCGCATGCACGAATATGTGCGCAAGGAGCTCTGGGGCTATGCGGCCGATGAGGCCTTCGATCCCAGTGAACTCGCCGCCGAACCCTATGCGGGTATCCGCCCGGCGCCCGGCTATCCGGCGCAACCGGATCACACGGAAAAGGCAACACTGTTCGATCTGCTGAAGGCTGAAGAGGAAATCGGTGTGACGCTGACCGAAAGCTTTGCCATGTGGCCCGGCTCCTCCGTCTCCGGCATCTACATCGCTCACCCGGAATCCTACTATTTCGGCGTCGCCAAGGTCGAGCGCGATCAGGTCGAAGACTATGCCGACCGCAAGGACATGCCGATTAGCGAAGTCGAACGCTGGCTCGGGCCGATCCTGAACTATGTCCCTGCGCCGAGGGTTGAGGCGGCGGAATAGATGTCGCTTTTCCGGGACATTGTTTGGCCGCTCCTGTTTTGATATAGGAGCGTTCTTCGAATTCCGGATCTTGGAGCATCGGCATGGGGACCGCAAAATCCGCAGATAAGTAAGCCGCAACAACTTTTTCATGTTGTTGCGGCGGTCTGTCGAACCAATTCCAGCTGAAGCTGACAGGCAGACGCCGCCAAATGTACCTCATTTGAGCGGATGTTTTCCCATGTCTACAAAACCCCGTATCTGGGCCTATTCCCTGCCAGCAACGCTGCTGCTGATGGCCCCTTTCGATATTCTCGCCTCTCTGGCGATGGATATCTATCTCCCAGTCGTTCCTGCAATGCCCGGCATCCTCAACACCAGCCCGGCGGTCATTCAGCTGACTCTCAGCCTTTACATGGTCATGCTCGGCGTCGGGCAGATCCTGTTCGGGCCGGTCTCCGATCGCATCGGCCGGCGCCCGGTGCTGATCGGCGGCGCGCTGCTGTTTGCTGCCGCGTCGCTCTGCCTGGCAGCATCGTCGACGGCAGGCGTGTTCGTCCTCTTCCGGTTCCTTCAGGCTGCCGGTGCGTCGGCAGCTCTTGTGGCCACGTTTGCGACTGTTCGCGATGTCTATGCCGACCGCCCGGAAAGCGCCGTCATCTACGGTCTTTTCAGCGCCATGCTGTCCTTCGTGCCGGCTCTTGGCCCGATCGCAGGCGCCGTGATCGCCGATGGATTGGGATGGCGGGCGATCTTCGCTGCGCTTGGTGCAGGCGCCCTCTTGGCACTCGTCCATGCGGTCTTTCGCTGGCACGAAACGCGGCCGGCCTCTTCGGCACCCTCGCGCCGCTCGATCGGGCCGATTTTCAAGAGTTTTGCGTTCTGGACCTATACGCTCGGGTTTAGCGCGGCGATGGGCACGTTCTTCGTGTTCTTCTCCATCGCCCCTCGAGTGCTGATCGACGGTGCGGGCTTTACTGAGCTAACATTCAGTCTGGCTTTCGCGACTGCGGCATGCGCGATGATCATCACCTCGCGCTTCGCCGGGCAATTCGTGGCGAAATGGGGTAATCCCGGTAGCCTCGCAAGAGGCATGGGGATGCTGCTGTTGGGCGCGTTCCTGTTGAGTATTGGTCAAATTTTCGGTTCCGCATCCTTTTTGACCTTCATCGTGCCGATGTGGGTCATGGCGATCGGTATCGTTTTTGCGGTTTCCGTGACTGCAAACGGCGCGCTGAAAGGCTTTGATGATATCGCCGGTTCGGCCGTTGCCGTCTATTTCTGCATCCAGAGCCTGATCACCGGCATTGCCGGAACGCTGGCGGTCGTGGCGCTGCAAGGCGATACAGCATGGCCGCTTGTGGCCTATTCCTCGCTCACGGCTACAGTCGTCTTGGCTGCGCTGGCACGACTTCGCCACCAGCAAACGCCGGTTTAATCGGCCGGGCAGGGTGGCATCTGCTATCCTGCCCTGATCCACGGGCTTGACTTGAGATAGGTGGTCTGTCGGGTGTATTGAACCGGCGCGTCCGGCACAGCCAGCAGCAGAAGGAGTGGTAAGAGTTCATGGCCAAGGACAAACTTGATACGATTGCCCTTCTCAAGGCGATTGCCGATAGCCCGAAGCGCGACAACAGCGCCTATCTTCGGGCAATGGCGGAGGCGCGCCAGGCATTTGAAGACGCGGAGATTGCACTTGGTGGCCCGGTGCGGGTGCGGACCAAGGCCAAGATGAAGCGTAGCGGCGAGTATACCGTGAAATGGACATTCAAGCGTCTTGATTGAAACGCTGAAGAAAAAAGGCCTCTCGTGTGGGCGTAATCATCGCGCTATTATTTTTTTGTTCTAGGTATGGCACAAAAGCACTGTTTGAAACGTTTCCTCTTGGAAAGGCAAAATGGTGATTCAAATGAAGATGTTCGCAATCATTGGTCTGTCGCTGGCCACCGCCTTTTCAAGCGTTGTGCCGGCACAGGCATTCCCATCCGCTGAACGCCCGAAGATCCAGGTTTCGGATGTTCAACAGGTCGAATCCTACCGTAGTTCGTGGGGTATCGGCCGCTATGGCGGCAATCGCGGCCCCTACATCCGGCGCCACTACCGCAATGGTGGCTACTATGGAAATCGGCGCTATTACCGTGACTACGGCAATTATCGGCGCTACCATGACTATGACGACAACTTCGGCGCAGCGTTTGGTGGTCTGGCTGCCGGGGCGATTATCGGCGGCATTCTCGCACAACCGAGATACTATGACGGTGGGCGGCGCTATTATCGGACCGGCGGTTCGCACGCAGATTGGTGTTATGCGCGCTATCGCTCGTATCGGGCTTATGACAATACGTTCCAGCCGTATAACGGTAGCCGGCGTCAATGCATATCGCCATACTAGTGCAGGTTGAAGCGGTTAATCAGCTCAGCGAAGGGCAGGGCTTGCAATAGCCCTGCCGATTTGCAAATCCCGCGTCCGTATCTGGACGGCGAGCACCTCATTCCTTGATGTACCAGCCCCACGGCTCATCGCTGTTGAAACGGGTGATCTGCTTGGTTTCAAGATAGTTCGACAGTCCCCAATGGCCGAGCTCGCGGCCGATGCCGGATTGTTTGTAGCCGCCCCAAGGGGCTTCGACGAAGGTCGGCTGAGAACAGTTGACCCAGACGATACCGGCGTGAAAGGCTTCGGCGACGCGTTCGGCGCGGATGACATCCTTCGACATCACCGCAGCGGCAAGCCCGAAGCGGCTGTCATTGGCCATGCGGATGGCGTCGTCCTCGTCCTTGAACGGCTTGACGCAGACGACCGGCCCGAAAATCTCCTCCTTCCAGACATAGCTGTCTTCGCTCATGTCGGTCAGCACCGTCGGCTCAAGGAAATAACCGCTGTTGAGACCCGCCGGCCGGGCGCCGCCATAGGCAACCGTGGCGCCATCGATACGGGCGCGGTCTATGGCCGAGACGATCTTGTCATATTGGCCCTTGGAGACAATCGGCCCGAGTAGCGTTCCACCCTCCATGCCGTTGCCGATCTTGATCCTGGCTGCTTCCTCGCACAGGCGCGAAACGACGGCATCATAGATTTCCGCCTCGACCAGTACGCGCGAGGTGGCAGAACAGACCTGGCCCTGGTTCCAGAAAATGCCGAACATGATCCATTCGACGGCCTTTTCGATATCGCTGTCGGCAAAGATGACAAAGGGCGATTTGCCGCCAAGTTCGAGGCTGACGGTCTTGATGTCCTGCGCACCGGCCATCATCACCTTGCGGCCGGTGGCGACCGAGCCGGTAAAGGCAAGCTTGTCGACCAGCGGATGCTCAGTCAGCGGCTCACCGGCCTGAAGGCCCGTGCCGGTGACGATGTTGAGCACGCCGGCCGGGAGATCTACTTCCTCGGCAATCACGCCGAGTTCAAGCGCGGTAAGCGGTGTGAGTTCCGAGGGCTTCAGCACCATTGTGCAACCGGCGGCAAGGGCCGGCGCAACTTTCCAGGAGGCCATCAAGAGCGGATAATTCCACGGCGTGATGGCGCCGACGACGCCGAGCGGTTCGTGCACCACCCGCGAGGAAAAGCGCGGCTCGCTGAGCGGGATCGTTTCCTCCGGATGCTGATCCAGTTCTTCAGCGAGACCGGCATAATAGGTAAAACAGCCGGCGACGTCGTCGATATCCCACAGGGCTTCTGGTAATGGCTTGCCATTGTCGGCGACTTCGAGTTTCGCCAGGAACTCGCGCTTTTTGGTGATCCTGGCGGCGATGGCGCGCAGGTAGGCGGCGCGCTCGGTGCCGGTGAATTTTGGCCACGGGCCGGAATCGAATGCGTAGCGGGCAGCTTTGACGGCCTTGTCGATATCGCCGCTGGTCCCGGCGGGGGCCTTGTGAATGACCTGTTCGGTGGCGGGATCGATGACATCCAGAGTGCCGCCCTTCTCGGGCCTTACCCACGCGCCGTCGATGTAAAGCCTGTCCTGCATGTCGCCGTCCTTCTTCAAATCGGATCAAGTATCGCCTTGTTGGCTGTCGCCACGTCGGCAGCATTTTTCATCGCCGCAGAATTGGCTGAGAGTGTATCGCGCAGGTTGGAATTGTCGAGCAGGCCGGTAATGGGCGCGGCCAACCGTCCAGCGGTAATGGTCGAATTTTCCGCCGCTGCCGGCATCTTCGGCGCACCGTTCCGTGACGGTGCTTTATGCGCCTTTCATACACCAACCGTGCAATTGGCAATTTTACCCGTTTGGGAAAGATTTTGGCTGTTGGATTCCGGGTATTTTTGGTGGATTTTGTGGGTTGTTTTGGTTGTTTATGAAATATCTCATATAAATCAGTTAGTT
>NZ_LMCZ01000007.1:0-120050 GCF_001424965.1 Rhizobium sp. Root1204
AGAGAAAACCACGGCGGATTTTCCGGGCGTGGTTATAGACCGTTGAGGAAGGCGACGATCTCCCTCTTCTCCCCATCGGGGAGAAGGTGGCCCGCAGGGCCGGATGAGGGGGGCGAAGCCACCCTTGAAGAAGAGAGCTTGAGCAAACGGAATCTGGAGCCCACTGCAATGAAAGACTCGCACATTCATGCCGGACCGCCCCCTCATCCGCCCTTCGGGCACCTTCTCCCCGCTGGGGAGAAGAGAAAGCGCCGCCGCCCTCTCAGCGGGAGAGCTAAACAGCAGTCCCTTGGCCAAGTCCTACCGGTGCAGATGAAACAGCTTGTTGACGATCACCCAGCGGCCATCGATCTTCAGGAGCGACAGGTAATCGCTGAACCGCATGCCGGCGAATTCATCGGCAACTTTGACGAAGGCGGCTTCGCCCTCGATGTCGGTGATCTCGATATCCATCAGCGGCTGCGTTCCGGGAGGGGCCGGCGGTTCGGCGAGGGTGGCAGCAATGAAATCGTCGCGGGACATCCATTCGACGGCACCCTGATAATGGCCGATGATCTTGGCATCCGGATGGAAAGCCTTGCGCAGCGCCGCTTCGTTGCAGAACGCCATACCATCGACATAGAGGTGAACGACCGCGCCTATTGCCTGCTCGTCGGACATGCTTCTCTCCCTAGCTGACCGCCGATCTTAACACGATGACGCGGTCGAATGAAGGCGAGAGGGTGGATTGCTCCGGTCTCGGCGCACGGAAAACGGGTGGCACGCCAGCTGTCTGCGGCATAGTCTTCATCAAAACCGGGGAGCATCCGATGAAAAAGCCAGGATCGATGAAAGCGCTGGAAGATATGGGCCGGGCGCGGCTGTCGGAGAGTTTTTTCCTGCGCGACTTCCTGCATTCGGAGATCGCCGATTTCTATGGCATGCCGAACATTCCCGACGATCCGGACCTGACGATCGCGGCGGGCACAAAACTCTGCGAAGAGCTTCTGGAGCCGCTGCAGCGGACCTTCGGGCGGCTGCATATCCGCTCGGGCTACCGGTCACGTTCCGTCAACGAGTTCGGCAACCGCAACAAGCTCAATTGCTCGACCAATGCAGCAACGGCCGCCGATCATATCTGGGACATGCGCGACGCCGACGGCTGCATGGGCGCAACCGCCTGCATCGTCATCCCCTGGGTCTGGGACCGCCGCGCCACCCTTGGCGGCTGGCAATCGCTCGCCTGGTGGATCCATGATCACCTGCCCTATGCGTCGCTCTGCTTCTTCCCAAAACTCTGGGCCGTCAACATCCAGTGGCACGAGCGCCCCGTCCGGCGCATCCGCAGTTATGTCGCGCCCGCAGGTCTGCTGACAAAAGCGGGCATGGCCAATCATTCCGGCAGCCATGCAGACGCCTACGTTGGATTTCCCGAACTGGTGAACGTGCCGAACGTGATCTTGTAGCGCACATGGTCGTCAGTGCCGGAATAGCGATCGTAAAGCCGCCTTGCCGGTGCGTTACCGGCTTCGGTGTACCAGTAGAGCCGGTCCCAATTGTTTGCCTCGCACAGCGCGATCAGATCGTCGATCATCGCCTTGGCAACGCCGCTCCCCCGTGCTGCCGGATCGACGAACAGATCTTCCAGGTAGCAGACCGGTTCGCGAAAGAAGGTGGCGAACTGCTTCTGGCAGATGGCAAAACCCACGACGGCGTTGTCCAGTATCGCCAGCCGCGCAAACAACGGCGTGGCGTCATCCATCAGCCGCGCCCAGGTCCGGTCGATGATGTCGGCCGCCAGCGTGGTGCCGGAAAAGGCGGCATAGCCGGCCCAAAGTCTGCGCCAGTCGTGCTCATCTTGCGGCCCCGCCGCGCGTATTTCGATCGCCATGTCGGTCCCTCCCGCAATCTCCGGCTTCGTGTAGCAGCCGAAGCGCCTTTTGGGAAAGACGATGCACAGTCCGCCGCCAATATCTTGCCGGGTTGCAGACAGGACACCGGGGCGCTGAACCTGCGCTTACTGGCTTGCCTCGTTGAGCAGCCGGCAGGCGTCATCCGAAAGCGTGATCGAAGCCGATTTCGTCAGGCTTTCCAGTTGCTTCAGATTGGTGGCGCTGGCGATCGGGGCGGTCACGCCCTTGCGCGCCATGATCCAGGCAAGCGCAATTTCCGCCTGCGTATTGCCGGTATCGGCCGCCACTTCGTCAAGCGCGCCGAGAATGCGCATGCCGCGCCCATCGAGATATTTGCCGACACCGCTGCCGCGCGCCGAGCCTTCGAGATCCTTGTGCGAGCGGTACTTGCCCGACAGGAAGCCGCGCGCCAGGCCGAAATAACTGATCACGCCGATATTCTCGGCGATGCAGAGATTGCGCAGCGGCCCGTCGAACGAGGGCCGGTCGTAAAGATTATATTCCGGCTGCAGCACATCGTAGCGCGGCAGGCTTTTTGCCGCGGAAACATCGAGGGCTGCCCGCAGCTGCTCCGCATTCAGATTGGAGGCGCCCGCATGGCGAATCTTGCCCTGCTGCAGAAGCTTGTCATAGGCACCAAGCGTTTCCTCATACGGCGTTTCCTCATCCGGCCAATGGGAGAGATAGACATCGATATGATCAGTCTGAAGCCGGCGAAGCGAATCCTCCACCGCCTGCACGATCCAGCTGGCCGACAGGCCCTTTTTGCCCGGCCCCATCTCGGAGCCGACCTTGGTGATGATCACGGCTTCGTCGCGGGCGCGACCCTTCAGCCATTTACCGATGATCGTCTCGGACTCGCCGCCCGCGTTGCCCGGAACCCAGGAGGAATAGACATCGGCGGTATCGATGGCATTGAAGCCGGCGTCGAAAAAAGCATCGAGCAACTGGAAGGAGGTCTTTTCGTCGGCGGTCCAGCCGAAGACATTGCCGCCGAAAACCAGCGGCGCGATAGGCAGGCCCGTGCGGCCAAGGGTTCGCTTTTGCATGAGGTCGCTCCAGATTGTTTGGGATCATCGCTTGGGAGGCGTGAAGTCTGCACCAAGGACATAGCCCGGGTACAGCGCTTTTACAGGACGGACGGCAATTTTATTCCGGCCGGGGCAGCTTGATAGGCACGTACCTCGGGGATACTGTGCCGCCAAACGGAGAGGACAAAATCATGTTGCGTTTCGGGATTCTATCGACGGCCAAGATCGGCCGTGAACTCGTTGTTCCAGCCATTCAGGACGCTGAAAACTGCGTCGTGACGGCGATCGCCAGCCGCGACCTTTCCAAGGCGCGTGAGATGGCAGACCGCTTTTCGGTGCCGCATGCCTTCGGTTCCTACGAGGACATGCTTGCCTCCGATCTGATCGACGCCGTCTACATTCCGCTGCCGACCTCGCAGCATGTCGAATGGACGATCAAGGCTGCCAATGCCGGAAAGCATGTGCTGTGCGAAAAGCCGATCGCCCTGAAAGCCTCTGAGATCGATGCCCTGATCGAGGCGCGCGACCGCAACAAGGTGCTGGTCTCGGAAGCCTATATGGTCACCTACAGCCCGGTTTGGCGCAAGGTTCGCTCGCTGCTTTCCGAAGGCGCTATCGGCAAGCTGCGGCATGTCCAGGGTGCCTTCACCTACTACAACCGTGATGCCGGCAACATGCGCAACAAGCCGGAACTGGGCGGCGGCGGACTGCCGGATATCGGCGTCTACCCGACGATCTCGACCCGCTTCGTCACGGGCAAGGAGCCGCTTCGTGTCCAGGCGAACACCGACCGCGATCCGGAGTTCGGCACCGACATCTATTCGAGCGTGCGCGCCGATTTCGGCGATTTCGAACTGAGCTTCTACATCTCCACCCAGCTCGCCGCCCGCCAGATCATGGTCTTCCACGGCGACAAGGGGTTCATCGAGGTCAAGTCACCGTTCAACGCCGACCGTTACGGCGCTGAGGAACTGGAACTGACCAACCAGAACCATTCACAGTCGCAGCTTTTCCGCTTCCAGGATGCGCGTCAGTACAAGCTGGAGGCCGAGGCCTTTTCGCGTGCGGCAAAGGGGGAGAAGGAAGAGGTGGTGACGCTGGAAAGCTCGGTCAACAACCAGAAGCTCATCGACGCCATCTACCGCGCCAGTGAGAAGGATGGCTGGGAGCCTGTCTGAGCCACTTCCCGACAAGCGTAAACCCGCCGGTGGCAACGCGGCGGGTTTTCATCCGCCGTGTCCTGACCGCGCGGTCTATGCCTCGGTGCGAAGTTCCACAACCAGCGCCATCAGCAACGTCGCCACGACACCTGCATTGTACGACAGGATCGCCAGAACCAGTGCGAGCAGCGACACGTTCCCCAACGAACAGACCGCCGCCAGAGCAAAGGCTGCGATGATCAGCCAGGGTGTCATCACATAACAGATCAGCGAGCGCGTGGCCGCTGCCAACAATCCGATTGCAAATGCGGTCAAGATGATCATCCGACCCTCCGCCTATAACTCAATGCGGCGACACTGGGGCGGAGGCGCTAAAATTGCCTTAAAATTCAACGTTCCGGTGCCGATGAGGCCAGCCTGGAACCTGAGAAAAGACAGGTATGGTGAAAGCTTTGTTGAGATCGGTGTCAGAGACTGGCCATCCGCTGCCCGGCGCGGCAAAATAGAACAATGAGCTCCTTCTTCGAATCCGATTCGCCCTCCAATCTCGCCGAGTATTCGGTCTCCGAACTATCCGGATCGATCAAGCGCACGGTCGAGCAGGCTTTCGACCAAGTGCGGGTACGTGGCGAAATTTCCGGTTATCGCGGACCGCATTCCTCCGGCCATGCCTATTTCGCCTTGAAGGACGACAAGGCGCGGATCGATGCCGTCATCTGGAAGGGCACGATGAGCCGGCTGAAGTTCCGGCCGGAAGAGGGCATGGAAGTGATTGCCACCGGCAAGGTGACAACGTTCCCCGGCTCGTCGAAATACCAGATCGTCATCGAAACGCTGGAGCCCGCAGGCGCCGGTGCGCTGATGGCGCTGATCGAGGAGCGCAAGCGCAAACTCGGCGCCGAGGGATTGTTCGATCCGGCGCGCAAGCGGCCGCTGCCCTACATGCCGAAAGTCATCGGCGTCATCACCTCGCCCACCGGCGCTGTCATCCGCGATATCCTTCACCGCATCTCCGACCGGTTTCCTGTGCATGTCATCGTCTGGCCGGTGCGGGTGCAGGGCGAAGGCTCCGGCAATGAGGTGGCTGCGGCGATCGAAGGCTTCAATGCCTTTACGCCGGGTGGGCCGATCGCCCGGCCCGATCTGCTCATCGTTGCGCGTGGCGGCGGCAGCCTCGAGGATCTCTGGAGTTTTAACGACGAGGCCGTGGTGCGGGCGGCGGCAAATTCGCAGATCCCGTTAATCTCCGCCGTCGGCCACGAGACCGACTGGACCTTGATCGACTATGCCAGCGACCAGCGGGCGCCGACACCGACCGGGGCGGCGGAAATGGCCGTACCGGTGAAGGCCGATCTGGAAGCTGCTGTTTCGGCACTGTCTGCCCGCCTCAAATCTGCTGTCGGGCGGCAGATGGACAATCGCCGCCAGAGCGTGCGGGCGCTCACCCGTGCGCTGCCCTCGCTCGATCAATTGCTGGCTCTGCCGCGCCGCCGGTTCGATGAAGCCTCGGCGGGACTCGGCCGCGGCTTGCAGATGAACACCGCCAACAAGCGGCGGAGTTTCGAGCGCATTGCCGCGCATCTGCGGCCCGACGTTCTTTCAACCCGGATCAATGAACGGCGGCAGAAGCTCACTGAGCGGATGATCCGCGCCGAACGGATCGTCGAGCGTTTGCTACAGAGATCCGCCTCGCGGGTCTCTTCCGCCGATGCGGCCCTGCGCACCCTGCCCGCCCGTTTGTTGGGCCAGATTCACCGCTCGCAGGATCGCCTCACAAGCCTTTCCGGCAGAGCCGACAGCGCGCTTCTGGCCGACCTGCGGCGTCGCCGCAGTATCCTATTGGCACATGGCCGCATGTTGCAATCAATGTCGTACGGAAGTGTTTTGAAGCGCGGCTATGCGCTTATCCGCGACGAAACTGGGGCACTTATCGGAGCCGCCTCTGCGCTCTCTTTGAACCAAGCTATTAAAATTCAATTCGCAGACGACACTATCAATGCATTGACGACCGAAGGGAGCGCTACGCCGCCGCCTCAGCCGGCAAAGAAACGCGCCGAAAAGCCGGTGGCTGCGGCACCGCCGAAACAGGGTAGCCTGTTCTAGCATGCGCATTCTCCTCGTTCTCGCCCATCCGCTGATCGACAGTTTTGCCGCAAGCGTTGCTACAACGGCGAAAGCTGCACTGGAGAAGTCCGGCCACAGTGTCGATCTGCTCGATCTTTACCGGGAGGGTTTCGATCCACGGCTGACAGAACAGGAACGGCGCGGTTACTTCGACATGCCCTATGACACCTCTGCCGTCGATGCCATCGTTGCGCGGCTGAGGGCGGCCGACGGGCTGATCCTCGTCTTTCCGCAATGGTGGTTCAATTTTCCGGCCATTCTCAAGGGCTTCTTCGACCGGGTCTTTGCGCCCGGTGTCGCCTTCGATCACGATCAGGCTGGCGGACGGATCATACCGCGCCTCACCAATATCAAGCAGTTCTGGGCGTTGACGACGACCGGTTCGCCCTGGTGGGTGGTCAAGCTCTATATGGGCAACCCGGTGCGCCGCCTGCTGAAGCGCGGCATTGCCGCCTTCTGCGCGAAGGATGTCCAGTTCCGGATGCTCTCTCTGCACGACATGGACCGGGTAACACCGGCGCAACGCGCGGCGCATCTGGCAAGGATCGAAAAGGCGCTCACGCGGATTTGAGTGCCACGAAAAGAAACGGTTCCGTAACGGTCTGGGGCTAAAATTCTCGCCGATTGAACCGAGGGCGTCCGATGCCGGTGGAATTATCAGCCTCGCAGGCGTTGAACCTCTGGCACAGCGTCTCGCTGGAACAGGTGCGGATCGACAATCGCGACCTGACGCTCCGGCAGATTTCCATTCTCCTGCACATCTATCTCGTTCCGCCGCCGCACACGGTGCGCGGCCTTGCCGGAATTCTGGGTGTGACCAAGCCGGTCATCACCCGGGCGCTCGACACGATGGGCGATCTCGGGCTCGTGACCCGGAGCCGCGACGAGCGCGACAAACGCAATGTGATCATCAAGCGCACGGTCGAAGGTGCGCTTTATCTTGAAAAACTTGGCGATCTGATCATTGATCAGGGACGCAAACTGTCTATCTGAGAACCCATGCTTGATCTTCCAGACCGCCGCCTGAACGCCTACCGTACCGACCTTGCCGAGGAAGGCCTGCGTGGCACCGTCGAAGCCGCCAGCTATGTCAGCGGCTCTCCGGGGCTGATTTGTGTGCCCGTTGTGCAGATGCGGGCAAGGCCGGAGCTCGAATGCGGCACCGATACCGAACTGCTGCTGGGCGAGACCGTGCGGGTGCTCGACACGGATGCGGGCTGGGCCTGGGTGAAGGCGGATTTCGACGGTTATGTCGGCTACATCCCGGACTATGCGGTCTCGCCGGTGGTACGCAGCCTGACACATATTATCACCGCCCCGCGCACCTTCATCTATTCCGGGCCGGACCTGAAATTCCCGACCGTGCAGGCCTTGTCGATGGGCAACCGGATCGCCGTCATCGATGAGCGCGAAACCCGCGGCACGCGCTATTTCCTGCTCGAAGGCGGACAGGCGGTGATTGCCAACCATTGCGCCGAAGTGGGCCAGCCGCTGTCGGGCGATTACGTCGCCATTGCCGAACGGTTTCTTGAAACTCCCTATCTCTGGGGCGGCCGCTCCGGCTTCGGCATCGATTGCTCGGGCCTGGTGCAGCTATCAATGATGATGGCGGGCAAGACCGCGCCGCGCGACACCGACATGCAGGCCAAGGGCCTTGGCACCGAAATCGACCGTAGCGAGCTTACCCGCGGCGACCTGGTGTTCTGGAAAGGCCACGTGGCGATCATGGAGGACGACAAGACGCTGCTGCATGCCAACGGCCATACGATGACCGTTTCGCATGAGGGTCTTGAAGAATCGATCCAGCGGATCGGCTGGCTCTACAACAAGCCGACGGGTTTCCGCCGGCCCTGATCGATAGAGATCAATAGCCGGCTTTGCGATCGACCAGATGCTCCAGCGGCAGGCCGCTTTCAAAGCGGTCCATCTGCTGCTCGGCATGGACAAACAGCGCCTTCACATCCGAGGATGCCGCCACGTGCGGCGTGACATAGACGTTTTCCATCTCCCAGAACGGGCTGTCGCGATCCAACGGCTCCTGCTCGAACACATCGAGCGAGGCGCCGCCCAATACGCCGGATTGCAGGGCAGCGATGATGTCGGTACCGACCTGGCTGCCGCCACGGCCGCCGTTGATCACGACCGGTGCGCCCAAAGGCCCCTTGCGGCTGAGCTTGGCAAACAGCGATGCATTCAGGATGCCCCTGGTCTCGGCCGTCAGCGGTAACAGGCTGACGAGGAAATCGGTTCTGGCCAGGAAGGCATCCAGCGCGTAGCCATCAAAGGTTTCAACGCCATCGATCGTCTTCTTCGAGCGTGACCAGCCGATCGTCCTGAAGCCCATGACACCGAGTTTGCGGATGGCATCTTGCCCCAAAACACCAAGACCCATGACACCGACGGTCACATCAGCGGCTTCCGGCTGGCTGAGATCCTCCCAGACATGCGCCTTGGCACGCGCCTCGTAGGCCCGGTGCTGGCGCAGATGCATCAGGCAGTTCATCACGACCCATTCGCTCATCCGCGTCGTCAGGCTGCGGTCAACGAAGCGGACGAGTGGCACATCGGGCAGGCCCGGCAGTGTCAGCACGTGATCGACGCCGGCACCGCCCGAGAACACCACCTTGAGATCCGGTGCGCGGGAAAACAGATCCGGATCGGATTTCCAGACGACCGCGTAATCGATGCCGGAGAGATCGCGGCCCTTATGCTGGGGATCGGCGAGGTTCAGAACCTCGCGTCCCGGGAACGCACCCTTCAGGCCGTCCTCGACTTCACGCGGAATGAACTTCAGATCGACGATGACGGGGCTTTTTGCGGACATGACAACGGTCTCTATTGGCGGACGGCGGGCACATCGACCGCCTCCATGTTGAAGGCGGCAGCCATCAGCGCTTTGGTGTAATCTTCCTGCGGCGCGGTGAAGATACGCTCGGAAGGGCCCTGCTCGACCACTTTGCCAAGCCGCATGACGATCATGTCATTGGCAAGGGCGCGGACGACTTTGAGGTCATGGCTGATGAAGAGATAAGCGAGCGAATGCTTGGCCTGCAGATCGCGCAAGAGATCAACCACCTGCGCCTGCACGCTCATGTCCAGAGCGGAGGTCGGCTCATCGAGCATGACGAATTGCGGTTTCAGCACCATGGCGCGGGCAATGGCGATGCGCTGGCGCTGGCCGCCGGAGAACTCATGCGGATAACGCCAGCGGGTTGCCGCGTCGAGACCCACCTCTTCGAGCGACGCAGCCACGCGCGCATCGCGTTCTTTTTCGGAAAGCGACGGCTCATGCACCTTCAGACCCTCGGCGATGATATCGCTGACGGCCATGCGGGGGCTGAGCGAACCGAAGGGATCCTGGAAAACGATCTGCATCCGATTGCGCAACGGGCGCATCTGCTTGAACGAATAGCCGGCGATGTCATTGCCGATAAAGCTCACACGGCCCTTGGACGAGATCAGGCGTGTCAATGCGAGACCGAGCGTCGTTTTGCCCGAACCGGATTCGCCGACGACGCCAAGGGTCTGGCCGGCGCGCAGCGTCAGGTCGATACCATCGACGGCCTTGACATGATCGACGACCTTGCGCAGGAAGCCGGCCTTGATCGGGAACCAAACCTTCATATCCTCAGCCTGCATCACCACCGGCTTCGACGTATCGGAGACCGGCGGCACGCCCTTCGGCTCGGAGGCGAGCAGATGGCGGGTATAGGCATGCTGCGGATTGGCGAAAATCTCCGCCGTCGGGCCGGTTTCGACGATCTTGCCCTTGGTCATGACGCAGACACGGTCGGCGATCTTGCGGACGATGCCAAGATCATGGGTGATGAACAGCATCGACATGCCGTGCTCATCCTTGAGCGTCTTCAACAGCGCCAGGATCTGCGCCTGCACCGTCACGTCGAGCGCGGTGGTCGGCTCGTCGGCGATCAAAAGCTCCGGACGGTTGGCGAGCGCCATGGCGATCATCACACGCTGGCGCTGGCCGCCCGACAGCTCATGCGGATAGGCGGCAAGGCGCTTTTCCGGCTCGCGAATGCCGACCTGATTGAGCAATTCCAACACCCGGGCGCGTGCTGCCGCTCCCGTGATGCCCTGGTGCAAATCAAGAATTTCGGCGATCTGCCGCTCGATCGAATGCAACGGATTGAGCGACGTCATCGGCTCCTGAAAGATCATCGTGATGTCGTTGCCGCGCACCTGGCGCAGGTCCGCATCGGACGCCGTCATCAGGTCCTTGCCATTAAACAGGATTTCACCGCTCGGATGGCTGGCCGACGGATAAGGCAGAAGCTTGAGGATGGAATTGGCCGAGACCGATTTTCCCGAGCCGGATTCGCCGACCAGCGCGACCACTTCGCCACGCTTGATGTCGAAGGAAACGCCATCAACGGCCGTCGTCGTCTTGCCGCCCTGATGGAAGGCGACAGAGAGGTTGCGCACGGAAAGGAGTGTGTCTGTCATCGTCGCGCTCACCGGAAAGTCTTCCTTGGATCGAAGGCATCGCGGGCGGCTTCGCCGATGAAGATCAGCAGCGACAGCATCACCGACATCACCACGAAGGCGGTCAACCCGAGCCACGGCGCCTGCAGATTGGACTTGCCCTGGCTGATCAACTCGCCCAACGAGGCAGAACCCGGCGGCATGCCAAAGCCGAGGAAATCCAGCGACGTCAGCGTCGTGATCGAGCCGGAGAGAATGAACGGCAAGAAAGTCAGTGTTGCCACCATGGCATTGGGCAGAAGATGACGGAACATGATCGTCCGGTTGTTGACGCCGAGCGCGCGGGCGGCGCGCACATATTCGAAGTTTCGCGCCCGCAGAAACTCGGCCCGGACAATACCGACAAAGCCAACCCACGAGAACAGGAGCATGATCCCGAGCAGGATGAAGAAGCCCGGCGGCAGGATCGCGGCGATAATCAAGAGGATGTAGAGCACTGGCATAGACGACCAAATTTCGATGAAGCGCTGCAAGAGAAGATCCGTCCAGCCGCCGAAATACCCCTGCACGGCGCCAGCAGTAACGCCGACGATGGCGGACGCGATCGTGAGGCACAGGCCGAAGAGCACGGAGATGCGGAAGCCGTAGATCATCCGCGCTGCCACGTCGCGCGCCTGATCGTCGGTGCCCAGCCAATTGAGATTGCCGAGCGTGCAGCCGGGATCGTTTTCGCCTTGTGGATAGCCGGAGCAGCGCTCGGCCTTGTCCATCAGCCAGAACGGCTTGGTAGGCGCCGAGTGAGGAATGTTGGAATTGGCCGTCTGGTAGGAATAGCGGATCGGTGGCCAAATCATCCAGCCGTTGGCCTTGATCTCATCTGAGATTTCCGCCGAGCCGTAATCGGTGATCGCCAGGAACCCCATGTCGCCGAGGAATTTCTCTTCCGGATATTGCACCAGCGCCGGGACCAGCAGTTCGCCCTTGTAGGACACCAGGATGGGCTTGTCGTTGGCGATGAACTCGGCGCACAGGCTGAGGCCGAACAAAACAAGGAAGATCCAGAACGACCAGAAGCCGCGACGGTTGGCCTTGAAATTATCCCAGCGGCGGCGGTTGACCGGCGACAGACGGCCGGTGCGGCCGGTCGCAAGAATTGGATCGGTGGAGACGATGTCAGCAGCCATCAGACGTCCCTCCTATCGAAATCGATGCGAGGATCGACCCAGGTATAGACGAGGTCAGACAGCAGGCTGACGAACAGGCCCATCAGCGAGAAGATGTAGAGCGTTGCAAAGACGATTGGATAATCGCGCTTGACGACGGCGTCATAGCCGAGGCGGCCGAGGCCATCGAGCGAGAAGATATATTCCGTCAAAAGCGAGCCGGTGAAGAAGGCGGTGATGAACGCTCCGGGGAAACCGGCGATGATGATCAGCATGGCATTGCGGAAGACGTGACCGTAGAGAACCTGGCGCTCATTAAGCCCCTTCGCCCGCGCAGTCGTGACATACTGCTTCTTGATCTCATCAATGAAGGAATTCTTGGTGAGCAACGTCGTCGTCGCGAATGCCGACATCAACAGCGTGATCAGCGGCAGGGTCATGTGCCAGAAATAGTCGAGAATCTTCTGCCACCAGTTCAACTGGGCGAAATTATCCGAGACGATGCCGCGCAAGGGGAACCAGTCAAGGAACGAACCGCCGGCAAACAGCACGATCAGCAGGATACCGAACAGGAAGCCGGGCACCGCATAGCCGACGATGATGATGCCTGACGTCCAGACATCGAAGGTCGAACCATCGGAAATGGCCTTCTTGATCCCCAGCGGAATGGAAATCGCGTAGGAAAACAACAGGATCCACAGGCCGAGCGAGATCGAGACAGGCATCTTGTCGAGGATCAGATCGACCACAGACGTGTTGCGGAAGAAGCTTTCGCCGAAATCGAAGCGGATATAATTCCACATCATCTCGCCGAAGCGCTCGAGCGGTGGCTTGTCGAAGCCGAACTGCTTTTCCAGCTTCTTGATGAATTCCGGGTCAAGGCCCTGCGCGCCGCGATACCGACCCGAGGAATCATCGGAGAACGACTGCCCGAAATCACCACTGCTCCCGGACAACCGGTCGCCGCCCTGCTGGCCCGTCAGATCGGAAATCACCTGCTCGACGGGCCCGCCAGGCGCGAACTGGATGACGGCGAAGGAAATGGCCATGATGCCGACGATCGTCGGGATCATCAGGAGAAGGCGTCGCAGGATATAGGCACCCATCAGCGGCTACCCGCCAGGATTTGCTGCCGGTCTTTTTGTGCCGGTGCAATCGCGAACGCAAAACCGTTGCGCCCTTTTGCTGGAAGTGCTTTCGCACGCCGCGTGGATTTCAAGTCGGTCAAGCCCAACCCTTCCCGTTTTGCCGCCGCGCATAGCTTGCGGACCGGCAGGCCCCGCCGGCAAGCGGCGGGGGTGATTCGTCATCGCTATATGGAACCCAGCCAGCCTTCCGGCGCAACCCCCAGCTTATTTTGCGGCATTTTTCGACCACCAGACATCCGGGAATCCCATGCTGTAGTAGGGTAAATCCGGCAGATGAGTCAGGTGGTTCCAATAGGCGACCTGCACCGATTTGGAATAAAACATCGGTACCAGATAATGATGGGCGAGCAGCACACGGTCGAGTGCGTGGGTGGTTGCCACCAGCTCTTCCCGGTTTGGCGCGAAGATGATCCTGCGGATGAGTTCGTCAATTGCCGGATCGGCGATGCCCGCATAGTTTCTTGAGCCCTGCTGATCGACAGAGGCGGAGCCCCAGTAGTCGCTCTGCTCGTTGCCCGGCACCAGCGTCTGCGCCCAGATGCCGTAGATCATGTCATAGTCGAAGCTTCTGACGCGATTGGTATATTGTGAGGCGTCGACCGTGCGGATACGGGCATCGATGCCGATATCATTCAAGCTCTTGATGTAGGGCAGGACGGTGCGCTCCTGGGACGCATTGGACAGGAGGATCTCGATACCGAAAGGTTCCCCGGTCTTTGTGTTCACCAGCTTCCTGTTCTTCAGCTCGTAGCCCGCCTCCTTGAAGAGCATCATGGCCTTGCGCAGGTTCTCGCGCGCCTTCTGCGGATCGCCGGCCACCGGATTCGTATAGGGCGTGGTGAAAACAGCGGCAGGAACCTTGTCCTTCAACTCCTCCAGGATTTCCTTCTCGCGGCCCTCCGGCAAGCCTGAGGAGGCAAGCTCGGTGCCCCAGAAATAGCTGTCGATGCGATTGAGCCTGTTATAGGCGAGAGTGCGGTTGAGACCCTCAAAATCATAGGCGTAGTTCAACGCCTCGCGCACCCGCTGATCCTTGAATTTTTCGCGGCGCATGTTCGGTACGAAGGCCTGCATGATGCCGGTGGCGCGCAGGGGATTTGCGATTTCCTCGCGAATGATGCGGCCATCCTTCACGGCGGGAAAATCATAGGCCGTCATCCAGTGGCTGGAGCTGTTGTCCCGGTAGAAATCGACATTGCCGGCGCGGACAGCTTCGAACTCGATGGTCCTGTCGCCGAAGAAGGTGTAGGTGATCGCGGCAAAATTGTTCTGGCCAACGTTCACGTTCAGGTTCTTGCCCCAATAGTCGTCACGCAATTCGAAGCGGATCGAATTGCCCGCGTCGAACGACGCGATCTTGTAAGGTCCGGAGCCCATGACCGGTTCCAGCGTCGTACGGCTGATATCGCGCTTGTTGCCCTTCGCGTCCTCGCCCTCCCACCAATGTTTCGGCACGATCGAAAACTGGCCGAGAATGTTTGGCAGTTCGCGATTGTTCTTCTCGTCGAAGCGGAAGGTAACGTCGCGCTCGCCGGTCTTTTCAGCCGAGATCACATGACGGTAATAGTTGGAAAGAAGGGGGTTATGTTCCTTCGACATCTCGAAGGAGAAAATGACGTCTTCCGGCGTCACCGGCTTGCCGTCCGCCCATTTGGCTTCAGCACGCAACCGGAACGTGGCGGAGGAAAAGTCGTCCGGATACGCGACGCCCTCGGCGAGCAGTCCGTAGGAAGCGGTGATCTCGTCCTCAGCGGATTTTAAAAGCGTGTCGAAGACCAGCGACGCGACACCGGACGCCGCCTCGCCCTTGGACAGGATCGGGTTGAACGTGTCGTAAGTCCCGGTTTCGGAAAGTTTCAGCTCGCCCCCCTTGGGCGCATCTGGATTGACATAATCGAAGCGGGCAAAACCGTCCTTGTGCTTCAGCTCACCGATCGTGGAAATGCCGCCATGCCAGACTGGCTCTTGAGCCACCACCGGTCCCGTTGCCAGAAGGATGGTTGCTGCCAAAGCCAATGCGCGTCTGAGAATCATGCCAATTCGCCTCTTCCGTTTTTCATTTTTTCGCTGCTTGAACGACAGAATAGGCAAAATGCAGGCAATTGACAGAAGCTGCCTCAAATCGGACCGTTTTTTTGGGTCACGGTTGCGTGTCCCGCAAGGCTGACACAAAGACAGTGTGTCAGGGTTGGCACGCAAATCGCAGCTGGCGCCGCTTCTGCGCGGACGGCCACGCGCTATCAGGAAACGGACGGCATATGACATCGACAAAGGCAGGTTTTCTTCGGCATCTCGGATCGGCGGCGCTGGCAGGGATGATCGGGCTGAGCCTTGTTGCAGGCGATACAGCGGCGGCTGACGATACGCCGGCCAAGCAGATTTTCGGCAAGGTTCAGCTCCCAAGCGAAGCAGCGCCAAACCCGATCGGATTTTACGCCAAGGGCTGCATGGCCGGGGCCGTGGCGATCCCGACCGATGGGCCGACCTGGCAGGCGATGCGCCTGTCGCGAAACCGCCGCTGGGGCAATCCGGCAATGATCCAGCTCTTGGAGAAATTTTCGCAAGACGCCGTCCAGCTCGGCTGGGGCTCCGGTATCCTGATCGGCGACATTTCGCAGCCGCGCGGTGGGCCGATGATTACCGGACACGCCTCGCACCAGATCGGGCTCGACGCGGATATCTGGTTTCAGCCCAAGCCCTCACAGCCGCTTTCCGCGCAGACACGCGAGGACATGCCGTTCATCTCGATGCTCGACAAGAAGAAATTCTTGACCGTCAATCCCGACCGCTGGACGCCGACCCATGCCAGACTGGTGATGCAGGCGGCAAGCTATCCGCAGGTGGAGCGCGTGTTCGTCAACCCGGCGATCAAGAAGAAGCTCTGTGATACATGGACCGGCGATCGCGACCTGCTCGGCAAAGTGCGCCCCGTTTATGGCCATGACGAGCATTTCCATATTCGTATGTTCTGCCCGCCGGGCACGCCGAGCTGCAAAGCGCAGGCGCCTGTTGCAAGCGGTGACGGATGCGACAAATCACTTGCCTGGTGGTTTACCAAGGAGCCGTGGGCAGCACCTAAAAAAGACCCGAATGCAAAGCCGGTGAAGCCGCGCTTCACAACCCTGTCGGACCTGCCGAAAGCCTGCACGGCCCTGCTCGCAGCGCCCGCGGCCTCGGAACAGGCGGCCACCTTCGGCTCGGCCTATGTGGCACCGCAGCCAACGGCCGGCGACGCGGCGATCCAGCAGGCCATTCATGCTGCCAACAACGACCTGCCGGACAACGACATTCCAGTTCCCATGGCCCGTCCTGCCCTGCAATAGGCTTAGGGCACTGTACAGTTCGGTGCTTTTCAACTGCCGAGCAGTGCTATAGAGAAAATCAAATCGATTTAATTCGAGACTTTTCTTGATCTGGATGACGCCGGGAGTTCTGTGATGACCAGCCAGAAATGCGTGGCGCTGATTGCGCACGATCAGAAGAAAGACGACATGGCCGCGTTTGCGCAGGCCAATGAAGCCGTCTTTGCCGGCTGGAGAATCGTTGCTACCGGCACGACCGGCGGCCGGGTACAGGAGGCCTGTCCAAGCCTTGACGTGACTCGGCTGAAAAGCGGCCCGCTCGGCGGCGACCAGCAGATCGGGGCGATGATCGCCACCGGCGACGTGCAGATGCTGATCTTCTTCACCGATCCCCTGACCGCGATGCCGCATGATGTCGACGTCAAGGCGCTGATGCGGCTTGCCACCGTCTACGACATCCCGATGGCGCTGAACCGGGCGACGGCAGAACGGTTGATCGACTTCAACCAACCCTGATACAGCTCTTTTCCAGCCTTCAGTCCGCACGATCATAACGGAACCTTCCATGTCCACGCTCCCAGATACCGACAGCGGCCTCACCTTTCCGATCCTGATCGGCGACATTGGTGGCACCAATGCCCGTTTCGCGCTGTTGATCGACGCCTTTGCCGAACCGAAGCTGTTTCCGATCATTCCAACGACCAGCTACGCCAGCATCGAGGAAGCGCTGCAGACCAGCATTCTGGACAAGACCTCCGTCCAGCCGCGCTCGGCGATCATCGCGGTGGCAGGCCCGGTCAAAGGCGACGAGATCCCGCTTACCAATGCCGGATGGGTGATCAAGCCGAAGGACATGCTGACGGCGCTATCATTGGAAGACGTGATCATCATCAACGATTTCGAGGCGCAGGCGCTTGCCATCGCTTCGATCGGCGACGAGGGCCGGGAACAGATCGGCCCCGGCTCTATTCTCGAATCCGCCTCCTGCGCCGTGCTTGGGCCAGGGACCGGTCTTGGCGTCGCAGGCCTTGTCCACGCCCAGCACACTTGGTTTCCGGTTCCCGGCGAAGGCGGCCACGTGGATGTCGGCCCGCGTACGGAACGCGACTACCAGATCTGGCCTTTCCTCGAGCCGATCGAGGGACGCATTTCCGCCGAACAACTGCTCTGCGGCCGTGGCATCATGAACATTTACCGCGCCGTCTGCGAATCAAAGGCGTGGGATCCAAAACTTGCCGATCCGGCCGCTGTGACCACCAATGCACTGGCCGGCACCGATGCGGCAGCGGAAGAGACCATCTCGCTGTTTTCGACCTATCTCGGCCGCGTCGCCGGTGACATGGCGATGATTTTCATGGCGCGCGGCGGCGTCTTCCTTGCCGGCGGCATTTCGCAAAAGATCCTGCCGGCATTGAAGAAACCGGAGTTCCGCCAGGCCTTCGAAGACAAGGCACCCCATTCGGCGTTGCTCAAGACCATCCCAACCTTCGTGGTCACCCATCCGACCGCAGCCCTTTCCGGTCTTGCCGCCTATTCGCGCACGCCGTCACGCTTCGGTGTGGCAACGGAGGGACGGCGCTGGAGAACTTGATGCCGCCACAGCGGCCCAGACTCGCCAAACGGGGATCAAGGTACTATAGAGCCCGGTGAAATAAGGCGCCTCAGAGGCGCGCCGGGTTTTAAGGAAACCAGCTTGAAGCAAGCCAAGACAAAGCTCCCAGCAGTCGATCGTGAGACCATTACCAGCGTCCTCAAGCGCGTGATCGCTGAAAACGGGCGCGCTCATCTGCGTGGCTATATCTTCGCCATCATCTGCCTCGCCGTCGTCGCCGGCACGACCGCCTTTACCGCCTGGATCATGGAATCGGTCGTCAACGAAGCCTTCGCCAACAAGCGCGCAGACATCGTCGTTTATATTTGCGGTGCGATCTTTCTTGCCTTCGTGCTGCGCGGCTTTGCCACATACGGTCAGGCCGTTGCGCTATCGAAGATCGGCAACAATATCGTCGCCAGCTACCAGCGGCGGCTTTACTCGCACCTGATGGCACTGAGTGTCGGTTACTTCAGCGATACGCGCTCGGCCCGCATCTCCGCCCAGATCAGCCAGAACGTTTCCGGCATTCGCGACGTGCTCAACATGACGGTCACGTCGCTCGCACGCGACTTTCTGACATTGGTGGCCCTGATCGGCGTGATGATCAGCAAGGACTGGCTGCTGACGCTGATCGTTTTCGTCGTGGCGCCGCCTTTGCTGATCGGTCTTCGCTACATTTCGCGCCGGCTGCGGCAGGCGACCCGCGAATCGGTCGAGATCAATAGCCACGTGCTCGGCGCCATGCAGGAAACCATTCAGGGCATCACCATCGTCAAGGCGTTTACGATGGAAGATCAACTGAGAACCAAGGTCGAGACGATCATCGACCGGGCCGAAAACCGGGCCAACCGCATTGCCCGCCTCAGCGAACGCACCGCGCCGATGACCGAGACCTTTGCCGGCTTTGCGATTGCCAGCGTGCTGGCCTACGCCGCCTTCCGGTCGATCTATGACGACGTGCAGCCCGGAGCATTCTTCTCCTTCGTGACGGCGCTGCTGATGGCCTATGACCCGGCCCGGCGCCTGGCACGGCTACAGGTTTCGCTGGAGCGCGCCGTTGTCAATGCGCGGATGATCTACGAAATCCTCGATATGGTCCCGCATCAGCGAGACCTTCCGGATGCTCGCCCTCTGCAGCTCGCAGCGGCGGCTATCGAATTCAAGAACGTCCGCTTCTCCTACAACAACGGTGACGAAATCCTCAAGGGTGTCAGCTTCGTCGCAGAAGGCGGCAAGACGACAGCGCTTGTCGGGCCATCCGGCGCCGGCAAATCGACCGTCATCAGTCTCATTCCACGTTTCTACGATCCTTCCGGCGGCGAGATCCTGATCGACGGGCAGGACATCGCCCATGTCACCAAGCAATCGCTGCGCAACGGGCTCGCCTATGTTTCGCAGCAGCCTTACCTGTTTGAAGGCTCGATCCGCGACAACATCCGCTATGGCCGCCCCACAGCCACGGATGCGGAAGTCGAGGAAGCCGCGAAACTGGCCTATGCGCATGACTTCATCCGCATGCAGCCGCAGGGGTACGACACCGCAGTCGGTGAAAACGGGGTGACTCTCTCCGGCGGCCAGCGGCAGCGGCTTTCGATCGCCCGCGCATTGGTGCGAAACGCCCCTATCCTGCTTCTTGATGAAGCAACTTCCGCGCTCGATACCGAATCGGAAGCAGCGGTGCAGAAGGCGCTCGATCACGCCATGAGCGGCCGTACCGTCGTGGTCATCGCCCACCGCCTGTCGACCGTCGTCAATGCCGACAAGATCATCGTCATGAAGGACGGGATCGTCGCCGAGGAAGGCACGCATGAGGCGCTTGCGCGGCGCAGTGACGGCCTCTACGCTCGCCTGCATAATCTGCAAGGCAGCGCAGGGCCACAACCGGTTGCGGACGCCGAAACACTGATTTGAGGAAATGAGACTGGCATGAGCGGGACAGACATGAAACTTGTTGTGGTTGGAGCCGCCGGCCGGATGGGCCAGACGCTGATCCGCACCATCAATGCCATGCCGGGCGCGGCCGTTTTTGCCGCCGTCGAGCGACCGGGCTCGCCTTTCATTGGCCGTGACGCCGGCGAGATTGCCGGGCTTGGACCAACCGGCGTCGTGATTACCGACAAGCCGCTCGAAGCCTTTGTCGAAGCGGAAGGCGTACTCGACTTCACCGCGCCTGCGTCCTCCGTGGATTTTGCCGGTCTCGCAGCCCAGGCCCGCATCGTTCATGTCATCGGCACCACCGGCTGCTCGGTGGAGGATGAAGAAAAGTTCAAGGCTGCCGCCCGCCATGCCCGCATCGTCAAATCCGGCAATATGAGCCTCGGGGTCAACCTTCTCGGCGTGCTGACGCAACAGGCCGCCCGCGCGCTCGGGCCGGAAAGCTGGGATATCGAAATCCTTGAGATGCACCACAGGCACAAGGTGGACGCGCCCTCTGGGACGGCGCTGCTGCTTGGTGAAGCGGCCGCCAGGGGCCGCGAGATCGGCCTCGCAGACCATTCGGTCAGGGTGCGCGACGGCCATACCGGCGCCCGCGTCGCCGGGACCATCGGCTTTGCCACGCTACGCGGCGGTTCCGTCATCGGCGAACATTCCGTCATCCTTGCCGGCGAAGGCGAGCAGGTGACGCTGTCCCATTCTGCGACCGACCGGGCGATCTTTGCCCGTGGCGCCATTACAGCCGCGCTCTGGGCACGCAGCCAGAAACCCGGCTTCTATTCCATGCTCGACGTGCTCGGGCTGTCCTGATCCCTTAAAACTCCCCGGAGGAATTTCTATGAGCGGCACCCTCGTCCTTGTGCGTCACGGCCAGAGCGACTGGAACCTGAAGAACCTGTTTACCGGCTGGAAGGATCCTGACCTGACGCCGCTTGGCATCGAAGAAGCCAATGCCGGTGGCAAGGCGCTCGCCGATTATGGCATCAAGTTTGACGTCGCCTTCACATCGGTGCTCACCCGCGCCCAACACACGCTGAAACTCATCCTCGACAATCTCGGCCAGCCCGATCTGGAAACCATCAAGAACCAGGCGCTCAACGAGCGCGACTATGGCGATCTCTCCGGCCTCAACAAGGACGATGCCCGCGCCAAGTGGGGCGAAGAGCAGGTGCATATCTGGCGCCGTTCCTATGACGTCCCGCCGCCAGGCGGCGAAAGCCTGAAGGATACCGGCGCCCGCGTCTGGCCCTATTACATGACCGACATCCTGCCGCGCGTGCTGGCCGGCGAGAAGGTGCTGGTTGCCGCACACGGCAACTCGCTGCGCTCGCTGCTGATGGTTCTCGACCGGCTGGACCGCGAACAGATCCTCTCGGTCAATCTCGCGACCGGCGTGCCGATGGTCTACAAGCTGAAGGCGGATTCCACTGTCGCTTCCAAGGAAGTGCTCGGCGACATGTCCGGCGCCCATTGAGCGTTGCGATTGGATGAATTCACTGAAAAGGGCCGCTCGAAAGGCTGGCCCTTAACTTGAATGTGAACGTCACTTCGTCGCAAAAACCGGGTTTTGGCGCCTGACTTTTTGCGACGGAAATGCGCTGACTTGGTATCGTTCGCGTTCCGCCGCGGGTTCCGCAATTTTACGGACGCGAATGACACGCTCCTGTTTGTCCTTAAGTCAGTCAGTCTCAGGAAAATGCTGATAGTGCGCGCCGGTAATGCCGGCTGCATCAAAGGCTGCTTTCAGTGCCTCGCTGATTCCCGGGTTCGGCATAACGATGAACTTATCAATCCAGACATGGTGGCCGCCAATCTGCGACCGGTTGAAGACCAGTTCTTTCTTGCTGCCGTCCAGGAACCAGAGATTGCGAAACTCGAATGTCGTCTTGGCGCGATCAACCGTATCCAGGCGGTTGCAGGGAACAAACCAGAAGCGGTGCGCCGCATGACTGCCATCCTCCCATACAAACTCGATGGGAAAGAACTGATGGACGTTTGGTTCAAAG
The DNA here is from genome assembly GCF_001424965.1 of Rhizobium sp. Root1204. Lineage (NCBI taxonomy): Bacteria > Pseudomonadati > Pseudomonadota > Alphaproteobacteria > Hyphomicrobiales > Rhizobiaceae > Rhizobium > Rhizobium sp. Root1204. The sequence goes on from NZ_LMCZ01000007.1 coordinate 21,799, forward strand.
TTCTCGATGACGTCCTTGATCTTCACACTCACGGCCAATCCAAAGGCATCGTAGATATCCAGAATCGGCCGCTTCGGCCCTGAGAGTTCGATCTTCGTTGGAACATGTGCCACCTCGATCGGCCGGCCGTAATACGAGTAGTTGGGCCGAATGCGAACGCCAACATCCCGCGTGACATCGATGGGCCGAATCTTGTCAACATCACCATCCAGGGCTCGGTAAATGTAACTGTAAACCTCTTCGCTCTTGTGGCTGAGAAAATAGACCATGCCGCTCCTGCTCTACCTGGCGCAAAACTGGAGTGTTTTGACTAGGTTTCTTGCTCGATAGTTGCACCATCAGCACCGAACGATTTACAACCATCAGGAGAATGCCTCATGGATTATGTCCAATAAGTTAACGCACCGGCAACGCCCCTGCCTCCGGCGGATCGCGCTTGATGCGTTTATGTTCTCCTGATTTGGCTGAAGGCCGCGCAAGCGGCCCTTTTCATGTCAGACCTTGCCGGCCTCCCAGCCGAGCATCGCCCGCTTGCGGGTAAGACCCCAGTGATAGCCGGTCAAGGCGCCGCTTTTGCCGAGCGCCCGGTGGCAAGGAACGACGAACGAGATCGGGTTGCGGCCGACGGCAGCACCGACAGCGCGCGAGGCGGTGGGCTGGCCGATATCGCAGGCGATGTCGGAATAGGTGACGGCCTTGCCCATCGGGATCTTCAACAGCGATTCCCAGACGCGGATCTGGAAGTCGGAGCCGATCAACACGACACGCAGCGGTTCCTCAGCACTCCATTCCCTGGCATCGAAAATCCGGGCCGCGTAACCCGCGGTCGCCGCACTGTCTTCTATGAACTGCGCATTCGGCCAGCGGCTGGCCATGTCCTCGAAGCTGGCCTTCTCATCGCCGGCATCGTTGAAGGCCAGACCGGCCAAGCCGCGATCGGTGACCATCACCAGCGCCACGCCGAACGGGCACGGATGGAACCCGTAACGGATGGTTAGACCGCCGCCGCGTAGTTTCCACTCGCCGGGCGACATCGCCTCATGCGTGACGAACAGGTCATGCAGGCGTGACGGGCCTGACAGGCCGAGTTCGAAACTGGTTTCCAGAAGCGGCAGTTCCTCCTGACGCAACAGGCGCTTGGCGTGATCGAGCGTCACAGCCTGAAGGAAGGCCTTGGGCGACAAGCCCGCCCAACGCGTAAAGGTTTTCTGCAGCTGCGTCGGCGACTGGCCGAGATCACTGGCAATGGCATCGAGGGATGGTTGATCGCGGTAATTTTCGGTCAGCAACTCGACCACACGGCTGACCGTCTCGTAATCGCTGCCGTGCGGCGTGATATCGGTAGGCTTCGATGTCTTGATGTCCATGGTCGTATCTCCTTGATGCCAGAGATAATCATTCCAACCAGGGTATCGCCACCCGATTCTTGATCTACCGGCGTTTCACCGTCGCCAGCGCACCGGAAAAGGCCGTGGCAAATGTCTCGCGATCGTCGCGGTTGAGGAAGGAGCCGATATCGGTGGTTCGCTGCCGGTCGCTGAGCTGCATCGAGACGATGCCGATCTCCTGATGGCGCGAAATGTTAAACCGCGTCCAGAAGGGATTGAACCGATGCTCGGTCATCCGGCCTGCCGGGTTGAACTTGCGTACGCAGACATCGGTGCGGGACACGCGGATTTCCTCGCGGGCGCAGGCGGAGCGGTAGTTCAGCCAGAAGGCGCCGAACAGAAGCAGGAAATCCAGCCCGAAGAAAAAGACGATCGGCCAGGCGCCGATGACGACGAAAACGAAGATATGGACGAGACACATCAGGGCGGCGATGAACAGGAAGACCTTGAAGCCCCTGATCCCGAGCGAGCGGTACGGCGTCAGCTCGGCTGCGAAAACCGGCTGTTCTTCCCTGACACTCTCGGCGTTGCCATCGTTCATGACGAATGACTATAGATGCAGGATGAAAAACGTGAAGCCAAAATCAGCAATCAAGCCGGCGAAAGCAAAATCTGCGACAACCGGCCGCTCCAGAACGAAGCCGAAAACGATATACAGCAAGGCGGAAATCGAGGAGATCTTCCGGCGTTTCTCGATCCAGCGGCCCGAGCCGAAGGGTGAACTAGAGCACGTCAATCCGTTTACGCTGGTCGTTGCGGTGGCGCTATCGGCGCAGGCGACCGACGCAGGGGTCAACAAGGCGACGCGGGCGCTTTTTGCCATCGCCGACACACCGCAAAAGATGGTTGATCTGGGAGAGGAGCGCGTTCGCGACTACATCAAGACCATCGGGCTTTATCGCAACAAGGCCAAGAACGTCATTGCGCTCAGTGAAAAACTGATCGCGGATTTTGGCGGCGAAGTGCCGCGCACCCGCGAGGAACTGATCACGTTACCTGGGGTTGGCCGCAAGACTGCCAATGTGGTTCTCTCCATGGCCTTCGGGCAGGCGACCATGGCTGTCGATACCCATATTTTCCGCATCGCCAACCGGCTCTGTCTAGCGCCGGGGAAAACCCCGGACGAGATTGAGCACCAGTTGATGCAGATCATCCCCGATCACTATCTCTACCATGCGCATCATTGGCTGATCCTGCATGGGCGCTATTGCTGCAAGGCGCGCAAGCCGGAATGCCAGCGTTGCGTGATTGCCGATATCTGCAAGGCGGCGGAGAAGACCAGCGAGATGCCCGCACCGCTGGTCGAGCTGCCAGCTCAGATCATCTGATGGAAATGCCGTCAATCAGGGCGGCGATCGCCGCCTCATAGTGGTCGCGCCTGCCGCCTGCTTCGATGGCCAGCGCCGCCCGGTCGAAGGATGCGGACAATAGCTGGGCGAAGGCGTCAAGCAGTGCGACGTCCTTGCCGTTGGCCGAAAACAGATCTGCCAGGCCAGCCTTCAGGCTTGCCTCGACATGCTCCGCATCGATAACCTGCAGGTTGGGCAGGCCGAGAATGGCAGGCCCATCGAGCAGGAGAAGCCGTGTGCGGCCAGGCACGGCCATTGCATCGAAATAACCGCGTGCACCCGTGAGGAGAGCGTCCCGCGCATTGCTCAAGCCAGCGGCCGAGGCCTCGATCTCTGCCCCCACCTGACGCGCCTCGTCTGCGACGATGGCTGCAAACAGCGCCTTCTTGTCCTCGAAATGATGATAGAGCGCGCCGCGTGTGACACCGGCTGCGCTGGCGATGTCAGGCGTCGCCGTCTCGGCATAGCCTTTCTCGACAAAAAGCTGCCGCGCTGCCGCCATCAGGGCAAGACGCATGCTTTCGGTTCGTTCCTTGTTGGTCCGTCGCATTTCCCACCTTTACATACAATCTGAATGTATGTTATTTGCACAAACATACAGACTGTATGATAATTTCACACGGAGGAAAAGAGATGAAAATCACCAGCTACTATCCTGTCATCATGACCCGCGACGTTCTGGGCACCACCAAGTTCTACGTCCGGCATTTCGGCTTCACAGCGCAGTTTACGACCGACTGGTATGTTCACCTGCAATCCACAGAGAACGAGCATGTGACACTCGCCATTCTTGACGGCAGCCACCAGACGATCCCTGAAAAATCACGCGGCACCGCTGCCGGGCTTCTCCTCAATTTCGAAGTCGAGAATCCGGATGCGCTCTATATGGAGTTTCAGGCGGCGGGGCTGCCAATCCTCCTCACACTGCGCAATGAGGATTTCGGCCAGCGGCATTTCATCACTGCTGATCCGAACGGCGTGCTGATCGATGTGATCAAGCCGATCCCGCCAACCGCGGAATTTGCGGTACACTATGAAACATCCATTCTACCAGCTTGATCCGGATCAAGCCGTCTTGCGCTCGCTTAGCGAATAAGCGAGCGCCGAGACCGGCAGTGCAAGTCCAAGCATCGAGGTGGCCCACCAACCTCCCTGTGCATAAAGCCAACCACCAAGCGCCGAACCGGCGGCGCCACCGGCAAAGAACGCGGCCATATAGAGCCCGTTCAGACGGCTGCGATATTCGGCGCCCAGCACGAAAATGGCGCGTTGGCCAAGAACCAGATTGGTAACGACGCCAAAATCAAGCAGGATGGCGGCGAAGGTGAGAAGGCCGAGCGCCCACACCGACCCCACCGGAGCGACATGCGTGACCAGGAAGGCGGCCGCGACGGAGACCATCGACAAGCGCGTTGCCGCATAGCTCCAGCCCTTGTCGGCGAGGCGGCCGCTGATCGGAGCGGCGATGGCGCCGGCGGCGCCTGCCAGCGCGAACAGCGCGATCTGCCCTTGCGACAGGCCAAACTCCGGCCCCGACAGCAAAAGCGGCGTTGTCGTCCAGAACAGGCTGAAGGCCGCGAACATGAAAGCGTGATAAAGTGAGCGGCGGCGCAGGATCGGCGTGTTGGCGACCAGCCGGCCCATCGAGGCGAGCAGGGCGCCATAGCTCAAACCCGCCTCCGGAATGCGCGGCGGCAGGGCGCGGGCGAGAACAAGGGCGAGCACCACCAGCGCCGCTGCCGAAATGAAGAAAACCATATGCCAGGGCAGGAATTCAGCAATGAAGCTCGAGGCTGGCCGTGCCAGCATGATGCCGACCATCAGGCCGCTCATGACATTGCCGACAGCCTGGCCGCGATGCGCCTCCGGCGCCATATGCGCCGCATAGGGCACGATGATCTGGATGGCGACCGAGCCTAACCCGATGAAGAACGCCGAGGCGAGAAACGGCAGCGGCGTCGAGGCGAGGCCCGCCCCGACCACGGCGAGCGTTCCAAGCGCCATGACCGTCAGGATCAGCTTGCGATTTTCAAAGAGATCACCCAACGGCACGATCAACAGGAGACCGAGACCATAACCGATCTGCGTCAGTGTGACGATCAGCCCTGCCGCACCTGGAGACAGGCCCAGCGAGGCGCTGATCGGGCCGATCAGCGGCTGTGCATAATAGAGATTGGCGGCAATCAGGCCGCAGGCGGCGGCCAGAAGGAACATCATTCCCGATGACATCGCCTGCGGTTCCACGGCCTTGAATTCAGAGGGCCTCAATTTAAGGGCTTGGGGTTCTGGGGTCTTGGCAGCAAAATCTGCCGGTCTTGCGATACAGGTCATGATCGTCTCAATTCCATGTCTTAAACTGGTTAGCTGAGCAGTTTCATCGCCACATCGGCGACAGCCATCATTTCTGCGCGGCTGCGGCCGGTTTTCCCGACAATACGCGCGCCCTGCACCAGGCAAAGCAGCGCACGTGCGGTATCGGCGGCATCAATGCCTGCGGGCACCGATCCATCCGCCTGGCCATGCAGAATGCAATCCTTCATCACCGCTTCATTGGCCGCGTGTGCGACATCGACGCGCTCTGCGGCAACCGGATCGGATGCGGCCAGTTCTGCTGCCGTTGCGATAACGAGACAGCCGCGCTGGCCGAGCTCGCCGCAGGCGGCCGCGGCGTAAAATTGCAGCGCTGCCCTGATCTTGTCGCTGCCAAGCGCATGCGGCGCGATCGCCGCCTTCAGCTTCGTGCTGCGCAGGACCCGGTACCGGTCGAACGCCGCAAGCAGGATGCCACGCTTGTCCTTGAAGGCCTTGTAGAGGCTGCCAGGGGTCAATTGCATCGCATCGGCAAGATCGTTGATGGACGTTCCGTGATAGCCGCGCATCGAGAAAATATCGATGGCCCGCTCAAGCGCGCTATCGGCATCAAACTCGCGGGGACGGCCCCGCTGGCGTTGGTCGTGCTGAGTTCTAGCTCTTGTTTCCATGCAGGCTATATAGGAAACGATCATTTCCTATATCAAGTAAAATTTGCGTGTGGCGGCTGTTTTTCGCTTTCCACTTCCAAACTGCCGGAAATCCGCTATTACCGGACACCGACTGACACAAACAATCCAGGCGGTTTCCGGATGACAAAATTCGACGTGCTCACGATCGGCAATGCGATTGTGGATATCATTGCGCGCTGCGACGACGCATTCCTTGTCCACAACGGCATTATCAAAAGCGCGATGAACCTGATCGACGCCGATCGGGCCGAGCTGCTCTACTCGCGCATGGGACCGGCACTCGAAGCCTCCGGCGGCAGCGCCGGCAATACGGCGGCGGGCATTGCCAACCTGGGCGGCCGGGCCGCTTATTTCGGCAAGGTCGCCAACGACCAGCTGGGCGAAATCTTCACCCATGACATTCGCGCCCAGGGCGTGCATTTTGAGACGAAGCCGCTCGATGATCTTCCGCCGACAGCCCGTTCGATGATCTTCGTCACCGAGGACGGCGAGCGTTCGATGAACACCTATCTTGGCGCCTGCGTCGAACTCGGCCCCAAGGATGTCGAGCCGTCCGTGGTTGCGGAAGCGGCCGTCACGTATTTCGAGGGTTATCTGTGGGATCCGCCGCTCGCCAAGGACGCCATCCGCGAATGCGCCCGCATCGCTCATGAGAACGGCCGCGAAGTGGCGATGACGCTGTCCGACAGTTTCTGTGTCCATCGTTACCGGGCGGAATTCCTCGAGTTGATGCGCTCCGGCACCGTCGATATCGTCTTTGCCAACCGGGCTGAAGCACTGGCACTCTACGAGACGGAAGACTTCGAGCACGCTCTGTCGATGATCTCAAAGGATTGCAAGCTGGCTGCTGTCACGTTGAGCGAAGAAGGTTCGATCGTCGTCAAGGGCGACGAGCGCGTCAAGGTCGAGGCGACGACGGTTAGCCGCGTTGTCGATACGACAGGTGCAGGCGACCTCTATGCGGCCGGCTTCCTGCACGGCTACACGACGGGACGGACATTGGCCGATTGCGGCAAGCTCGGCAGCCTGGCGGCGGGTATCGTCATCGAGCAGGTCGGTCCGCGCCCGATGATCTCGCTGTCCGCCGCAGTAAAGGAAGCCGGTCTGCTCTGACCGGCTTGCCGGAGCAAAAATCCTACTTGAAAGCTTCGCCCGGATAAGCGCCCCAGATTTCACCCTGTGAAATCCAGCCTTCCGCGCCTTGCGCCTCGGCGCGGCACCATTCGCCGTTGCACTCGCCGACATGAACGACAACGCCCGGCTCGATGCGGGCGACGATGGCGCCGCCTGCCTGCGGATCGCGCCGCATGTTGACAAAAACGCCCTCGCCCTTGCCGCGCATCCAAGGGGCTGCAACCGCCGTCCGGTCACCCGAAAGCAGCGCCTGATTGACCCAGCCTTCCGTGCCGTCGGCATCGCGGATTTTGCGCCAGTTGTCATATTCCTGTGTCACTTCAACCGGCACGCCAGACTTGAGATAGCGCCAGGCAACCGCATAATCGACACTCGGTCCTACGCGCAGGTTGACGCTCTTGGATTTCAGGCTGACGAAGCGCGGCAATGGCAGGCCGCTGGCCCCCTTGGCTGCCTGGGCAAAGGCCGGTGCCGCCTCGATTGCAACGAGGGACAGGGTGACTGCGGCGACGAAAGCGAGCCTGGAAAGGAACTGACGCATGACAAAATCCATTTTCCAAAAAGATTCAGAAGCTTGCAGTTAAATCTCTGACCGGCCCAATCGAAGACAAGCAAATCGTCCGGGAACATCTCGAGTTTTGTTTGTCTTCCCCACCGGGTCTGGTAGAAAATGGAACTGCAGGGAGAACGATCACTCATCTTGGTTAAAAACCCGTCAACAAGGCGAAGCAGGCAGCAATGACCGCGAAGAAAAAACCGAAGGTCTACATCACCCGCAAACTGCCGGATGTCGTCGAGACGCGCATGCGCGAACTGTTTGACGCAGAACTGAACATTGATGACACACCACGCACGCAGCCTGAACTCGTAGCTGCGGTGAAGCGGGCCGACGTGCTGGTTCCGACCCTCACGGACCGGATCGATGCAGCGCTGATCGAGCAGGCCGGGCCGCAATTGAAACTGATCGCCAGCTTTTCCAACGGCGTCGACCATATCGATGTCGATGCAGCCGCCCGCCGCGGTATCACCGTGACAAACACGCCGAACGTCCTGACCGAAGATACGGCCGACATGACGCTGGCGCTCATTCTTGCCGTGCCGCGCCGCCTGGCCGAAGGTTCGCGGATCCTCACCGACAAGAAAGAGGAATGGGCCGGATGGTCGCCGACCTGGATGCTCGGGCGCCGCATTTCCGGCAAACGCATCGGCATTGTCGGCATGGGCCGGATCGGCACCGCCGTTGCCCGCCGCGCCAAGGCCTTCGGACTGTCGATCCACTATCACAACCGTCATCGCGTCAGCACCGAGACCGAGGAAAAGCTGGAGGCGACCTATTGGGACAGCCTCGACCAGATGCTTGCCCGCGTCGATATCGTCTCGGTCAATTGTCCGTCGACACCCGCAACCTACCACCTGCTTTCGGCACGGCGGCTGGCGCTGATGCAGCCGACTAGCTACATCGTCAACACGGCGCGCGGCGGCATCATCGATGAGACGGCGCTGATCAAATCGCTGCGGGAAGGCAAGATCGCCGGCGCCGGGCTCGACGTGTTCGAGAACGAACCGGCCGTCAACCCGAAGCTCGTCAAGCTGGCCAGCGAAGGCAAGGTCGTGCTGTTGCCGCATATGAGTTCGGCGACGCTCGAGGGACGTGTCGACATGGGCGACAAGGTGGTGATCAACATCCGCACGTTCTTCGACGGGCACCGCCCGCCAGACCGCGTCCTGCCCGGCCGGGATTGATCCCTCAGAGCGTCTTGCGCATCTCGACAAAGGTTGGACGGGCAAAGCCGGGATGGCAGCCTTCCAAGGTTTGGACGAAGCCCCATTTTCCAAAGGCACGGTGGTTTTCCGTCAGCTCGATCCGCGTTTCCAGGCGGAGACACGAAAGGCCGCATTCGGCGGCATAGGTTTCGGCAGCCTGGAGTAACAAGCGGCCGACGCCCCTGCCCTGTGCATCCGGAATGACGGCTAGTTTGCCAATATACAGACAATCCGGCGGCTCCGGCTTGCAGAAGATACAGCCGAGCAAACGGCCATTTTCGATCGCAACGTAGCCCTTCTCACGCTGCACCTTTTCCTGCAACGACGGAAGCGTCAGCAACAGGGCAGACGACGGCGGATCGATGCGGGGCTGCATATAGGCGAAGGAAGCAAGGATAAGCTCCAGTAGCCCGTGCCAATCACCGAACGTTTCATCGATCGGCTGAAGGTTCATCGCGTTTTCCGGCTGTACTTGATGGTCTCAAAGCGCGCCGCCAGCCCGTCATACATCAGCAAGCGGCCGATCAACGGCTCACCGGCGCCTGTAATGATCTTGATGACTTCCATAGCCTGCAATGTACCGAGGACACCGGTCAGTGCGCCAACGATGCCTGCTTCTGCGCAGGAAGGCACCACGCCCGGCGGTGGCGGTTCTGGAAAGAGATCGCGATAGCCCGGGTTCCGCCGGCCATCGGCTGATGTTTTCCAAGGCTGGAGAACCGTGAGGGAACCATCGAAGCGGCCGACGGCGGCGGTTACCAACGTGACCTCCATGCGCTCGGCCGTATCGGCGGCGAGATAACGCGTGGCAAAATTATCGGAACCATCCACCACGATATCATAGGCGGAAAACAGGGCTCCCGCATTCGCCTCCTCAAGGCGTTCCACATGCTGGATCACATCCACATGTGGATTGATCCTTTGCAGCGCATCCTTGGCGCTATCGGCCTTCACGCGGCCAATATCCGGCGTTCCATGGATCACCTGACGCTGGAGGTTGGACAGCGACACCGTATCGTCATCGACAATACCCAGCGTGCCGATACCGGCGGCGGCGAGATATTGCAGCACCGGCGCACCAAGGCCGCCGGCGCCGATAATCAGCACACGCGCCGTCTTCAGCGCCTGCTGCCCCGCCCCGCCGATTTCCGGCAGGATGATATGGCGGGCGTAACGCTGGATTTCTTCAGAGTTCAAAGGCTGTTTGCTCATGATATCGAACTCTCACCCGGAAACGGTGCCGTTGGCAACGTTGAGATAACGCGCGCGTTCGCCAAGAGCTGAAAACATCGACTGGTCGGTGCCGGTCATGAAGGCCTGACCGCCGAGATCGTCGACCAGATCGAACAGCGCTGCCCGCCTGCCCTCGTCGAGATGGGCAGCGATTTCATCGAGCAGCAGGACCGGCGCGTGGCCGGTCATATTGCCGACCAGACGGGCATGCGCAAGGATCAGGCCGACGAGAAGCGCTTTCTGTTCGCCGGTGGAGCAACGCGCGGCCTCCATGTTCTTGGCACGATGGCGGATCAACAGATCACTGCGGTGCGGGCCATCGAGTGTGCGGCCAGCGGCAGCGTCGCGGTATCGGCCAACCCGCATCATCTCCAGATATTGTTCTTCCAGATCGAAAGCCGGGCGATGCCATTCGCGATCGAAGAAGCCGGAGAGCGCCAGATCGGCGGCCGGGAACACGCCACCTTCATGGTTCTTGTCGACCAGTCCGGCCAGAAGCCCGAGCATTTCCTGCCGCGCCAGGGCCATCGAGATACCAAGTTCGGCCATCTGCCGTTCAAGGCCTGTCAACCAGACCGGGTCGGGACGCCCCTCGGACAAAAGCTTGTTGCGGCTGCGCATGGCCCGCTCATAATCGGTGGCGCGGCGGCCATGCTCCGGATCGAGCGACAGGACGAGCCGGTCGAGAAAGCGGCGGCGATCGCCCGAGCCGCCCGTGAACAGGCCGTCCATCGACGGCGTCAACCAGAGCACGCGCAGATGATCGAGCAATTCATCCACCGTCTTTGCCGGTGTGCCGTTCAGGCGCAGACGGCGTGCCTGGCCTTCCTCGGCGCCTGCCGTTCCCGTACCGATCTCGACCGGGCCATCCATGCCTTCCAGTTCTGCAAACACTGAAAATCCGGTGTCGGCACCGACCCGCGCCACATCCGCATAGGCGGCACGGCGCAGCCCGCGCCCGGGAGACAGGAAAGAGACGGCTTCCATCAGGTTGGTTTTGCCCGCCCCGTTCTCGCCGGTCAGCACCACATGACGGGTGTCGAGGTCGAGCGACAGTCCCGCATAATTGCGGAAATCGCTGAGCTTCAGACGGGAAAGAGAAACCTTATGCGGCATGGGGAATCCGGTTGCGTGTTCCGGTGAGAGCTAAGCCGAGAGGAGACCGATGGCAAGGCGGAACATCGTAGCGCGCCAAACAGAAGGCGATGGGGGCGCGCATCACCGAACTGTGACAGAAAAATTGCCGCATCGCACACATGCCTAATTGCGCAGGTGCGAATACTCAAATAAGATTGCTTATCTTATGCATGCTAACAATATGGCGCACAGCCCATGAACCTCACCCCTACCCTGGGTTTTCTGCTTCACGATGTCGCCCGGCTATTACGCAAGCGGTTCGAGCAACGCGCGAAACATATGGGTCTGACGCGCTCGCAATGGCAGACGATCGCCTATCTGGCGCGCAACGAAGGCATCCACCAGAGCGGCCTTGCCGAACTTCTGGAAGTGGAACCGATTACTTTGATGCGGGTGCTCGACAAGCTTGTCGATCGCGGCTTCGTTGAGCGTCGGCGGCATGAGACAGACCGCCGTATCGCGCTTCTCTACACCACCGAACCCGCCCGCGGCCTGTTGGCCGACATGCGCGCCATTGGCGACGCGACGCGGTCCGAAGCCTTGCAAGACATACCCGACGAGGATCGTGAAAAACTCGTCGCCATTCTCGACCTGATGAAATCCAACCTCCTGCAGGCCTGCCGCGCGCCGGCCGATAAAGAAACTCACCATGGCTGACTCCCTCCGCGTACCCGCCAATGCCAATGTCACTGCGCTTGAAACATCCGAAGGCGTGACGGCCGAAGCAAAGATCAACACCGCGCCTCCGGCATCGGCCGCCCCCGCGCCCGCCGCCGGCATCGTTCGCCGCCGCCGCAGCCTGAAACGCCCGATCCTGTTTGCACTGCTGCCAGTCGCGCTCGTTGCCGGCGGCTATTTTTATGTGACCGGCGGCCAGATCATGGAAACCGACAACGCCTACCTGCAGGCAGACATGGTCGGCGTTTCCACAGACGTCGCCGGTACGGTTGCCTCCGTCAATGTGCACGAGAACGAAGAGGTCAAGGCCGGGCAGGTGCTGTTCCAGCTCAAGGCGGATTCGTTCCGCATTGCGCTGGAAGGCGCCGAGGCCAAGCTTGCCGCTTCCCGCAACGAACTTTTGAACCTCAAGGCCAGCTACGCCCAGACACTGGCGCAGATTGCCCAGGTCGAGGCCGATGTTCCCTATTACCTGACCGCCTTCGACCGGCAGCAGACGCTGATGTCCAACTCCGCCGCATCGCACGCGACCTATGACCAGGCCAAGCATGATCTGGACGCCGCCAAGCAGAAGGTGACTGTCGCCAAGGCCCAGGCCGAAACGACGCTGGCGCAGCTGGGTGGCGATGCCAACCAGCCGATCGAACAGAACCCGCTCTATCTGGAAGCCAAATCAGCCGTGGATGATGCGCAGCGCCAGCTGGACGACACGACGGTGCGCGCACCGTTTGACGGTGTGGTGACCAATGTCAACGCTCTGCAGCCCGGCAGCTATCTGGAGGCCGCGCAACAGGCCTTCTCGCTGGTCTCCACCAAGAACATGTGGATCGCGGCCAATCCGAAGGAAACCGAGCTTACCTATGTCAAACCCGGCCAGCCAGTGACGATTACGGTCGATACCTATCCGGGTGTCGAGTGGAAGGGCAAGGTCGCCAGCGTCAGCCCGGCTTCCGGCGCGAGCTTTGCTCTGCTGCCGGCGCAGAACACGTCTGGCAACTGGGTGAAGGTCGTGCAGCGCATTCCGATGCGTGTTACCATCGATGACACCGCCGGCAAACCGCCGCTGCGCGTCGGCATGAGCACGCTCGTCGCCGTCGATACCGGCCGTGCCCGTGGCCTGCCGGACATGATCCAGAAACTTCTCGGCCTTTCGACCGCCCACGCGCAAGAGTAACTGCCATGAGCAGCATCGCTTCTGCGGCAACGGCGCCTGTCGCCAATCGCGGCGCCATCACGGCCTGCATCATCCTTGCGGTGATCATGCAGGCATTGGATACGACCATTGCCAATGTGGCGCTGCCCTATATCCAGGGCAGCGTGGCGGCAAGCGCCGACCAGATCAACTGGGTGCTGACCTCCTACATCGTCGCGGCCGCGATCATGACGCCACCATCCGGGTTTCTGGCCGCAAAATTCGGCCGCAAGCGCGTGCTGCTGGTGGCGATCGTCGGCTTCGTCGTCGCTTCCGTGCTTTGCGGCCTCGCGCAATCGCTGCCGCAGATCGTCGGTTTCCGGTTGCTGCAGGGCCTGTTCGGCGCAGCGCTCGTTCCCCTGTCGCAAGGCATCCTGCTCGACATCTATTCGACCGAAGAGCGTGGCTCGGCGATGGCGCTGTTCGGTGTCTCGGTCATGGTCGGGCCGGTGCTCGGGCCGGTGATCGGCGGTTGGCTGACGGAAAACATCAGCTGGCGCTGGGTGTTCTACATCAACGTGCCGATCGGCGCGCTGGCCTTTGCCGGTATCAGCATTTTCGTCAAGGAAACCAAGCTGGATACGCAGGCGAAGCTCGACTGGTTCGGCTTCGGCATGCTCAGTCTTGCCATCGCCTCGCTGCAGCTTTTCCTCGATCGTGGCGGCCAGCTCGACTGGTTTTCCTCCGGCGAAATCCTGATCGAGGCCATCGTTTGCGCCAGCGCTTTCTATCTGCTGATCATTCACACGCTGACCACGGAAAAATCCTTCATCAACCCACGCCTGTTTCTCGATCAGAACTTTGCCGTCAGCATGCTGTTCATCTTCGTCGTCGGCGTTACCTATCTGGCCTCGCTGGCGCTGATGACGCCCTATCTGCAGTCGCTGATGGGGTATCCGGTCGTCACCGCCGGTATCGTCATGGGGCCGCGCGGACTGGGCACCATGGTCTGCATGTTCGTCGTTGGCCGCCTGATCGGCAAGGTCGATACCCGTATCCTGCTGTTCACCGGCCTCGCGATCACCGCCTGGGCGATGTATGACATGATCGGCTGGACACCCAATGTCTCGCAATGGACGATCATTTCCGTGGGCTTCGTGCAGGGCGCTGGTCTCGGCTTTCTGTTTGTGCCGTTGACCACGATCGCCTTTGCGACGCTGCCCGCCGAGATGCGCGGCGATGGCACCGGGCTCTACAATCTCTCCCGCAATATCGGTTCCAGCGTCGGTATCGCCGTCGTCTCGGCCTTGCTGATCGAGAATACCCAGATCAACCACGCATCGATTGCAGCCTATGTGACGCCGTTCAACCATGCCTTCCAGGCCCCGGCGGCTGCAGGGCTCGATCCGATGACCGCCGTCGGGCGCGCTTCACTCGACAGTATCGTCACACTACAGGCGACAATCATCGCCTATATGGACGACTTCAAGCTCTTGATGATCATGTCGCTGGCGGTGATGCCATTGGTCTTCCTGTTGCGCAAACCGAAGGCGCCACCGGCGATCGACCATAGCGCGGTCATGGAGTGACCGGTCCTATTGCCGGTCAAGCTCCGGATAATAGCGGAAGATACCTCGCTCGTTGAAGGCAAGCCGACGTTCTGAAGCCAGATAGGCCTTGATCCGCGGTAGTTCGCGGACTTGCGCGTTGAGTGCCACGAGAAGCGGGTAATCCGGTTCCACCGCCTCCATCTCGGCTGGGAAAGCGTAGCGCAGGCCTTCGATGAGGTGGAACAGCGACAGGTCGAGATAGGTGAGTGTGCCGCCGAGGGCATGGACCTCACCTTGCCTGTTCTTCGCGAGCTGCCTTTCGAAATAGCCAAGAAATTTCGGAAGGCGCTCTTCACGAAAGTTCTCGGAACGCCGCAACGCTTCGTCCTTCTGGTCCTCGTAGTAGAGCGACACGCCGATCGGATGGTGGGTGTCGTGGATTTCAGCGACAAAATCGGTGATGCCGAGCTGCAGGCCATGCGCCGTTATCCGCCCGGCTTCGTCCTCGGGTCCGAGATCGAGCCGGTTTCCGAGATAGAGCAGGATATTGGCGGCATGGGAGATGACAAGATCTCCATCCTTCAGGAAGGGCGGAGCAAGCGGCGTGACACCCGCCGTCTTGGTCTTCATCATCGCCATCATCCGGGCCATGCCGCCATCGTTGCGGGCGACGTCGATATAATCAGCACCGGCCTGTTCCAGCGCCAGGCGGACGAACTCGCCCCGGCCGGGGATGCCATCCCAATAATAGAGCTCATAGGTCATGATGCACCTTTCGCGTTGGGATATGTCGCGCCTGCGCCGCAGGCCACATACGAAAAAGCCGGAGGCATGACTGCCCCCGGCTAACATATATGGCCGATTATCCGTTCGGCCAGTCGCCGAGCGCGGTGCTTACTCGATGTCGAAGAAATCCTTCATGCGGGAGAAGAAGCCCGCTGATTCCGGATTGTTTTCCTTGGAAGACAGTTCCTCGAATTCGCGCAGCAGTTCGCGCTGACGCTTGGTCAGCTTCTGCGGCGTTTCGATCTGGATCTGGATATAGAGATCGCCGACCTGGCTGGAGCGCAGCACCGGCATGCCCTTGCCCTTGAGGCGGAACTGCTTGCCGGCCTGGGTGCCTTCCGGCACAGAGACGCGCGACTTGGTATTGTCGAGCGTCGCCACGTCGAACTTGCCGCCAAGGGCTGCTGTCGTCATCGAAATCGGCACGCTGCAATAGAGATCGGCGCCATCGCGCTGGTAGAACTCATGCGGCTTGACCGAGAGGAAGATATAGAGATCGCCTGAAGGCCCGCCGCGAAGACCGGCTTCACCTTCACCAGAGAGACGGATACGGGTGCCGTCTTCGATGCCGGCCGGGATATTGACCGAGAGCGAACGTTCTTCGGTGATCCGGCCCTGGCCATGGCACTTGCCACACGGATCAGCGATCGTCTGACCGCGGCCCTGACAGGTCGGGCAGGTGCGCTCGATCGAGAAGAAGCCCTGAGCGGCACGCACGCGGCCGGAGCCCTGGCAGGTGGCGCAGGTTGTCGGCTTGGTGCCGGGCTTGGCGCCCGAGCCGGTGCAGACATCGCAGGTGATCGAGGTTGGAACCCGAATCTGCGCCGTCTTGCCGGCATAGGCCTCTTCCAGCGAGATTTCCATATTGTAGCGAAGATCGGCACCGCGCTCGCGGCCGCCGGACGAACGCCGCTGGCGGCCGCCGCCCATCATCTCGCCAAAGATGTCTTCGAAGATATCGGAGAAACCGCCGGCGCCACCGCCCATGCCGCCACCGCCACCCATGCCGCCCTGTTCGAACGCCGCATGGCCATAACGGTCATAGGCTGCCCGCTTCTGCGGGTCCTTGAGCATCTCATAGGCGAGGCTGATCTCCTTGAACGTCTTTTCAGCTTCCGCATCGCCAGGGTTCTTGTCCGGATGATACTTCATTGCGAGTTTGCGGAAAGCGCTCTTGAGCTCTTTCTCGTCTGCTGTTTTCGCAACGCCGAGCGTTTCGTAAAGATCACGTTTCATACTTGCAGATTGTCCTGTTGAATAGGCGCGTCAAAACCGGCTGCCCGGCGGTCGCCAAATTTCCTTGCAACAGGATTTAGTAAACCTTCAAGCGCGATACCATAGGCAATACACGATCCCGGCCGCTTTTTGTCGGAAAAGCACAGAATCAGGCGGCTTTATCTTTGGCTTTTGCCTTGCCGCAAGGTTGGGCCCGGCTCCCCTCGCGACTTTAACGCCTAATCATGCCGATCGCTGGTCCCGTTGTGGCACGATAGATGCCGAAAACAGAAAAGCCCGGAGCTTGCGGCTCCGGGCTTTCGAGAGGTATTCGAAGAAGAATTAGGCGGACTTCTTGCGGTCGTCCTCGTCCTTGACTTCTTCATAGTCGGCATCGACGATATCGCCGTCGCGGGCCGCATCAGCCTGTGCATCAGCATTGGCCGCTTCGGTCTGCTGCGATTCGTACATTGCCTGACCCAGCTTCATCGAGGCTTCGAGGAGCGTCTGGGTCTTCGCCTTGATGTCTTCAGCGTCCGGCTCGGAGGCTTCGACGGCCGTCTTCAGCGAAGCGATCGCATCGGAGATCGCAGTGCGCTCGGCTTCCGTGACCTTGTCGCCAAATTCCTTCAGCGACTTTTCCGACGAATGGATCAGGCTTTCAGCCTGGTTCTTCGCTTCTACACCTTCACGGCGCTTCTTGTCGTTCTCGGCATTGGCCTCGGCGTCCTTGACCATCTTCTCGATATCCGCGTCGGACAGACCGCCCGATGCCTGGATCCGGATCTGATGTTCCTTGCCGGTACCCTTGTCCTTGGCCGAAACCTGCACGATACCGTTGGCGTCGATATCGAAGGTGACTTCGATCTGCGGAACGCCACGCGGTGCCGGCGGAATGCCAACCAGGTCGAACTGGCCAAGCAGCTTGTTGTCGGCAGCCATTTCGCGCTCGCCCTGTGAAACGCGGATGGTGACGGCATTCTGGCTGTCTTCGGCCGTCGAGAAGGTTTGGCTCTTCTTCGTCGGGATCGTCGTATTGCGTTCGATCAGGCGGGTGAACACGCCACCGAGCGTTTCGATGCCGAGCGACAGCGGGGTCACGTCGAGCAGCAGAACGTCCTTGACGTCGCCCTGCAGAACGCCGGCCTGGATGGCGGCGCCCATGGCGACGACTTCATCCGGGTTGACGCCCTTGTGCGGCTCCTTGCCGAACAGCTGCTTGACGACTTCCTGTACCTTCGGCATGCGGCTCATGCCGCCGACCAGAACGACTTCGTCGATCTCGGCTGCCGTCACGCCGGCATCCTTGAGGGCTGCCTTGCATGGTGCAACGGTGCGCTGAACCAGCTCGTCGACCAGGCTTTCGAACTTGGCGCGCGACAGCTTCATGGTCAGGTGCTTGGGACCGGTCGCATCAGCCGTGATGAACGGCAGGTTGATTTCGGTCTGCTGCGACGAGGACAGTTCGATCTTGGCCTTTTCGGCAGCTTCCTTGAGGCGCTGCAGAGCAAGCTTGTCATTCTTCAGGTCGATGCCCTGGTCCTTCTTGAACTCAGCTGCGAGGTATTCGACCAGACGCATGTCGAAGTCTTCACCGCCGAGGAAGGTGTCGCCGTTGGTGGACTTCACTTCGAAGACGCCGTCGCCGATTTCCAGAACCGAGATATCGAACGTACCACCACCCAAGTCATAAACGGCGATGGTCTTGCCGTCCTTCTTGTCGAGGCCGTAAGCCAGAGCTGCTGCAGTCGGCTCGTTGATGATACGCAACACTTCAAGACCGGCGATACGGCCGGCATCCTTGGTTGCCTGGCGCTGCGCGTCGTTGAAGTAGGCCGGAACGGTGATGACGGCCTGCGTGACCTTTTCACCGAGATAGGATTCTGCGGTTTCCTTCATCTTCTGAAGGATCATGGCGGAGATCTGTGAGGGGGAATAACCCTTGCCCTGCGCTTCAACCCATGCGTCGCCATTATCGCCCTTGACGATCTTGTAAGGCACAAGGGCCTTGTCCTTTTCAACGAGCTTGTCGTCGTAACGGCGGCCAATCAGGCGCTTGACGGCAAACAGCGTATTTTCAGGATTGGTGACGGCCTGGCGCTTGGCCGGCTGGCCTGCCAGACGCTCGCCATCGTCGTTGAACGCGATGATCGACGGCGTGGTGCGCGCACCTTCTGCATTCTCAATGACCTTCGCGTCCTTGCCGTCCATGACGGAGACGCAGGAGTTGGTCGTTCCCAAGTCAATACCGATTACTTTAGCCATGTCGTTCTCTCCTTGCAGCGGACTGTCAGAACCCGGTCAGGCATTCATGCGACAGCCCCTAACGGGATGGTCTGTGGAATATTCGCAGCGAAAACTGCGGTGATGGGGCGTATATAAGGACCAGTGTTTCGGACTGCAAGGCATGAGAACGCCACGAAGCCGAGGAAATCAACGTCTATTATGACGAAGCATCGCGCGCCATTACCGAAATCAGCAATCCTTTCTACAAGGCGATTGCGGTTCCCGCTCCAGAACAGCGGGGACGTCCAGCAGACATGGCGGTATCGACGTGATCGTCTGCTGCGGAAAAATCATCGCAGGTTCATTGGGTTGACCGGAAGATAGGCGTTTCACCGCCTTTTTTCCAGCCTGAATTTATCCCCGCCGTCTCTGCACCACGCACAATTGTCCGACTGAATTGAAAGCGGATGGCGTGGCCAATGATTTCGATAGAACCGGCAGATCTGAGCCTGCGACAACTGAGCTACCGGCAGGCGGCGATGGCCGTCGAATTTCGAGCGCTGGCTTAATGCCTAGAATGGAAGGCCGGTTTTCGCCCCGAGCAGCCGCGGGTGCCGGCCGGCAATCCCGACGGCGGGCAATGGGTCGGAGACGGCTCCGAAAGCCGCCCGATCCGCGTCAGCCGCCGCGGGCCTCGTGGCGCGGGACAAGTCCGTATTCTCGACAGATGGCATCCCGTCACGCCCGGGCAGGAAGCGCGGCTGGCGGTCAGTATCGGCCGGATGCAGGAAGCGTTACGCGCCGTTCAAAGACGTGAGCCAAACTGGCGGCCGCCCCCGCAAGCCTACGAAACGGTCGAGGGGCTGATACGAGCCAATGAATCCGTAGCACAGGAGGCGATGCTCCGTGCACTCCAGTTGAGGCTGCCGCGGATCGGCATCGGACCCTTTGCAAGGGAGTGGATTGTGGCGCCAGCAACCAACAGGCGGCTGACCAGGAGTGAACAGGCGGAAATCGACCGCATCGGCCGTACCTACGGATGCCACTGGTGTGGTATAAGGACATCGGGAACCAAGCGCGGTCATTTTATTGGCGACCATCAGATCCCAAAAACAGTAGGCAGACCGAGTCGAATTTACCCACATTACTGGTCGTGCAGTCAATCACAAGGTGGACTTTTATCGAAAAGGAGATTTTGACACCATGACCGTGCAACACCTGTCGATCGCTCCGGAATATGTGAGCTTTTACGTTGCAGGCCGTCGAAATGTCGATATTCCGACGCACATGGATAGGCGAGGTGTCCTTTCGTCAAAAGACTGCATTCTCATTCCCGCGCTCTATTGGAACGACGGGGACACGGACGTTACGTTCGGACCAATCTCCGAGATCACGGAGGCAAGAAATCCGGATTTCGACGGCATTCTGAACACCCCCAACAACGAGATCATTTTATTTGATGCAAATAACCCTCAATTCGCTGCTTCACGCGTACCGTCCGCGAAAACTCGGATTCGTGTCTGGATCGATCACCCCAGCGAGCCGGAAAACGTTATCATCGCCTGGGGATAGCGACTGTTCAAATTGCCTCGGTCATACATAGTCCCCATCGTCATGAGCACCAAACGGCGGTTGCGGCTCAACCGCCGGTCAGGATGTCGAACAGCGTCGTGCGTCGGGTCGCACCAGTGGTCTCGCCGACATCGGCCGGTGGCGTAAGCCCGGAATTTGCCGCCTGCGCCGGCTGATCGAAATCCTGCGTGCCAGCCGTCTGTCCGTTGGCAACGGGTGCCTGCGGAAATTCATCCGCCGCTCCATTGCCGAACGTTCCGGAGATAACATCGCCAACGCTTTCGGGCGCGGCCTGATTGTCGTCGAATGTCGGCTGGATCCCGGTCGTACCAAAGACCGGTGAAGGCGACAGGCCCTCGTGGGCCGCCGTCATGAAATCATGCCAGGCCTTGGCCGGAAGGCCGCCGCCAGTGACCTTCTTCATCGACTTGCCGTCATCATTGCCGAACCAGACGCCGGTGGTCAGGTTGCTGGTGAAGCCGACGAACAGAGCGTCGCGGAAAGACTGGGTGGTGCCTGATTTGCCGGCTGCCTGCCAGCCCTTCAGCCGGGCGGCCTTGCCGGTGCCATGGTCGATCACGCCGACCATCATCTGGTTCATTTCGCTGACAACGGCCGGATCCAGGACCCTTGGCGGATTGTCATAGGTATTTTCATAGAGCACGGTGCCGTCGGCGGTCGAAATCCGACGGATCACATGCGGCGTCGCTTTGAAACCGCCATTCATGAACGGGGCATAAGCCGACGTCAATTCGACAAGGCTGACCTCCGACGTTCCGAGCGCGATCGACGCATTGGACTGCATTTCGGATTCGATGCCGAGCCGGCGCGCCAGCTTGATGACATTCTGCGGCCCCACTTCCATCACCAGCTGGGCAGCGATGGTGTTGAGCGAATTGGCTAGAGCATTGGCGAGCGAAACCTCGCCGCGATATTTCTGATCGTAATTCTCCGGCGTCCAGTTGCCTATCCGGACCGGCGCATCGTTGCGGATCGACATCGGCGTGCGGCCGATTTCCATCGCGGCAGCATAGACGAAGGGCTTGAAGGCCGAACCCGGCTGGCGCCTCGCCTTGACCGCGCGGTCAAACTGGCTTTCGGCATAATCACGGCCACCAACGAGGGCGCGGATGGCACCGGTGCCATCGATCGAGACCAGCGCTGCCTGCGAGACATCCAGCTTCTGCCCCGATGCATCGAGGCTTTCAGCCAGCGTTTCCTCGGCCTTCTTTTCCAGATTGAGATCGAGCGTGGTATCGACGATCAGATCCTGGCTGATTTCGCCGACCATGCCCGGCAGCTGGTCCATGACCATGTCGGCAACATAATATTGCGCACCGGACCAGAAGCTCTTCGCCTTGGTCGGCGTCTGCGACATCGCAGTCTTGATCTCGCTATCGGTAATGAAGCCTTCCTCGCGCATGGCGCCGAGGACGACCTGAGCCCGCTCTTCCGCAGCTTTTGGATCACGCGCCGGCGACAGGCGCGAAGGCGCTTTCAGCAACCCGGCAAGCAGTGCGGCCTCGCCCAGGTTCACATCACGTGCGGACTTGTTGAAATAACGCCGCGAGGCTGCTTCGACGCCATAGGCGTTCGACCCGAAGAACACACGGTTGAGATACATCGCAAGGATCTGGTCCTTGGTGTATTTCTGTTCCAGCCAGACCGAGAGCAGCACTTCCTGTACCTTGCGCTCCAGCGTGCGCTCCGGCGACAGGAACAGGTTCTTGGCCAGCTGCTGAGTGATTGTCGAGCCGCCCTGCACCATGCGTCCGGTGGTGACATTGGTCAGCATTGCGCGCGCCAGACCGAGCGGATCGACACCGAAATGCGAGTAGAAACGCCGGTCCTCGATGGCAATGACCGCCTGCGGAATATACGGCGACATGTTTTCGAGCGACAGCGCCTCGCCACCGGTAGCACCGCGATTGGCAATGATATCGCCGTTGACGGCGAGGATCTTGACGTTCGGCGGCCGGTCCGGAATGGCCCAGGTGGTGGCGCTCGGCATGCGCGATCCGTAATAGAGCACCAGCCCGCCGACGCCGATGGCGCCCCAGATACCGATAACGACACACCAGTAAACCAGCGACCGGATCAGGCCCGTCAAACCGCCGCCGCCACGCGACCCGCCACGCCCGCGATCCTTCCGTGCCTTGGCCTTCCTGGCCGCAGGCTTTGACCCAGTGGATTTTTTGCCGCCGCCACTGACACGCTCACCAGCAGTCATGCGCAGTTCGCCGTCATCACGACCGCGTCCACCCTCGAAGGAAGGTTCTATCCTCTGCTCTGAAGTCCGGTTTCCTGCCATGTCGGGGTGGGTCTGCTCCAGCTTGTCTTGGGGAGCGCAGACAGCATACAAGCCGCAACGCACGATTTCGCCCCCTGCGATGAAGTGTAAATGCGGCGATTTAAGGGGGCGTTAACTGCACGCTATCACGCACCGCCACATCCTGGAAGCGCAGGTGCACTTGCGGAATGCGGCAGCAATCGCCATGTAATGATCCAGCACCGACTGCGGTGCCTGAAGCAATTCCATCGCTTCAGCGCGGCCAACTCAAAACCGCGCACCGGATTTGGGACATGCGGTAAGCGTGTCCTCAATTCCCCGACCCAGCCTATTGCCCTGCAGTTAAACCGTCTCCCGACGGAAAGGTCGCGTTTGTGACGTGAAGCGGGCCTAAAACAACGATCCAAGGAGACCATCAATGTCGACTTCATCAGACAAGCCATACGAACCGATCTCTTTCGCAAAGAAGCACCGGATATCGGTGGAGGATGCCCGAGATATCCTTGACCAGGCAGCTGGCGACAAAAAGACCGCCGACAAACATGCAAGGCGCGTGAGCCTTTAACCGCGACACCCTGTGGGCGGCGCGCCGGAATTGATGCGCCGCCCAAGAGGCTTTCCGTTCTTGGGAACCATTCCGTCTGCCAATTCGTTTGGCAGGTGGCAACAGGAGAACCGATGATGGCCGAACCAACCAATAGTGACCTTGAATCATTGCGCGCCGAAGTGGCCCGCCTTTCCAAAATCGTCAGCGCTCAGAGCGCGCAGGCCTATAGTGACGTTCGCGAACGTGCGTCCGGCGTCGTGGAGGCCGCAACACCTATCGCGAAAAAGGCGGCACACGTGGCGCGCGCGGAAGGCAGCGCCATTGCGCAGACAGCACGTGAACATCCGGCCGCCGCGGGTAGCGCGCTGACTGTCGCGTTGCTGGTTGGCGGAGCGATTGGCTTTCTGCTGGGTGCCGCCTCGCGGCAAGAGCCCGAGCCGGTGCGTCGCCGATATTGGTAATGATCGAACCGGCGAATGCGCCGACCTGACTGAAAGGCCTCTTCATTGAGGCCTTTTTCATATGGCGTCATGGAACTTTCCTGTCCGAAAGCTGTTTTGCGTCAAACGACAAGGGGAGTTCCGTGGGTCAAATCTATCATCTCAGTTCAGAAAATGACGAACTTCTGTCGGAAGCCGAAAAAGCGTTTGATCTGTCTGCGCGCCGGCGATCTATGTTGAAAAATATACGGGAATTGCCGGAAACGCCGCGACGGCCGCAGGCGTTGAAGAGGCTTGCCGGTCTTTTTGTTCCCACGTTCCGCCATCAACCGAGCTGAACCCCTTTTGCAACGCACCGGAGGCAGTCATGGACATCGACAGAGAAAGCAGAATCCGGCAGCGAGCCTATCAACTATGGCTCGATGAAGGTTCTCCGGAAGGAAAACAGGACGATCACTGGGCGCAGGCCGAGCGCGAAATCGATGACCTCGATACCAGCAACAGAACTGGTGATCCTGCAAGCCCCGGCGTCATGCGCGAAGCAGCCCGTGAACACGCCGACACATTTATCGTGAAATCCGATCTTGAGGATGCGGATCAACGCGAAAGTACGCCGGGTACGCGCGAACAGCCATAGCCGGACAGAACGAGCTTTTCCGGGGTTGAATAGCAGAAGAGAGCGCGTGCGAAACATCAGTTGGTGTTGGCGCGCGCGATCCGGTGTGTTGCGTCATCCAAGGCATTGCTTGTCTGTACACCATCCTGCTTCATGCCCCGCACTGTATTGCCGCATCCGGACAGGGCAAGCAGGGACGCGCACACTGCGGCAATCACCAATTTCGGCATCGTCAGTCCTCCATCAAGGAGCGATGGGATGAGCTCCTCCGATGAACATGATGCGGGACAAGGAAAAATCAATTCTCCAGACCTGCAAAAACATCGTCACCCTTTTCGCATCCGGACAAATGCAACCTCAACCGGTGTCTTCATGTAAAAATAAACCCAATGAAATCTCGACTCTGCGCCGTATAAAACTGAATGAAATCAATGGCCGATGCAAAACAGGAATAATAAAACTTGACTATCTGACCCCGGCAACCTATCTGAGCTTTGGTCGATATTTGTTAGATGACTTTGGTTTTTGCGACTTTGCGCGCAATCGGACGAACTTTCCTTCAGATTCGAACAAAAGCTTTTCCGTAACGTTTACGGGATGGTTCAACATAATTTGCTAGAGAAAGGGATCGTTATGGCCACTGGCACAGTAAAATGGTTTAACTCCACAAAGGGCTTCGGCTTCATTCAGCCGGACGACGGCAGCCAGGACGTTTTCGTCCACATCTCTGCTGTCGAGCGCGCTGGCATGCGTGGCCTCAATGACGGCCAGAAGATCAGCTTCGAGCTCGTCAAGGACCGCAAGTCCGGCAAGATGTCTGCAGACAACCTGCAGGCTGCTTAATACCAAATCTGGCGCGATAATCCGCGCCGGAGAAATGCGCTTCCGCGGTTGACCACGGATGTACTGGCAGAGTGTCGAAGCGCGTTGTGAAAGGTCGGGTTTTCCCGGCCTTTTTGTTTTTCTGGGCCGTGCTTTTCCAGCGCCCGCTTTCAGGCTCCGCGGTTTTGTTTGGCTGAAACCGTCCTGCACCTTCAAATCGCCTTATCCCCGTTGAAACTCACTGTGAACAACAGGAGGCGTGTGCATGAAAGCCATTCTCATTTCTCTTTCGACGGTAGCGGTTCTGGCGAGCTCCGCCGTGTATGCCAGCGCTCAGGATCAGGTAGCTTATGTCGATGATCGCTCGGATGGCCCTGCTCTCGTGCGCTCGCTCTACAATGCCATCAACCGCCACGAATATGCCCGCGCCTACAGCTATTTCAGCGAACCAGCCGATAGCTACGAGTCGTTCGTACAAGGCTATGCCAAGACTGTGGACGTTCAAGTGCTGACCGGTTCCGTGACGCAGGAAGGGGCTGCCGGCAGCATCTATGCGCCAGTGCCGGTTGCGATCAAATCGACGGAGAAAGGCGGCAAGGAAAAGATCTTCGCCGGCTGCTACATTACCCGCATCGCAAATGCCGCCATTCAGGAACCGCCATTCTCGCCGCTGCTTATCGAAAGCGCCGAGCTTGAAAAAGTCGCTGGCCCCTTGGAAAACGCGCTGCCGAAAATCTGCCACCCGCCGTCATAGGACAAGGGCCGGCTCAGCCGCCGTTCTTTTCACTCACCTCGGCCTTGCGCCCCGCGAGGAACTGGCCCCGCTCGAAAATGACCACGACGGCGAGTGCGATCAGGAACGGTACGATCAGATAGAACAGGCGGAAGATGGCAAGCCCGGCAAGCACACCAGCCGGATCCATTTCAGGCAGGGCTGCGATAAACACCAGCTCCAGAACGCCAAGGCCACCCGGCGCATGCGACAGAAGCGCTGCCGAGAACGAGGCGAGAAACACCCCGAGGATCACCATGTAGCCGGGATTTCCGGCCTCCGGCAGGGCGAAATAGATGATCGCGGCAGCGGCGATCAATTCGACGGGGGCGATTACCAGCTGACGCAGCGCCAATGATGGTTTCGGATATTCCAGCCGGAACCAGCGGGTATGCAGCGGCCGGAACCCGACAAGACTACCGACGACATAAAGCGCGATCAGTGCAAGAATGATCAATCCAGTTGAAATGGATGCGCCGATCGGCAGGAACGCGGCGAAACGGGTGGTGATTTCGGGCTCGACCAAAAGCACGATGGCGGCCAACATCAGCGTGCCGAGCGCGAATGTGAAAGAGCAGAACGCGACGAGAATGCCGGTCTCCCCGGCGGTGAGCCCCTTCGATCCATAGGCGCGATACCGCACGACGGCGCCGGAAAAGACCGACGCCCCCACCGTATGCGACAGCGCATAGGCGGTGAAAGAGCAGATGGTGATGAACCAGAGCGAAATCCTGTGGCCGAGATGCTCAAGCGCCAGATGATCGTAGGCTGCCAGCGCCGCATAGGCGGCAAGCGTTGCGGCGGCGGCCAATAGCCAGCTCTTCAGCGATACGGCCTTCAGGCTATCCATGAAATCGGCGGCCGAAAGGCCATGGAGCTCGTGATAGAGGCCATAAAGCGAAAACACGATCGCGGCGAGCCCAATTACCGGCCAGGCAAGTTTGCGTACCGTTTTCATGAGGCAAGTATTCTTGAAATCTGTAGC
This sequence comes from Rhizobium sp. Root1204, assembly GCF_001424965.1. Taxonomy (NCBI): domain Bacteria; kingdom Pseudomonadati; phylum Pseudomonadota; class Alphaproteobacteria; order Hyphomicrobiales; family Rhizobiaceae; genus Rhizobium; species Rhizobium sp. Root1204. Next base: position 48,437 of record NZ_LMCZ01000007.1, read on the forward strand.
TGGCAAAATGTCATCTGGACGAAAAGACCACCCCCGACCGGCCCGGTCAAGGGTGCTAACCGTTAACAGACGTCATGCTCAAGCGGCAAGCGCGTCGAGAATCCGGATCCAGGAGCGGATGCCCTTGTGGAAGGACTGCAGCTCATACTTCTCGTTTGGCGAATGAATCCGGTCATCCGACAGGCCAAAGCCCACCAGAAGCGATTCCATGCCGAGCATCTTCTGGAAATCGCCGACAATCGGGATCGATCCACCCATGCCGATCAGAACAGCCGGCTTCGGCCATTCGTCGGAAAGCGCCGTTTTTGCGGTGTTCAGCAGGGCGGAATCATAAGGCAGCTGGATTGCCGGCGAGCCGCCATGCTTGTGAAATTCGACCGAGCAATCGGCTGGAATTTTCGACGTGACATAAGCGCGAAACGCCGCACGGATCTTGTCGGGGTTCTGGGCGCCGACAAGGCGGAAGGAGACTTTGGCGGACGCCTGCGCCGCAATCACGGTCTTGAAGCCTTCGCCGGTATAGCCGCCCCAGATGCCGTTGACTTCTGCCGTCGGCCTTGCCCAGGTCAGCTCCATGACCGAACGGCCCTTTTCGCCGGATGGAATCGACAGGCCGATCTCGCCGAGGAATTTTTCCGTCGTCATGCCCAACGTGTCCCAGGCGGCCTTGATCTGTGTCGGGGTTTCCTCGACACCTTCGTAGAAACCGTCCAGCGTGACGCGGCCAGTCTCGTCGTGCAGACCGGCGAGGATCTGCGACAGGATATGGATGGGGTTGGCAGCGGCACCACCGAAATAGCCGGAATGCAGATCGCGGTCAGCGGCGGTGATCACGATTTCCTCGCCGACGAGGCCGCGCAGACCAGCCGAAATGGCCGGAGTGTCCCGATCCCACATATTGGTATCGCAGACCAGCGCGTAATCTGCCTTCAGCTCGGCGGCGTTGGCTTCCAGGAATGGCTTCAGCGACGGCGAACCGGATTCTTCCTCGCCCTCGAACAGGATCGTGACTTCGCAAGGGAGAGAGCCGTTGACCTCCTTGAAGGCGCGGCAGGCCTCGACGAAGGTGAGGAGCTGGCCCTTGTCGTCAGCCGTTCCACGGCCCGTAATGACCTTGCGGCCACCGTCCAATTCCTTGATCGACGGTTCGAACGGAGCCGTGTCCCACAGATTGAGCGGGTCGACCGGCTGGACATCGTAGTGGCCATAGAACAGCACGTGCGGCGCACCGGCCTTGCCGGCCGCGTGATGGGCAACCACCATCGGATGACCGGGCGTGTCGCGCACCGAAGCGTCGAAACCCAGGGACGTCAACTCGGCGACCAGCCACTCCGCCGCCTTGCGGCACTCCGCCTTGTAAGCCGGATCGGTCGAGATCGACTGGATACGAACCAGATCGAAAAGCCGTTCAAGGCTCTTGGGGAGATTATCGTCCGCGCGGGTGAGAATGCTGGCCGTGGCTGTCATGATCGAATCCTTGTTATCGCGGCGGAACCTAGACAAAGTTGGCGACGGATTTAAGCAAAATATTTTGATCGATGGATCATAGCCGTACTGGAACAGCAAACAGCATCAGCTCTGGGCGCCATTGGCGATCGCCATGCGCATGTATTCGAGCATGAGTTCCCGTTCGAAATGGCGAAAACCGGACAACAACGATTGATCGGCGGCGAGTGCTGCCTCTTTCGCCTCCCGCTCCATCTCCCTTGCCTTGGCTGTCAGGAAAATCTGCTGCGCGCGCTTGTCGGTCGGGTGCTTTTTCCGCAACACCAAACCGTCCCGCTCCATCCGGGCCAGAGTGTTGGCCATCGTTGCCTGCTCGATGTCGAGGCGGTCGAGCAATTGCTTCTGGGTCAGCCCCTCCTCGCTCCACAGCTCCAGAAGAACCGGAAACTGGCCGGGGGCAAAGCCGAGTTTCTGGCCTCTCTCCTGCAGGGCGCGGGAGAAACTTTTCGCCAGAAGGCTGGACAGGTATGTTGCTGAATCCATACGGTCGAAGGCCATGTCTATGGGTACCTCTCCCCAAGCTGGAACACAAGTTACATTGCGGGCGATGGACCGGCAGACAATAGGATTTCACACGGATGTGATGCTTGCCGGGAGCGCAAACAAAAACCGCCATGGCGGAGGCGGGGCCACGGCGGTTTTTGTTATAAATTGGACAAAGGCCCGGAGAGGGGGGATAGGCCTTTGTCCTTACATCTGGCTTCGGCGGGGGACAGGCCTTTAACCAGATGACGGCGCGTTCAGGTGCCGTTGGTTATCATTTGTGGTTCCAAATGTGGCTTTTCAAGGGAGCAAGCACCGGCCGCTGCATTACAAATTCGTAACATTGTCGTGAGGGGCCTCAGTATCGAGAATAGCGATATTCATGCCCGAAAAAGCGGGTCGTTCCGGGAGAGAAAGCCACCTTGCCGCGCGGCCCGTTCTCCCGCCCTGGGACCTTGTATCGCAGCCAACCGCGACAGATAATCCGTCAGACGCCAACTAACCTGTCAGCGCCATGACCAACCCAACCACGACCGGCCCCATCAGCGGCAGCAGAACGTTGGAGATCGCATATGTGACCGTATAGCCGATCACGGGCGTAGAGTTTCCGGCCTGCGAAACGAGGGCGCTGATGGTTGGGGTGCTGCAATGCTGCCCGGCGATTATGCCGAGAAGAATCGGTGCTTCGATCTTCATCAGCTTGGTTCCAACAAACAGCGAAACGAGGGCCGGCAGGAACGAAACAAGGACTCCGAGCACCGGCAGGATCAGGCCGTATTCCATAATCAGATCGATGGCATCAGGGCCGGCACTGAGGCCTATCGCTGCTATGAATGTGGCGAGGCCAAACTCCTTGGCGAACTCGGCCGCGGCCGGTGGCAGACCACCCCGCATCGGGTTGCGCATATTCAGCCAACCGAAGACAAGCCCGGAAATCAAGGCGCCGCCGCCCGCACCGAGCCCCAGTTCAAGGGCGCCAATCTTAAAATGGAAATGCCCGATAACGAGCCCGATTGCGAGCCCAAGGCCGAGAAATATGAAATCGGTACGCTCGCCCGGAGGCACGGGTTTTCCGAGTTCGTGCGCAGCGCGTTCGATGGCAAGTTCCGGGCCGTAAAGAGTGACGATATCCCCGTGTTGCAAAATTGTGCCGGAAAGTGCCGGGATGTTTTGCCCCATGCGCCGAACATGGGATATGAAGATGCCGCGCTCCAATTCAGCCGAGGCCATTTGCCTCAATTGCCGAATCTGACGGCCGAAAACTTCCTTTCGCACCAAAACCACATCGCGGGTTGCAAGCGTAAAGTTTGTGCCTTGCGGAACGGGTACTTCGTCACCGAGCCTGTCCCGCACGGCAATTACCGCGTTGCGGCGCCCCCGGACGAACACGATATCGTCAGGCTCCAGCAGAAAGTCCGGGGTGGTTTCAAGAATATCGCTGCCGCGCTGCAGACGCTCGATGGCAATTGCCCATCCCCGGCTTTTTTCAAAATTTCCGACTGTCTGACCGGCCGCACCGCCAACGCGATAGGCGCGGCCAACAAAGGCCGGGAGGCCTTCTGCCTGCTCCTCATCATCGTCGGTCGATCCCAGTTTGCGCGCGAGTTCCTGCGCTTCTTTCCGCAGATCGATCTTCAACAGCAACGGGGCAATCTGCGTCGTGAAAACCACGATCGCGATGAGACCGAAGAGATAGGTGAGGCTGTAGGCCGTTGCGATATTGGCCTGCAGCTGTTCGATCTCTGGCGTAGAAATCGCAAGACGGGCAATCGCTTCCGATGCTGTGCCAACAACAGCGGATTCTGTCGCGGCTCCTGCAAAAAGCCCTGATGCGGTACCGACGTCGAAATGGAAGAGAAGTACCGCGATGGCCAGCAGCACGAGGACACAGATAACCTCGATGAACGAAAAAATACCGTAGCGCCATCCGCCGCGGATATTGGTGAAAAACTGGGGGCCGGCCGAGAAGCCAAGCGCATAGATGAAAAGGGCGAATGCCGCGTTCTTCAGATCAGGATCAACCCGCACCCCGAATTGGCCGATTGCCAAGGCGACAAACAGTGTTCCGCAGGTCCCACCAAGCTGGATCGGGCCAACGCGTAGTTTGCCAATCAGAAAACCAAGTGCAAGCGACAGGAACAGGGCGATGATGGGATCGGTGAGGAACGACATGAACAGATCCAGTGCCTATGAGCGGGATTGGATGGGGGACATGCAGTAAAAGTAGAAGTTGAAAAGCCAAGCTATTAAAAATTGACCGGCGCCGCCACGGTTTCAACTCTTGCGCAGAGATGCCCGCCGCTTACACCCTGAAGCCTCCGGTTAAGGTGAGCCACCTTTTTCCATGAAGACAAGGGATAGCGCGGGCCGTGGTGGCCGTCCATATCTCATTCCACAGTGGTGAGGAATTTTACGCGATTGCTTAAAAAACCGCCCTCAGGTTGCCGAGGCCAACTTTTCGATGATGGGCAGCCGCCATCATTCATTGTCGACGGAAAGCAGCTGTTCGTTGGGACCCTCCGATCGATCAACACTGGAATATTCCTCCGCAAGGAAATCCAGAAGCGTCCGCACGGAAGGCAGCAGCCCTCGTCTCGATGGAAAGGCGGCGTGGATGATGCCCGACCTTGGAGCCCAATCGGGAAGGATATCCACCAGCCTTCCGGCCTGCACGTCGTCCCTGATCATGAATGTCGGGAACTGACAGACGCCAACGCCGCGAAGCGCCGCAAAACGCAGGGCCATCATATCCTCCGTGACAAGACGGGGATTATGCCGAACGACGGCTGAGGCACCGTTTGGACCATCAAGACACCAATCGTGCTCGGATCTTGCCGGTTCCCAGGCGAGGCTCGGCAACACGGCAAGATCGGCTGGAACGGGAGACCGGGATAAACCTTGCAAAAGAACCGGGCTGGCAACCAGACGCTGGGTGCTGTCGGCCAATTTGCGGATCACCAGATCGCTGTCATCCAGCGGTGGAAAACGCACACGGACAGCGAGATCGAAACCTTCACGGATAACGTCGACACGCCGGTTGGTGCTTTCCAGCAGGACTTCCACTTTGGGATATTTGGCCATAAAACGGGCAATCATCTCGCCGAGCTGAAAATAGATCACCGACGAAGGACAACTGATGCGCACAATACCCTGAGGCCCCGAGCGCGTGCGGTCGATAACCTCTTGCGCCGCGTCAGCCTCCACCGTCATGGCGAGACAATGGCGGTAGTATTCGCGGCCAATCTCGGTCACCGCAAATTGTCGCGTGGAACGTTGAATCAGACGAACGCCGAGACGCTCTTCCAACTGGATTATGCGCCGGCTGAGTTTCGATCTTGGCACGCCGAGCTTTCGAGCGGCTGCAGCAAAGCCGCCCTGCTCGATCACATCGACAAAAAACCGGAGGTCATTGAGGTCTTGCATGACTTTGATTGTCCTATTTTCAGGACAGAGTAACCCGATTTGCCAGTCTACTGCTATCACCGCCACGGCAGTATTTTCTCCTTACACACAGCCTCAATGGCAAAGCGAAAAGGAGAAGCACATGAGAAAGGTTCTCGGAGTTTACAGCAACCCCACGCCGCACTGGGTCGGAGACGGGTTTCCGGTACGCTCGCTGTTTTCACATGCCACGCACGGCGACCATGTCAGCCCCTTCCTGCTGCTGGATTATGCCGGTCCGGCGGAATTCGCGCCGACGAACACGCCGCGTGGCGTCGGTATCCATCCTCACCGCGGATTTGAGACCGTGACCATCGTCTATCGCGGTGAAGTCGAACACCGGGATTCGACCGGCAGCGGTGGCATCATCGGACCAGGCGACGTCCAGTGGATGACGGCCGCCGCCGGTATCCTGCACGAAGAGTTTCATTCGGAGGCCTTTACCCGTAAGGGCGGGAAATTGGAGATGGTTCAGCTCTGGGTAAACCTGCCGGCCAAGGACAAGAATGCCACGCCTGGATATCAGAGCCTGCTCGACCGCGACATTCCCTCCGTGGAACTGCCTGACGGCGCCGGCTCTCTCCGGGTGATCGCCGGCGCCTATGATGGCCACCGCGGACCGGCACAAACCTTCACCCCGATCGATCTCTGGGATGTGCGGCTGCACGAGGGTCGAAGCGTTTCGGTGTCCATGCCAGAGGGATATACTGCCGCAGTGGTCGTCCTGAAGGGCACGGTCGCCATCAACGGCGCTACAGCCGGGGAAGCTCAGTTCGCGCTCCTCGACAGATCGGGCGGCGACATCACGCTGGAGGCTTCAAGCGATGCATCCGTCCTGATCCTGGGCGGCACGCCGATCGACGAGCCGGTCGTGATGCAAGGGCCATTCGTCATGAACACTAACGACGAAATCAGGCAGGCAATGGCCGATTTCCGAAGCGGTCGCTTCGGCGCGATCAGTGCAGCCTAACGCCGATCTCCAGAACCAGGACAGGGTTTCTTTTTCCGCCTTGGGGGAACTGCCCCCGGGCGGCGAAGGCAAAGCCCAGCGCAATTGGAAACGCTCGGCCACCGTACCCGCCTTCACGACCCTGCTCATCAAAACCGGCGTAACCGCCAGCATGCAGTTTTCCTAAAAGCCGACCGAACATGGGGCCTGAAACCGCCCCACATCCCTGAAAGGACATTTCAATGACAACGCAAAATACCGCCGCAAACTTCAACGGCCAGAAACCAGTCATCGATGCCGACGACGCAGTAATGCTGTTGATCGACCACCAGAGCGGCCTTTTCCAGACCATCGGCGACATGCCGATGCCGGTCCTGCGCAACCACGCTGCCGCACTCGCCAAGATGGCCACGCTGAGCAAAATGCCGGTGATCACCACCGCCTCCGTGCCGCAGGGTCCGAACGGTCCGCTGATCCCCGAAATCCATGCAAACGCCCCGCACGCCACCTATATCGCCCGCAAAGGCGAGATCAACGCCTGGGACAATGCCGATTTCGTCGCGGCGGTGAAGGCAACTGGCCGCAAGACGCTGATCATCGCAGGCACCATTACCAGCGTCTGCATGGCCTTCCCGGCGATCGCGGCCGTTCATGACGGCTACAAGGTCTTTGCAGTCATCGATGCCTCCGGCACCTATTCGAAGATGGCCGAGGAAATCACGCTTGCACGTGTCGTCCAGGCCGGTGTCGTTCCGATGGACATGGCTGCGGTCGCGTCCGAGCTGCAGAAGACCTGGCACCGCGCTGATGCGCAGGATTGGGCGGAAATCTACACCAAGATCTTCCCGGCCTATCAGCTTCTGATCGAGAGCTACGCCCGCGCCCAGCAGGTCGTGACCAATCAGGAGCAGCTGGACTCGCAGCGCACCTAACGAAAAATGCGCGGCAGGGCGTAAAACCCTGCCGCGCATTTTAAACTGCAATACCCGACGATAGCCGGCAGGCGCTTCAAGGTGCCCCGGCAATCGCGTAAAATTCCGCGCCGCTCCGGAATGATATGGACGGCCATCGCGGCCCGCGCTATCCCTTGTCGCCATGAAAAAAGGTGATCATCTCTTCCTCGTCGACGGCTCCGGGTTCATTTTCCGGGCGTTCCACGCCATCCCGCCGCTCAACCGCAAATCGGATGGCCTGCCGGTCAATGCCGTCTCTGGTTTCTGCAACATGCTGTGGAAGCTTTTGACCGACGCGCGCGACACGTCCGTCGGTGTGACGCCGACCCATTTCGCCGTTATCTTCGACTATTCCTCGAAGACCTTCCGCAACGAACTCTACGACCAGTACAAGGCAAACCGCACCGCACCGCCGGAAGACCTGATCCCGCAATTCGGGCTGATCCGCCATGCGACACGCGCCTTCAACCTGCCCTGCATCGAAAAGGAAGGGTATGAGGCCGACGACCTGATCGCCACCTATGCGCGGATGGCGGAGGCGGAAGGCGCCGATGTGACGATCATCTCCTCCGACAAAGACCTGATGCAGCTCATCACCGCCAATGTGTCGATGTACGACAGCATGAAGGACAAACAGATCTCGATCCCGGAAGTGATCGAGAAATGGGGCGTGCCGCCGGAAAAGATGATCGACCTGCAGGCGATGACCGGCGACAGCACCGATAACGTGCCCGGCATTCCCGGTATCGGTCCGAAGACAGCGGCCCAGCTTCTGGAAGAGTTCGGCGATCTCGACACGCTGCTTGCCCGCGCCGGTGAGATCAAGCAGCAGAAACGCCGCGAAAACATCATCGCCAATACCGAACTGGCCAAGCTTTCGCGCCAGCTTGTCATGCTGAAGACCGATACGCCGATCGACGTACCGCTGGATGATTTCGAGCTGCATGCGCAGGATGGGCCAAAGCTCGTTGCCTTCCTGAAGACGATGGAATTCACCACGCTCACCCGCCGCGTCGCCGCTGCGACCGAGACGGATGCCGATGCCGTCGAGCCAGCGTCCGTTCCGGTCGAATGGGGCGCACAGGCGCGTGGGCCCGATCTCGACAAGGGCGAAGCGGCCTCCCCATCAGCGCTTTCTTCTGCGAAATCAGCATCCCTTGGAAGCGCAGCGCAAGCGGCAACCTCTCTGGCCGCTACTCCCGATGGAGGCCCGGCAGATGCGACACCGCAAAACCTGGCACAGGGGCGGGCCGAACTCTTTGCAACGGCAAAGATCGACCGCAGCGCCTATGTGACGATCCGCGATATCGCAACGCTCGATGCCTGGATTGCTGCGGCGCGTGAAACCGGCCTCGTTGCCTTCGACACGGAAACCACCTCGCTCGACGCGATGCAGGCTGAACTCGTCGGCTTTTCGCTGGCCATTGCCGATAACAGCAAGGACCCGTCCGGCACCGATATTCGCGCTGCTTATGTGCCGCTCCTCCACAAGACCGGCGGCAACGATCTTTTCAGTGACGGCGTGAAGCTCGCAGAGGGCCAGATTCCGGCCGCAGCCGCGCTCGAGCGATTGAAGGACCTGTTGGAGGACCCATCAGTTCTGAAGATCGCGCAGAACCTCAAATACGATTATCTGGTGATGAAACGCCACGGCATCAGCATTGTCAGCTTCGACGATACGATGCTGATGTCCTACGTTGTCGACGCCGGCGCCGGTACGCACGGCATGGATTCACTGTCGGAAAAATGGCTCGGCCATCAACCTATTCCCTACAAGGATGTTGCCGGCACAGGCAAATCCTCCGTCAGCTTCGATTATGTCGATATCGACAAGGCAACCGCCTATGCGGCCGAAGATGCCGATGTCACACTCAGGCTCTGGCAGGTGCTGAAGCCCCGTCTGGCCGCCAAGAACCTCAACACGGTCTATGAGCGTCTGGAGCGACCGCTGGTGCCGGTGCTGGCTCGCATGGAAGAGCGCGGCATCACCATCGACCGGCAGATCCTGTCGCGGCTGTCGGGTGAATTGGCACAGGGTGCGGCTGGCCTCGAACACGAAATCTACGGGCTTGTCGGCGAAAGCTTCAATATCGGCTCGCCCAAACAGCTTGGCGATATCCTGTTTGGCCGGCTTGGCCTGCCGGGCGGCGCCAAGACCAAGACTGGGCAATGGTCGACCTCGGCCTCGGTGCTTGAAGACCTCGCCGCCGACGGCCATGAGCTCCCGCGCAAGATTGTCGACTGGCGGCAGCTGACCAAGCTGAAATCCACGTACACCGACGCACTTCCTGGTTTCGTGCATCCGGAGACGAAGCGCGTCCACACGTCCTATGCGCTGGCCGCAACGACCACAGGTCGCCTTTCGTCCTCCGACCCGAACCTGCAGAACATTCCGGTGCGCACCGCCGAAGGCCGCAAGATTCGCACGGCCTTTATCTCGACGCCGGGCCACAAGCTGGTTTCGGCTGACTATAGCCAGATCGAACTGCGCGTTCTTGCCCATGTCGCCGAGATTCCACAGCTGAAACAGGCCTTTTCCGATGGTATCGATATCCACGCGATGACGGCCTCGGAAATGTTTGGCGTGCCGGTCGAAGGCATGCCGAGCGAAATCCGCCGCCGTGCCAAGGCAATCAATTTCGGCATCATCTATGGCATCTCCGCCTTCGGCCTTGCCAACCAGCTGTCGATCGAGCGCTCGGAAGCGGGCGACTACATCAAGAAGTACTTCGAACGCTTCCCCGGTATCCGCGACTATATGGAAAGCACCAAGGCGTTTGCGCGGGAAAATGGTTATGTCGAAACCATCTTCGGCCGCCGGGCGCACTATCCGGACATTCGTTCGTCCAACCCCTCGCACCGCGCCTTCAACGAACGCGCCGCGATCAATGCGCCAATCCAGGGCTCGGCCGCCGACATCATCCGTCGCGCGATGGTGAAGATGGAGCCTGCACTCGAACAGGCAGGACTTTCGGCCCGCGCGCGCATGCTTCTGCAGGTGCATGACGAATTGATCTTCGAGGTCGAAGATGCCGATGTCGAACGTTCGATCCCGCTGATCGTCTCGGTCATGGAGAATGCGGCAATGCCGGCGCTCGACATGAAGGTGCCGCTCAAGGTCGATGCGCGGGCTGCGCATAATTGGGATGAAGCGCACTAAATGTTGGGAAGCCGCGGCTTGCATCGCGGCGCTCCACCTGCATGATGGGGTCTATATCCTCATAACGCATTGGAGTCGTTGATATGCCCCTGTCACAATTTCCCGTCTTCGATCTCGGTGCCTTTGAAAAAGCGGATGCCGAGAGGAAGCGGGAATTGGGCAAACAGGTCGATGCCATTTGCCGGACGACCGGATTTCTGGCGATCCGCAATCATGGTGTACCGCAGGCCATCATCGATGCCGTCTGGGGCAAGGCGCACGCCTTTTTCGACCTGCCGCCGGAAGAAAAGCAAAATGCCCGGGCGCCTTACAAGGGCTATCCCTATGGCTATCTCGGCCCCGAGCTGGAGGCTTTGGCAAAATCCCGCGACATCGACAGCCCGCCGGACCTGAAGGAAAGCTTCAACGGCGGACCTTTGACACAGCCGGTATCCATGACCGATCCGGAAGCGCTGGCCTTTTGTTATGCGGCGACGATCTGGCCGGAAAAGCCTGATGGCTTCGTCGAAGCCTGGAAAGCCTATTATGCCTCGCTCGAGGACCTGGCCGCCCGTGTCATGCGCCTCTTTGCCGTAGCGCTTGATCTGCCAGAAAACTACTTCGAGCGTTTCATCGATACGCCGATCAGTGCTTTGCGCGCGCTGAATTATCCGGAGCAACACGTGCCGCCGAAACCCGGCCAGCTGCGCGCCGGTGCGCATACGGATTATGGCAGCCTGACGATCCTCCTTCCGCAGGCGGGATCGAAGGGACTGGAACTGATGACGCCGGACGGCCAGTGGAAGCCTGTACCGCCGGTTCCCGGTGCCTTCGTCATCAATATCGGCGACCTGATGGCGCGCTGGACCAATGACCGCTGGGTTTCGACGCTGCACCGCGTCGTCAATCCATCACCGGAGGATGGCGGCATGGCGCGGCGGCAATCGCTCGCCTTTTTCCATCAGCCCAACTGGGACGCTGAGATTGCCGTGCTGGACGCCTGCCTGAACGAGGGCGAGACAGCAAAACATGCACCGGTTCTGTCGGGGCCTTATCTGATGAGCAAGTTCAAATCGACATCAGCCTGACGCCGCCTGCAAACCGGCTGCGAAACAGGATAGATCAGGAAGCGGCCAGCGCTTCCGCAGTTGCTGGTGTCTGGCGAAAGCTGTCGAACAGACGTTTCAGCCCGTCCTTGCCTTCCGACGCCAGATCAAAGCGGCGGCCAAACAGCAACCACTCGCTGCAAAGGCCTTCCATCATCCAGCGCAGCGCTTTGGTGGCAGACTGAGGCGTCCAGTTTCCATTGAGAAAGCCCTCGCTCCGGGCCGTATCAAAAGCGCTATCGAGCATTACGGTGTGCCGGTCATCGACCTCTTGCTGCTTTTCCAGAACCGGCAGCAGATCCTCGCCGTAAGGGCAGCGCAGAAGAATGGTGAAGATGCGCTGGCGATGTTCGTCGCCGGCCAGTTGGTCGAGCCAGTCTCCGGCTGACTTCTCGATATAGCACAGCACATCAGCACCCGGCTGCACGACATTGCGGGCGATCATGTCTTCCAGCGGCAAGTTTACGGTATTGTAGAGCTCGAGAAACAGATCGGTCTTGTTGGAAAAATGCCAATAGATGGCGCCGCGCGTTACGCCGGCCGCCTTGGCGACATCATCGAGTGATGCAGTGGAAACGCCTTTCTCGAAGAAAACCCGTTCCGCAGCATTCAGAATGCTGTTGCGGGTCTCTTCCGCCTCGGCTTTTGTTCTACGCATGACGCCTCCTCAACCGGAAAAGGCCCGCCTTCCGGCGGGCCGTCTCCATTATTCTGCCGGTGTAGAGGCCGTTTCCGCATCCGCACCGATCGGCTTCAACGTCGTTCTGCGGAACAGCTTCATGATGAACACGAAGAAGACCGGCACGAAGAAGATCGCCAACACCGTCGCCGAGATCATGCCCCCCATGACGCCGGTACCGATGGCGCGCTGGCTGCCGGAGCTTGCGCCGGTGGCAATCGCCAGCGGCAGAACACCGAGGGTAAAGGCCAGCGAGGTCATCAGGATCGGACGGAAGCGCAGGTGCGCCGCCTCGATGGTGGCATCCAGCAACGGTTTTCCGGCCTCCATCTGCTCCTTGGCGAACTCGATGATCAGGATCGCGTTCTTCGCCGATAGTCCGATGATCGCGATCAGGCCGACCTTGAAGTAAACGTCGTTCGGCATGTCCCGCAGGATCACGGCCAAAACCGCACCGATGACGCCAAGCGGCACCACCATCATCACCGCAACGGGGATGCTCCAGCTTTCATAGAGCGCTGCAAGGCACAGGAAGATCAAGAGGCAGGACAGCGCCACCAGAAGCGGTGCCTGAGTGCCCGAGGCGATTTCTTCCCGCGACTGCCCCGTCCACTCATAGCCGAAGCCGGGAGGAAGCTGACTGAACAGACGTTCCATTTCGGCGATCGCTTCACCGGAGGAATAGCCTGCATTGGCCTGGCCGCTGATCGGCACTGACGGGTAGCCGTTATAGCCGACGGTCTGTGTCGGGCCGCTCGTCCACTCGATGCTGGCGAAAGCAGACAGAGGCACCATGCCGTCATTGCTGTTACGCACGTTGAGCTTCAGAAGGTCGGCCGTCTGCATGCGCCGGTTCTCGTCAGCCTGCACCGTCACACGCTGCAGACGTCCCGCATTCGGGAAGTCGTTGACATAGGACGAACCGAGATTGGTCGAGATCGTCGAGTTGATCTCCGCAAAGGTCACACCGAACGTGTTGGCCTTTTCACGGTCGATCAACAGATTGACCTGTGCCGCATCCGGCAGGCCATCGACGCGAACACCAGAGATGACCGGGCTTTGCGCGGCAAGGCCGAGAAGCTGGTCACGCGCTGCGGCGAGTGCCGCGGCCCCTTGACCACCACGATCCTGCAGGCGGAACTCGAAGCCATTGGAGGTGCCGAGACCCTGGATCGGCGGCGGCGAGAGCGCAAAGCTGATCGCATCCTTGATCTGGGACATGGCGCCCGATGCCCGGCCGGCGATGACCGAGGCAACATCGTTGGGTCCACGCTCCGACCAGTCCTTCAGCGTCACGAAGGCGAGGCCGGCATTCTGACCGGTACCGGAGAACGAGAAGCCGCTGATGGCGATGATCCGTTCGACAGCCGGTTCCTGGCTGAAGATGGCTTCCGTCTGCTCGATAACCTCGGTCGTGCGGTTTCCGGTTGCTTCCGACGGCAGCTGCATCGAGACGATGACGAAGCCCTGGTCTTCATCCGGAAGGAACGACGACGGCAGCTGCATGAACAGATACGCCAAACCGCCGAGCAGCACGACATAGATCAGCATGAAGCGCCATGTGCGCGTGACCATGCCGGCGACCCAGCCGCTATAGCCATGCGACGCCTTGTCGAAGCCGCGGTTGAACAGCCCGAAGAAACCGCGCTTGGCGTGATGATGGCCCTTCGGAACCTGCTTGAGGAAGCTGGCGCACAATGCTGGCGTCAGCGTCAAGGCGAGCAGAGCCGAGAACAGGATGGAAACCACCATGGTCAGCGAGAACTGCTGGTAGATGACGCCAACGGCGCCGGGGAAGAAGGCCATCGGAATGAACACGGCCGACAGAACCAGCGTGATGCCGATGACGGCACCGGTGATCTGCTTCATCGCCTTGCGTGTTGCTTCCTTCGGTGTCAGCCCTTCTTCGGACATGATGCGTTCGACGTTTTCGACGACGATGATCGCATCGTCGACGAGAATGCCGATGGCAAGCACCATGCCGAACATCGTCAGAACGTTGATCGAGAAGCCCATGGCGAGCATGGCGGCACACGTGCCGAGCAATGCTACGGGAACGACGAGTGTCGGAATGATGGTGTAGCGGATGTTCTGCAGGAACAGGAACATCACGAGGAACACCAGGGCCACCGCTTCAAGCAGCGTGTGCAGAACCTTTTCGATCGAGATCGCGACGAAGGGCGACGTGTCGTAGGGGACGGAGTATTCGACGCCCGCCGGGAAAAACGTTGCCAGTTCGTCCATACGCGCCTTGATGGCCGTGGACGTGGCCAGCGCGTTGCCGGTTGGGGTCAACTGCACGCCGATAGCCGCGGACGGCTTGCCGTTCAGGCGGGTGGAGAAGCTATAGTCCTGACCGCCGATCTCGATGCGGGCAACATCGCGCAGACGAACCGTGGCACCGTTGAGATTGGCACGCAGGATGATCGCCCCAAACTCTTCAGCCGAGGTGAGCTGGCCCTTGATCAGAACAGGCGCGCTGATCTGCTGTGTGATCGGGTTCGGCTGGGCGCCGATGCTGCCAGACGCGACCTGGGCGTTCTGTGCGGTGATTGCGGCGTTGATGTCGCTGGCCGTCAGATTGAGGCCACGCATCTTGTCCGGATCGAGCCAGATACGCATGGCGCGCTCGGTGGCAAACATCTGCGCACGGCCGACGCCTTCGACGCGCTGGATTTCGTTGAGCACGTTGCGGCTGAGATAGTCGCCGAGCGAAACCGCATCCATGGAACCGTCGGTGGATGTGAGTGCGAGGATCATCAGGAAGCCGGAACCGGCTTCCTCAACCTCGATGCCCTGCTGACGCACGGCATCGGGCAAACGCGCCTCGACGCGGCGAACACGGTTCTGCACGTCGATCGAGGCGTCACCGGAATCAGTGCCCGGAGCAAAGGTCACGTTGATCGACACGCTGCCTGCAGCGCTGGACGTCGACGAGAAATACTGCATTCCCTCGATGCCGTTCAGCTCATTTTCGATGAGCCGCGTCACACTCTGGTAGGTCTCTTCCGACGATGCGCCGGGATAGCTGGTGTTGATGGAAATCTGCGGTGGTGCGACGTTCGGATACTGCGAAATCGGCAGCAGCGGCAGCGCGATGATACCGGAGATCATGATGAAAAGCGCGACGACCCACGCAAAGATCGGCCGGTCGATAAAGAAACTAGGCATCGATCAGATCCTCACTTCGCCTGTTCGGCAGGCTTTGCCTCTTCCGCCGGCTTGGCAGCAGCACCGTCCGTGCCGGCCTGCTCAGCAGCGGGTTTCGCGTCCGCTGGCTTTGCACCGGCAGGCTGGGCATCAGCGACCTTCCAGTCCGCCGGCTCGACGGGCGCGCCAGGGCGAACCTTCTGGAAGCCTTCGACGATCACCTTCTCGCCGGCCTTCAAGCCATTGCGGATGATCCATTGATCACCCAGAACATGGCCGGCAGAGACGGTGCGCAGTTCGGCCGTCTTGTCATCCTTGACGACATAGACCTGTGCATTGCCCGATGTATCGCGCTGCACGGCCTGAGTTGGCACAGCGATGGCATCCTTCTCGACGCCCTGCTGGATGATTACGCGCACATACATGCCGGGCAGCAGGTCGCCGTCCGGATTGGGGAATTCACCACGCAACGTAACCTGGCCGGTTGTCTCATCGACAGCTGCTTCCGAAAACAAAAGCTTACCGGCATGCGGATAGGCACTGCCGTCATCCATCACCAGATTGACCTTGGCTTCGTTGCCCCCACCGGCCAAAGCACCGTCCTGCAGCGCCTTGCGCAGGCGGATGAGATCCATCGCAGACTGGGTAAAGTCGGCATAGACAGGATCGAGCTGCTGGATCGTGGCCAGGTTTTCGGAGCCATTGGCGCTGACCAGCGCACCCTCGGTGATCAGCGCACGGCCGATACGGCCGCTGATCGGCGCTGTGACATTGGTATATTGCAGATTGAGCTGGGCGGTTGCGAGACCTGCCTCAGCGATGGCCACGTCGGCATCGGCCTGTGCGAGCTGCGCGATCGCGTCATCATAGTTCTGACCGGTGGCGACGCCGGATTTCTTTAACTGCTCCTGGCGATCAGCCGCCTGCTTGGCCTGAAGCTGAACCGCCTTTGCGCGGCGCAACGTGCCTTCGGCACTCTCGACCAGAACCCTGAAAGGCGCCGGATCAATCCGGTACAGCACGTCGCCGGCGTTCACATGCGAGCCCTGCTCGAACACGCGTTCGATGACGATGCCGGTGGCGCGCGGACGCACTTCCGAAATGCGGGTTGCTGCGATGCGGCCCGGCAGGTCGTTGGTGATCGGCAGCGATTCGGTCTTCGTTGTAATCACCGAGACCTGCGGCGGCGGATAGGACGGGGCCGCCTGCTTCTCGCTGTCGTCCTTCTGGCAGCCTGAAATAATCACCAGGGCAGCCACTGTTGCAGCCAATATTGGTCGGTTCATCCGCATCTCTGGTTCCATACGCAAAGTCCAGCCACACAGCCGATCATCTTTTTTCAAAGAGATCAGCTGCTGCTGGAAGTTCATGAAAATCAATATGATACGAAGAAATTCCGGGACAGAACGACCAACGCATCAATTATACAAACAGATACGTATGTTAAAACCGGAAGCAGCGCAAGCCGATGATGCAACGCACAATAAAACGTTACCGAACGATAATTTTCATCAACATTCGGATACAATCACGTTTCGAAATCAGCGCAGAACCCGGTCGTCGGCACCGAAACGGTGCATCGAAGCCTTGTCCGGCGTCGCGTAGACGACGTCGTCGACATCGTATTTGTGCTCACCGAAGAGGCGAACCGTCAGCAGGCCGGTGACCTCGGTTTCCAGATACAGGATCGTATCGGCACCAAGATGCTCGACATGAATGACCTTGCCCTTCCAGTCACCGCTCTCACGCGACAGGGTAATATGTTCCGGCCGGATACCGACAGTCTTTGCCTCTTTGTCGCCGAGCCTGCCGGCTTCAATGAAATTCATCTGCGGCGAACCGATGAAGCCGCCGACGAACATGTTAGCCGGCCTGTTATAAAGCTCCATCGGCGAGCCGATCTGCTCGATCTGGCCGGCATTGAGAACGACGATCTTGTCGGCCAGCGTCATCGCCTCGACCTGATCGTGCGTCACATAGATCATCGTTGCCTTGAGGCTGCGGTGCAGCCGGGCGATCTCCAGACGCGTATTGACGCGCAGCGCAGCATCGAGGTTGGAGAGAGGCTCATCAAACAGGAACAGCTTTGGCTCCCGCACGATGGCGCGGCCGATGGCGACGCGCTGGCGCTGGCCGCCGGACAGTTCCGCAGGACGGCGGGCAAGATATGACTCAAGCGACAGCATGCTGGATGCCTTGGCGACCTTGGCGTCGACCTCCGCCTTCGGCGCGCCCATCTGCTTCAGGCCGAGGCCCATATTGTCCTTGACCGTCAGATGCGGGTAGAGCGCATAGGACTGGAACACCATGGCGATGCCGCGCTTGGCCGGCGGCGTGGTGACCACTTCCTGGCCATCGATCTGGACGCTGCCGGAGGTCGCATCCTCAAGACCGGCGATGACACGCAGAAGAGTCGACTTGCCGCAGCCGGACGGGCCAACGAAGATGACGAACTCGCCATCCTTCACGTCGAGGTCGATGCCCTTCAGAACTTCGTGATTGCCGAAGGCCTTGCGGATGGATTTCAGTTGAAGTGATCCCACGTGAGGCCCCTTTTAAAGTTTGACCGGCTGGCCGGTGCGCACGCTCTCATCGGCCGCAAGGCAGATGCGCAGCGACTGGACCGCATCGTCCATATGGCGTTCGAGATCGATATTTTCGGTGATGGCTTTCAACACATAGGCCTGCTCGAGGTCGCAGAGCTCCTGATGTCCAGGCTCGCCGTCCATCTTCAGGTCCTCGTCCTTGTGAACGAACTTGCCGTCCGCGCCGGTTTCGGCCTTGTGAACGCGAATGACCGCGGTCTTGGTGTGCGTGTCGATATCGTCGGATTTGGCATTCGGATCCATGACGATGGAAACCGATCCGTTCGGCGACATCACGTCCTTCACGAAGAAGGCGGTCTCCGAGATCATCGGCCCCCACGCGGCTTCGTACCAACCGAGGGAACCATCCTCGTACAACACCTGCAGATGGCCGTAATTGTACATCGACGGGGCGATTTCATTGGACAGGCGCAGGCCCATGCCGCGGACTTCGACGGCCTTGGCATCGGTGATCTGGCACATGACATCGACATAGTGCACGCCGCAATCGACGATCGGCGGGGTGGTCTCCATCAGCGACTTGTGCGTCATCCAGGTTGGGCCGCTGGATTGCTGATTGAGGTTCATGCGGAACACATAAGGGCCGCCGAGCTTGCGGGCTTCGGAAATCAACCGGATCCAGGACGGATGGTGGCGTAAGATATACCCGACCACCAGCTTCTTGCCCGCCTTCCTCGCCGCTGCCACGACGCGTTCAGCATCGGCCACCGTCGTTGCCAGCGGCTTTTCGATGAAGACATCGCAGCCTGCCTCGAAGGCCATGACGGCATAGTCGGCATGGCTGTCGGAGTAGGTGCAGATCGAGCAGAGATCAGGTTTTAACTCTTTGAGGGCCGTGGCAAAATCCGGATGGATCGTATAGCCGCCAAGCTCCGGCGCCAGCACCGGCTTGGAGCGATTGACGAGGCCGACGATCTCGAAGCCGGGATTGTTGTGATAGGCCAGCGCATGACTGCGGCCCATATTGCCGAGACCGGCGACGAGGACACGGACGGGTTTGCTCATTACTTGACTGCTCCTGCGGTAATGCCGCGGATCAGCTGCCGCGAGAAGATAACGTAGAGAATAAGGACAGGGAAGATCGCCAGTGACAGGGCCGCAAGAACCGCGTTCCAATTGGTAACGAACTGGCCGATGAAGACCTGTGAGCCGAGTGTGACGGTCTTGGTGGCTTCGCCGGGCGCGAGGATCAGCGGAAACCAGAGATCGTTCCAGATCGGGATCATCGTGAAGACCGCGACGGTTGCCATGGCCGGGCGGACCAGCGGCAGGACGAGCCGGAAGAAGATCGCATATTCCGACAGGCCATCGATGCGGCCGGCATTCTTCAGGTCATCCGAGACGGTGCGCATGAATTCCGACAGGATGAAGATGGCAAGCGGCAGGCCTTGGGCGGTGTAGACGAGGATCAGTGCCGTCAGTGTGTTCACCAGACCGGCGGCGACCATGCCCTGCAGGATGGCCACAGTGCCAAGCCGGATCGGGATCATGATGCCGATGGCGAGATAGAGCCCCAGCAGCGTATTGCCCCGGAACCGGTATTCCGACAGCGCGAACGCCGCCATGGCGCCGAACAGCAGCGCAAAGAAGATCGAGACGACCGTGACGATCAGGCTGTTCTGGAAATAACCGATGAAATCGCCCTGTTTCAGCACTGTGGTATAACCGATCAGGCTGAACGTCTCCGCTGTCGGCAGAGCCAACGGTGTGCGGAAAATGGCGTTCTTGTCTTTCAGCGAATTGACGATCGTCAGAACGACCGGAAACAGCGCGACCACTGTATAGGCTGCGAGGGCCAGGTGAACGAAACCCGAGCGCAGCGGCGAGATGCGTGCTTTTGACATGGGCCCATTCCCCTTAGAACTGGTAGCGGCGAACGCGCCGCTGGATGCCGAAGAGATATAGCGAGACGCCGGCCAGGATGATCAGGAACATCACGGTGGCGATGGTGGCGCCCATCGAGCGGTCACCAAGCTGCAGTTGGAAGCCGAAGAAGGTCCGGTAAAGCAGCGTTCCGAGAATGTCGGTCGCCCCGTCCGGCCCGGCAAGTGCGCCTTGCACGGTGTAGATCAGGTCGAACGCATTGAAATTGCCGACGAAGGTCAGGATCGAGACCATGCCGATGGCGGGCAGGATCAGCGGCAGCTTGATCTTCCAGAACTGGCTCCAACCGGTGATACCGTCACATTCGGCAGCCTCGATAACTTCGTCCGGGATGTTCAGAAGGGCGGCATAGATCAACATCATCGGAATGCCGACATTCTGCCAGACGGAGATCAGCGAGACTGTAATCAGCGCCGAGCCGGGCTTGCCGAGCCACGGCCCGAAGAAGGCCTTCAGGCCGACGAGATCCATGAAGAACGGCGTAATACCCCAGATCGGCGAGAGGATCAGCTTCCAGATGAAGCCGACGATAACGAAGGACAGGACCGTCGGCATGAAGATTGCTGTCCGATAGAAGGCCGCAAGCCTGAGCTTGGGGATCGACAGCATGGCGGCAAGTGCAATGCCGAGCGGATTCTGCACCAGCATGTGGATTGTAAAGAAGATGAAGTTGTTCTTCAGCGCCCGCCAGAAATCGGCGGCCCAGCGCTCATCCCCGAACAGGACCTGGAAATTGGCGAGACCGACGAACGTGGATTGCCCGTCGACCGTATTGAACAGCGACAGACGCAGCGTTTCGATCAGCGGCAGGATCATCACGGCGGAATAGACGATGAAAGCCGGCAACAGGAAAACAAGGATATGCCAACGTCTCGGCCGCGCCGAGATTTGCATGCTGTCCTCAGACGATATGGCGCTGCTCATGGCTTCTGCCGCTCCGACCCGTTTTTCGTCGATCGCCGCGATGTGCGGCAAGGCCTGCGCTGCCGGTCCCCGCGGCGCGTGCCATCACCAGCAAGCCCGAAGGCGCTGGCAGGATGTGATTTCAGGTTACATGTTTTTGGCTGGACGCTTTGCTTTTTGCAAGGACATCCCGCGTCAAGTGCAGCCCCTCATCCGCCTTCTCGGGCACCTTCTGCCGGTAACGCGCAGAAGGGACAAGCTGCAAACTTCGGAAGTCCCCTCCCCCCTGTGAGGGGGAGGGTTAGGGTTTGGGCTATACGCCCACGCCCGATTTACTTGGCAGGCTTGTACCAGCTGTCGAGGCCCTTCTGCAGCTTTTCGCCAGCAACTTCCGGCGTATCGGTGCCGTTGATGACGTTGGCCGATTCAACCCAGGTCTCGTTTTCGAGGTTCGGGGTGCCACGCGACAGGATCTGGTAGGTCGAGCGGATGGTCGGCTTGCACTTTTCGCGCCAGGAAACGAATTCCTGTGCGAGTGGGTCGGCCATCTTTACCGGTGTCGAGTTCAGGCTGAAGAAGCCCGGCAGCGAGTTGGCATAGATGTCGGCGAATTCCGGCGAAGCGATCCAGGTGAGAAGCTTCTTGGCTTCTTCCGGATGCGCGCTCTTGGCGTTCAGGCCAACGCCGATGTCGTTGTGGTCGGAGATGTAGCAAGCATCGCCTGCGGCCTTAACCGGCGGCGGGAAAGCCCCCATCTTGAACTGGGCCTGCGTGTTGAACAGGCCGATTTCCCACGAGCCGGCCGGGTAGATGGCAGCGCGGCCGAGCGTGAAGAGGTTCTGGCTGTCCGGATAGGTCTGGGCTTCGAAGCCGTCGCCGAGGTAATCCTTCCACTTGGCAAGAACCTTGTAGGGTTCGACCCAACCGGCGTCCGTCAGCTTCTGCTCGCCCTTGATCAGGGCAGCGCGGCCTTCTTCACCCTTCCAGTAGGTCGGGCCGATGTTCTGGTAGCCCATGGTCGCGGCTTCCCAAAGATCCTTCGTGCCCATGGCGAGCGGAATGTAGGTGCCGTCAGCCTTGATCTTGTCGAGCGCTGCGAAGAAGTCGGCTTCCGTCGCCGGGATGGCGATGCCGAGCTTGTCGAAGGCATCCTTATTGTAGATGAAGCCATGAATAACCGATGCCATCGGTACGCAGAAAGCAACCGAACCATCGTCTGTCGTCCAGGCGGACTTGGCGACCGGCGAGAAATTCTCCATGCCGGCAAGACCGGTCAGGTCAGCCAGGTGCTTCTTGTTGTAAAGCTCAAGCGAAGCATCGAACGGGCGGCATGTGACGAGGTCACCGGCCGAACCGGCATCGAGCTTGGCGTTCAGCGCAGCGTTATACTCGGTCGGGGCAGTCGGCGCGAAGACGACCTTGATGCCCGGATGCTTGGCCTCGAAAGCCGGAATGAGCTTTTCCTGCCAGATGGCCAGGTCATCGTTGCGCCAGCTTTCGATCGTCAGCGTGACGTCCTCGGCATGCGCCAGCCCGGCGGAACCGAGGATGCTGGATGCAAGCAGCAGGCCTTTCAAGGTAGTGCGGGTCATTACGTTCTCCCTCATTGTGCGCCATTTTTGGCGCGGTTTTAAAACCCTTGGACTCAATGTGCCGCGACAGCAGACAATGCGCGGCGCAAGTTTTGACCGGCCTCAGCAAGCGCTGCTTCCGCAGCGACCACATCCTTTGCCCCAGCGGCAAGAAGAATGGCGATCTTTACCGAGCCAGAAGATGTCGTCAGATAATGGCCGGCTTCCGTGGCGCCGATCCCGGCAATATCGGAAACGATGCGGATGGCACGGCCACGCAGTTTTGCATTGTCAGCCTTCAGATTGACCATATGTCCATCGTAGACATGACCGAGCTGAATACCGACAAGCGTCGAAAACATGTTGAAGGCGATCTTCTGCGCGGTGGCTGCGCCCATGCGGGTCGATCCGGAGATAACCTCGGGCGGCGTCTGCAGCAGAATAGAGACTTCGGCATTCTGGAAGAGCAGGGCTCCGGGATTGTTGGCCATGGCAATGACGCGTGCGCCCCGCTCGCGGGCCTCGTCGGCTGCCGCAAGCGCATAAGGCGTCGAGCCGCTGGCCGACACCGAAATCAGACAATCTCCCGCGCCAATACCGGCATCGCGCACATCCTTGCGGGCCAGCTCCATATCGTCTTCATATCCACCGGCGAGATCGGTAAGGCTCGCGGCACCGCCAGCAAGAAGCACCACGACCTTGTCGAGCGCAATTCCATAGGTACCGGGCAATTCCAGCGCATCGGTCATAGCCATAAGGCCTGAACTGCCGGCACCGGCATAGGCCAAACGCCCGCCATTGGCGAGCGCGGCGGCAGCGATCTGCGCGGCAGCGGCGATGGACTCGATAGCAGAATCAACAACTTTGGCCGCTGCCTGCTGGCCGGACGCAAGCACACGCAGAGCAAGCGCCGGATGCATTACATCCAGCCCCATCGCCTTGTCGTGACGCTCCTCGGTTTTCACTGACGGCATGCGCTTATCTCCCTCTTCGCAAATTAATGCCAAAAAAATACCAATTGTCTAGGAAAAATTCGATTTTAGCTGAATAAAATTTCCATTTTCTAAAATAATTTATATATTTCAGTTTGTTAATCGATAAATCCAATTAAAGACCAAAATCCTCTTGGTAAATGGTATTTTTTTGGTATCCTTTTTCCCGGAGGTATCCATGCCACATTACATTCTGGGAATCGACGGCGGGGGCACGAGTTGCCGCGCGGCTGTAGCGGGCGCCGATGGGCGTATCCTCGGGCGCGGCAAAAGCGGCGCTGCCAACATCCTGACCGATCCCGATAACGCCCTGATCCATATCGTCAGCGCAGCCACTGCAGCATTCGAGGAAGCAGGCATTGCTCCTTCGGAAATCGGTTCAGCCTGTGCGCTGGTCGGGGTTGCCGGCAGCAATGTCGGCGATGCCGTGCATTATGTGAAGGAACGCTTGCCGTTCGCGAAGGCCGACATCGAATCCGATGGGCTGATCGCGCTGCAGGGCGCACTCGGCGATAGTGACGGCGCGGTGGCCATTCTTGGCACCGGTTCCATCTATATCTCCCGCCAGGGAGATGAGGTCCGCTATATCGGCGGATGGGGGTTCCAGATCGGCGACCTTGGCAGCGGCGCCCGGCTTGGCCACGCGCTTCTGCAGGAAAGCGTTCTTGCCTTCGACCGGATTCATCCATCGTCGCCGCTGACGGATGCCGTGATGGCGGAATTCAACAATGATCCGCGCGAGGCTGTGGAGTTTGCCCGCGCTGCGGTACCCGGCGAATTCGGCCGGTTCGCACCGAAGATATTCGACTATGCGGCCCGCAACGATCCGGTGGCGATCGCCTTACTCAAGGGCTGCGCGCAAACCGTCGATGAGGCTCTGGATGCCCTGGTGGCCCAGGGTAGCCGCAAGCTCTGCCTGCTGGGCGGCCTGGCACCGATCTATCGGCCGTGGCTTGCCGAACGGCATCAGCCTTTGTTCATCGAACCCGAGGCAGACGCCCTGACCGGCTCGGTGGCGCTGGCTGCCAAGCGGTTTGTGACGGGATCTGCCACATGACCCAGCATCTCGAAGCCATATTGCCATTGGACGGCCTGCAGGCCGGGGGCTCCGGCCCCCTTTATCTCAAGCTGCGGCAATCGCTGGAAGAAGCCATTTTGTCGGGAAAGCTCAATCATGGCGACGCCCTGCCGCCAGAGCGGGATCTCGCCGACTATGCCAGCATCAGCCGCGTGACGGTGCGCAAGGCAGTCGACGATCTGGTCAAGGACGGTTTGCTGGTGCGCCGCCACGGATCCGGAACCTTTGTCGTCAAGCCGGTTCACCGCGTCCAGCAATCGTTGTCGCGCTTGACATCGTTTACCGAGGATATGTCACGCCGGGGGCTGGTGACGACGGCGCAATGGATCGAGCGCGGACTGTACCATCCCTCGCCGGATGAAATGATGGCGCTTGGCCTGCCCGCCGATGCGCTGGTGGCGCGGCTTGGCCGACTACGTATCGCCGATGATATGCCGCTTGCGATCGAGCGGGCCAGTGTTTCCGCAGAGTTCCTGCCGGATCCCGTCCGGGTCGGCACATCGCTCTATGCCGAACTCGACAAGACCAAATCGCGGCCTGTGCGCGCCGTGCAGCGCATTTCCGCCTGCAGCCTGAAGGATCCGGATGCGGCGATGCTGGGCGTGCCGGCCGGTTCCGCCAGCCTGTCCATCGAACGCATTTCCTACCTCGCCTCCGGCCGCGTGGTAGAATTCACCCGCTCGCTCTATCGGGGCGACGCCTATGATTTCGTCGCCGAACTGACTTTGTCGGATTCCTGAGAGCGGCCCAGATAAGAAAGACATGACCATGCAAACCAACATGCGGCGCGAAATCAACGAAATCCCCGAAGCGGCAGCGCGTCTTCTTGAACAGTCCAAGGCAGCGGTCAAGGAAACCGGCGCAGCTCTGCGTGCGAAAGACCCGGCGTTTTTCGTAACGATTGCCCGTGGTTCGTCCGACCATGCCGCACTGTTCCTGAAATACGCGATCGAGCTTTCGACCGGACGGCCCGTCGCCTCGCTCGGCCCATCGCTTGCTTCAATTTACGGCGCCAAGATGCAGCTTCAGGGCGCAGCATCGATCGCCATCTCGCAATCGGGCAAGAGCCCGGACATCGTCGCAATGGCCGAGGCGGCAACCAAGGCCGGCGCCGTGACGATCGCACTGACCAACACCCTGCCCTCACCGATCTCGGAAGCCAGCACCCATCCGCTCGATATTCTCGCCGGGCCGGAAATCGCTGTTGCTGCAACCAAGTCCTATGTCAATTCGATCGTTGCCGGCCTTGCCATCCTTGGTGAATGGACGGGAGACACCGCCCTCCAGCGTGCCGTCGCCGATCTGCCTGCCCAGTTTGCCAAGGCGGTGAAGCTCGACTGGCAATCGCTGGCCGATGAACTTGGTGACGCGGAATCACTGTTCGTGCTCGGCCGCGGTCCGGCGCTCGCCATCGCCAGCGAGGCCGCGCTGAAATTCAAGGAGACGTCCGGCATGCACGCCGAAGCCTATTCGGCGGCGGAAGTGCTGCATGGGCCGGTGGCGCTGGTCGAAAAACGTTTTCCGGTGATCGGCCTTGCTGCGCGTGATGCTGCGGAAGGGTCGGTTACCGGCATTCTTGACGGCCTGGCTGCCAAGGGTGCGCTCGCCTTTGCGACCTCGTCGGAAGCGAAGGCGGCAAAGGCTCTGCCGTTCGTGGCAACCGGTCATCCGATTACCGATGCGCTGGCCCTGATCATTCCGTTCTACGGCTTCGTTGAATCCTGGTCGCGTTCACGCGGCCTCAATCCTGACGCGCCGGTCGCTCTCAAGAAGGTTACGGAAACGCGATGACCGCACAAAAAGCTATCACCGGAGCCCGGATTTTCGACGGCCTGTTCTGGCATGATGGCCAGTCACTGCTGCTGGATGGTGGAACGATCACCGGTATCCTGCCGCAGAGCGACCTGCCTGCCGGGACAGAAATTGTCCCGGCCGATAGCCAGTTGCTTGTACCCGGCTTTATCGATCTGCAGGTGAATGGCGGTGGTGGCGTGATGCTGAACGACCGGCAGGACGTCGATGCCATCCGGACGATCTGCGCTGCTCACGCGAAGTTCGGCACGACCGCTCTGCTTCCGACGCTGATCACCGACACATTCGAGATTCGCGCCCGCACCATTGCGGGCGGCAGGCAGGCCAAGGCGGAGAATGTACCCGGATTCCTGGGTTTGCATCTGGAAGGGCCGCACCTTTCCGTTGCCCGCAAGGGCGCTCATGACCCGGCCCTGATCCGTCCGATGGATCAGGCCGATCTCGACGCGTTGCTCGAATGCGCCGGGGATTTTGATGCCATCATGGTAACGGTGGCACCCGAAAACACGACCGCATCGCAGGTTTCAGCGATGGCCGAGGCCGCTATCATCGTCAGCCTTGGCCACACGGATTCTGGCTACAAGACCGTCGTTGAGTATGCCAAGGCTGGCGCGCGTACAGTGACGCATCTGTTCAACGCGATGAGCCCGCTCGGCCATCGCGAACCGGGTGTTGTTGGTGCAGCTCTCGATATTGGCAGCCTGCATGCCGGCATCATTGCCGATGGCTTTCATGCCGATCCGGTATCGATGGGCATTGCATTACGCGCCAAGAATGGCCCCGGCCGCATCTTCATCGTCACCGATGCGATGTCGACGATCGGCTCCGAGCAGACAAGTTTCCTCCTGAACGGCCGCGAGATCTTCCGCAAGGGCGGGCGCCTGACATTGGCCGACGGCACGCTGGCAGGCGCCGATATCGACATGCTCGCTTCTGTGCGTTTTGCCCATGAAAAGCTGGATCTGCCGCTCGACGAGGCGCTACGGATGGCATCGGCCTATCCCGCCGACGCTGCAGGTGTAGCCGCCCGGAAAGGCAGATTGTTGCCCGGTCTCGACGCGGACTTCGTGCTTTTGACCGAGAGCCTGGACATGGCCTCGACGTGGATTGGCGGGACGCGCGTTTTCCAAGCCTAAGCTTCGAGATATCGAGATATCAGGGCGCGGCGGACAGCCGCGCCTTCAGCGTCCGCACGGCCTGTTCATCCGTCTGCTTTGCGCTGCGCGCAACAAAGCCAAGCGATACCAGACGGGCATCCGAAGCCGGCTTTTCCACCGAACAGGACGAGTGAACCTCTGTTACCGGAAGACGGGACAGGAGGCCGCCGACCGTCTCCAGCGTCACCCCCGAACCGGGCATGATCGAGATGCGGCCCTTTGCGGCCGCAACAATTCCGGCCAGTGCATCAGCACCGTCAGAGGCTCGTTTCGCACCACCGGAAGTCAGGATACGCTCGAAACCGAGGTCCACCGCGATCTCGACGGCCTCGGAAAAATCCGGCACCAGATCGAAGGCGCGATGCAGGGTCAGGCCCAATCCATGCGCGTGATCCACCAGCGTCCTGAGCGCTTCTTTATCGAGGCTTCCATCGGGGCGGCTGGCGCCGAGAACGACCCCTGCGAGACCTGCTGACCGGGCCGCTTCGATTTCGACGCGCATCACATCCATGTCACCGGCATCGAAAACAAAATCGCCCGGCCTTGGCCGGATCATCGCGTAAACGGGAATATCAACTTTGCCCGCCAGGGCCATCAGGCCCAACGAAGGCGTAAGCCCGCCGACGGACAGAGCCGAGCACAATTCGATGCGATCAGCGCCGCCATCGACAGCAGCCCGCAGGCCGGCCGCATCGTCGACGCAGACTTCCAGAAGAATATTTGTCATGATGCTTCTCCTGCGAGACCAAGAACGGCGGCGCCGATCAGTCCCGGTTCGATCCGGCATTCGCCCGGCACCACCAGTGAGCGGTCGAACTTGCGCAGGATTCGGCCCCGAACAGACTTGTCGATTTCGGCGATCAGTGGTGTCACGTTGGACAGGCCGCCGCCGACGGGGACGATCGTCGCCCCGGTGATATTGACCGTCAGCGCCAGGGGCGAACTGATGAGGTCAACGAGCACATCGATGGTACGAGCGGCTTCCACATCGCCGTTCTGCCAAAGCGCGGTGATCTCATGGCTTTCCAGGGTCTTGCCGTGCAAGGTCAGGTGCAAACGTTCCATGCCACGGGCGCCGCCGATCGTATCGACGCAGCCACGCTGGCCGCAGCCGCACTCGAAAATGGGAATCGCAACCGGTGGCGTACCAGCCATGGAGGCGACCGCCGGGCCATGGCCCCATTCGCCGGCGAACCCGCCTTCCGCATTGATAAGCCGGCCGTCCACCACCAGGCCGCCGCCGACGCCAGTACCGAGAATCGCTCCAAGCACGATGCGGTAACCGCGCCCGGCACCGGCCCCCGCCTCCGCCAGTGCGAAACAATCCGCGTCATTGGCGATCAACACAGGCAGTCCAAGCAAAACGGAAAGTTCCGCACCAAGCTCGCGCCCGTCGATGCAGGGAATATTGGCGCATTTGATCGCCTGCGTTTCGGGATCAACGACACCGGTGATCGATATGGCGATGCGGTCAGGCGCTTCGCCCGCTTCCGCAATGACATCGCGAAGCGTACCGACAAAGGCGTTGAAATCATCGAGCGGCGTGATGCGGCGTTCCAGCGGTTCGATCCGGTCGGCCGCATGGGCAACGGCGCCCTTGATGGCAGAGCCGCCAATATCGAAGCAGACGATCATGCGTCGCCCCGGATGATGGCTTCGGCCGAAAGTGCCACGGAAAGCAGATTGTCATCGGCGTTGCGAAGGCCGGAGAGAAGAAAGCCGACCGGCATGCCGGCATCGCCCGTGCCGCAGGGGATAGAGACGCCACAGCCGTCAAGGAAATTGCCGATGGATGTGTTGCGCAATGTCCGGCCATTGATCTTGAAAAACAGATCATCATCGGCAAGCAGCGGCGCGATCGGCGGCGCCACATGCGGCAGGGTCGGATGGATGACGAGTTCTCCGGAATCCAGACTTTCGGTGAAAGCTGCGATCAACCGCTGGCGGGCGTCAGCGATGGCAATGTAATCTGCCGTCGTGGTCTTTTCGCCCAGCCGTGTGCGGGCGACGACCCGATGATCCATGCGGGCAGCCTCCGGGCCTTCCAGCCGCGCCTTGTGGAGCGCGAACGCTTCAGCCGTGACCAGTGCACCATGGCGCGCCGTAATCTCGAAAATCTCGGCAAAAATCGGGAAGGCCCGCCGCTTGACCCGGGCACCGGCCTGCTCCAGCCGCAAAACCGCAGCCTCGAATGCGGCCACGACACCCGGTTCGGCATCATCGAAGACGACTGTCTCAGGAATGACAAGCTTCAAGCCGCTTAAATCCGTCCGGCGGATATCCGGCGCGGTGCGCCCGCGCATGGCTGCATCGATCCAGACGGCGTCCTGCACGGTGCGGCAGAGCGGGCCGAGTGAATCGAGGCTCTTTGCCAGCGGGAAGACACTTTGCATGGAATAGCGTCCACGCGTCGCCTTGTAGCCGACAATGCCATTGAACGCGGCGGGAATGCGGATCGAGCCGCCGGTATCCGTACCGATCGCCACCGGTACCAGACCGGCTGCCACGGCCACGCCGGACCCGGCCGACGAGCCACCGGGGATGCGCGGCACATCGCGCGATGCCGGGTTATGGGCCGTTCCATAGTGCGGGTTGATGCCGAGGCCGGAAAAGGCGAATTCGCTGAGATTGGTGCGGCCGATACTGACCATTCCGGCACCAGCAAGCGCCGTAACGACAGCAGCATCGGCGGATGCGGGCGCGGCATCGGCCAGCACAGCGGATCCCGCGGTCGTTACCGATCCCTTCGTGTCGAACAGATCTTTCCAGGCGACCGGAATGCCATCAAGCAAACCGAGAGACCGCCCCGAACGAAGGCGTTGCGAGGACAATCTGGCTTCCGAGAGCGCCTGTTCATCCAGCAATTCCGTGAAAATCGATTGATCCTTGTAGCCAGCTATCTTTTCCAGGGAAGCCTTTGCCAGGTCGACCGGATCGAGCGCGCCGGATTGCAGCAGCACCGACAGGCCCGCTACCGACATATTTATGTTCACTCCATCCATCGTCTCAACACTCCACAACTGCTTGTGCTGGCATCATAACGGTGCAGCACCGGTTTTGGCAGCAAAAACAGCGTCCTTCGCACATGATTTTCGCGGACTTTTCAAAGCCGCAGGCCTCGCGGTCTTGCCCGCAAGCCATGCCCCGCCTACATGCGCAGACAGCGGCACGAACGCCCTCAAAGGAGATACCGGATGATACTCGACGCGGCGCGGCTTTCCTTTGCCAATCTTTTCGCGCCCGAAACGCGCTCGGTCTTCTGGAAGGTGTTGGGGCTGACGCTGCTGGCGCTGATTGGCCTGTGGCTCGCCTTGCGCGAACTGTTCATCTACCTTGCCTTGCCGTGGCTTGACGCGTTGTTGCCCGGAACACCCGGCTGGGCGGGATGGCTGACATTCGTTGTCGGTATTTTTGCAAGTCTCGGTCTTGCCTTGGGGCTAGCGTTGCTTCTTGCGCCGGTAACGGCGCTGATTGCCGGCTTCTTCCTTGATGACGTCGCGGAAGTTGTCGAAAAACGCGATTACCCGAACGAACCGGCGGGCCGTGCTTTGCCGCTGGGAGAGGCGATTGCCGGCACGCTGAAATTTCTCGGCGTCATCATCGCCGGCAACATCGTTGCTCTCTTTCTGTTGCTGATCCCCGGCATCAACTTGATCGCCTTCTTTCTCGTCAACGGCTACCTGCTCGGCCGGGAATTCTTCGAGTTTGCGGCGATGCGTTATCGCTCCCCGGCGGAAGCCCGGCTTTTCCGCGCCAAACATGCCGGCACAGTCTTCCTCAGCGGCCTCGTGCTTGCTGCATTTCTGGCCGTGCCGCTTCTCAATCTGCTGACCCCGCTCTTTGCCGCCGGCATGATGGTTCATCTGCACAAGAAACTGTCGCAGCGCGACCCGGAGTTTCAACGGCAGATCAACTCCGGCAAATCGTCGTTTGGCCGATAGTTGTCCAATTTGTCTATATTGACAAATTGTCAATATAGACGGATAAGGCCTTATGTCTCATCCGCTCACTCCTTTCATCCCAGTCTGCGACGCCGTCGCCACGCTGTTTTCCCCGCATGTGGAAGCGGTCCTGCATGACCTTGAGACGGGATTGATCTTCCATATCGCCAACGCCTTTTCCAGGCGCCGACCGGGGGACAGTTCGCTCAACGAGGCCGGACTGGTTTCGACCCTGGATGCGGATGTGATCGGCCCCTACGGCAAGTCCAATTGGGATGGCCGCAGGCTGAAGGCGATCACTTCCGTACTGCGTGATGCTGTGGGCAAGCCGATCGGCCTTCTTTGCATCAATCACGATATCGAGGCCTTTGCCGGAATCTTCGACCAGTTGAAATCGATGATGAATGTTGCAGCGCCAATGCAAAAGGCATCGGCACTGATGGCGGATGACTGGCGCGAAGCGGTGAATTCCGTGATCGGCGAATTTCTTGCGACGCACAAGACCAGTCTCGCGGGCCTGACCAATTCCGACACGGACAGCCTTCTTGCGCTACTCGACGCCCGCGGCGTCTTTGCCATCCGCAAAGCTGTTCCCTATGTTGCCGAAATCCTGAAACTGTCGAGAGCGACGATCTACAACCGCCTTGGCGCAATCCGCCAGAAACAGGACGCTGCCGTTCAAGGAGAACCGCGATGACCAAGCCTATGCGCGATTTTGTGCTCGAAACGTTCATGTCGAAATGGGAGTTCACCGCCAAATATAACATGACGGCCTCGGATGCTGAGAGCATGCGCCTGCCGGAGCTTCTGGCAATGGCCAGTGACGAAGACCGCACCGATTTCGAAAATCTCAGCCTTGGCTACACCGAAACCTTTGGCGCACCGGTGCTGCGCCAGGAAATCGCGCGGACCTACGACACGGTTCAACCGGAAAACCTGATCTGCTTTGCCGGCGCCGAGGAAGCGATCTATGTCGCGATGAAGGTGCTCTTGACGCCGGATGATCATGCCATCGTCATTACGCCCAACTATCAGGCCGCCGAAACCTTGCCGCTGAGCATCTGCGCGGTGACGGGCGTGGCCTTGGATATCAACAATGACTGGAACCTCGACCTCGGCAAGATTGAGGCCGCGATCCAGCCGAACACCAAGCTGATCTCGATCAATTTTCCCAACAACCCGACCGGCAAGATCCTGCCGCATACGACATTTCATGCTCTCATCGAAATCTGCCGCAAGCATGGTATCTGGCTGTTCAGTGACGAGGTCTACCGGCTGATCGAGAAGGACGAGGCACTGCGCCTACCGCAGGCTGTCGATGCCTATGAGCGAGGAATCTCGCTGAATGTCATGTCGAAGGCTTATGGGCTTCCGGGCCTTCGGATCGGCTGGCTGGCCTGCAAGGACGCGGAATTCCTGACACGTTGCGAACGTTACAAGCACTTCCTGTCGATCTGCAATTCCGCTCCTTCGGAAGTTCTGGCCCGTATCGCGCTGAAGAACCGCGACAGGATCTTGGCCCGGACACGTGCTATCGTTCGCGCCAACATCACCGAGTGGAACACGTTTTTCGCCGATTTTCCGCATCTGTTCGACTGGCGCGAGCCGGACGGCGGTTGCGTTGCGTTCATCCGCTACAAGGGGCCGGAAGGTGTCGAGGAGTTTGCCCGGCGCGCGGTCGAGGAGGCCGGCGTGTTCTTCCTGCCCTCCAGCGTCTATCACTCGGAACTCACGCCCGTGCCGCCAAACTGCCTGCGCGTCGGTTTCGGCCGCCTGCATGTGCCGGAGGGCATCACCGTTCTGCGCAACTGGCTGAACCGCAACAGCCTGTAGACCGATCCGGCTAGAGGTCGGCCTCGCGCAGGCGGTAGCCGACGCCGGTTTCGGTGGTGATATATTGCGGCTGGTCCGGCGTTGCCTCGATCTTCTGGCGAAGCTGGCGCACATAGACGCGCAGATACTGCACGTCATCGGCATTGCCCCAGACCTCCTTCAGCAGGAATTTGTGGGTCAGCACCTTGCCGGCATGCTGCACCAGCATGCGCAGGATATCATATTCCTTCGGCGAGAGTTTCACCTCGCGGCCATCGACCTTGACGATACGCTTGACCAGATCGACCGACAGGCCGCCGGTCTGGAACAACGGCTTTTCACCCTGCTGCTGCAACCGATGGCGCAGCGCCACGCGGATGCGCGCCACCAGTTCGTTCATGCCGAAGGGTTTGGTCACGTAATCGTCGGCACCGAGTTCCAGTGCCTTGACGATCCCGGCCTCATCGGTACGGCTTGACAGGATGACGATCGGCAGCGTCAGCCCTTCCTCGCGCCAGCCCTGCAACAGATCGTGGCCAGCCGCATCCGGCAGGCCGAGATCGAGCAGGATGAGATCGGGCAGCTCCGCCTTGACACTGTCCCGCGCCGCCTTGCCGTTTCCGGCCTCGATGACATCGTAGTCCTGCGTGGCCAGCCCCACCCGCAACAGCCGGCGGATAGGCGGCTCGTCGTCGACGACCAGGATCTTGACTGCGGAAAGTGTCATTTCATGTCCTTGAGATTGGGCGCATCCGGCAACAGTGGCAGGCTGACCGTAAAGATCGCGCCGGAGCGGTCAGTACGGTTTTCGGCGGCGATGGTGCCGCCCATCGCCTCGACGAACCCCCGGCAAATGGACAGGCCAAGCCCGGTCCCGGCCCGCACGTGATCGCCCTTGCGCACCCTGTAAAACGTATCGAAGACCCGTTCCAGATCTCCTTGCGGAATGCCCGACCCTTCATCTGAAATCCGGATAAGGACCTGCTCGCCATTGCTTTCCGCCCGGACGCTCACCCTTGATCCTTCGGGCGCATATTTGGCGGCGTTGTCGAGCAAGTTGAACAGAACCTGCTCGAACAGCACCGGATCGACCCTGATCATCGGCAGGTTGGCGGGAACGTCAACATCGACGCTGTGACCAGCCAGAATCTTCTTCGCCCGGCGCAGGGCGCTCCCGACAATATCACCGGTATAATGAAACGCGGAATTCGGCTGCATGGCACCGGATTCGATCCGGGTCATGTCGAGCAGATTGGCGATGAACCGGTTCAGCCGTTCGGATTCGTCGGTCACGGTGGTCAGAAGTTCGACACGGTCTTCCTCCGGAAGCGCAGACTGATAGTCACGCAATGTTCCGGCAGCCCCCATGATGGCGGCGAGCGGCGTCTTCAGGTCGTGCGAAATCGAGGTCAGCAATGCCGAACGCAGGCGCCCGGCTTCTTCGACCAGCCGCGCATTATCGACATCGGCGACAAGCTGCACGCGCTCGATGGCAAGCGCTGCCTGATCGGCGAGCGCATCCAGCAGCCGCTGCTGTTCGGGGCTCAAGAGTGGCCCCTGACGGTCATTGTCGAGGCCGATGACACCGACGGCGGTGCGGCCGGTGCGCAACGGCACATAAAGGCGTTTTGCGCCCGGCAGCGTATCGGCGCCGCGTCCAGCGGCGCGATTGTGCTCCCAGGCCCAGCGCGCTGCAGCAATATCGGCGTCGTCAAGCGTATCATCCGGCGGATAGCCGGCTTTGACCGCGATCGTTCCCTCTTCCGGCAGGAGCAGCACCACCCGCAGCTTCAGCATCGAGGCAAGCTGGAACGCCGTCGCCCACAACACGTCGTCCAGGGTACCGGTCCCTGCCAGCTTCTTGCTGAAGAGATAGAGGTCTTCGGTGGTGCGTGCGCGCAGGCGAGCGGCGGCGGCCTGCCGCTGGACGCTGGCCGTCAGGTTGCTGGCGATGATCGCCACGATGAAGAAAAGAATGAACGCGACAACGCTGTCGGGATCGCTGATATCCAGCGTATAAAGCGGCTGCAGGAAGAAGAAATTCAACGAGACCGCACTGACGACGCTGGCATAGAGAGCCGGCCGCAAACCTTCGGTCACCGCCGTAGTCAAAACCGCCATCAGGAAGACGAGTGCAATGTTGCGCACATCAAGGGACTGGTCGAGCAGAAAACCCACGGCCAGGGCACAACCGACATAGAGCGTCGCCAGTGCATAGGGCCTGATCTTGAACTGGACGGGTGCCGGGGCAGTCTTGACGCCCGTTCCAATGGGTTCGCCTTCCCGATCGTCACCAGCGATGACATGAACGCTGATATTGCCGGCGCGCCGGATCAATCGGCTGGTCACCGAACCATGCAGCCATTCCCGCCATCCCGATGTTTTCGGCGTTCCGGCGATGATATGGGTGACATTGCTGGATGTGGCGACACGGACGATTTCCTCCGCTTCGTCGGAGCCCGGCCTTGTCAGCGCTTCGGCCCCCAGCCGCTCAGCCAGCCTTAACGTCGCGGCGATACGGTCGCGCGCGGCCTCAGATAAGTGAACCGATCGCGCCGTTTCCACATGTAGCGCCACCAGCGGCGCGCGCAGACGGTCGGCCAGCCGGGCGGCGTAGCGCACCAGGGATGCGCTGCGGGCCTGGTCATCGACACAGACCAGCACCCGGTCACCGGCCGCCCAAGGGCCGGAAATCGCATGCGCCTGCATATGCGTCAGCAGCTGGTCATCAACCCGCTGCGCGGTCTGGCGCAGTGCAAGTTCGCGCAGTGCCGTCAGGTTTCCGGGCGAAAAGTAATTTTCGAGGGCTCGTTGCGCCGTCTTCGGGATATAGACCTTGCCGTCATG
Organism: Rhizobium sp. Root1204; assembly: GCF_001424965.1. NCBI lineage: Bacteria > Pseudomonadati > Pseudomonadota > Alphaproteobacteria > Hyphomicrobiales > Rhizobiaceae > Rhizobium > Rhizobium sp. Root1204. The sequence continues at coordinate 84,446 of NZ_LMCZ01000007.1, forward strand.
CAGACGCTTGATCAGGTCTTCCGGCGTCAGATCGATGATCTCGATATCGTCGGCCCGGTCGATGATCGAATCCGGCACGGTTTCGCGCACACGAATGCGGGTAATCTGGGCAACGACATCGTTGAGGCTTTCGACATGCTGGATATTCAGAGTCGAGTAAACGTCGATGCCGCGCGACAGCAGCTCCTGCACATCCATGTAGCGTTTTGGATGCCGGCTACCGGGTGCGTTGGTATGCGCCAGTTCATCGACCAGAACGAGACCTGGACGGCGGGCAAGAATGGCATCGATATCCATTTCTTCAAGATGGCGGCCCTTGTAGTCGATCGGCATGCGCGCGATGACTTCGAAACCGTCAGCCAGCGCCTGGGTCTCCTTGCGGCCATGCGTTTCGACCACGCCGATCACGACATCGACGCCATCGGCTTGCTTGGCATGGCCGGAGGTCAGCATTTCGTAGGTCTTGCCGACGCCGGGCGCCGCCCCCAGAAAGATCTTCAGACGGCCGCGTGTTTCCTGCTCCGCCCGCTGCAACAGGGCGTCGGGAGATGGTCTTCCATCCATGTCACGGACATCGTCCCGCATGCGCGCTCGTCTTTCCTCATCAATGCCGAAAAGCGGCAGGATGCCGCTTTTGACTATTCCGGACATGGTCCAAAATCCCGCAGAATTTGGGACCGGTTCCGTCAATCAAATTGCCGCCGGTATCGCGCCTCGTCGTCGAAGCGCGATACCGTGACCAAACAAGGCTAGACAGCTTTATCAAGCGCCATGTTCAGCGCCAAGACGTTGACCGCCGGCTCACCGAGAATACCGAGTTCGCGCGCCTCGACGGCCTGATCGACCAGTGCGCGAACCTTGCTTTCATCCATGCCCCGCGCCTTGGCGACGCGCGGAACCTGGAAATAGGCGGCTTCCGGCGAAATGTGCGGATCAAGGCCGCTGCCCGAAGCGGTCACCAGATCCATCGGCACGGCAGCGCCGGGATTGGCAGCCTTGAGTGCTTCGGCATCTGCCTTGATCCGATCAAGCAGCTTCGGGTTGGTCGGCCCGAGGTTTGAGCCGCTGGACGAAGCCGCATTGTAGCCATCGCCTGCAGCCGACGGACGGCCATGGAAATAGATATCGCCGGTAAAGACCTGACCGATCAAGGAGGAGCCGACAACGGTGCCGTCCTTTTCGACCAGGCTGCCATTGGCCTGATGCGGGAACAGGGCCTGGGTAATGCCGGTCATGCCGAGCGGATAGGCAAGGCCGGTGATAATGGTGATGGCAACGATCATGACCAGCGCGGGCCGCAATTGTTTCAACATTTGAATGTTCCTTTAAACGAGACCAAGGGCGGTGATGGCCAAGTCGATGGCCTTGATGCCGATGAACGGGACAATGATGCCGCCAAGGCCATAGATGAGCAGGTTGCGCGACAGGAGCGCACCGGCACCAACGGCACGGTAGGCGACACCCCTCAGCGACAGCGGGATCAGCGCGACGATAACCAGCGCGTTGAAGATGATCGCCGACAGGATTGCGCTTTGCGGCGAGGCAAGGCCCATGATGTTCAGCGCCGAAAGCTGCGGATAGAAGGCCAGGAACATCGCCGGGATGATGGCGAAATACTTGGCGATATCGTTGGCGATCGAAAACGTCGTCAGCGCACCGCGGGTCATCAGCAGTTGCTTGCCGATCTCGACGATCTCGATCAGCTTGGTCGGGTCCGAATCCAGGTCGACCATGTTGCCGGCTTCGCGGGCGGCGACCGTACCGGTGTTCATCGCCACGCCGACATCGGCCTGCGCCAGCGCCGGAGCATCGTTGGTACCGTCGCCGCACATGGCGACAAGTTTGCCCTTGGCCTGTTCCTCGCGGATCAGCGACAGTTTGTTTTCCGGCGTTGCCTGGGCAAGGAAATCATCGACACCGGCTTCGGCAGCGATGGCAGCGGCTGTCATCGGGTTGTCGCCGGTGATCATCACCGTGCGGATACCCATGCGGCGCAGTTCGGCGAACCGCTCGCGGATGCCGCCCTTGACGATATCTTTCAGGTGCACCACGCCCATCAGGCGGCCATCGCGCACGACGGCCAGCGGCGTACCACCCGACTTGGCGATCTCGTCGGCAATCGACTGGATTTCGCGGACGGTATCCGGACGCGCCGCCGTATTCTGGCTGGCGACGTAGCTCAGGACCGCATCGACAGCGCCCTTGCGGATCGACGAGCCTTCGATGTCGACGCCACTCATGCGGCTCTGTGCGGTAAACGGCACGAAGGTCGCATGCAGTTGTGCCATGTCACGGGCGCGGATGCCGTATTTCTCCTTGGCCAGCACGACGATGGAACGGCCTTCCGGCGTTTCATCGGCAAGCGAGGCCAGCTGGGCTGCGTCGGCGAGGTCCTGCTGCGACACGCCGGACACCGGGTGAAGCTCGGTTGCCTGGCGGTTGCCGAGCGTGATCGTGCCGGTCTTGTCGAGCAGCAGCGTATCGATATCGCCGGCAGCCTCGACGGCGCGGCCGGACATGGCGAGCACGTTGAAGCGGACCAGACGGTCCATGCCGGCAATGCCGATGGCCGAGAGAAGCGCGCCGATCGTCGTCGGGATCAGCGTTACAAACAGGGCGACCAGGATGATGACCGGGATGGAGCCGCCGGCATAGGTGGCGAAGCTCGGGATGGTCACAACGGCCAGAACGAAAATCAAGGTCATGCCGGCGAGAAGAATGTTGAGGGCGATCTCGTTCGGTGTCTTCTGACGTTCGGCACCTTCGACCAGCGAAATCATCCGGTCGATGAAGGTCGAGCCCGCTGCGGCGCTGATACGCACCCGGATCCAGTCCGACAGCACCTGCGTGCCGCCGGTGACGGCCGAGCGGTCGCCGCCGGATTCACGGATAACGGGGGCAGATTCGCCGGTGATCGCCGCCTCGTTGACGGAGGCGACCCCTTCGATGACCTCGCCATCGGAGGGGATGATCTCGCCAGCTTCGACAAGCACGATGTCACCGACCTTGAGGCTGGTGCCGGAGACGATCTTGAAGCTCTTCAGATCCGCCCCGGTCAAAAGCTTGGCCTGGGTTTCGGTCCGGGTCTTGCGCAGCGATTCCGCCTGCGCCTTGCCCCGGCCTTCGGCAACGGCCTCGGCGAAATTGGCAAACAGCACCGTGAACCACAGCCAGATATTGAGCTGCAGCGAAAAACCGAGATTGCTGCTGCCGGTTATGAGATCGCGCAGGAACAGGACGGTCGTCAATGTCGAGACGACGGCGACGACGAACATCACCGGATTCTTGGCGAGGGTGCGCGGATTGAGCTTGGTAAACGCCGAGCCGATCGCGGGAATAAGGATGCGAGAGTCCATCAGGCTCGCAGATTTGGACTGGCTCATAAGAGAACTCCAGTTTCTTTTGTGTGTGACATCACGGTGACCGCGTCAGCCGTGGAACAATTCGGTAAAAGCGTGAGCAAGACCGCCGATCACCAGCAGGACCAGCATGAAAGCGATGATGATGCTGGTCGCCTGCGGGGGTGCCGCTCGCGGCGGATCACCGTCGCGAGGTTTGAGGAGCCTTTTGAACTTCTGCTGGAACAAGCGGTTCATGACGGCACCTAGAAGGTTTGACCCGATATCATCGCCAGGTGCTCGACGATCGGCCCGAGCGCCAGCGCCGGGAAGAAGGTGAGACCGCCGACGATCAGGATGACGCCGCAAAGCAGTCCGACGAAGAGCGGGCCATGGGTGGGGAACGTCCCTGCCGAAGCCGGCACCGTCTTCTTCATCACCAAAGAACCGGCAATGGCGAGCGCCGGAATGATCACCAGGAAGCGGCCCATCAGCATCGCGATGCCAAGCGTGATATTGTACCAGGGCGTGTTGCCGGTCAGACCGCCGAAAGCCGAGCCATTGTTGGCGGCAGCCGAGGTATAGGCATAGAGGACTTCCGAGAAACCGTGCGGTCCCGGATTTCCGATCGAGGCCACGCCTGTCGGCAGGAGGACGGCGACGGCGGTGAAGCCGAGCATGGTTGCCGGCAGGATGAGGATGGCGAGAACAGCCATCTTGACCTCCTTGGCCTCTATCTTCTTGCCGAGATATTCCGGTGTGCGGCCAACCATCAGTCCGGCGACGAAGACCGTCAGGATGACGAACATCAGGATGCCGTACAAACCCGCGCCAACGCCGCCGATAATCACTTCGCCCAGTTCCATATTGAGCAGCGGGATCAGGCCGCCCAATGCGGTGAATGAGCCGTGCATGGCATTGACGGCACCACAGGAGGCGGCCGTCGTGACGACCGCGAACAGCGAAGAAAGGACGATGCCGAACCGAACTTCCTTGCCTTCCATATTGCCACCTTCAAGGCCCATGGCATGGACCAGCGGATTGCCGGCTGCTTCAGCCCAATAGGTCACCGCGACACCGGCGAGGAAGAGCACGCCCATCGTGGCAAAGATTGCCCAACCCTGGCGCTGGTTTCCGACCATGCGGCCGAAAACATTGGTGAAGGCCGCGCCGATCGCGAAGATCGACACCATCTGGATGAGGTTGGAAATTGCGTCGGGATTCTCAAAAGGATGCGCGGAGTTCGCATTGAAGAAGCCGCCGCCATTGGTGCCGAGCATCTTGATTGCCAATTGCGAGGCGACCGGGCCGAGCGCGATGGTCTGCTGCGCACCTTCGATCGTCGTTGCCGTTAAGTAGGCGCCGAGCGTCTGCGGTACGCCGAGATAGACATAGGCAATCGTCAGTAGGATGCAGATCGGCAGAAGGATGTAGAGCGTGGCACGGGTCATATCGACCCAGAAATTGCCGATCGACTTACCGGAAGCGCGCGCAAAACCGCGGATGAGCGCAACGGCGATGGCCATGCCGGTGGCGGCAGAGGCAAAATTCTGCACCGTCAGACCAGCCATCTGCACCAGGTAGGACATCGTGCTTTCGCCACCATAGTTCTGCCAGTTGGTATTGGCGACGAAACTGGAGGCGGTGTTGAACGAAAGCTCAGGCCCAACAGCGGTCATGCCCGCAGGGTTGAACGGCAGGAAGCCCTGGAACCGCTGCAGCGCATAGAGAATGGCAAAACCGGCAAGATTGAACAGGAGCAGGGAGAACACGTAGCTCGTCCAGTGCTGCTCTTCCTTCTCGCTGGTGCCGGACAGCCGGTAGAGACCGCGTTCGACCGGAGAAAAAAGGGGCGACAGCAAGGTGCGCTCACCACCGAAGACGCGCGTCATATAGGCGCCAAGCGGCTTGATGAGCAAAATGACGATCCCGCAGAAGATGAGGATCTGGATCCATCCGTTGAGTGTCATGGCAATAACTTTCCGAACCTGGCGTTGTTAGAAGCGCTCAGGGCGAATGAGGGCGTAGGTCAGATAGGCAAGCAGAAACACGGACACGCCGGCTCCGAGCACATAATCGACAAGCATTTCTCTGAATCCTTCGAACTAGAGACGGTCGCAGGCCCGGGCATAGGCAAACGACAGCGCGAAAAACAAAACGCCGATCCCGATCAAGACAATATCCATCATCGATCCAGGCTCCTTTTGTTGAATTTCATCTTTCCCTCCTCTTCAAAGAAGGGCGGCGACGCGAAAGAGGCCCCGTTTGATCATGCTCAACGCAAGATCCGGGGCCTGAATTCCACGCTGACTATCGCCCCGAACCACATTAGTGTTCGAGACGGGGCGTCCGGGAGAGATATAAAAATCTCATAGGATTTTGCGGAAACGCACCAGCGGCAGCGCCATCGTGATGGTCATTGCCTGTTCAATACAGGGTCAGGTCGAATAACTCGCATCCGCAGAACGTTCCTGGGAGAGCCGCAACTGATACTTCCCATGTATCGTCAGGAACAACCAACAGTTCTGCATTGTGTTTCCTTATTTCGACACTTGCCACGCAAAGCAGAATCAGGACCGCCGCCCCACTTGACTTTTGGGTTACTCAAACTCAGTGATTATCCGTGCATTCTTGGGGAAACTGCATGAAATATACGCCGGTTGGTGCTGCCTTGGGAGTGCTCTGTCTCGCCATGCCGGCGCAGGCTGACCCTTTGCCGCGCCCATCCCCGGCTGCCGGGTCGGTCATTGCCCGCAAATCCGGCGAGGAAGTGCGCTTTGTCGATATTTCCGGCTGGCGTTATGTCGATCTGCAGCAGGCCCTTTTGAGCGGCGACGTGCTGCGCACCAACGCAACCGGCCAGCTTGCCGTTCTCTTCTCAGACCGCACCCAGGTGCGGCTTGGCCGCAACACCTCGCTGCTGGTCAAGCGGATGGGCGGCACCGGCGATACAGGGCTGGAGCTGCAATCCGGCACCATCTGGGCTCGCGCCGAACGCGGCGGCCAGGGCGTGGTGATCGACACGCCGGCAGCGGCGGCCGCCATCCGCGGCACGGACTGGACGATGACAGTCGGCGCCGACGGCAAAACGTCGCTGATCGTGCTGGACGGTGTGGTCGAGCTCAGTAATGCGCAGGGCAGCGTCACGGTCTCACAGGGCGAAGGCGCCGTTGCGGCAATCGGGCAAAAGCCGTCAAAGATCGTCATCGCCAAGCCGAAAGACAGGGAACAGATGCTGTTCAATCTGTCGCTGAGGAGCGCATTCCAGTGGATGCCGGCAACGCCATTGATCGTGCCGCAGATGCGCAAGGAACGCGACCGCCTCGAAGCGGAAGAAGCTGGCGCGCGTTCGGCGGAAGATTGGTTGAGCCTGTCGGAAATCTATCTTTCGCTGGAGGGAAAAGAAAAGGCGAAGGCTGCCCTCAATCAGGCGCGCGCTCAAGGTTTGCGCGGCTCTCAGATCGCACGCGCCAACTTGATCGACGCTTTGATCGCCGGCTCGGAAAACCGCTACCGGGACGCCGCGGCGTTGTTTGAAAAAGCAAGACCGGGGCTTGACGCCAAGCGCAGTGCAATTGCGGCCTATGGCGGTTATTTTGCTCGCTCACTTGCGGACCCCAATCATGTCGAGCAGCCTCCCCGGCTCACCAACAGCGGCTATGCCGGCATGGCGAAGGCCTGGACTGCCGGTTTCCGCGAAGATATTCCGGCAGCCCTGGAAGTCATCAAGGAAAGCGAGCGCAATACGCCCGGCGACCCGACTTTACCCGGCGCCCGTGCCCAACTCGGCATCATGCTGGCTGACGAAAAAGAGGTTGTCGATGGGTTTGAGCGCGCGCTCGCAATCGATCCGGATGATCCGACCGGCCTCGAAGCCCGAGCGAACTACAAGCTTTTTATCCGAAGCGACCGGCAAGGCGCGCTCGACGATCTGAATCGCGCCCTTAGAACCGCACCTGGCTCCAGCTCTATCTGGAACACGATCGGCCTTGCCCAAAGCGACAGAGACGCCAACCGGGAGGCTGAAGCCGCCTACAAAAAGGCAATCGAGCTCGATCCGCTGGACCCGGTCAGTCACGCCAATCTCGCACTTTTGTATCTCACGGAAGGGCGCATGGCCGAGGCCAAACATGAGATCGACGAGGCCTTGCGGGTCGATCCATCCTTTGACATCGGGCTGATTGCGCGCGGCCGGTACTATTTACAGCGCGGCGAAATGGACAAAGCGGTGCAGGATCTGCTCGCCGGCTCGACCGCAAATCCCGGCTACTCGCAAGGACAGCTGATGCTGGCCGCCGCCCTTTATGAGAAAGGCGATCGGATCCCCGCCGCCCAGGCGCTAGACAATGCCGGGCGGCTTGATCCCCACGATCCGGTCATTGCTTCCGTCCGGACGTCAATGGCCATTCATGAATACGACTCCGACAACGCGATACGCTATGCGCAGGAGTTCTTGAGATTGGGCCGTGCCCGCGGCGGTGATTTCATTTCGTTCAGCGCCAACCAGAGCGCCGGTTCAGTTCTCAACGACGCATTCCGTCTCCAAGGGCTAGACGCCTGGGGGCAGTATTACGGCGATGCGGTGTTTGATCCTTTCACCGGTACGTCCTATCTGGACCAATCCGTGCACGGCAGCGTCAACCCATTCGCCAACACCTACGCCTATGGCGGGAACGCGACGGACTACGTTCAGAATGGCTCCAGCTATTCCTCCTTCATCCAGGCTTTGATGCTCGATCCGCATATGCTCGCCAGCAGTGAGCGTACATTAATGCTGGTCAACTCGCCATTTATCGAGACGTCCCTCGGAGGTGGATTCAACACGAGCGGCAGCGACACTGACTGGCTTGCGGAAGGACAGGTACAGGGTTACGCCAACGCGGTATTTCCAGTCAGTTTCAATATCAACGCACGATGGGAAACGACGCCATTTTCCGGGCGCTTCCCCGGCGATCTCGGATATTATGACGGCAGCACCGAAGTCAAAACGGCGAATGGATATCTTACGGCGTCACCCACGCCAGATGATCGCATCGTTTTCTACGCCAACTATTTGACAGACAATTTTCTACAGAACACCAGCCTGTTCAGCTCCACACCGGCACCAATAACCTACCTTATCGACCGCGACGATGAATCAAGAACGACAGGAGCCGGTATCGGCTGGAGTCACACAATCGAGCATCGTAACATCGTCAATTTGGCTTTGTTCTATGGCGACGAACGCGCAGATATCGGGACCACCCTGGGAACTGACCTCGGCAGCCTATCCTCAATCGACACAAGCAAACAGAGAACCTATATTGCCGCAATCAATCACACCCTCGGCTATGATGACCTGACCTGGCGCTACGGCCTCGAAGGCGGCTGGGCCGACACGTATTTCCGCCAAGAGATTAATGGCATTCCACTCTATGAGCCGCTTGAGGGGCGTTATGATATTGGAAAAGCCTATGTCGACGTCTTGCATGATATCAGCAGTAGCCTGAGGGCGGAGTATGCCCTTTTCGGCACCTATATCAGCGGCGAAAATGTCGAAGTTAGCCGATTGGAGCCTCGCGCGGGATTGGCCTGGACACCGATAGAGGGACATTGGCTTCGCGCCGCCTATATGCGTGAGAGCTACGACTTCAGTGCACCGACATTGTCGCCGATTGGCGTTGTTGGAATTCAGCCTAATGCCTATGGAATAGGACTTGATGGCCGCGCCGATACGATTGCCTTGCGTTGGGACGCGGAATGGTCTGATCGATTTTTCACCGCAGTCGATTTTCAGCACCAGGATCTGCATAAGGTATCGATTGCCTTCCCGCAAACATCGCCACTTCCTTATATTCCGGGTTCAGCGTTGGGAACGGCCTTCCAAACAGACGAAGGCCGGATCGACAGAGCGAGCCTGACTGCGAACTTGGCCGTGGGCCATGGTTTTGGGCTATCGGGAACGATTGCCCGGACCAGTTCCGAGGATCAGGATCCAGCAAGCTTGACGTTCGGCGACTCCTTACCCTTCATACCCGAAACATCCGGGCAGGCGGCAATCACCTGGGTTAATCAGGCGAATATCAAGGTGATGCTTGCCGCGAACTACGTGGGGAAACGCGATACCGGGTTGAAAACAAAACTGGATGGCTATTGGACAATTGATGGCAACCTGACATGGGAGCCATTCGACAAACGGTTCGTCCTTGAGTTGGCCGCCTACAATCTGCTCGACGAAGAATTTGACGTGGCTCCACTGACACCGGGCTGGGGACGTTCGTTCAGAGGCTCGCTCAAAGTGCGCTTTTGATGACAAAAATGGCGAAAGAGCCCATAGCCGAGAACCGCTTCAACATCGGCACAGCAGCCCGCCGCAGCGGGCGCCGCCGCGCTGGCCTTGCCATACTTGCCGCTCTTGTCACAGTAATTCTCTCCCTCGCTTCGCTCACGTCTCCCTTCTCGCTCATCGAACTGCGCAGCTTCGACTATCTATCCACGCTTGCCCCGCCGCCCCTTCCCGAAGACGGCCCCGTCATCGTTGCCATCGACGAGCCCTCAATGACCGAGATCGGCAGCCAGTGGCCGTGGCCGCGTGCCTTGCATGCACGGTTGATCGAGGCACTGCGCGCCGCCGGTGCGAAGGCCATCGGCATCGACGTGATCTTTGCCGAGCCTTCGGCCACGCCGGAAAATGACGCGGCTCTTGCTGAGACGCTCGGTCCCGATGTCGTTCTGGCCGGTGATGAAACGCTGATCGAGACGCCCCATGCCGACCAATTCGTGCGGACGGAGCCGTTGGCAGAGTTTGTTGCCCGCGGCGCTAAAACGGGCATCGCCTCGGTTCATCTGAGCGGTGACGGAACATTGCGGCAGGTGCCGGGCTATGCCGACGGTTTTGCCGCACAATTGGCCGAGGTTGCCGGCCGGCCAAAACAGCCAGTATCCGGAACCGCCCTTCTCCAGACATTCGGCCCGGCACGAACCTATCCGACGGTGTCGTATTACCAGGCGCTCGATCCCGGCCAATTCCTGCCGGACGGTCTCTTGCGCGATCGCGTCGTCATTGTCGGCCTCAGTCTGCAGAATGCACCGACCCTCAAGGATGGCGGTGCCGACGCTCTTGCCACGCCATTCACCGTCCACACCGGCCATCTGGTCTCGGGCGCCGAAATACAGGCGACGATCTTCGACAATATGACGCATAGCCTGTTCATCACCAAACCGGGACAAGGAGCGGTCATTGCAGCGATTGCGCTTGGAGCATTGCTGGCCTCGGGCGTGGTTTACCGGGCAACCGGATGGCAAACCATGGTGGTGAGCATGGCCGTGCTGATCCTGCTGATCGCCGCGAGCTACGCGCTGTTGCGGCTTGGCCATATCTTCGTCTCGCCGGTCGGCCCGGCACTGGCATACCTGTCCGTTGCCGTCAGCCAGACGGCGCTCGACTACGCAGCCGAGCGGCGCAGCCGCCGCGATATCACCCGGGCCTTCTCGCGCTATCTGTCCCCAGCGCTGGTCGAGCGCCTTGCCGATGACCCGTCGCAATTGAAACTGGGCGGCGAACGCCGGACGCTGACCATCCTCTTTTGCGACGTGCGTGGCTTCACCACCATTTCCGAGGCGCTGAAGGACGACCCCGAACAGTTGACGACGCTGATCAACCGGCTGCTGACACCGTTGTCCGACATTGTGCTCGAAAACGGCGGCACCATCGACAAGTATATCGGCGACTGCCTGATGGCCTTCTGGAACGCGCCGCTCGACGATCCCCACCATGCCAGCCATGCGGCTGGCGCGGCGCTGAAGATGCTCGGAGCGATCGAGCGCCTGAATGAAGACTTGCGGCGGGAGGCTGCGGACGCTGGTATCGAGGCACGGGTGCTGAAGATCGGTATCGGCATCAACACCGGTGACTGTGTCGTCGGCAATATGGGGTCGGCGCGCCGTTTCGACTATTCCGTGCTCGGGGATGCCGTCAATCTCGCCTCCCGTCTCGAAGGTGAATCGAAGAATTACGGCGTGCCGCTTTTGCTCGGCGAACTTACGGCATCGCTCTGCGCCGCGGATTTCACCATCGCCGAACTCGACAGCATCACCGTCAAGGGCCGCACCACGCTATCGCCGATCTTCACCATACTTCCAGCGCTCAAGGCCGGGCCGCTTGAAACGCACCGGCAGTTGATCGCCGCCAAATATGCCGGCAGCTTGACCAGCAACGATCCGGCCTTCCCCGAACTCGAACATACGATCCCCCACCTTGCCGGCTATTACCGCCTGCTCCGGTCAAGACTGACTTGAAGGTCAGGCGAGATTTCTGCTCTTCCTGGATCGGAAGCCAGTTCCGCCCAAAAATGGAAGTTCGTATCGACAGCCGCGCTCCGGTTTGAGGGTGCCCGTCCCTGCATCAAGTCACGCTTCCCCCTCCCGCAATTGATCGAAATTGTGGCAGGCACGGGAATCAGAATATTACTTTAATTTAACATGATCTTACTGAGATAGAGCAGTATATTCCAGATCGAAGCTATGTATTGCCGGCGGCCATCGCACCGCGACGCGACACTATAGGATAGCTTCCTATCGAGAGACGTTTCAGCAACGTCGTTATATCAGAGGTAACGCAAATGTTCTCTTTTGCAAAAACCGCAGCAATCTCCGCGATTTTCATCACGACCTCCATGGGGGTCGCTTTCGCCGGCACCCACGGCGAACCCGGCCGCGACCATGATCACCATAACGGGTTCCACGACCGCTCGATGCTGGGCGACAACGACATCACGACCGACGTCACCCCGAGCCCAACCTATATTGTTCCGGCCTATGCGCCTGCTTATGTCCACCAGTCGCGGCTCAATACGATCCTTGCCGAACTCCGGGCCGACAACCGCACCATGAACGCAGACAGATCACGCGGCCTTCTGACAAGCGCTGAATATCAGCGCCTGAGAGCCGACGATGCGTGGATACGCCACGAAGCCATGACCGTGGCTGATCATCACAACGGTGCGATACCGGCAGCTCGCTACGCTGCCCTGCAAAATCAGGCCGAGCAGCTTCACGCCAACATTCACCGAATGGCATGAAGGCCTGCCAGCCCCGAGCATACAGCATCGCCTGCATGTTCGGGGCTGGCATGTATCCGGCATCGCAAACCGGACGATCTCCGTGGTCCGTTCAAATGGGGAAGTTCAAACCTTAGCCCATTTCGCAAATCTGCCCAGCAACATGGATCACTCCCACTAAAGCCGCGATGAAGAACTGCCCGAAGCGCCGTTGCGGCGCAAAGCCTGATGCAAGGCAACCTGTGATATTGATCCTATCTCGAAAGCGGAGGAGAGCCGGTCCGTCATGCGCAAGGGAGACTGGATTGCGGGTCTGTCGGTCGCGGGATTGATGCTGCCCGAAGCTGTCGCCTATGCCGGGATAGCCGGTCTGCCGCCGCAGCGGGCGATCTGTGCGGCGATTGCCGGCTGTCTTGCCTATGGACTTATTGGACGAAGCCGGTTTGCGATCGTCAGTCCCACCTCCTCCTCCGCCGCCATCCTGGCGGCAACGCTGCTGACGATGCCGGGCTCCGCCGACGACAAAACGGTGCTTGCAACGATCCTGGTCGCTCTTGTCGGCATTCTCTTCCTGATCGCTTCGATTGTCCGGCTTGGAAATCTGGCAGGATTCATATCACGGCCCGTGCTGCGCGGTTTCGCGTTCGGGCTGGCGATCACGATTATCCTGCGTCAGATACCGGTTCTGACCGGTGTACAGGTTAATACCTCAAATCTGCTGTATCTGGTCACCGGCCTGATTTCGTCGGTGCCGCAATGGCATATGCCAAGCGTTCTTGTCGGCGTGACCGCGCTTGCTGCGCTGATCGGGCTTCGCCGCGTTCCCATTCTACCCGGGGCGTTTCTGGTTCTCTGCGCTGGCATCGCCACTTCGGCCCTCTTCGATCTTTCCCGTCACGGCGTTGCCCTTGTCGGGACTATCCCGCTTCTGCCGGCTTGGCCCGATTTCTCATCTCATCAATGGACGGAAGTCATAGCACTTCTGCCCTTCGTCTTGCCGTTGGTACTCATCCTGTTTGCCGAATCCTGGGGCACTATCCGTTCGTTTTCGCTGCGCCACAATGAGACCGTCGAAGCAAACCGGGAGCTTGGCGCGCTTGGTCTCTCAAACCTCGCCAGTGCCATCGTCCAGGGCATGCCGGTCGGAGCCGGGTTCTCGGCCGGAGCGGCAAGCGAGGCTGCCGGCGCGCAAACCGGGGCGACCGCGGTCGTCGCGGCGCTCGGGCTGACGCTGCTGATTGCCTTTGCCGCCGCACCTGTCGCACTCCTGCCCCAGCCGGTCTTGGCAGCGGTGGTCATCGCTGCATTGACCCATGCACTCGATCCCATGCCGTTGTTGCGCCTGTGGCGGCTAAAACGCGACGGCTATATCGCACTGGGTGCTGCTCTCGGCGTGCTGGTGTTTGGTGTCCTCGACGGCATGCTGGTGGCAATCGCATTGTCGCTGGTAGCGCTGCTCAAGCGCCTTGCATCGCCCTATGTGGCACGTCTTGGACGGCTCGCCGGAGGCCACGACTTTGTCGATATCGCCCGCCATTCCGACGCATTCCCGGTTTCCGGGGTCACCGTCTGGCGGCCGGCGCAACCTTTGTTTTTCGCCAATGCGGATGCCATTTTGAACACGATCGTCAGCCGCGTTCGAGCGGACGGCCGCAGCAAGTGCGTTGTCGTCAGCCTCGAGGAAAGTTTTGATCTGGACAGCACCGCACTCGATGCGCTGCTGGAATTCGACACCGCATTGAGAGCCGCCAGCAAGCGGGTGCAATATGCCCGCGTGCATGACCAGGCCCGCGATCTGATCATGGCGGCAGCACCTGAGCTTGCAAGCCGCTGCAGCGTCAGCGTCGATGATGCTGTTTCAGCCGTTCTGACCCAAGCATCCAGCACCCGAGGTGCCCCATGACACAAACCTACGAACCCCACCTTCAACCCGTGGCGATAGCAAGCCTGCGGCCAACGCAAATGACGGTCGGCTTTCGCGAAGTCGCCGAAAAACGGCTGGAATGGCGCGAGATTGCCGGGCATGACGGCGCCGATTTTCTCGGCCGCCATATGGTTCCCGTCGTCATTGGCTGGAAGAAGCGTAGCTATCTGATCGATCATCATCATCTCGTCAGGGCATTGCAGGAAGAAGGCGTAGCGCATGTCCTGACCAGCGTCGTTGCCGATCTCAGCGATCTCGCGAAACCGGAATTCTGGTCGGTGATGGATCACTATCGCTGGAGTTACCCCTTCGACGCGGCAGGCGAGCGGCAACCGCATAACAGCCTGCCCAAATCAATCGGCGGGCTGACCGACGATCCCTACCGGTCGCTGGCTGGCGCAGTTCGCCGCGCCGGCGGTTATGCCAAGGACAATACGCCGTTCAGCGAGTTCATGTGGGCGGATTTCCTCAGAAGCCGCATCGATGTGAAACTGCTGCACCGGGATTTCAAAGACGCCGAAATTGCGGCTCTCAGGCTCGCGCGGACCAAGTCCGCAAAGCATCTGCCCGGTTGGTGCGGCCCAAGCGACTGATCTGCCGACCGCAAACCGATAGCGGCCAGTCTCCGAGCGATTACTCCGCGGCAACAATGGCGCCCTTGCGTGACCAGAGCGACCGGACGACGGCGGACACCCGTTCGATCTCGGCGAAGATGACCGGCGTGATGAACAGCGTCAGTACCTGACTGACCAGCAACCCGCCGACAACCGCCACCCCGAGAGGTTGGCGCAGCTCCGAGCTGGCGCCGGTTCCGACGGCGATCGGCAGTGCGCCGAGAAGGGCGCAAAACGTCGTCATCATGATCGGCCGGAAACGCCGGACGGCCGCCAGATGAATGGCCTCGTGCGGTTCATGATGCTGGTCGCGCTGCAATGTCAGCGCCACATCGATCATCATGATGGCGTTCTTCTTGACGATACCGATCAGCATCAGCAGGCCGACTAGCGCAATGATCGACAGATCGAATCCGAAAATCCTCAATGTCAGCAGCGCCCCGAATGCTGCCGACGGCAGGCCGGAGAGAATGGTCAGCGGGTGCAGGAAGCTCTCGTAAAAGACGCCGAGCACCACGTAGATGATCAGCACCGCTGCGCCAATCAACAGCCCGGTATTGCCGCTTGCCTGCTCGAAAATCTGGGCGGCACCGGCATAGTTTGTCGTGACCGTTGCAGGAAGTTTGATCTGCTGCTTGAGCGCATCGACGCGCGCGGTCGCAGTCCCGAGCGATACGCCCTTCGGCAGATTGAAAGACAGGGTGACGGCCGTCAGCTGTCCCGTCTGATTGACGGTGACCGGCCCTGCTTCTCGCGTTACCCGCGCGAAGCTCGACAGCGGCACCAGCGTTCCCGACGAAGATGCAATCCGGATTGCCGATAGCGACTGCTCGTTCCAGTCCAGCGACTGATCATATTCGATAATCACGTCATAGCTGTTGCCGGTGGTCTGGATCTGCGTGACGACGTAACTGCCGAAGGCTGCCTCCAGCGTCGTGCGCAACGCCTGCGAGGAGATTCCGAGACTGTTTGCCCGATCGTTATCGACGGTGACATGCGCCTGAAGCGCGTTGTTCTGCAGATCGGTGGCAACATCGACAAAATGGGCAGGGTCTGCCCGCATCGCATCGCCCAGCGTCTGCGACCATTGCCGTGCCGCGGCAGCATCAATCGATTGCAGAACGACCTGGTAGAGGCTCTGGGTGCTGCGCCCGCCAAAGCGCAGGCTCTGCTGGGGCGTGATGAAGGTTTTCAATCCGGCAATCTCTGACAGCGAATGCCGCAGGGCCTGCAGGGTCGTATCAAGCGGCGGACGCGTATCGCGCGGTTTCAGCTGAACGAGAAGAGAACCGGCATTGAGTGCCGATCCACCTGGCCCGGAACCAAGGGTCGAGGTCACGTGTGCGACGGACGGGTCGCTGGAGACAATGGCGGCCGCACGGGCCTGCAACACGCTCATCGCCTGATAGGATATGTCCTGCCGCGCCTGAGTCGAGATTGTCAGGATGCCAATATCCTCTGAGGGGAAGAAGCTTCGCGGCAGGCTGGCGAACATCCATCCGGACGCGACAAACGTGGCAGCGAAGACCAGCATGACGATTGCTCGATGGTTCAGGCACCAGCCGACGGCCCGGCCGTAGGCGGCGGTCACTCTGTCGAACAGACCCTGACGCTTCGGCTCCTGCATATCCCGGTGCGGCAACCGGGCCGCAAGCATCGGGGTGACGGTCAGCGATACGGTGGCCGAGGACAGGATCGCCAATGTGACGACGACCCCGAACTCGTTGAGCACGCGCCCGACGATGCCGCCCATCAACAGGATGGGCAGGAAGACGGCGACCAGCGAAATCGACATCGAAATGATGGTGCCGGTGACTTCGCGGCTGCCCTCGATGGCCGCCTCAAGCGGCGCCATGCCCTCCTCCACCTTGCGAACGATATTTTCCAGCATGACGATGGCATCATCGACCACAAGACCGACCGAGAGGGTCAGGCCGAGAAGCGAAATATTGTCGATGGAAAAACCGAGCGCATACATCGCGGCCAGTGTCGCCACCAGCGACAAAGGCACGGCGAGCGCCGGGATAAGTGTTGCCGAAACGCGCCTGAGGAACAGGTAAATGACCAGAACCACGAGCCCAATGGTGATCATCAGCGTCGTCTCGACATCGGCCACCGCCGCACGGATCGAGACTGAGGCGTCGTTGACGATGTTGATGTGCATGTTGGCAGGAAGGTTGGCCTGCAGGTTCGGCACCTTGGCCAGAATGGAATCGACCACTACCACGGTGTTGGCACCGGGCTGGCGCTGCACGGCAAGCGCGATGGCCGGCTTGCCGTCAAGCCAGCTACCCTGATTGACGATCTGTACGCTGTCGACGACATCCGCGACATCATCCAGCCGGACGATGCGGCCGCCGGGCTGGGCGATGATCAGTGTTTTGAACGCCTCGGCATCGCTGCGCTGGGTCGCGACATCCACCGTCAGTGCCTGCGATTTGTTTTGCAAGGTGCCGACAGGGGATTGATCGTTGGCGACAGCAACCGTCGCCGCCAGCCCATCCAGCGAAAGGCCGCGGCTTTCCAGCTTGTTCGGATCGACCTCGATCCGTACCGCATAGGCCTTCGCGCCAAACACCTGCGCCTGCGCCACGCCGGAAATGGTCGAGAGCGCCGGGGAAATGATGTTTTCTGCGACGTCGTCCATTTTCGTCAGCGAGGCACCATCTCCGGTCAAGGCCAGGATCAAAACCGGCGCATCGGCAGGATTGGCCTTGCGATAGCTGGGCGGCGCCGTGAGGTTGTCCGGCAATTGCCGTTGGGCTCTGGCAATCGCTGCCTGCACATCGGCCGCAGCGGCATCGATATCGCGAGAGAGATTGAACTGGATGGTGATCTGACTGTTGCCGAGCGACGAACTGGCACTGATCGTATCGATCCCGGCGATGGTCTCGAACTGCTTGATCAGCGGCGTAGCGACGGAACTGGCCATCGTATCCGGCGAAGCGCCGGCGAGCTGTGCCGTGACATTGATGGTCGGGAAATCAGCCTGTGGCAGGGCGGCGACAGGCAGGTTGGTGTAGGCGGAAGCCCCTGCGAGCAGAACACCAACGATCAGGAGGATGGTCGCGACGGGACGCCGGATGAAGATTTCGGAGATCTTCATTCGATCGCTCCGCCTTCAGCCATCGTTTCAGGTGCTACCACCGGCGCCGATACGATTTCGACTGGTGTTCCCTCTACCAGGCCCGCCTGTCCTTCGGTGACGACGATCTCGCCCGCCTTCAGGCCAGTGGCGATGCCGGTCGTATCCCCAACGCTGAAAGCGACCTTCACCTTGCGCACCTCAACGGTCTTGTCCTTTCTGACGACGTAGCAGACGGCACCGTCGCTCTGCGGCTGCACCGAGACTGTGGGCACCAGGACCAGGTCCTTCTGCTCACCGGCAGTGACCGTGACACGCAGCGACTGTCCCGGCCAGAATGTCCCGTTGGCATTATCAAGACGCGCCCGCATCTTGAACGTGCCGGAGGGTGCATCGACCGCATTGTCGATGAACACAATCGGTCCAGTCTCTCCTGCCGTTTTATCCTGCGACAGGGTGGGGGAAATGCTGACATTCAGTTGCCCGTCTGCAAGCGCCTGACGGGCGAGAGCCAGATCCGTTTCGGGTAGCGTGAACTCCGCATAGACCGGCTTCATCTGCGTCAGCGTGACGATATCCTCACCCGGCGCGACATAGGCCCCGGGCGACAACAGGATCACCCCGAGCTTACCGTCGAAGGGTGCGCGCACTTGTGTTTGCGTCAGCGCCACCTTGTCGGCAGCCAGCGTGGCACTATCGACGCCGATTGCCGCTTCCGCCTGTTTGGCGGCCGCGATTGCATCATCATATTGCTGGCGGGTCTCTGCGCCGTCATTGCTCAACGCCTCTACCCGCTTGAGGTTTGTATTGGCTTCGTCGAGTGCTGCCTGATCCTTGGCAAGCAGGGCGGTGTCCCGCGCTATGTTCGCATTGATCGTGCGATCGTCGAGTTGCACCAGCAAGGTGCCCGCGGTGACTTCGGCACCGTCCTTGACCAGGATCTGCGCGACGGTGCCCGATGCCGGGCTCGAAAGAGCGGTGGACGCGAAGGGGACAATGGTTCCGAGCGAACTGCGCGTCACCGGCAGCGCGCCGGCTTTTGCGGCCGTCGTAGTGACGGTCACGGCGTTGCGCACATGTCCGGTGGCTGCCGTCGCTTTATCTGCTTCGCTGTTCGGCTTGCTTTCGGCGGAATCGATCGAAAGAAGGCGTGCGATCGGGTCTGGCAAATAGCGGCCGAGTTCTGCGCGGCCAAGAAAGACACCAGCAGCAACAACAATCACAACAAGAAGTGAATTCCGGTACCGCATGTTGTTTTCCTTCGATGGCAACAACGCTTTTGCCGAATACTCGGATTATCCGAATACTAACGGTTATCAATGACCTCGAACCGGGCAACACGGTGTCAGGAATGACCAGGCCAGAATTAAATTCTGTTTAGAATTCCAATGATGATCTTGTCAGAACTGCCTGATCCCGGGGCCGGTTGATTGGCATATCCGCCGGACGATCGGCGCCGCACGGGCGACCCGCGACGAAAGGTCCGCGATGCCAGCCAACTTCGCAGCGGCAAAGGCCGGTGGAATCTGCTAATACGTGTTCCAGTTGCAAATTTGACCAAGCATTGGGGAACCAAACTGTCTGAAACGGCCCGGATCGATATCCACAACTCCGAGACGCCCATTCTCTGTCGAAGCTGCGAAGTGCGTCACAAGGGATTGTGCGGCGCGCTTGATGCCGGGCAGTTGCTTGCCATGGCAAAGCACACCCGCATGACCCGCCACGAGGCCGGCAAACTGCTGGCCGGCGAGGAAACGCCGATCCAGTCCTATGCCAACGTCATGCGCGGCGTCGTCAAGCTGACAAAGGTGCTTGAGAACGGCCGCCAGCAGGTCGTCGGCCTGCAGTTCGCGCCGGATTTCCTGGGCAGACTGTTTGGTCGGGAGAATGCAGTGACGGCAGAGGCTGCGTCCGATGTCGAGCTCTGCGAAGTTCCCCGCGCCGCCTTCGAGCGGCTGGTGGCCGAATATCCGCAGATGGAACACCGGCTTTTCGCTCAGGTTTTGCGCGAGCTCGATGAAGCCCGGGACTGGATGGTCACGCTTGGACAGAAGACCGCGGCCGAAAAGGTCGCCAGCCTATTGTATCTGATCGCTGGCCATATCAACCCATCAACCGGCACCGAAACACGCGACACCGCCGAGTTTGATCTGCCTTTATCGCGCATGGACATTGCTGAATTTCTCGGTCTGACGATTGAGACAGTTTCGCGCCAGATCACCAAGCTGCGGACCGAAGGGGTGATTGCCGTAGTCGCCAACCGCGAGATCACAGTCCCGAGCCTCAGCCGCCTCAAGGCTCGCTGCGGTTAACCGGCAACGCCGGGGCTGCGCAAAGCATTGGGAGCAAAACGGTGCAATCAAACCGGATGCGCCGCCTGGCGCAATCGAAATAGGCCCGCAGCATGTAACCGAGCGTTTCCGGTGACGGTTTGACCAGCCCTGTACCAAACGCGCGCAGAGCATCGCAGAGCTCTTCGGCATAGCATTCCTCCTCGATCTGCTCGTAGTGGATCTGGTCGAGGATTTCCGGCAGACCAAGCGGCATTCGCCCGCATTTCGCAATGAATGGAAGGATGATTTCCTCTTCCAGGCGATGTACGGCCGTCAGGATCGGCGGGATCGCCCGGCGAAGATGCAGGCATTCACCGTGCGCGACATTGTCCGGCAGCCGGTCTGCAAGACTTTCCAGGGCATCGCACAGGACCATCTGGTCCTTGAGTGCATGTTCCAGCCGATCAAGCGCCGGATGAATTCCTGTTATAACCTTTTCCCATCCCGGCAGCTTCGCGTCCATCGATGGCCCTCCCCGGTTCGGCATTTGCCCGTGTCGCAGCGAACATGCCGCCGTTTCCTCTGCCTGATGAAACATCCACGCGCCTCCTGCCACCTTGACCTCGATCAAGTAGCCCCGTTGTCTTTCGGCTGTGTGCGCTCGTCATCAAGCAGTATCCGCTGTGCCGCGCCGTCCATGTCCTCGTACTGACCGCTCCTCAGCGACCAGATGAAAGCGCCGAGCCCGGCCAATCCGAGCGAGATGGCAACTGGCATGAGATAGATCAGCGATTTCATCGCAACTGGCCCTCCGGGTTGGCAGCTGGCGATAATGACGGCGCGTCGAAATGGCCCGCCCCGGCATTGAGACGCAGGGCGTTGCCGATCACCAGCAGCGAGGATGCAGACATGGCGATGGCGGCAACGAGCGGCGTCACGTAGCCAAAAACCGCGATAGGGATGGCAAAAGCGTTGTAGCCGATTGCCAGCGCCAGATTCTGCCGGATCAACCGGCCAGCCCCGCGCGACACATCCAGCGCCACGGTAACGGCGCTCAGCGAATCGCGCAGGAAAACGAAATCGGCGGCATTGCGGCCAACGTCCGCAGCCGTCGCCGGTGCCATGGAAACATGCGCTGCGGCAAGCGCCGGGGCGTCGTTGAGCCCGTCCCCGACCATCAGCGGTCGCCGGCCCTCCCGCGCCAGTGTCTGCAGGCGTTCGAGTTTGCCGGCGGGTAAAAGCCCGGCGCCATAGCGTTGGATCTTCAAGGTTTTCGCAACAGACTGCACCGCCGCCTGTGTGTCCCCCGAAAGAAGTTCGACAGCCATGCCGCTCTGATGCAGATGCTCGATGGTCGAAGCCGCATCCGGGCGAAGCTTGTCGCGGAAGGTGAAGCGGGCAATGACGATCCCGTCTTCCGAAAGCGCCGTCGTCGTGCCCGGCGCGCCCGGTTCGATCGTTCCCGCCCAGGGGCTGCGCCCAAGGCGATAGGTCTTGTCGGCTATCGCCGCCTCGATCCCGAGCCCCGGATGTTCGGTGACCCGGTCAGCCCGGACATCCGGATAATGAAGGCCGGGATGCGCTTTCCAGATGGCGCGTGAGGCGGGATGGCTTGAATATCCCGCCAGGGAGACAGCGACGGCAAGAGCTGTTTCGTCCCGCGCGTCGCTGCTGGCAAGACTCAACTGGCCCAACGTCAGGGTTCCCGTCTTGTCGAATACGGCAGTATCCGCCTCGGCAAGCCGTTCCATGGCCGACCCGTCCTTGACCATGATGCCGCGTTCGAACAACCGGCGCGCGGCAACGACCTGGACGATCGGAACAGCCAGTCCCAAGGCGCATGGGCAGGTGATGATCAGAACCGCAATCGCGATGGTGATGGCCTTGTGCCAATCACCCGAGACCAGCAGCCAGCCGATCCCTGTGAGAAATGCGGTCAGATGAACCGCCGGTGCATAATAGGTCGCGGCCCGGTCGGCGATGCGCCGGTAGAGCCCACGGCCAGCTTCGGCCGCTTCCATCAGCCGGATGACTTCGGCGAGAAACGATGCTTCAGCAGCGGCGGTGACTTCGATCGTCAGCGGGCCTGTCAGGTTGAGCGTACCGGCGCTGATGGTATCGCCGGCCTTTACCGGACGCGGGTCGCTTTCGCCCGTCACCAGCGAGCAATCGAGCTCGGAGAGACCCTGCCGGACGATGGCATCGACTGGAATGCGATCACCGGCGGCAATGAACACCTTCATTCCGGGCTCTATCCGCGCGAGCGGCATATATTCACGGCTACCATCCGGTCCAAGAACCACCGCGCCCGCAGGGGTCATCCGCACGAGACTGCTGACGGCCGAGCGGGCCTTCTCACGCATGACGTGATCAAGCACGCGACCGATCAAAAGGAAAAACAGAAGCGAGGCGACGGCATCGAAATAGGCATGCTGGCCGTGGTTGATCGTCTCGTAAAGGCTCATACCAAAGGCAAGCGAGATGCCGACCGCGATGGGCACGTCCATGTTGGTGCGGCCATGCCGGAGCGCCGATACCGCCGAGCGAAAGAAGATGCCGCCGCCGAACAGGAGCGCCGGCAGCGCAATCAGCGCCGAAATCCAGTGGAACAAATCGCGCGTTGCACCTTCGGCCCCCGACCAGACAGAGACGGACAAGAGCATGATGTTCGCCGTGGCAAAACCGCAGACAGCGACCGCCCGGATCAGCTCGGACCGGGTGCGATCACCTTCACCGTCCTGCTCGGAAAACAGATGTGCGGGATAACCGAGCCGGTACAACACCCCACAGAAATCCGGAACAGCTCCATCGCGCCAGCGGATCGAAACTCGCCGGGTGGAGAGGTTGACGCGGGCATGCTCGACGCCCTCGAGCTTGCTCAGCGCCCGCTCGATCTTGCCGATGCAGGCAGCGCAATGCACATCCGGCACGGACAGATTGGTCTGCCTCAAACCGTCGCCGAGCACGTGGCTGAGCAGGCGGATTTCATCCGCCGGCGGAATCGCCTGGCGCTCCGCCTCCAGCTCGAGCATCGATGCATTGCCGACGGCACAGCAGCTCATTGGCGTTTTCCATCCTTGATCAGAACACGTTCGCTATGGCGGTAGGGCACGGCCAGGCCGCCTTCGACCTCGACATTGACCACCCAGATGCCGGGAGATACCGCTGAGGAGGCGCTGAGCTGGCCATCTCCCGACGGAACCAGTACCGCCGACCAGTCCGCCGCCTCAAAGCTCGGATGCTGGAAGGTCGCTTTGCCACCGGTCATTTTCACCGGATTGCCAATACGGTCGGCCAGCGTGAAGGTGATCTTTCCAGCGGCGATGTCGAGCTTCGGCACCCAGCCGAGATCGTTCTGGGCTCGTACCGCGATCATCTTTTCGTTGAACTGCTGGCTGGCGACATAGGAATTCTCGACCACCAGTCCGGTCCAGCTGGTCACGGCAAACCGCGCCATGACAAAGTTGACGGCGATAATGACCCCGAAGAAGGCAAGCATGATCAGCAGCATATGCCGGCCGGTAAATTCACGGGATTGAAGTTTCATTTCGAGCCTCCCGGTGCCTGGAATGTTGCCGTGTAGGTTTTTGTCTCGGGGCCTTCTGTATCCTCGATGACGAACCGGAAGGTCTGCACCTGCTTGTCAGCAACGTGGCGCGGCTGGGTGACAAAAACCTTCAGGCTGCGCAGACGGTCCGGCTCGACCGGTACAAGGAATGTTCCGTCACCCTGAGCCTCGTTACCGGCGATCGCGACGGAGCTTTGCGGCAAGCCCTCGATCCGCACGGCCATCACACGCGGCTTGGCGATCATGTTGAGGATTTTCAGTGTGTAACCATTGCGCACCGATCCATCCGACAACATGACGAATTGCGGATTACGATCATGCAGGACGTTGACGTCGAGCCGGTCGCGGGTGACCAGCGCATAAACGAGGCCGATGCCGACCAGCGACCAGAGTGCGGCGTAGAGCAACGTTCTTGGCCGCAGGAACGAGGCGAGACTGATATGGCGCAGCGTCGCCGCGAGCTTGCCGTCAGGTGTGCGGACGCGCGCCGGGTCGATCGGCTGGGTGCCTCCGGCCGTCGCCAGCGCCATGTTGGCATTGTAGTCGTTGAGTGTCGTATAGGAGATCAACCCGCGCTCCCGGCCGAGCTTGTCCATCACGCCGTCACAGGCGTCGATGCACAGCGCGCAGGTGATGCACTCCAGCTGCTGGCCGTCGCGGATATCGATCCCCATCGGACAGACGGCGACACAGGCGTTGCAATCGACGCAATCGCCGACCACCGCACCCTGCGCTGCCGATTTCTTGGCGTGGCGCGAACGCGGCTCGCCGCGCCAGTCGTTGTAGGTCACCGTCAGCGACGCCTCGTCGAGCATCGCCGCCTGGATGCGCGGCCACGGGCACATATAGGTGCAGACCTGCTCGCGCATCAGCCCACCGAAGATGTAGGTCGTTGCCGTCAGGCACGCGATGGTGCTGTAGGCGACGATTTCAGCCTGGCCGGTGAAGACATCGACAAGCAGTGTCGGTGCATCGGCAAAATAGAAGATCCAGGCCCCGCCGGTGGCCACCGCGATCAGCAGCCAGATGACGTGTTTGGTGGTCCGCAACACCAGCTTGCGCGGCGAATAGGATTCCTTGTCGAGCTTGATGCGCGCATTGCGATCACCCTCGATCGCCCGCTCGACGACCAGAAAGAGGTCAACCCAGACTGTCTGCGGGCACGTATAGCCGCACCAGGCGCGCCCGACCGTCGAGGTCAAAAGGAACAGGCCGAGACCGGCCATGACCAGCAGACCGGCAACGTAGAAAAACTCCTGCGGCCAGATTTCGATGAAGAAGAAATAGAAACGCCGGTTGGCGATATCGATCAGCACGGCCTGATCCGGTGCATAACCGCCACGGTCCCAGCGCAGCCAGGGCACCAGATAGTAGATGCCGAGCGTGATCGCCATAATGAGCCATTTGAAACGGCGAAATCCTCCCGAGGCGCGCTTCGGGAAGATCTTTTTACGCGGCGCATAAAGCACCTGCCGCTGCTTCTGCGAATTGACCGCCTCGGCGTCCAGTCTTTCGATGTCCATTTTTTCCAGCATTCCAGCCCTCAAGGGCATGACGCCGGCAAGGCCGGCCACTCGTCTTTGAACCGGAGAGTGGCACGTGATGGCGCCAATCTCCTTGATCGAGGTCAAGCGACCGTAACGCGAGAAATCTATTTGCCGCCGCCGAGCGAATAGACATATGCCGCAAGTTCCTTGACCGTGACATCACCAAGGCGTCCGCCCCAGGCCGGCATGACGCCGTGTTTCGGCGCACGGATTTGCGCGGCGATCGCCTCCTCACCATCCACCAGCAACGACAGGCTGTCGGCAAGATTGGGCGCGCCCATCTCCTGATTACCCTCGCCACGGTCGCCGTGGCAGCTCGCGCAGTTCTGGGCGAATATCTGCGCGCCGGGCGCCGTTTCCTCCGGAAAGCCGGTGCCGTTCGACAGATCGGCAACGAACGTGGCGACGGACGCGATCTCCTCGGGTTTCAGAATGTCGCCGAAGGCGGGCATTTCGCTGACATGCGTGTCGGCGTCTTCCGGCGCACGAACACCATGGGCGATCGTCGTCAGAATCTGCTCCGGCGTTCCACCCCAGAGCCAATCATCATCATTGAGGTTCGGGAACCCTTTCGAACCCTGCGCGCCCGATCCATGGCACTGGATGCAGTTGACTTTGAAGGCGGCGCTGCCGGCGGCCGTTGCAACCGTTCGCAGCGTCTCGTCGGCAAGAATCTGTTGCATATCGGCGGCCTTAATGGCCGCGACATAGCCTGAGCGAGCCGCTTCGGCAGCGGCCAGTTCGGAGCGTACATCGGCACGGCTCGAATAGCCAAGCACGCCAGTGGTGGCGGACGTCAGCAACGGCCAGGCAGGATAGAAGACCGTGTAGACCAGGGCCCAGACGATACAGGCATAGAAGGACACGACCCACCAACGCGGCAGCGGATTGTTGAGCTCCTTGATGCCATCCCATTCGTGCCCGGTCGTCGATACGCCCGACAACTCGTCCAGATGAGGATCTTTATGAGGATCGTGCATGTCAGTCATCCTTGAGCGGGATTTGTGCGGCTTCATCGGCAGATTTCCGGCTACCGGGGCGGAACGCGAAGATCAGCGTGCCGACGAAGAACAGCGTCATCGCCAGAAGGCCCCAGCTGTCGGCGAAGGTCCGTAGTTGTTGGTATTCCATCTGGTTTTCCTCCTCAGCGGTCACTGCCTGCTTCGTCGTAGCTCTTGAAGTCCACCAACGTGCCGAGCATCTGCAGGTAGGCGACGAGCGCATCCATTTCCGTGATCGCCTGCGGATTGCCGTCGAAATCGCCGATGCGGGCTTTCGGATAACGGCTCTCGATGCCTGATGTATCGACCGTCGGGTCGGCCTGGGCGCGCAGATCGGCATCAGCATTGTCGATCATGTCCTGACTGTAGGGCACGCCGACAGCGGCATTGGCCTTCAGATGCGTGGCGAAGTCCTTGACCGGCAGCGGCTTGCTTTTCAGGAAGGCGTAGCTCGGCATCATCGATTCCGGCACGACGTCGCGCGGCTCCGTCAGATGTTGAACATGCCATTCATTCGAGTAGCGGTTGCCGACGCGGGCAAGGTCCGGCCCGGTGCGCTTGGACCCCCACTGGAACGGATGGTCGTACATCGATTCCGCGGCCAGGCTGTAATGGCCATAACGCTCGACTTCGTCGCGGAAGGGCCGGATCATCTGGCTATGGCAGGCGTAACAACCCTCGCGGATGTAGATATTGCGGCCGGCAAGCTCCAGCGGCGAGTATGGCCGCATGCCCTCTACCTTCTCGATGGTATTTTCGAGATAGAACAGTGGTGCGATCTCGACGATGCCACCGACGGTGACGACCAGAAACGAACCGATGAGCAGAAGCGTCGCATTGCGCTCGAGGATCGCGTGTTTGTCCAGGATACCCATGGTCTTCTTTCCTTATTCGGCCGCTTGGGGCGCTGGCACGGCGCCGCCGATTTCCTGTTCGTCGCGCTGGTACCCGAGGATGGTCATCGTGACGTTCCACGCCATGATCAGCCCGCCGATGAGATAAAGAGCTCCGCCCAGCGCACGCACGACGTAGTAGAGGTGCATCGCCTCGACGGTTTCGGCGAAGGAGTAGACCAGGAAACCCTGCTGGTCGTATTCGCGCCACATCAGACCCTGCTGGATGCCCGAGACCCACATGACCGCGGCGTAGACGACGAGGCCGAGCGTGGCGAACCAGAAGTGCCAGGTGACCATGCGCACCGAATAAAGCCGCTCGCGGTTCCACAGTTTTGGCACGAGGAAGTAGACCGCGCCGAAAGTGATCATGCCGACCCAGCCAAGCGCTCCGGAATGGACGTGACCGATGGTCCAGTCGGTATAGTGGCTGAGCGAATTGACCGCCTTGATCGACATCATCGGGCCTTCGAAGGTCGACATGCCGTAGAAGGCGATGGCCGCAACCATCATCCGGATGATCGGATCGGTACGGATCTTGTCCCAGGCGCCCGAGAGCGTCATCAGGCCGTTGATCATGCCACCCCACGAAGGCATCCACAGCATGATGGAAAAGACCATGCCGAGCGTCTGCGCCCAATCCGGCAGAGCGGTGTAATGCAGGTGGTGCGGACCGGCCCAGATGTAGAGGAAGATCAGCGCCCAGAAATGGATGATCGACAGGCGGTAGGAGTAGACCGGCCGGTTGGCCTGCTTCGGCACGAAATAATACATCATCCCAAGGAAGCCTGCGGTCAGGAAGAAGCCGACGGCGTTGTGGCCATACCACCACTGGGTCAGCGCGTCCTGAACACCGGCAAAAGCCGAATAGCTCTTCGAGCCGGTGATCGAGACCGGAACCGCCAGGTTGTTGACGATGTGCAGCATCGCCACCGTGACGATGAACGACAGGTAGAACCAGTTGGCGACGTAGATATGCGGTTCCTTGCGGCGCAGGATCGTGCCGAGGAAGACGATGAGGTAACAGACCCAGACGATCGTCAGCCAGAGATCGACATACCATTCCGGCTCCGCATATTCGCGGCCCTGAGTGATGCCGAGAAGATAGCCCGTCGCCGCCATGACGATGAACAACTGATAGCCCCAGAAGACGAACCAGGCGAGATCACCACCGAACAGCCGGGCGCGGCTGGTGCGCTGGACGACATAGAACGACGTTGCGATCAGCGCGTTGCCCCCAAAGGCAAAGACCACGGCCGATGTGTGCAACGGCCGGACCCGCCCGAAGGACAGGAACGGCTCGACGTTGAGATCGGGATAGGCGAGCTGCAATGCGATGACGACGCCGACCAGAAGGCCGACGACGCACCAGAATACGGTCGCGATGACGCCGTAGCGGATCGGGCCGTCCATATAGGCTGACATGTCCACCGCCGGCTGTCGCACAAACGATGTCTGGCGCATCAGCATGACAACCGCGCCGATCAGCACGATCACCAGAATTCCCATGTGGCTTGCGAACAGCTCGTCCTTGGCAAGGCCGGCAGCAAGCAGCGCGAAAAACGCCGCTATGCCGGTGCCGATGATCGCCGATCCGTATTTCATCTCGTCGTCCCCGCATCAATCAGATGTCGAACCGCGCGCAGCGGTCCCCTGCCCCCTTCTCGGGGCAAGCGAAGAGACGCGCCTTGATCCAGATCAAAGCGACGAGCGGAGAATATGGACAGGTTGCCCGCGAAGGCCGGTCCTTTTGGGTCTTGGCCGCTGAATGATGCTCAGATCGGAGCCACCAATGTTGCCAGCAGCAGCAATGCTCGACGCCAAGGTACCCCGCTACACCAGCTACCCAACCGCGCCGAATTTTCATTCCGGTCTCGGGGCTGAGACTGCAAGACAATGGTTATCCACGTTGCCCGCGGAAAAGCCCGTGTCGCTCTACCTGCATATCCCGTTCTGCGACCGGCTGTGCTGGTTCTGCGCCTGCCATACCAAGCAGACGCTGCGCTATGAGCCGGTGAGCGCTTATCTGCAGGTTTTGCACGCGGAAATCGATACCGTTAGCCGGCTTCTCGACGGACGTGCTCCGGCCGGCGCTATCCATCTGGGCGGCGGTTCGCCGACGATGCTGCGCCCAGACGATCTGATCACGCTCGGCAAGCGTCTCCGCAGCTCTTTTCACGTCCTGCCGGATGCGGAAATCAGTATCGAGATTGATCCGAACGACATGAATGAGGAAAGGCTGGACGCACTCGCGGAATTCGGCATGACCCGGGCGAGCCTCGGCATCCAGGATTTCGATCCGCGCGTCCAAAAAGCCATCAACCGGCTGCAGAGCCTCGAGCAGACGGCCTATGTCGTTGATGGCGTTCGGGCCCGCGGGATCAATTCCGTCAACCTCGACCTGCTCTATGGCCTGCCCCACCAGACCGTCGAAAGCGCTGCGTCGACACTGCACCAGGCACTGCAACTGGCACCTGACCGCATGGCGCTGTTCGGGTATGCCCATGTGCCGTGGATGAAGAAACACCAGACCCAGATCAAGGATGAATGGCTACCGGACGGGCAGGCACGTTACGCGCAGTCAGAAGCCGTGCGGAGGCTGGCGCTTGACGCCGGGTACCAGGAAATCGGCATCGATCACTTCGCCCTCCCAGGCGACGCCCTGACGCAAGCCTCTCAACAGGGCCGGCTCCGGCGCAATTTCCAAGGCTATTCCGCTGACCAATGCAGCACCATCATCGGGCTCGGCCCATCGGCTATCAGCCAGTTCGAGCAAGGCTATTTGCAGAACTCGCCAGCGACCGGCGACTACACCCGCCGCATTGAAGACGAGGGGATCGCCACGATGCGCGGTGTTGCTTTATCGGACGACGATCGCGTCCGCCGGTGGGTAATCGAAAAACTGATGTGCGATTTCCGCTTTTCGAGCCACGAAGCCCTGCGCCGTTTCGGCACTTCCGCCGGCGCAGTCGTGATGCAGGCGAAACGCCTGGCGGCAATGGAAAGCGATGGTCTGTGCGAATGGCGCAATGACGGGTTTGAGGTCACAGCCAAAGGCCGCCCGTTCGTCCGTCTCATCGCCGCTCGTTTCGATACTTATTTTACGGCGGCCACAACAAAACACTCAGCAGCCATCTGAAACGGGCAACGAGACCATAGAGGATCGAACCCCGGTGTGTGGCTGAGCCGTCTTGGTGCGCTCAACCGCACATCACTCTGATTTCACGGACACAGGCCTGTTCTCCAAAACACGTGCAGCCCAAAACTGCCTGACGCCTTTCATGTTCAATGGCCCGCGGGGCGGCCTGTAATGCAATGGCTACCGCATTTCTGGAATTCCCTCTCTCAGAGCGACCGCGTAAATATTGCATTTCTAATGAAAATTGGCATGCTGAGAACTGCCACCGCATATCGGAATCGTGGCAATTACGGGAGTAATGGACGTGTCAAAGAGCGAACCTCATCAAATTGATATTCATGTCGGCAATCGTCTGAGGTCGCGACGGCTGGTTTTAGGATTAAGCCAGGAGAAACTGGGCGAGCGCCTGGGCATCACCTTCCAGCAAATTCAAAAATATGAAAAGGGCACCAACCGCGTCAGTGCGAGCAAACTGCAAGCTGCGGCGTTGGTGCTCAACGTTCCCATTGGCTACTTCTTCGAGGACCATGAACCCGTGGTCCCGGATGGATTGGCAAGGGAAGTCGACGAGATCGGCACATTCCTGCTCTCGAGGGATGGCGTGATGCTCAACCGAGCCTTCACCTCCATCAAGAACAAGCAGGTTCGCCTGTCCATCATCACTTTGACGAAGGCGCTCGCAAACGCTGATGACACCGTTACGCAGGCGGCGGACACAGAACGCGTTGCTTCTCCTGATCCACGGTGAAACCCATGTTCCTGCAGACATTCGGTAGGTTGTGCCTGCTTGATGCCGCGGGACAGGAGTGCCGGTATCCTCGCAAGGGTTTGTTCCTTGTCGCGTATCTTGCCACCGGCGCCAGCGCTGAAATCGGCCGAGACGAAGCGGCTGACCTCCTGTGGGGCAACGAGGATCGCGCGCTTGCATTTACAAACCTGAGAAAGCTGATTTCGCGTCTGCGGGCAGCACACGGGCCGGTCCTGACCATATCGCCCACACATCTTCGCCTCGACCGCCAGCAACTCAGCTGCGACGCGGATGCGACAAAGACAGCAAAGACGCCCTTGTCCTCTCTTGTCGAACTGATGAGCCGGACGTTTCTTGCCGAATTCGACGATACCGACGGCCTGGCCGGCCGATGGCTGAAATCGCAGCGCCGCACCTATTTGGAATTGATGCGCGAACGGTTGCTGAAGAAATCGTCGGAGCTTTCTCCGGTTGCGGAATCTTCAGCGGCCAGACAGGCGGCATTCCTGATTCTGGAGCATTGGCCGGACGATCAGGCGGTGCGCAGAACGCTCTCGGCCGAACCGCAGCTGCAACCGGTGGAGCGCACGGCCGAGCCCAGAGGGGTTTTCGCGACAGTCGAGCACGGCCACCCTTCGGATAGTGAATGGACATTCGGCGTATCGAAATTGCCGCGCGTGGCACTTCTCCCGCCGATCGGAGTATCTTCTGCAGCCCTTGATCTTTCACGAGCGAGTGCCTTGATCGACGACGTCGCGATCGGGCTGTGTTCGCTGCGCAGTCTTTCGATCATCGCGCCTTACACAGCCGAACGTATTCGTGCCAGCGAAGACAAGGTTCTCCTGCTCAACAAGCACGACATCTCCTATGTGGTCGATACAAAGCTGACCGATGACGGGCTCTTCGTTCAAATCATTTTCGTTCCATCGGACCACGTGATCTATGCCGAACGTTTTGAGATAACCGGCGGGCTTTTGTCTTCACATCGGAAGGTGTTGGCAGGCGTTGTGAAAGACCGCATCCTTGTCGAGTTGAAGCGCAACGAGAATGCGCTCAGCGACTACGCGTTTCATCCGGATGCCTACCAGCGGTATCTTCTTGGCGTTCAACAGATGAGCCGGCTGACATTGCCCTCGGTTCGAAGCGCCAGGAAGACATTCAGGGAAGCGCTCAATCACAATGGTGATTTCTCCCACGCCTTCAGCGGCCTTGCCAAGACATACTCCATCGAATGGGTTTTGACGGCCAGGGGCGATCCCGAACTGCTCCGCAAGGCGGAGGCGAACGCGCGATCGGCAATCGAAAGCAATCCGGATATTGCCTACGGGTACAAAGAACTTGGCATGGCAAAACTCTATCTCGGCGCCCTTGACGAGAGCCTCGACGCGCTGGCCCGCGCAGAGGAACTGAGCCCTCATTACGCCGACGCGATCTATAGCTTCGCCGACGCGCTCATCCATGCCTCCCGCCCCATGGAAGGGCTCGCAAAAATCGAGCGTGCCATCTCGCTCAATCCGCTGGGACCGGACGAATATTTCTGGTGTGCTGCGGGCGCAAGCTACTTCGTCGGCGCCTTCGACAAAGCCGTTTCCCGAATACACAGCATGTCCAACCAGGCCTCGGCACACAGACTGCTGGCGGCAAGCTGGGCTATGCTTGGCGACACCAAGCGCGCGCATCACTACCGCCGGAAAGATCGCGAGGCCAACCCGCAATTTGATCTGCAAAAATGGCTCGCTATCGTCCCGATCAGGGAGACCTGGCAGAAAGACATGTATCGCGAGGGCCTAACGAAAGCCGGCTACTGAAACGTCAACAGAGAGGGAGAATGAAATGTCCAAAGTCGTGGTGATCGGGTTTCCCGGTGATAAAAAACTCTACCTGGCCGACATTGACGCAGGAACAGTCACCGAGCTTACCAAAGTCTCGGGATCACTTGCCTCGGCAAGCCAATTGCGCGCTTCAGGCGGCACTGTGATAAAAGACGTCGACTTCGCGGTTGCTGTTTCTTCTGCTGCATCCGTATCAGCAGGGCTTTTCGACGCTTGATGTTCGATGAAACGGGATGGAGCGACAGGGCGTTTAGCCCGGCCGAGACATACGCACGCGTGTCCTCCCTCCTTCCCGGTTTCGGCATAACCCGTGTTGCCCGCCATACCGGCCTCGATCGCATCGGCGTTCCGGTCTGGTGTGCCTATACGCCCAACGCAAAATCCATCGTCGTCGCGCAGGGAAAGGGCCTGACGGACGAAGAGGCGAGGACGTCAGCTGTCATGGAAGCCCTCGAACGATGCGTGGCGGCAAGTCCACACGCCGATATCGTTCACACCACGGCACGTGTACTCAGGCGTGCCGGGAAACGGTTCGACATGCTGCCCTGCCTGATAGCAGCAGGCCGGTCACCGCCACGGGATGACGAACCGATCTCCTTTGTTGTCGGGACTGACCTGGTTTCCGGGGACGACATCCATGTACCGCTCGATGCCGTCACCCTTGACCGCACGCTGATCGATTGCAGATATTGGCAATCGTCCGACGGGCTGGCGTCGGGGAACACCCTGAATGAGGCTGTTTTTCACGGATTGAACGAACGTATAGAGCGGGATGCCTACGTTCTGTGGCAAGTGTCGAGTGCCGGTGCGCGCCAATCGTCCTGCGTTGATCCGGGATCCATTGAGCGTCCGGAGCTTTCATCGCTGGTTGCCAGCATCGAAGCGGCCGGCTGTGTGCTGCGGTTATTCGATATGACCAGCGATATCGGCGTTCCTTCTTTTAACGCCCTGATCGCGCCGATTGACGTTCTTTCCGCCCGCAACCCACGTTTTGTCACGGTGAACTACGGGGCAGGAACTCATCCCTCAGCGGCCAGAGCCATGATCCGCGCGGTCACGGAAGCGGTGCAGTCGCGCATGACATTCATCAGCGGCAGCCGGGACGATATCTATCCACCGGTCTACAACAGGCCGCTCCCGGGAGAAACCCAAACCCTGTTGAAGGTGAATTCAGCGGTTCCCCTCAAACCCTACCGGCGCAACGACGGATGGCCGTCAGCCGCCAATAGCGGCACAATCCTTGACACTCTGAAACAAATGGAACTTGGGCCGGTCATTGCTGTGCCGCTCAGCGAACCGGCGTTGCCGTTTGCGGTGGCAAAGGTCCTCGCCCCAAAACTGGAAAATCCCGAAGGCCGCCGCGCCCAAAGGTTTGGCCAGCGCGCCCTCGCAAAAGGGTCCTTCGGATGAAACTTCTCTATGTTGGCCCGACATTGCCGGACGCCAGGGATTATACCACCGATATCATTGTCCGGGGACCAGCAGTGCAGGGTGACCTCTTTCGCGCGGTCGAAGAGGGAGCAGCCGTGATCGGCATTGTTGACGGCGGTTTCGAATATACCGCACCGATCTGGCACAAGGAAATACTCTATGCTCTCAGGTCCGGAACACAGGTGCTCGGAGCAGCGAGCATGGGTGCGCTGCGCGCCGCGGAATGCCATCCATTTGGAATGATCGGTGTCGGCACTATTTTCAGGGAATACCTTGATGGCACCCGTATCGATGATGCGGACGTGGCGCAAATTCATGGACCTGCGGAGCTTGGCTGGCTACCGCTCAGCGAACCATTGGTCAATGTCACCGCCACGCTCGAGGTCCTGCTTGAAAGGCGGTCCATCTCTCCAACGGAAGCCACTCATCTGGACGCTGTTGCCCGCGCTATTTTTTTCAAGGACCGGACATGGCGATCAATTCTTGATCGGGCCGCGGCCCTTGAGGATCAGAGAAAGACGTCCATCGCGATGGCTTTGCAAGCGTGTAAAGTCAATCGAAAGCGCGCGGATGCCATCGAACTTCTCGCCGTGATGTCACAGTTGGACGGGGGACGATCAGCAGCCAAACCGGACTGGGAGTTCCAGCGCACAACCCTTTGGAACGAAATGCGGAACCATCATTCCGTGGCGTAAAATCCCGGCCATCCATCTTTGAGTGTGTCACGCCCGTGTCACGCGAAACTTGTCCCGGTTGCGATTAGTATGCCCGCGAATCATTGCGGAGCCGATTATGCCAGCAGCATACGCCACCATTGCTTTGAACACTCTCGACGCAGACAGCGAGATCGAAGAGTTTCACGCCTTGACCCGCCTGATCGTCTTCGCGAAAGAAAATGCCGCTCAGCTTGACGCGCATCAGACGGTTTATTGCCTGGATTTGGCGCTTGAGCAGATTGCGACGGAACTGCGTCATCGTGCGGACAGTTCGGCGGACATTGTCTTCTATCTCAAGGACGGAATTAGCCGACAATAGAATTTCGTGTCTCATGGCCGCCGCTTGCTGCGCGTTGGCTTGTGGCGTTATCATTGCCGCTTGTGTTTTGTGGCCATTAACGCACAAAAGCCCGTGTCATTTCTGATCACGGGCTTTTGTTTTTTGTTTGGTTGCGGGG
>NZ_LMCZ01000008.1:0-216141 GCF_001424965.1 Rhizobium sp. Root1204
AGAGAAAACCACGGCGGATTTTCCGGGCGTGGTTATAGACCGTTGAGGAAGGCGACGATCTCCCTCTTCTCCCCATCGGGGAGAAGGTGGCCCGCAGGGCCGGATGAGGGGGGCGAAGCCACCTTTACCTGACGAAACCGGGCACACTGGGATTGAAAGCCATGGCAAAACGCTTGACTAACAAGACAGTCGCTCTCCCCGCCGGGGAGAAGGCGGAGTCCACCTCCCCCTCGAAAGGAGGTAAACATACCGCTTGCAACAAAGCCGAAAGCCGGAAAAAATCACTGTCAAACCAATCTGATACGAAACGTCCGAAGTCCCCGCATCATCCCGAGGTACCCCGATGCCGAACCTGCCCGCTTCTTCCCTCGGCGCCACGCTCACCGGCAGCGGCACGACCTTCGCGGTCCATTCTTCCTCGGCCTCGGGCATCGAGCTCTGCCTCTACGACGCGAGCGGCAACAACGAATTGCGCCGTCTGCCGATGCAACGCGGCGAAGACGATGTTTGCAGCCTGACAATCCCGGACGCCCCGTCGGGCACGCGGTACGGTTTTCGGGCTTCAGGAGATTACGATCCGGACAACGGCCTCTGGTTCGACCCCGCCAAGCTGCTGGTCGACCCCTATGCCCGTGAACTCGACCGGCCGTTCCATTACGATCCCCGCCTGTCGGCTTTCGGGGACGACACCGCCGATCTGGTGCCAAAGGCGATCGTGACCGCGCCGCAGAGCGCACAACGCCAGCCCCCGGTCTTCCAGACCGGCGGCCTGATTTACGAAGTTGCCGTCCGCCCCTTCACCATGCTGCATCCCGATGTGCCGGAACAGCAACGCGGCACCGTTGCGGCCCTTGCCCATCCCGCCGTCATCGCCCACCTGAAGCGCATCGGCGTTTCCGCCATCGAGCTGATGCCGATCACCGCCTGGATCGACGAGCGCCATCTGCCCCCGCTCGGCCTTACCAACGGCTGGGGCTACAATCCCGTCGCCTTCATGGCGCTCGACCCGCGCCTTGTGCCTGGCGGCATGACGGAACTGCGCGAAACGGTTGCGACCCTGCATGCCGCGGGCATTGGCGTTCTTCTCGATCTGGTCTTCAACCATTCCGGCGAAAGTGACCGCTTCGGCGCGACGCTCTCGATGCGCGGCCTCGACAACCATGCCTATTACCGCCACGCCGAGGACCGGCCCGGCGAACTGATCAACGACACAGGTACGGGCAACACCATCGCCTGCGATCACCCGGTGGTGCGCCAGTTGATCCTCGACAGCCTGCGCCATTTCGTTCTGTCGGCAGGCATAGACGGCTTCCGGTTCGATCTCGGCTCGATCCTCGGCCGAGATGCCAATGGTTTCCGCAGCGATGCCGCCCTGCTTACCGAAATGCGCACCGACCCAGTCCTGAAAGACCGCATCCTGATCGCCGAACCCTGGGATATCGGTCCCGGCGGCTACCAGCTCGGCAATTTCCCGGCCTCCTTCCTCGAATGGAACGACCGGGCGCGCGATGACCTGCGCCGCGTCTGGCGCGGTGATAGCCACACGATCGGCGATCTGGCGACGGCGCTCGCCGGCTCATCCAATATCTTCTCCCGCAATGGCGGTGAAAAGACCCGTAGCGTCAATTTCATCGCCGCCCATGATGGCTTCACGCTGATGGATCTCGTCTCCTATGCCGGCAAACACAACGAGGCGAATGGCGAGCACAATCGCGACGGCCACAACGAAAATCACTCCTGGAACAATGGCGTCGAAGGCGCAACAGCCGATCCCGAAGTTCTGGGCTTCCGCCGCCGCGATGTCATGGGCCTGCTCTCCACCCTGTTTGCCAGCCGCGGCGCCATCATGCTGACAGCGGGTGATGAAGGCGGCCGCAGTCAGCACGGCAACAACAACGCCTATTGCCAGGACAACGCCATCACCTGGGTCGATTGGAGCCAACTGGACGACACGCTTATCGCCCACACCGCCGCTCTGTCGCACATCCGCGCCCGCTTCGATGTCTTCAGCGATACCACGTTCTTTACCGGCAACGGTGATGTCGAGTGGCTGCGTTTCGACGGCCAACCGATGACGACGGGCGACTGGGAAAGCGCAACTACCGACCATCTGGTCATGCTGCTGTCCACCGGCGACAGGGACCAAAGCAGACGCACCCGGCTTGCCATCGCCATCAACCGCAGCCACGCGCCGCATGCGGTTCATCTGCCGGTCCGGCCGGGCTCGGGCTGGCAAAGCCTGCTACCGTCAGCCAACGCCGGTATCGGCATGACGGCGGCACGAAGTGTCAGTTTCCACGTCGAAATTTTGTAACCCTATACTGCTTCCCCGATTGCCGTTTTTCGAAAGAGCGGCATATAGAGAAACGGGGGGATGTTTTTGATCGGAAAAGAGAATGCCGCAGGAAATTTCGCTATCTGACGTCAAGAACCTGGTGGGCACCGAAGTCGGTATTTCCGACTGGATCACAGTGACGCAAGACACCATCGACAGCTTTGCCGGTGCCACCGACGACCATCAGTTCATCCATACGGACCCGATACGCGCCGCCGCAGAAACTCCGTTCGGCGGCACCATTGCCCACGGCTTCCTGTCACTCTCGCTGCTCTCGGCGATGAACTACAACTGCCTGCCGCGTGTGCGCGAACAGACGATGGGTATCAACTACGGCTTCGACAAGGTGCGCTTCATGACGCCGGTGAAAAGCGGCGCCAAGGTGCGCGGCCGCTTCACCATGGCCGAAGCCCGCTTCCGCGGCGCCGGCATGCTGATGGTCACCTATGAGGTTACCGTCGATATCGAAGGCGAACGCAAGCCGGCGCTGACGGCAACGTGGCTCACCATCATCCAGTTCGACCCGAAGGATCGGCCGGAGGATGCGTGATCCAGAGGCGATAGGAGACCCTCGGAACTGACCGCCGATTTCATGACCGTGGGGTCGGATCGCTCGAGTGAGCCCGGATGCCATCGAGACCGGGCTACACCATCAGTTCCCCGCGTCCTCGGCAGCTTCGGCGAGAAGCGTCGAGACATACGGCGAAAACGACCGCCAGCACTCGACCCGGAACGTATCTTCGGCAGTACGCAAAAGCACGATCTCGGCCTTGGCCAGAACCGTGCGCGAGCAGGCGCCAACCGGGAAGGCCGCCAGCGACAGGTCCTGCGGGCAGCCGCCGTTGATCGCCACAGCGGCACCCCGGCCCTTGACGATAATGGCCGTGTTGCGATGGGAAACATCGGTCGCCGAATGCAGCACGTTGCTGGACGCCACCGCTGCCATCAGGTCGGCCCCGTTCTCGTCGATGATGAGCCATTCATCCGGCCCGAGCCAGAGCGCGTGGCGGCCATTCGAAGATGCAGACGTCTTGGCTTTGGTGGGCAGCAACAGGCCGAGCACTCCCGAGAGAGCTGCAACAGCATCTGGCTTGGCCCTGAGCGATATCCGGGTTGCGGGAGAAGCGACGGAAAGCGCGGCAGCACCGGAGCCGCCGTGAAAGCCGGAAAGCGGCAGGGTACGGGTTGCGAGATCAGCCATTGATGCGGCCTCCTTCCTTGTCAAAGAACACCATGTCGCTCACCTCGACGGCGATCGTCTTGTCGGGCATCGGCACATACAGCGTCTGGCCAATCTTCGCCTTGCCGCCAGCAACCAGCGCCAGAGCGATCGAGCGGCCGCAGTTTTCCGACCAGTAGGCCGAGGTCACATGACCGATCATCGTCATCGGCAGCGGCTGGTTCGGATTGGCAACGATCTGCGCCCCCTCTTCCAGCACCACCGCCGGGTCCTTGGTCAAAAGCCCGACAAGCTGCTTGCGGCCATCGGCGACCAGATCGGGACGGCGCAGGCCGCGAATGCCGACGAAATCAGCCTTCCTCTTGCCGACCGCCCAGCCAAGCGAGGCATCGTCGGGGGTCACTGTCCCGTCGGTATCCTGACCGACGATGATGTAGCCCTTCTCGGCGCGCAGGATATGCATCGCCTCGGTGCCATAGGCGCAACCGCCGAGCGCTTCGGTCCGCTCGGAAATCGCCGCCCAGACGGCCGGGCCGAAATCGGCGGGAACGTTGACTTCGAAGCCGGTTTCGCCGGTAAACGACATGCGGAACAGCCGGGTCGGCACGCCGCAGATCTTGCCTTCGCGAACGCTCATATGCGGGAAGGCGTCGTTCGACAGATCGATACCTTCCACCAGCGGTCCGATGATCTCGCGCGCCTTCGGCCCCTGCACGGCGATGACAGCCCACTGCTCGGTAGCGGAGGTCAGCCAGACGTTCAGATGCGGAAACTCGGTCTGAAGATAGTCTTCCATATGGTTCATGACGCGGGCAGCGCCGCCCGTCGTCGTGGTGACATGGAAGCGGTCTTCCGCCATGCGGCCGACGACACCGTCGTCATAGACGAAGCCGTCTTCGCGAAGCATGATGCCATAGCGGCAGCGGCCGGGCTTCAGCGTATCCCAGCTATTGGTGTAGATCAGGTTGAGGAACTGCGCTGCATCCGGGCCGACAACCTCGATCTTGCCGAGCGTCGAGGCATCGAAGATACCGGCGACGTCGCGCACCGTCTTGCACTCGCGGTTGACGGCCTGATGCATGTCCTCACCAGCCCGCGGATAATACCAGGCACGCTTCCACTGGCCGACATCCTCGAACACTGCGCCTTGAGCTTCTTCCAGCGCATGCATCGGCGTCTTGCGGGTCGGGTCAAACAATTCGCCACGCGAATGGTTGATCAGCGTCCCGAAAGTCACCGGGGTATAGGGCGCACGGAACGTGGTGAGGCCAACCTTGGGGATTTCGCGGCCGAGCGTTTCAGCCGCGATCGCCAGACCATGGATGTTGGACAGCTTGCCCTGATCGGTCGCCATGCCATTGGTGGTGAAGCGCTTGATATGCTCGATCGAGTGCATGCCCTCGCGCACCGCAAGGCGAATGTCCTTGGCGCAGACGTCGTTCTGGAAATCGATGAACGCCTTGACGGTCGTGTCCGGTCCAGCGCCCTCCGCAGCGCCGGCCATGCCGCCGGTCCAGGCAAAGGCATTCGCGCCCTGAAGCGCCAGCTTTTGCGAGGCGGTAAAGCCCGAGGCATTCGACATCAGTTCGCCGGCCGCTAGCGATTCCTCGATGGTCGCCTGCAAATCGTTGGTGCCATTGCAGGCACCGACCGACAGGCAGTCCTGCGCATAGGTGCCAGGCAGGAAGCGCTGCGTCTCGGCGTCATAGGCGACCTTACCGCGCGACTGCGAGAACATGTGCACCGAAGGCGTCCAGCCCGCCGACATCAACAGCGCATCGATGGCGATCTTGCGCGCACCGCCGCCGCCATTGCGGGCAACCGACATGGAGGAAACCCGAAGCTTGCCGCCGGTATCGACAACAGCGTGACCAGCCAGCACTTCGATGCCAAGGGAACGCGCTTCGGCCAGCACCGCTTCGCCCGGCTGCTCCCTGGTATCAACGATAGCAGCAACGGTAATACCGGCGCGCTTCAGATCGAAGGCAGCCTCATAGGCGGAATCGTTGGCCGTGTAGACGCCAACCTTCTTGCCGACGGCGACGCCGAAATGGTTGAGGAACGTGCGGGCGGCGGATGCCAGCATGATGCCCGGACGGTCATTGTTGGCAAACACCATATGCCGCTCGATGGCGCCGGTGGCGATGATGACGCGCTTGGCGCGGACCTGCCAGAGGCGCTCGCGCGGCAGTTTTTTATCCGGCTTGGCCAGATGCTCCGTCACCCGCTCGTTCAGGCCGACGAAATTCTGGGCGTAATAGCCGAACGCCGTCGTGCGCGGCAGGACGGTGACGTTGTCCATCTTCGCCAGATTGGCGGCGGTGGCCTGAGCCCAGGAATAACCGTCCTGTCCATCGATCGTGACGCTCTTGTCGTAATGCAGTGCACCGCCAACTTCCGGCTGCTCGTCACAGATGATGACCCGCGCGCCAGTCTTGGCGGCGGCAAGCGCTGCCGAAAGGCCAGCCACCCCGGCGCCAATCACCAGAACATCGCAATGGGCGTAGCGGCTGGAATAATGATCGGTGTCGTCTTCGGTCGGCGACACGCCGAGACCCGCCGCCGCACGGATTTGCGGCTCGTAGACGTGTTTCCAGGCCTGCTTCGGCCACATGAAGGTCTTGTAGTAGAAACCGGCGGCAAAGAACGGTGCCAGCAGGTTGTTGACCGCGCCAACGTCGAAGGCGAGCGACGGCCAGCGGTTCTGCGAGATGACCTTCATGCCGTCAAAGACGTCCTGCACGGTGGCCCGCACGTTCGGCTGCTTGCGGGCAGCATCGCGCTCAACGCCGATCAACGCATTCGGCTCTTCCGCACCAGCCGACACGATGCCGCGTGGACGGTGATACTTGAACGAGCGGCCGACCAGATGAACGCCGTTGGCCAGCAGCGCCGAGGCGACGGTATCGCCTTCAAGGGCGGCATAGCTCTTGCCGTCGAAGAAGATTCGGGCGGTTTTTGCAGGGGTGAGACGGCCTGCACCGGGGATACGATTGGCGCCGCTCATTTAGCATTCGACTCCGTGGCTTCATAGGTTTCGACTGTCGCTTCCGTTGCCGGACGCAGCGTGCTGAGATCCGGGCGCGGCAAGCCGGCCTTGTAAGTGGTCAGGAATTTGTCGCTGACGGTATCGCGGGCAGCATTGAAGAAGCGGCCACAACCGTTCAGATGCCGCCAGCGCTCGAAGGTCAGCCCCTTGACGTTGTCGCGCAGGAAGAAGAAGGCCTCGAATTCCTCATCGGTCATCTCGGTCATGTTGGTGGGACGGGCGATATGCGCGTCACCGGCCTGGCGGAATTCGAGCTCTGAACGCTCTTCCTCGCAATAGGGGCAGTAGATCAAAAGCATGGTGTTTCCCCTTAGTGCGCAACGGCGGCGGCGGCCGCTTCGTCGATCAGGCGGCCCGAACGGAAACGTTCCAGCGTGAACGGCGCATTGATCTTGTGCGGCGCGTCGTTGGCGATGGTATGGGCAAAGACATTGGCCGAACCCGGCGTTGCCTTGAAGCCGCCGGTGCCCCAGCCACAGTTGACGTAAAGGCCGGAAACCGGAGTCTTGGCGAGGATCGGCGAGCGATCCGGCGTCACGTCGACAATACCGCCCCAGGAACGCATCATCTTCATGCGCCGGAAGATCGGGAAGAGTTCGCAGATGGCATCCAGCGTGTGGGTGATGATCTGCAGACCGCCAGTCTGGGAATAGGACGAATACTGGTCAGTCCCGGCGCCGATGACGAGCTCGCCCTTGTCGGACTGCGAGATGTAGGCGTGTACGGTGTTGGACATGACCACGCAAGGAAAGATCGGCTTGATCGGCTCCGACACCAGCGCCTGCAGCGGATAGCTGACCAGCGGCATGCGCACGCCGGCCATCTCCATCAGCACCGAGGTATGACCGGCAGCCACGACGCCGACCTTCTTGGCATTGATCTGGCCGCGATTGGTATCGACACCAGCGACGGAACCATCCGGATTGCGGCGGATGCCGGTGACTTCACAATTCTGGATGATATGAACGCCGCGATCGGCAGCCGCACGGGCGTAACCCCAGGCGACGGCGTCGTGACGCGCAGTACCGCCGCGCCGCTGCAGGGCGGCACCGTTGATCGGGTAGCGGGCGGTGCGGGAAATATCGAGCGGCGGGCAGAATTCTTTCGCCTGTTCCGGCGTCAGCCATTCATTGTCGATGCCGTTCAGGCGGTTGGCATGGATATGGCGTTTGAACACCTGCTGGTCATGGATGTTGTGCGACAGCATCATCACGCCGCGGGCCGAGTACATCACGTTGTAGTTGAGATCCTGGCTGAGCCCGTCCCAGAGCTTCAAGGCGTGATCGTAGATCCCCGCACTTTCGTCATAGAGATAATTGGAGCGGATGATGGTGGTGTTGCGGCCGGTATTGCCGCCACCGAGCCAGCCCTTTTCGAGCACGGCGATATTGGTGATGCCGTGTTCCTTGGCGAGGTAATAGGCGGTGCCCAGGCCATGGCCGCCGGCGCCGATGATGATGACATCATATTCCTTGCGCGGCTCGGGCGAGGTCCACTGAGCCTCCCATCCCCTGTGGCCGCGCATCGCTTCGCGAGCGACAGCAAAAACCGAATATTTGCGCATCCGCTTTCACACTCCGTAGTCCTGCCAGAAGGCCGGTGAATTTCTTGTGGTCGATCCTAGAAATCGCAAATCCCGAACTTCCGCAACGTTTCTTTTGCGACGCGAGACGGCGCTTGTCGCACGAGTTGCGACATGCCGCTTTCCGGGCACAATATAAGGCAGCGCCCATATTGGAAGCTGCAGCACACCGGGCCTGCTTCAGTGCGGTTACCGTTGCCGGAGCCGCGAAGCCATGGTTTTCCGGCGCTTTCGGCCGCCAAAAGCAACTGGAAGCTGGACTTTGAGCAACCGATCTGGTATCCGCTCTCTCAATCGTAAAGCTTCCGGGCTCCGCGAACTATATTTTTTTGCCTCGTTGACCTGATTTCATGAGGCGATCACTCCAAACTGAAGGAACGGGATTCTCGTGCAGGTACTAGTCCGCGACAACAATGTCGATCAAGCGCTTCGCGCACTCAAGAAGAAGCTGCAGCGCGAAGGCGTTTTCCGCGAAATGAAGATGCGTGAGGCCTACGAAAAGCCATCCCAGAAGCGCGCCCGCGAAAAGGCTGAAGGCGTTCGCCGCATTCGCAAGCTGGCCCGCAAGCGCCTGCAGCGCGAAATGGGTATCGTTACCCCCCGCCCTTCGGCGGCAGCGCGCTGATCAGCGTTTACGGCGTATTTGACGCGTAAATTGGGCGGGGGCGACATGATCGCCACCGCTCTTTCTGTTTCAATCGCATGTTGCCGGATATAATTCCTGACACAGGCGACGGGCGCGCAGAGCGTGCTACACTGTCTTCGGACACGGAGCGCATCGATGACGATGCATCTGACGCTCCAGAACATTGAAACTGTGCATGCTGGCCCGGTCTGCCGCTTCAGGCCCGGGACATGCCGAGACGCTTCGCTTAACGAGGGAATCAATCTTGACATCGACTGCCAGGACTGCGGATTTTTCCGACCATACCGGCCTTGCCGGGCGCTCCAATCGGCGCGGTTTTGCCCTCGCCTCCATGCTGGCTGTGACGGGCGCACTTGTCCTTTCCGGCTGCTCGACCGCAGATACGCCAAGCAACATGATGCGGGTCGAGCGGGCACAGGGAAGCAACGAGAACATTGCGTCTCTGTCTGCCGTGATCGCCGCCAATCCGAGCGACCCGGAAGG
Organism: Rhizobium sp. Root1204; assembly: GCF_001424965.1. Lineage (NCBI taxonomy): Bacteria > Pseudomonadati > Pseudomonadota > Alphaproteobacteria > Hyphomicrobiales > Rhizobiaceae > Rhizobium > Rhizobium sp. Root1204. The sequence goes on from NZ_LMCZ01000008.1 coordinate 9,276, forward strand.
CTACAATGTCCGTGGTTCCGCCTACGGCCGCGCGGGTGAATTCCGCCGGGCACTCGCCGATTTCAACAAGGCGATCGAGCTCAATCCGCAATTCTATCAGGCCTATGCCAACCGCGCGCTTGTCCAGCGCAACATGGGCGACCAGTCGGCAGCGCAGTCCGATTACAACAAGGCCTTGCAGCTCAACCCGCGTTATGACGTCGCCTTCATCGGCCGCGGCAATCTTTACCGTCAGGCCGGACAGCTGGATCAGGCGTTTGCCGATTTCAACAAGGCCATCGAACTCGACACGACAGACCCGCGCGCCTATCACAACCGTGGCTTGATCTATCAGGCCCGCAAGCAGCATGCCCAGGCGATCGAAGATTTTTCGACGGCGATCTCGCTGTCACCAAGCGCGCCGGAGCCCTATAACGGCCGTGGCATTTCCTATGTTGCCACCAATGACGACGACAATGCGTTCGCAGATTTCAACACCGCGATCAACCTGAACGGCAAGATCGCCGAATCCTGGGCCAACCAGGCGCTGGTCTATGAGCGGCGCGGCGACAAGGCGAAGGCAGCGAAGTCCTACGGTCACGCACTGTCGCTGGATCCGAAATACGAACCGGCTCGCGCCGGTCTTGCCCGCGTCAAGGCTGCCGGCTGACGAGACAAGGCGCGGCGTCACGCCGCGCGCCGGTCACGCGACCGCAGCTACAGGGATTGGGCGCTCAACAATCGTACGATTGCGCCCCTCCCGTTTGGCCTCGTAAAGCAGCTGATCTGCACGATCGAGAGCCGCCCAGGCCGTTTCCTGCGGTTGCAGCAGCACACCTCCGATACTGGCCGTCACGAAAGCGCAGATATCCGAAGTGGCGTGATCGATGCGAAGCCCTCGCACCGCGGCGCAAAGCTCATCCATGCGGCCCTTCAGCGACGCTTCCCCGCAATCGTAGAGAACAAGCGCGAACTCCTCTCCGCCCATCCGGCAGGCCAGGTCGAGCGGACGGTGCGCAAAGGCGTCCAGGCACGCCGCCACGCGTTGCAAGGCCAGATCACCGGCCTGATGCCCGTAGCGATCATTGTAACGCTTGAAAAAGTCGACATCGAGCAACAGCAAGCCGACGGGTACGTTTTCGCGCCGGGCCTGCTGGCGGACCGTCTCAAGCTGCTCATCAAGACCACGCCGGTTGGCAAGCCCGGTCAGCGGATCGTGTGACGCCTGCTCCTTGAGAATGCCGCGCAGAAGGAATTGCTCCCGATGCGCACGCTCCCGCAGATAACCGCCGACTGCCGAGAAGACCAGCGTCAGAAGCAGCATGGCGTTGAATTGCAGCCCTTGCAGTTCCAGTGGTAGCAGCCAGTATCGCAACGCGAAGGTCAGGACGACAACCCCTAAGGCCAGTTCGAAGCTGTGACGGAAACGGAGCCCCAGCGGCGAGAACGCTCCCATGACGAATAGAAGCTGGGCGAATTCGGCGTGCCCCAGACCGTTGCGCTTGTAGAGGCAGACCGACACCGCCCCACACACCGCAAGCGCCAGCACGGTAGCGATCGACAAAGGTGCTGCCCGCGACGCCCCACCCTGGCGATGGCAAAGATACAGGCAGACAAGCAGGAACAGGACCGCCACCACCCGGCTTGCCAGAATGCCCCACATATCGGCGGTGAGATCTGGAAACTGCCCCATCAAAGGGAGCCGGACAAAATCGGAAACTCCGAAGAGAATGATGAATGCCAGGGAGAAAACCGCACTGACCATCGCGGGCCGGCGCTCGTCCTTGTCGATCTGAAGCGCATATTCGCGCTCCATCTCGTCCGGGAAGCGCAACCACCCGATGCCCGCATCAAGCTGCCGGGCGTAGCGCCCGATCCGGGCATGACCGAATTGCGAAGATGAACTCATGATCCTCTTTCGTACCGGCGCCACGCATTGCAGCTGGCACCCGACGATAGGCGAGGACAATTGAATTTCGATTAAAATGCCGGGCGGGAAGGACGTCCGGATTGATACACGATGGAGTGCCGCCTTAACGGACGGCACTCCAGGTTCAGCGGTTCATCGCTTAGTGGTTCATGGCCTTGACGATATCATCGGTCATCTTCTTGGCGTCGCCGAGCAGCATCATGGTGCCGTCCTTGTAGAACAGCGTATTGTCGATGCCAGCATAACCGGAGCCGAGAGAGCGCTTGACGAACAGGCAGGTCTTGGCCTTATCGACATCGAGGATCGGCATGCCGTAGATCGGCGACGTCTTGTCGTCGCGCGCCGCCGGATTGGTGACGTCGTTGGCGCCGATGACATAGGCGACATCGGCCTGCGCAAACTCGGAATTGATATCCTCAAGTTCGAACACCTCATCATACGGCACGTTGGCTTCGGCGAGCAGCACGTTCATATGGCCCGGCATACGGCCGGCAACCGGATGAATGGCATATTTCACTTCGACACCGTTGGCCTTCAGCGCATCGGCAAGCTCGCGCACGGCGTGCTGCGCCTGCGCAACAGCCATGCCGTAGCCCGGCACGATGATCACTTTCGACGCATTGGCCATCAGGAAGGCGGCATCGTCGGCCGAGCCCTGCTTGACCGTACGCTGCACGCCATCGTCGCTGGTTGCGGCTGCGGCATCGCCGCCAAAGCCGCCTAGGATGACCGAGATGAAGGAGCGGTTCATGCCCTTGCACATGATGTAGGACAGGATCGCGCCGGACGAGCCGACCAGCGCACCGGTGATGATCAGCGCCAGATTGCCAAGCGTGAAGCCGATACCGGCGGCGGCCCAGCCGGAGTAGGAATTCAGCATCGAGACGACGACCGGCATGTCGGCGCCACCGATCGGCACGATCAGCAGAACGCCGAGCGCCAGCGACAGAACGACAATCGCCCAGAAATCGAAATGACTTTCCGACGCCGCAAGACCGACGATGAAGAAGATGATCAGCAGCAGAAGCGCCGCGTTGATGACATGGCGGAACGGCAGCATGATCGGCTTGCCCGACATGCGCCCGTCAAGCTTCAGGAAGGCGACGATCGAGCCGGTAAAGGTGATCGCACCGATGGCAACGCCGAGCGCCATTTCGACCAGCGCCTGCGCGTGGATCGAACCAATCTCGCCGATACCGAAGGACGACGGCGTATAGAGTGCGGAGGCTGCGACCAAGACGGCGGCAAGGCCGACCAGCGAATGGAAGCCGGCCACCAGCTGCGGCATCGAGGTCATCGGGATGGAACGGGCGATGTAGGCACCTGCACCACCGCCAATGGCAAGACCGAGCACGATCAGCACCAGGCCGCCAAACGACGGGGTGGCAAGGAGCAGCGTCGTGACGATGGCGATGCCCATGCCCACCATGCCGAGGATATTGCCGCGGCGCGAGGTGGTCGGATGCGATAGGCCGCGCAGCGCCATGATGAACAGGACACCGGAAACCAGATAGAGGAAGGCTGCGATATTGGCACTCATGACGGCAGCCTCACTTCTCTTTTTTCTTGTACATAGCGAGCATGCGCTGGGTCACCAGGAAGCCGCCGAAGATGTTGACCGAGGCAAGGATCAGCGCCACGAAGCCGAAGCCTGTGGCGAGGCCGGACGCCGAGATGCCGACCGCAAGCAGCGCGCCGACGACAATAACCGAGGAAATCGCGTTGGTGACCGCCATCAGCGGCGTATGCAGCGCCGGCGTTACCGACCAAACCACGTAATAGCCGACGAAGATCGACAGAACGAAGATTGCCAGCTGAAACACGAACGGGTCGATCGCGCCACCACTCAATCCGTGAACAACATTACCGGCGGCATCCGGCACATATTCGGCGGCAGTGCGCACCGCTTCGACCGCCCGGTCGAGGTCGCCGATCGCCTTGTCGAGCATCTCATTGGCCATCATATTTCTCCCTTAGGCAGCCGCACTTCTCCCCGAAGCACGCGCGCTGCCCTCTCCAATTTTCAAGCTGTTGCTGTGGCCACGGCCGGCGATGCAAAGTTTGGATGCACCACGGCACCGCCATGCGTCAGCATCGTCGCCTTGACGAGTTCGTCCTCGGCATTGAGCGCAAGCGCCTTGGTCTCCTTGGAAACCATGGTTTCAAGGAAGGTCACGAGGTTCTTGGCATAGAGGACCGAGGCGGAAGCGGCGATACGGCCCGGCATATTCGTATAGCCGACGACCTTGACGCCCTCGACCTCGACCACTTGATCGGCAACCGCACCTTCGACATTGCCGCCACGCTCGACAGCGAGATCAACGGCGATCGAGCCGGGTTTCATGGCTTTCAGCATCTCGCGGGTAATCAGCCGTGGTGCCGGACGGCCCGGGATCAAAGCCGTGGTAATGACGATGTCCTGCTTGGCGAGGTGCTCGGCGGTCAGCACCGCCTGCTTGGCCTTATATTCCGCCGACATCTCCTTGGCGTAACCGCCTGCAGTTTCGGCCGCCTTGAATTCCTCGTCCTCGACCGCAATGAACTTGGCGCCGAGCGAAGCGACCTGTTCCTTGGAGGCCGGGCGAACGTCGGTGGCGGAGACGACCGCGCCGAGACGCCGTGCCGTGGCAATCGCCTGCAGACCGGCAACGCCCGCCCCCATGACGAAGACTTTCGCAGCAGGAACAGTGCCCGCCGCCGTCATCATCATCGGCATGGCCCGGTCATATTCGGATGCAGCTTCGATCACCGCCTGATAGCCGGCAAGGTTGGCCTGTGACGACAGCACGTCCATCGACTGGGCACGGGTGATGCGCGGCATCAATTCCATCGCAAAGGCAGATACACCGGCCTTGGCCATATCTGCCAGCGCCTGATCATTCCCATAGGGATCCATGATCGCCAGCACGATGGCGCCGGACTTGTAGCCGGCAACTTCGGCAGAGGACGGACGGCGCACCTTCAGCACCACATCGGCACTTGCAGCATCGGCAGCAGAACCGATTACAGCGCCGGCCTTCTCGAACTCGCTATCAGGAATACGTGATAACGTGCCGGCACCGGCCTGCACGACAACCTCGAAGCCGAGGGTCTTGAGCTTCTTCACACTCTCGGGTGATGCCGCAATACGGCCCTCGCCCGGAAATGTTTCCAACGGTATGAATACGGTTTCTGCCACAGGTTCCTCCCTGACACGGGCGGGAACACGGCGGACCGCGATTTCCACTCTCCCGCACACTCTTAAATCACGCTTTGAACCACCCTCCGGCAGCCCGCGCGCATGTCTACCATGGCCTGGAAACCGCCGGGCCATGGAAAAGCCGGCACCTCACTCCCAAGTGCCGCTTTCATCAAAACTTTGGAAAACCGGTCAGCGCAGAAGAACGAAACCGGCGATATTGAGGAGAATGAAGAGAACGAAGGCGGTGAAGAAGCCGGCGCTGGTGAAGAAACCGGCAGCCATGGCGATCAGCAACGCGACGCAGAAGATCGTGACAATCTTAGTGCCTTCGAGGAAGAAGTTGTAGGTCTTCTCGTGTTCGGCATAATCCATCGGTGCGCCCAATTCGGCCGGTCCGGAATGATGTTCAGCCATCGTCCATATCTCCCTGAAATTCAGCCACACCCTACTCTGCCCCTGGTGGCGAGCGCAGCATCCCGTCTCTATTCCATTCTATGCGCATCCGACGTGCCCGAAAGCATCGATCGCGCATAGGTGGCCTTACACAAAGCCACAGTCAAACGCAACGAAAACTGCAGGCGCAACATGCGGCATAACGGTTGATAAGATAGCCACCTCCGCTACGCCAAAGCCCGATCAGGACTGGCTGCGCGCGCGGCTCTGCATCGTCAACGCCAGACGCGCGGTTGGCAGCACCGTCAGTGGCGCATACTGCGCCTCCCGGTCATCGCCGAACATCATGCGCCGCTCGAACGGTTCCGAATCGAAGAACGGAAACCGGGTATAGAGCCAGGGACGGATCTCGCGGACGCGGGCAGCGAGCAGCGTCAGGTCGATCTTGTAGTCGCCGCAGTTCTTTTGCGGGGAGACAATCGTATCGGCATCGAAAACCCGCTTGTAGAAGGCTGCGTGCTGCGGCTTTACCAGCGACAGGCAGCGATCGACGTCGAAATGCTCGGACGCCATGGTGGCAACGCGCAGAGTGAGATACGGGATGGCTGGCATTTCCTTCAGGATTTCCGGATCGGCGGCAAGCCGGACCGGATCGATCAACGACAGACCCGCATCGAGAAAGCTGTCGATCTCCGCCCCAAAGACGGACCCGGACGAACTGATCCGATGCTCCGGCGTCACATGGTGCACCCGCACGGTGCTGATCAAGCGCTCTTCGAAATAGATTCCGAAAACATAGGCGTGACTGTCGAAATCAATGTCATCAATGAGCATCGTGCCGGACAAGGGCAATATATCGGCCATCTTATAGGCCTTGAAACGGATACGGGCGACATCTTCCATGTCCTCCCCTGTTTCGACCCTTCGATATTCAACATGATCCAACAGTTCCAGCAGTCGCTCTGAAAACCTGTTCTGCTGCTCCACTTTCATTTCATCAAACGCCCCCGTTGAAGGGGGCATTCATCTTCCAAACGGAGGCACCTCACAATGTTTTAATAGATTATTAAGCATAAACCATTTGTTAAGGTTAACAGGTAGTTAATGCTAAATTATCATTGTGTATTTTGGCAGCGTAACAGCTTGAAACAGGTCGCATTCCGGCATCTCGGAATGATCACCTGGCTGGATCAAAAAAAGCTGCAGAAAGAGGTTGGATATCTAAGCCGTGCGCCGATTGCGCCGTTTTGGCACGGAAAGCTTCTTCAACAAGGTATCCGACAGGCTTTCGATCGCCAGCGAAGGCATGGGGGCTGCGAAGACATATCCCTGGATCAGGTCGGCACATTTGTACTGATTGATCAGCGCCAGCTGATCGTTGGTCTCGACCCCTTCGATGACGATTTTCAACCCGAGCTCGCGCGACAGGTTGACCATGCCGCGCAGAAGCTTGAAGCGTCGCGCATCCTCGCGGATGTTGCGCACGAAGGAGCGGTCGATCTTGATGATATCGAGCGGCAGTGCATCGAGATAACTGAGGCTCGAATACCCTGTTCCGAAATCATCGATGGCGATGGTAATACCGCGGGCGCGCAATTCCTGGAGGATCGTCTGCACCTTGGCCGCTTCTTCCATCAGGCAGCTTTCGGTCACCTCAAGGTGAAGCCGCGATGGATCCAGGCCGGTTTCAGACAGAATATCCGCGACGATCGGAATGATTTCGCCATTGCGCAGATCAAGGACTGACAGATTGACGGAAACGGCGATGTGACTGGGCCATTTCAGGCAATCAAGGCAGGCTTGGCGCAGCATGAATTTGGTGATGTTGGAAACAACACCGATTTCCTCGGCCAATTGAATGAACACATCCGGCGCGACCGGGCCGCGCTCGGGGTGGATCCAGCGCGCGAGCGCCTCGCAGCATTCGACGCGCGAGCCATCGGCGAGGAACATCGGCTGATAGGCAATCGACAGCCCACCCGTTTCAATCGCATCTCGCAGATCGGTCTTCATTTTCTGCCGGTCGAGATAGTTCGCGTCCATTTCCGCTTCGAACGCGGTGCAGCTTCCCTTTTCACGGCTCTTGCTTTCAAACAGCGCCAGGTCGGCCTTGATCTGCATGTCTTCAAGACGGAAATCTGAGCTATCGGCAATCACATAGCCGGCGCTCATCGCGATATTGAAGGTAAAGCCGCTGGCAAGATAAGCGCCGCGCATTTGCGCATGCACCGCCCGTATCCGCTCTTCGAGAAGACGGCGGTTGCTTTCGCCCGCAAAGAACAGAACGAATTCGTCGCCCATCAGGCGTGCAGCAATCGCCTTGTCTCCCGTCACCTTCTTCAATCGTTCGGAAATCGCACACAGCAACCTGTCGCCAACGACGTGGCCGCGCGTATCGTTGACATGCTTGAATTCGGCGACATCCAGAACCATGAAGCCGGTCACGCCGGTGCGGTTCTGATCGGCAAGCGCATTGCTCACCAGTTCGCCGAAATAATCACGATTTGGCAGACCGGTCAGCGTATCGAACCGCACCATCTGCAGGATTTTCTTTTCCGCCCGCACACGCGCCGTGACGTCTTCAAAGATCAACACAATGCCGCCATTGGCACGGCGGCTTGCTGAAAACTCGAGAAACAGATCGTCGGAGAACGGAATGAGCGCACGCGACTGAATGCCCTGCATCAACTGGCCCAGCTGCTTCAGCACCTGTTTTGCCTGATCCTGTTCCAGAAACGTGTGACGGACACCATAGCGCAGAACGGCATCGAGATGGCAATCCTTCAGGCGATCGCGATCGCCGAGATTGAGCAGTTCGCAGGCCCGTCGGTTGGCGACCAGAATACGGTTGTCGGCATCGAGCATGAACAGGCCATGCGGCATATTGTTGAGCGCAAGGTCGAAACGGCCGGCGATGGTTGAAATCTCCCGCGCGGCCAAAACGTTCTTGTGCAAGGTTTCGCGCACACCCCGGGCCATCGCCCAGGTCGTCAGAACAAACGGCACGATCAAGACGGCCAGCAATGCCATGAACCAGTCCATCAGGCCCAGCAGGCCGAGGATGATCGGGCCGCAAGCCGACAGGGACATGACGACGACGGCACGCGCCGAACCATAATTGCGGCCGACGAGCGACACCATGGTGGCAAGCGTCACGGAAATGCAGGCGAGTTCGGCAAAGGGATCGCGGCTGACGAGAATTGCGTAACCACAGGCTATGCCGAGCGTCATGGTGGCGCAGACACCTCCGGCATTATAGCGATTTTCCCAGCGGCGGATGCCTTCAAAATCCAGAGAGGCCAGGTTCTCGCGATCAAACCGCCGCATATCGATGCCACGCACGAACCAGATCAGCACAATCGCGATCGTGCAGCCGATGAAGAAGGGGTCACTGGTTTTTGCAAAGACGAGCAGGAATGTCACGACATGCGACAGCATGCCGATCAACAATGTCTGGCGGTAATCGTAGAGCGAGCTTACGAACGAAAGATACACATCGGTCGGAAGAGCGCTCTGTTCATTTGACTTCATGAACCCCCTGCTCCGGTTTGGCGAAGTGTTATTCCCGAGGGTTTAACGAAAGATTTCGCGCGCTTACCGGAAAAAATCTTCCCATATATTAGGCAAATTGGCTCAAACACGCCGGCATTGCAGATATTCAACCCAGTATTGCAGCAGGCTCCGCGGAGTAATGCTTTTATACAACCTTGCATGGTTTCGGCTGCGAGCCGGTTATTCGCGCACGCCAAAGCGAAGCCTTCTTCAAAACTGTTCCCAAGGATTTATCTGTCGCAATGGTTACTGCAGTTCTAAGGCAAAAAGCCAGATCTTGCCAGTCGCTTGCAACCGGTTTAGGCACGCTGCAGCCAGCATCGGAATTGACTTCTCCCCTCCCTGAGCGCAATGGCTTTATACCGTGATATGAGGCTGGGCTTCGAGCGAGGTGACCAGCCGTAGGTGGAGATCCAGCAGTGCCCAAACCCGTTGTTGCCATACCCGCTGATTTCAGGTCCTTCGACGGCAATGTTTGGCATGCCACGCCGCATCAATATGTTCGCGCTGCTGTCGAAGGCTCCGGCGTTATGACATTCCTGGTGCCAGCCCTTGAGAGTGGCAACGATGCCGATGAAATCCTCGACCGGGTGGACGGCGTTCTCGTCAGCGGATCGCGCACCAATGTGCATCCCTCCCTCTATGGACAGGAACCGTCGGAGGCCTATGGTCCCTTCGATCCCGGCCGCGACGCGACAAGTCTGCCGCTGATCCGCCGCGCGTTGGAACGGGGCGTGCCTTTGCTTGCCATTTGCCGCGGCATCCAGGAATTGAACGTTGTCCTGGGCGGCACGCTGGCAAACGAAATCCAGGACCTGCCCGGCATCTCGGATCACCGCAAGCCGGATGTGCCGGAACTCGATATCGCCTACGGCATCCGCCAGAACGTCATCATCAAGGAAGGCAGCTGCCTCGCTTCGGTGCTCGGCGCTGGCGAAGTACAGGTGAATTCGCTGCACCGGCAGGCGATCTCGAAGGCCGCCCCGCGTCTCGCTGTCGAGGCCATCGCCGAAGACGGCACGATCGAGGCGGTATCGGTCATCGACGCCAAGGCCTTTGCCGTCGGCGTGCAATGGCACCCGGAATACTGGGTCGGCAAGGACGCTCCGTCCTCGACCCTGTTTCAGGCCTTTGGCGATGCGGTTCGCGCCTATGCCGAAACAAAGAAGAAGGCGTTGACGGCTGTTTAAGCCGTCTTCCGCTTGAACGGCGTTTCCGGCACTGGCGTCAATGCGGCACCGGTATCGAACCACGCAACGAGATTATCCACGACCAGATCGGCCATCGCATTGCGCGTCGCTTGCGAGGCTGAGCCGACATGCGGCAGCAGCGAGAGGTTCGGCAGGGAAAGCAGCGCCTCGGGCACATGCGGCTCGTTCTCGAAGACATCGAGGCCGGCTGCCGCGATGACGCCGCGCTGCAAGGCATCGGCAAGGGCAGCCTCATCCACGGTGGTGCCGCGGCCGACGTTGATCAATACACCCTGTGGCCCCAAGGCCTCCAGGACGCTGGCGTTGATGGTTTTGCGGGTGCTTTCGGTGCCTGGCACGATCACGATGATCGTATCGACCGCCTCTGCCATTCCCTTGAGCGTTGGATAATGGGTGTAGGCCAGCCCCTCACGCGGCGTGCGGGTATGATAGGCGATGGAAACGCCGAACGCTTCCAGTCTCTTGGCAATCGCCAGCCCGATACGGCCGAGACCATAAAGGCCGACCGTCCGGCCGCGCAGGGTCAAGGGCGAAAGGCCAAAGGCTCCGTCTTTGACCCAGCGGCCCTGGCGCAGCCATTGTTCGGCGACGGGAAAACGGCGCAGGGTGTTGAGGAGCAGGCCAATCGCGGTATCGGCCACCTCATCCGTGAGCACATCCGGCGTATTGGTGACGGCAACGCCACGCTTGGCCGCATGCCCGGCATCGACACCATCATATCCGACACCAAAGCTGGCGATGATCTCGAGATTGGGAAACGCATCGATGAATTCAGCCGCGATTTTGCCCTGAACGGCGATACCGGAAACACTGGATGCAAGGTCAGCCGTCACCAGGCCGGGATCAGCGGCTACGATGAAAACAGGCTCAAAATGAGCCGGCAAACGGTCGAGCACACGCTGGCTCATTTTTCCGGGTACGAGAATACGCGGGCGACCGTTGGGCATGGTTTGCTCCTTGCGGAATTGGATCGAATTATTCGGAGGGATTGGGCCGAAACGGGCCGGTCGACTGGCGTATCCGCATTTCCGGCTTGATCAGGTGGATACCATCCGGCTCATGGCTGCCGTTCAGCTTATCAAGCAGCGCACGGGCGGCACTGCGGCCGACATCAGACTGTCCGTTCCAAACGGTGGTCAGCGCCGGCGTGGAGATCGAGGCTTCCTCGAGATCGTCGTAACCGGTGACCGACACATCGCGGCCGGGCACAAGACCGGCGCGGGCAATGCCATTCATCATGCCGATGGCGACAAGATCATTCCAGCAGACGACGGCCGTCGGCTTTTGCGGCAGCGACAACAGATGAACGGCAGCCTCGAAACCGCCCTGCATCGACCGGGGGCCGGGAATGCGCAGGTCCGGATCGACATCGATATTGGCCTTGCGCAGCGCGTTGACGTAGCCCTGATAGCGATCACGTCCTGTCGAGGTCTGGTCCGTGCCACCGACCATGGCGATGACACGATGACCAAGGCTGATCAGATGGTTGGTCGCGAGAGAAATGCCGTAGGCATCATCACCCCGGAAGATCGGCACATCGAGGCCTTCGATCGAACGGGCAATCAGGATTGCCGGCATGCCATTGTCTTCGGCGAGCTGGATGTCCTCCGGCGGCGTGCCGATGGCAGGCGACATGATGACGCCGTCGCCGCCCAGCTGTAGCAGGGTTTCGATGAAGGCGCGCTGTTTTTCGACGGAATCGTAATGGTTGGACAGAATGAAGGTTTGCCGGTCGCGATCGAGCTCAGCCTCGATGGCTTTCAGGATTTCGCCGTAGAACGGGTTCATGATGTCGTGCACGACAACACCGATAATGCCGGAACGGGACGTCCGAAGGCTGGCTGCGCGGCGATTGTAGATATAACCGAGTGCGCGCGCCTGATCCTTGATCTTGTCGCGGGTCATGGCCGCAACAAGCGGACTATCGCGCAAAGCCAGGGAAACGGTCGCCGTGGACACACCAAGCGTTTCCGCAATGGTGGAGAGCTTGATCTTCTGCGCCACGTTTCCCCCTCAGATATCCCGGCTAAATACCGCTATTTTTAAATCCTCTTTAAACTGTTTAAATTGCAACCGCAATCTCCAATTAAGGCACGATCGGAGAAGGGATTATTCGGCGGCGGCCGTGCCCTGAAGGTTGCCATCGACCGTGCGCAGAAGCTTCATTAGGGTCTTGATCTGCTTTTCGCTCAAGCCCTTCGTCGCCATGTCTTCAGAGGTCTTGCCCGCTTCAGCAATGGTCTGGAGGCGGTCGCGGCCGGTGGTGGTCAGATAGACCTTGGTCAGCCGTGCGTCCTCGTCATCGGCGCGGCGCTCCAGAAACCCTTGCGCTTCCATCCGGCCGACAGTGCGGGTCATCGTCGGTGCCTTGACGCCGAGCTTCATCGCCAGGACACCGGCGGTCAGACCATCGGTCTCGGCCAGCGCCAGCATGACGCCGTCCTGACCGGCATAGAGACCACTATCGAGGAGATTGCGCGACAACACCGTGCGCATCGAGCGCGCCGCCTGCACCAGCACCGATGCAAGGTCCTGTGCGTGGACTTCGATGTCATGATGTTTTTTCTTGCCGCCCTTGGCTTTCTTTTCGGCCTTGCTCTTCTTTCCCATCGGTCCTCCACCAAATTTCTTGCACGGCCATCCGTCACCTGTATGACTCGAATGACCTTCATACCGCAAGTACAACCGAAAGGCTCTCAGGAGCATGACAGTCCCCGCACCGCGTTGGAAAGACAATGATTCCGATCTGCCGGCCGCAGCAAGAGCGGACTGGATCGCCGTGCTGCCGCTCGGTGCCCATGAACAGCACGGACCACACCTGCCGTTCGAGACGGATACGCTGATTGCCGAAGGTTTCGCTGAACGGATCATCGCCCGCCTGCCACCGGCCCTGCCCGTCACGTTCCTACCGGTGGAACCCGTTGGCTATTCGATCGAGCATCTGGATGTCGAAGGCACCCGTTCACTGGGATACGATGAGGCGGTGCAGCGCTGGCTGGGCATCGCGCAGAATCTGAACGACAAAGGCATCCGCAAATTCGTCATGCTGAACGCGCATGGCGGCAACTCGCCACTGATGACCATTGTTGCGACGGAAGCGCGGGTGCGGTTCGGCATGCTGGCGGTGACGACGAGCTGGACGCGGTTCGGGCAACCAGATGGGTGGATGAGGCCGCAGGACAAAGCCATCGACATTCATGGTGGCGATATCGAAACCTCGGTGATGCTGGCGATGTATCCAGACCGGGTAGATATGTCGAAAGCGCAGAGCTTCACGTCACACCAGTCCGATTTCGCCGATCGTTTCAAACATCTGCGCGCCTATGGGCCGCACGCTTTCGGCTGGAAGATGACGGACTTGAACGAACAGGGTGTCGCCGGCGATGCCTCAGCGGCCACTGCAGAGCGCGGCGAGCAACTGATTGCCCATGCGGCCTCCGGCATTATCCAGTTGCTGGAGGATGTTGCCGCCTTCGATCTTTCGAACCTGCACTGACCCGCATGGTGCGCAGAAAAACGGCGTGAAGTTCACGCCCCCATTTGCGCTGGGGCTCACCATCTCCTATATCAGCATCACCCCCATGCCCGTAGGCATCCCGAATTTTCCGAGGTTCCCATGACCGAAGCAACCACAGCTGCCGCCAAGCCCATTCCCGTCACCGTGCTCACCGGTTATCTCGGCGCCGGCAAAACGACGCTCCTGAACCGCATCCTGTCTGAAAACCACGGCAAGAAATACGCTGTTATCGTCAACGAATTCGGCGAGATCGGCATCGACAACGACCTGATCGTCGAATCCGACGAAGAAATCTATGAAATGAACAATGGCTGTGTCTGCTGCACGGTGCGCGGCGACCTGATCCGCGTCGTCGAAGGCCTGATGCGCCGCCCGGGCCGCTTCGATGCGATCATCGTCGAAACCACAGGCCTTGCCGATCCGGTACCGGTTGCCCAGACCTTCTTCATGGATGATGATGTGCGCGCCAAGACCGAACTCGACGCTGTTGTCGCGCTGGTCGATGCCAAGCATCTGCCGCTGCGTCTGAAGGATTCGCGCGAAGCCGAAGACCAGATCGCCTTTGCCGACGTCGTGCTGCTCAACAAGACCGATCTCGTCACGCCGGAAGAACTGGCCAAGATCGAAGCGACGGTGCGGGCGATCAATCCGTCGGCGCGCATCCATCGTACCGAACGCTCGAATATCGACCTGACGAAAGTGCTCGACCAGGGCGCTTTCAGCCTGGAACGGGCACTGGAAAACGAGCCGCATTTCCTTGAGCAGGATCATCACGACCACGATCATACCTGCGGTCCGGATTGCGGCCACGATCATCATCACCATGATCACGACCATCATCACCACGATCATGATCATCACGGCCACGAACACCATCATCACGACCATGCCCCCTCGCCGATCCATGACGTTACGGTGCAGTCGGTTTCGCTGCGCGGTGGTGAAATGAACGCCGAGCGCTTCTTCCCGTGGATCCAGAAGATCACCCAGACGGAAGGTCCCAATATCCTGCGCCTCAAGGGCATCATCGCCTTCAAGGACGATCCCGAACGCTATGTTGTGCAGGGCGTGCACATGATCATCGAAGGCGACCACCAGCGCGCCTGGAAGGACGGCGAGAAACACGAAAGCCGCCTCGTCTTCATCGGCCGCGAACTCGACCGCGAAAAACTCGAACGCACGTTCAAGGCGTGTGAAGCCGCTCCCGCCGGAGCCGCAGCTTACTGATGCCGACAGTTGCTCCTCTCGATCTCCAGGGTCACGTCGCCGGCGTGGCCTTTCTCGGCGACATACCGTTCTTTGCCGAATCCTCCGGCCTCGTCCATCGCCTCGATCACGGCCATAAAACCGTCGAGGCGCACGAAGGCCTGCTTTCCTCCATCCGCGACGAAGCGAGCGACACGCTGCTGACCGGCGGTGAGGATGGCAAGGTGCTGCGGATCAAGGCGGACGGCACGGTGAGCGAGCTTGCCAATGTTCCGCGCAAATGGATTTCGCAGGTCGCTGCCGGACCACAAGGCGCCATTGCGTATGCCTATGGCAAGACAGCGCATGTGCGGCTGGCCGATGGAACAATCAAGGATTTCGCCGAGGAACGCACGGTCGAGGGCATCGCCTTTGCACCGAAGGGCCTGCGCATAGCGGTTGCGCGCTACAACGGCGTCTCCCTGCATTGGGTGGCGATGGCGAGCCAACCGGTCGATCTTGAATGGAAGGGCGCTCATACCGGCGTTACCTTCTCGCCCGACGGCCGTTTCGTCGTCACCTCCATGCAGGAAAATGCGCTGCACGGCTGGAAGCTCGATACCAAGCCCGGCGCCGAGACCCGGCATATGCGGATGACCGGCTACCCGGCCAAGATCAAATCAGTTTCATGGTCCGCCAAGGGCAAGTGGCTTGCCTCTTCCGGGGCACCGGCCGCCATCGTCTGGCCCTTCCAGGCCAAGGACGGCCCGATGGGCAAGGCGCCGCTGGAACTCGGCACCCGTGCCAATATCATGGTCACCCAGGTCTGCTGCCATCCCGTCGAAGAGATTGCGGCCATCGGTTATGCCGATGGCATGATCATGGTGGTGCGCTTCGCCGACAGCAAGGAAGTGTTGCTGCGCCGTCCCGGCAAGGGCGCGATATCAGCCATGGCCTGGAACAAGAACGGTCGGCAGCTTGCCTTCGGCTCAGAGGCGGGCGATTGCGGCGTGGTCGATATCGCCGGCTGACCTTGCGCCCTCAGCATCGGCGGCAGGCTTGACGATAAAGGTCTGCCGCGCGAAAACCTTTGAATGCTGTTCAAAAAGGACGTGCTCGAGGAGATCGCGAAAGGCGCCGTGACTCTGGCATTCCGGCGCTGGCAGAAGCCGACCGTGCGGGCCGGCGGGACGCTACGCACCGCTGCCGGCGTGCTGGCCATCAATGCGATCGATATGACGGACGCTGGCAGCCTCACCGATGAGGATGCTTCCCGTTCAGGCCATTCGTCGTTGGACGCGTTGCTTGCCGATATCGCGGGACAACGTGCAGGTACCCTCTATCGCATCGCCTTCCATGTTGCAAGCGCCGACCCGAGAGTTAAGTTGCGTGACATCTGCAGTTTTGGCCTTGGCGAACGGGACGAACTGCGGCGCCGCCTGACAGCCTTTGATGCTGACACTCCCTGGACATTGCAAACGCTGCGGCTGATCGCGGCGCGCGAAGGCATCACGGCCGGAGAGCTTGCCACGAGCATCGGCTTTGAAAAGGCCGCCCTCAAGCAGAAAATCCGCAAGCTGAAGGAACTCGGCCTGACGGAAAGTCTGCAGAGCGGCTATCGCATCTCGCCGCGAGGACGCACATTCCTCGCGGAAATCTGAGTATCCGTTTTCACCACGCCAACTCCACCTGCGGCCGGCCATTCGACGTTTTCTCAACCGTTCGTCCTGTCTCGTCGATCGTGCAGTGGACGCGCTTGCGGAAGGCGGAGAAACTATCAAAGGTGACGACATCCACGGGCTCATCGAAATCCAGCGTTAGCCGGTAACGGCCCGGCTGCGCAGTCACGGCCTGCACCCCGAGAATGGTCGCTTCAAACGGCTGGCCGAGATAGTGACCCTTGACTCGCGAGCCGAGCATCCACGGATTGAGCGGCGGCCGGTTGCCCACCACGGCATGCAGCGTGTTCCAGTCGCGAAATCCGTATTGCGCGGCCAGAAGTTCCAGCGATTTCGAATGGGTGATGTCCTGACCATCGGCACCAAGACCGGCACGCAGCCGCTTTGCCTGATCTTTCAGGGCATCGAGTGAGGGAAGCGGGATCGATCCACGCATCGTTCAGTCTCCAACATGGAGCGTGCAATCATCCGGAGGGGGTCCGCCTTGCCACCGTTCGCACGCCACAATCATGGACGACCGAAAAGGAACGAGAGACTTCACCAAAAGCTTGGAGCTTGCGGACGGCCGGGGCTCTCACCCGTTGGCGGACATCTAATCCATTGCGCAGATACTGTCAAACATCCGGCCCAACGAGAAACGGTGGGCGTTACCTTCCGGTATCGCCCACCGTTATGATGCAGAACCGCTCGGCCACAGGGAAAGCAGGTCCTGCCCCTCGCCCTGCGTCTCAAATGTCAGCGGCTAGAAACGATAGGTAATACCCGTACCGATCAGCCAGGGATCGATCTTGGCCTTGCCGCTCAAAGGACCAAGCGTATCATGATCAGCCGACCATTCGGTTTTGAGGAAAATCTTCTTCACGTCGAAGTTGACGCCCCAATTGTCGTCCAGCATGTAGTCGAAACCGACCTGAAGCGCTGCGCCCAAATGGCTCTTGACGTCGAGATTGCTGAAACCGGGCTTCTCAGACTGATTGTAGAACAGCGAATAGTTGACGCCCGCCCCGACATAGGGCTTGAACGCGCCGAAATCGGTGAAGTGGTATTGCAGCGTCAGAGTGGGCGGCAGCAGCCAGGCCTTGCCAACCGGCACACCCACCGCGCCATCCTCATGGATATTGGCATAAGTGGTGCCGAGGATCAGTTCGGCCGCGATATTGTCGGTGAAAAAATAGCTGATATCGAGCTCCGGGATCAGCGTATCCGAATAACTGAGATCGGAGCCGGGCACGCCGTCGATGGAGCCAGTGTCGCGCGTGATGACGCCAAGCGCACGCACACGTATCTGCCAGGGATTGCGCGCCGTCAGGGTCTCGATGGAGACCGGCTCCAGCGGAGCCTGCGCCAAATCCGCCGCTGCGGCTTGCCCCGTCACAAACAATGCACATCCCGCCACCAGCGCAGCGATGACTTCACGCCCGTATCCCATATTGCCTCTCCTTGAAATGTCGAATGACCTTGGCAAGGGAGGGCTACGCCGACGCGGCAGCAATGCTTTGATTCAAATCAATTTATGAGAGAAGCGGCGATCCAATTTCCCAAACGGGAAACAACCGGCCAAGACCGTTGCATCCCTGTCACAGGAGAAGCCCCGCCCCCTGGAGGCAGGCGGGGCTTTTGCAACATTGGCGGATTACCGTGCCGCCCTGGCAAAGGTGCAGCCGCTCGCCACCATGATGCCGGCAGCCCCCTCCAGCCAGCCGTCCTTGAGCTCCAGCGCCAGAAAACGGTGGCGCTCGAACGGACCGGGCATGACGAGATGGCGGGCCTTTTCAGCGAAAAAGCCGAAGCGCTCATAGTAAGGCGCATCACCAACGAGCAGAATGGCACCGTGGCCGCGGGACTTCGCCTCACCGATGGCTGCGCGCATCAGCGCGCCGCCTATGCCCTTGCCCTCATGGGCGCAATCGACAGCCAGCGGGCCAAGCATCAAGGCATCAACCGGAACGCCTTCGCGGCTCACGCCAGCCTCGACATTCCACAGGCGCACGGTGCCGATGACGTGACCATCCGGATCGCGGGCAACCAACGCCAGGCCTTCGGCCGGTACACGGCCACGGCGCAGCGCCTCGGACGACTTGCGGCGGCGGTTTGGACCCATGGTGAGGTCAAGCAGGTTTTCGCGCGCGACAACGTCGCCCGGGTTTTCCGCGTCGATGGTAAAGGAATTCTGCGCAAAGAATGCGCGGACAGAATCAAGAACAGCGGCCATCGGGGCCTCCCGCACTCAAAACCGATTCAAACGGTATCGAAAACAAATTGTGAGGGTGCTGCTCCGGCGTGAACCGGAGCAGGCTTTTTAGATCACGTAAGCCTTCAGCGGATCGAAGCCATTGAAGGCAACAGCCGAGTAGGTCGTCGTGTAGGCGCCGGTGCCTTCGATCAGGACTTCGTCACCGATCGAGAGCGTGATCGGCAGCGGGTACATGTTCTTCTCGTACAGCACGTCGGCCGAATCGCAGGTCGGGCCGGCCAGAACGCAAGGCTCCATTTCGTCGGCATCATGGATCGTGCGGATCGGGTAACGGATCGCTTCGTCCATGGTTTCGGCGAGACCGCCGAACTTGCCGATGTCGAGGAACACCCAGCGGTGATTGTCATTGTCCGACTTCTTCGAGATCAGGACGACCTCCGCCTTGATCACACCGGCATTGCCAACCATGCCGCGGCCCGGCTCGATGATCGTTTCCGGCAGGTTGTTGCCGAAGTGCTTGCGCAGCGAACCGAAGATCGCCTTGCCATAGGCTTCAGCCGACGGCACGTCGCGCAAGTACTTGGTCGGGAAACCGCCGCCCATGTTGACCATCTTCAGCTCGATGCCCTGCTTGGCCAGCTGAACGAAGACGCGCTTGGCATCGGCAAGGGCCGAATCCCAGGCGTCGACCTTGGTCATCTGCGAGCCGACATGGAACGAAACGCCGTACGAAACCAGGCCCAGCTGATGCGCGTAGACGAGAACGTCGACGGCCATCTGCGGAACGCAGCCGAACTTGCGCGACAGCGGCCATTCGGCGCCTTCGCCATCCGTCAGGACACGGCAGAACACGCGGGCACCGGGAGCGGCACGGGAAATCTTTTCGACTTCCTCGTGGCTATCGACAGCAAACAGCGAAACGCCGAGCGCATGCGCCTTGGCGACATCGCGTTCTTTCTTGATGGTGTTGCCGAAGGAAACACGCGACGCAGTCGCACCGGCATCGAGCGCCATTTCGATTTCAGCGACGGACGCGCAATCGAAGTTGGAGCCCATGGATGCGAGCAGGCGCAGTATTTCCGGCGACGGATTTGCCTTGACGGCATAGTAGATCGAGCTATCCGGCAGAGCGTGACGGAAAGCCTTGAAATTGTCGCGCACGACATCGAGGTCAACCACGAGGCAAGGACCTTCGGGACGTCGGGTGTTCAGGAAGTCGATGATACGTGCAGTCGTCATGGTTCTATCCCCAATCAGGTACGCTCCACGAAAACGTGGAGGACAAAGGACATACGCGAACATGCCCCGGAACCAGCCGGTGGAGACCCCGGATCCAGACATGCGCACGATGCGCGAATGATGGAACAACGCTCCGCCAAGAGCTTTGATCCGCTTTGTCTGCCATTGATTGGAAGGATGACCTACCGCACTTCCGGCAATGAAGGTGTGCCTCTTCAGTAACCCCCGCTGATGGAAAGCAGGGAGAGAACAAAAAGGCCCGCACCGTCGTTGCTTCGGATGTCCTCGCATTTTCCGGTTGGCCGGAATAGCGACTGGAGGGGTTAATTCCAGGTACCTTACCGATTTCCTCACCAATTCGAGGGTCGGCGGACAGCCATGGGCACGTGCGACTTTGGGCTGAAGCGGAGATAAGAAAAAACCTTGTCGTAATCAAGACTTTTTTCACATTGGCTGCTGATTTTTTATGCGCGCCAAAACCCGTTAAGATGTTCAGATTTCCTGAACAATCTCCGCCAACCCGTCGCAGAAACCAACGTCTTGTTTTAAGATCGTTTTTGGAGCGGTGCGGCAGCGGCCGGCGGAGGTGACAAACGTTAACGCCGTAACAGTTCTTCGTCTTTACGCAACGCCGGTCTATCGTTGCAACGGCCCCAAACCGCGAATCAGAAACAGGGCAGCAGCCCGAGCAGGCAGGATAAAGCAGCCCGATGGATACACTGACACGCATCCGCGCCTTCATCGATGTCGTCGATGCCGAGGGATTTTCCGCAGCCGCCCGGCGTGTCGGGCGCTCAAAGGCGCTCTTGTCCAAATATGTGCGGGAACTGGAAGACGAACTGGGCGCCCTTCTGCTCAACCGCACGACCCGGCAGTTTTCTCTGACTGAAGCCGGCCATACCTATTACCGGACGGCATCGGAGATCCTCAAGGAGATCGACAATCTCGCCGATCTCGTCCGTGCCAGCAATTCCGACCTGAAAGGCCGGTTGCGCATTTCCGCGCCGCGCACATTCGTCGACGCGGAGATCGGCCAGTCCTTGATCGATTTCGGTAAGGCGCATCCGGAACTGTCATTGGAAATCATCTCCGACGACCGTTTTGTCGATCTGGTCGAGGAAGGTTTTGACGTGGCTATCCGCATCACCAAGCTGGAGGATTCGACACTGATCGCCCGCAAGCTTGACGATTTCCAGGTTCTGTACTGCGCGACACCGGCATTCCTCGAAGAATTCGGACCGATTAACCACCCATCCGAGCTGTCGCGGCACGCCTGCATCATCGATACCAACGGCCGTTCCTACAGCAATTGGCGCTTCACCGAGCCGGATGGCACAGGGTTCAGTGTTCCCGTGGGCGGCCCGATCGAAGTCAACAGTCCGCTGGCCGCCGTGCGCGCGGCGGAATCCGGCATGGGCGTCGCCAGCATTCCCGATTTCATCGCCCGGCCGAAAGTGGCCGCCGGTACGCTGGTTTCCATTTTCGAAGACTACATACCAAAGGATCGCGGCATCTACGCGATCTATCCGCATCGGCGTTATCTGCCGACCAAAGTGCGCACATTCGTCGACTTCCTGCATCAGTGGTTTCGCAAGAACGCGGAAAATTGACCGGGCCACGATGGGCAGAAGTCCCAATTCCGTCCCATTTACCCCACATTGCATGAATGCTGCGTTGCGCCAAAACAGCCAGAGGAATCACGACAGAATGAAACGATCGTCCCTGATCCTGACGGTAGCGGCTGTGCTTGCGCCCGGCGCAGCACTCGCTCATCCGCATATTTTCGCCGAGGCGCGGCTGGAAATCGTTGCGGATGCGACCAACCAGATCACCGAACTGCGCAATGTCTGGCGTTTTGACGAGTTGTTTTCCGCCAGCGTGGTGATGGATTTCGACAAGAACTCCAATGCGCAACTCGATCCCGATGAACTGCAGGAGGTCGGCCAGACGGTTCTCGATTCCCTGCAGGAATACAATTACTACACGACGATCACCGACAACGGCAAAACCATCAAGGTCAGCAAGCCGGACGAAATCACGGCTGATTACAAGGACGGCCAGTTGCTCTTAATGTTCGCCGTCAAGCCTGCCGAGCCGATGCTGCTTAAGGGCAATATGTCATTCGGCGTCTATGATCCCACCATGTACACGGCGATGGATTTCCCGACCGACGGCGATCTCGTTGCGGTTGGCGACCAGTTGAACGCCTGCGAGCACAAGGTGGTCCGTCCCGACCCGGATGAAGTGCTTGCCCAGAATCAGGCAAGCCTCACCGACGCCTTCTTCAACGATCCGACAGGAACCGACATGTCGAAGATGTTTGCCACACGAATCGAGTTCAAATGCTGATGCTGCGGCATCCCGCGCGCCTGCTGGGTTTGGCGCTGGCTCTGGCCGCCGCCGGCATCAGCATCGCCCACGCACAGTCGCCGCTCGGTATCGGCACCGCTGAGCCGGCCTTCAATACCAGCGGCATTTTCGGCGGCTTCTTCGCCTGGATCAACATGGAGCAGCAGCGTTTCTACCACACGCTGACAGAGGCGATCAAAGCCATGCGGGACGACCCGTGGCACCTCTGGTCGCTGATCGGCCTGTCCTTTGCCTATGGTGTGTTCCACGCTGCCGGCCCCGGTCACGGCAAGGCGGTCATTTCCTCTTACATGATCGCCAACGAGACCGAACTGAAGCGCGGCGTGCTCCTGTCCTTCCTGTCGTCGATGATGCAGGGAGGCGTCGCCATCCTGCTCGTCGGCGCCGCCTATCTGGTGCTGCGGGGATCATCAATCTCGATGACGCAGGCCACGCATTTCCTCGAAGTGGTCAGCTACGCCCTGATCGCTGCCTTTGGCGGCTGGCTGCTGTTTCGCAAGCTGAAGGCTATACGGACGCGGCGGCTGGCCCCAGTGGTTTCGTATGACCACGGACACGGCCACAGTCCTCACTCCCATGATCATGGCCATAGCCATGGGCCGGGCGAAGTCTGCGACACCTGCGGCCACGCACATGCACCCGATCCTTCAATGCTCAAGGGTGATCGCTTCGCGCTCCGCGAGGCCTGGTCGGCGATTGTTGCCGTGGGCTTGCGCCCCTGCTCCGGCGCGCTGATCGTGCTGAGCTTCGCGCTGTTAAACGGGCTTTATCTCGGCGGCGTTCTATCGGTCTTTGCCATGTCGATCGGCACGGCCATCACCGTCTCCGTGCTGGCGACGCTCGCCGTCACCGCCAAGGACCTGGCTGTGCGCTACGCGTCTAACGGATCATCGGCCATGCGCATCAGCAACGGCATCGAAATCTCCGGCGCCTTGCTGGTGCTGGTACTGGGCA
The DNA here is from genome assembly GCF_001424965.1 of Rhizobium sp. Root1204. Lineage (NCBI taxonomy): Bacteria > Pseudomonadati > Pseudomonadota > Alphaproteobacteria > Hyphomicrobiales > Rhizobiaceae > Rhizobium > Rhizobium sp. Root1204. Next base: position 32,660 of record NZ_LMCZ01000008.1, read on the forward strand.
TTGTTCTGCTTGGGGCGTCGCTGCAGGGCTAAACCTTCAAAGTCCACGCCCGCGCTGGTATCGGGCGCGCAGCCAGAAGATCAGGAAGAAGCCGAGCACGAAAACCGCACCGAAGGCCGCGGCCAGCCAGGGCGAAAACGTGCCAAGCCAGAGCATGATTTTCGGCAGGATAAAGAAGCCGGCCCCGACGATGACCAGGATAACGGCCGCGGCGATCGCTGGCGAGTGTTCCTTCTTTTCCGGGGTATTCATGCGGTCTCCTTTTGCGCCAGTCCGGCGCGAATATCTTCAAGCTTTCGCTTCTGCGTGCCATCACCGGCAAAATTCTCAGGCGACAGCCAAGCTTCGAAAGCAGCGTTGAGCAACGGCCATTCGCCATCGATGATCGAGAACCATGCCGTATCGCGATTGGCGCGCTTCGACAACATGTGCTGGCGGAAGACCCCTTCAAAGCTGAAGCCAAGCCGGCTCGCCGTTTTCTTGCTGGCTTCATTACGGTTGTCGCATTTCCACTCGTATCGCCGGTATCCCAGGTCCTCGAAGGCGTGCCTGGCCATCAGGTAATGAACTTCGGTGGACAAGGGCGACCTGGCCATCGAAAAAGAATGCGCTACACCACCGACCTCGACCACACCATTGGCGGGATCGGGCCGCATGTAGTTGGCCATGCCGACGACATCGCCGCTGGCCTTGTCACAGAAGACTTCCGTAACCCAGCCGCCCTTCTGCACCGCCGTGAGCCAGGCATCGAAATCCTCGATGCCGCGAAAATCATCCTGCGAGAAATACTGAAGGCGCACATTGATCTCCAGACCACCAAAGGCTCGCCATAGCGCTTCCAGGTGGCTCACCCGATCATAAGGCACGATCCGCACATAACGGCCTTCCAGAGTCACCGGTTTCGGGGCCGGGCGGGCTGTCCAATTGGTCAAATCACGCATCTGCAAACTCCGGAAGAGACGACACCAGCAACCTTGAAACCGGCGCAGAAACCGCACCGGTCATAACAAAGGCTTTGACGCTGGCATAGGACAGCTCAGGCATCGGCACAAATGCAAAGTGATGATGGATTGATCACCACGGCGACTTGATTGGGGGCTGACCGGTCTGCGGCACCGAGGTCTGCTGCGGATTGGCCTGTGCTTCGATAACCGGTGTCTTGGCCGACGAGACCGTCGCCTCGATATGGTCGATCAGAGCATCGGCAAGGCCAAGGCGTCCGGCCAGTTGATCGAGATATCCGCGCTCGGCGCGGCTGTCGGCATCGATGGCAAGACGCGACGCGGTATAAAGCTCGACACGCTCCTCTTCGGTCACAGCCGCCGCGACGATGGCATCGAGGTCGACCGGCTGGCTTAGCTCCTCATGCAGGAACTGCTCAGCTTCCGAATCGAGGCCGGAGACTTTCACCTTGTCCATGATGCGGGCGCGCTCGACATCGTCGATGTGACCATCGGCGCGGGCGGCGGCAATCATGGCGCGGACCAGAACGAGCACAAAATCATTGCGAATGACAGCGGGTTCGGTGCTGAAGCCGGAATCGGCCGGTGGCGGCAGCAGTTCTGGCTGCGCCTGCGCTTCCGGCTGCGCGATAGGTTCCTTGCCGGCCTGATAATTCTTGTAGGCTTGGTAGCCAAGACCGGCGATGGCAGCGAGACCACCAAGTTTCAGGGCCGAGCCAGCCACCTGGCGGCCAGTACCGGTGCCGAGCAGAACGGCAGCGATGGCGCCGGCGGCCAGCGGATTGTCCTTGGCCAGCTGCGTCGCCTGACCGGCCCGCTCCCGCACCGATCCGCCAGCACCGGGGATTTGCGAACCCAAAAACTGATCCAGCAATTTCTTCGCATCAAACATTCGGTCCACTCCCTTGAGGCCGGTTTCGGTCGGAAAGAAACATAGGAATGCAACGACAGAAATACAAATGAAAGACGCCTGCCATGAAAAAGGCCGGGCGCACGCGCCCGGCCTTTTGAACAGTCATAACGAAACGATCGATCAGCCGCGCAACGCGAAAGCCTCGGCAGCCAGCTTGGTGATGCCGGCCCAGTCGCCCTTGGCAACCAGTTCCTTCGGCGCCACCCAGGAGCCGCCAACGCAGACGACGTTGGGCAGCGACAGGTAATCCCGGGCATTCGACAGCGAAATGCCGCCGGTCGGGCAGAACAGCGTGCCGGCCAGCGGCGAGGACAGCGACTTCAGGTAGGCAGCGCCGCCAGCCTGTTCGGCTGGGAAGAACTTCATCACCTTGTAGCCTTCTTCGCGCAGGCCCATGACCTCGCTTGCCGTGGCAGCACCCGGCAGAAGCGGGATATCGGAATCATTGGCAACGTCGATCAGCTCCTGCGTCGTGCCGGGGCTGACGATGAACTGCGAGCCCGCCTCGACAGCCGCTTCGTATTGGGCCGCATTGAGGATGGTTCCGGCACCGGCAACGGCACCTTCCACCTCGTTGGCCACAGCCCGGATCGCTTCGAGCGCAGCAGTCGTGCGCAGCGTAATTTCGATCGCTTTCAAACCACCGGCGACAAGGGCACGCGCCAAAGGCACGGCGGTCGCGAGGTCATCAATGACCAGCACCGGAACGACCGGCTGCAATTTCAGGACAGAAAGAAGTCTCTCGGTTTTCTCGCTCATGCCGGACAGCCTTTTTTAAAACGATTGAAGTGAGGCTCGAATACTCTTCCCATCCGCTTTTGTCGATACCAAACGGGACAGCCAAGCCTATTCGGACATGGTGACGCATGCTTGACAATAGACAGGCCCGAACGTGCTTCAAAGCCGCCGGCAGGTCAAAGTGCTTGCTTGTTCGAATGTGACAATCCTGTAGTGTGCTTGGCGTGGGCATTCAAACGGCAGGCGTTATCAATGGCCAAGGAAATTGAACGCAAGTTTCTGGTGGCTTCCGATGGCTGGCGCGAGGCCGCAGACGGCGGTACGCGTTTTCTGCAGGCCTATATCGTCACCATGGACGACCGTTCCGCACGTGTGCGGCTGATCGATGACAGGCGCGCGAAACTGACGATCAAGATCGGCACTGGCTCGATGACCCGCGATGAGTTCGAGTATGAGATTCCCGTGGAAGACGCCAAGGATATGATGTCTTTGGCCGTCGGCCTTGTCATCGAGAAGACCCGTTATGAGGTTAGCCACCACGGCTTCGTCTGGGAGGTCGATGTCTATGGCGGCGCGCATGAAGGGCTGATTGTCGCCGAAGTCGAACTTGAGGCCGAAGATGACACACCGGACCTGCCCTCCTGGCTGGGTAACGAGGTGACCGGAGACCCGCAGTACTCCAACCAGTATCTCTCGACCAATCCGTTGGTATCCAAGGCAGATCATGAGCTATCATATTCGCCCTTCTGAACACTTCACGGATGAATTCAAAGCGGTTGGTAGCGAGCAACTGACACTTGCCATTGCAGTATTGACCGACCGTCCGCAGGGGCTGCCGGAGGCCATTCACGATGCCCGCAAGAATTTCAAAAGACTGCGTTCTCTCTATCGCCTCGCCGCGGCAGACATTCCCGCATTCCAGCGCTCGGAGAATGCACGCATCCGCAAGATGTCCCAAATGCTCTCGATTTCCCGCGACGCGACTGCCCTTGTCGAAGTCAACCGGTATCTGCTGGAGCATGCCGAAACCAACGACGAACGCGCCGCCCTGAAACGGATCGGCAAAGTGCTGATCACCCGGCGCGATGAGCGGGCCGCGGAGGGAGATCAACAGGAAGAAAGCGTCGCTTTAGCGCTCTCAACCTGCGGCAGGGCACTGGATTCACTCGCCTGCATCACTTTTCGGGACGGTGGCAAAAAGGGTGCCAAACGCATCGCCAAGGGCTGGCGCAAGGCATTGGAGAGAGCTTCCACCGCGCTGGAAGCCTGTACGGACACCACCGATGCACATCTGTTTCATGAATTGCGCAAACGCAGTCAGGACTACCGTTTCTATCTCGATCTTCTGCAACGTCTGTGGCCCTCGGCGATGCACGCAAAGCGGGTCGAGGTCACGAAGGTGGTCGATCTGCTTGGCCATCACAACGATCTGGCGCTCCTTGCCTCCTTGGTCGATGAGCAGCCGCATCTATTGGGCAAGAGCGAGGACGTCGCCTATCTCCTCTCGGCCGTCATCACGCGGCAGAAAGCCCTGCGGGAACAGGCACTGACCGTTGCTGCTTCGGTTTTTCGCGATGACCCGAAGGACGAAAGCCGCAAGATCATGCTCCTGTGGCAGGACGCAGTCTGACGCGGCACTCCCGGCATTGATACTGCCAATCCCTGTCAGTATGATCGCGACCATGTCCCGCTCCACCCGTCTTCTCGATCTTATCCAGCTTCTGCGCACGTACCGGCGCCCGGTGAGCGGCAACGCGCTTGCCCAGCGCATGGGCATCAGCATCCGCACGCTCTACCGCGACATCGCCACACTGCAGGCGCAAGGTGCCGACATCCAGGGCGCGCCCGGCTTCGGCTACGTGCTCAAACCCGGTTTCCTCATGCCGCCGATGATGCTGAGCGAAGAGGAAATCGAGGCGCTAGTGCTCGGCGCACGCTGGGTAGCGGCGCGGACCGACGACGAATTGAAGGATGCCGCCCGCAACGCTCTGACAAAGATCGCCGCCGTGCTGCCCGCCGATCTGCGCCATGAGTTGGAAACGAACTCGCTGCTCGTCTACAACACCCGTGACCTTCGGCTGGGAACCATCGATTTTCCGGCCATTCGCGAAGCTATCCGGCTGGGTATAAAGATCGACATCGACTATGCCGACGTCAATGGACAGCCGACAACGCGGCGCATCTGGCCTTTTGCGCTGGCTTATTTCGAGGAAACCCGCGTGCTGGCGGCCTGGTGCGAGCTGCGCAGCGACTTCCGTCATTTCCGCACCGACCGTTTTACCACCATGACCGTGACCGGCATCCGCATTCCACGCCGGCGCGACCGGTTGCTGGCCGAATGGCGAAACACCCACAAGGTCCCTCAGGACATGTGAGCCTACTGCCATAAATTGACAGCAGAACGGAATAGAAACGTCTCCGGACCCACCGAGAGGAGACTGCCATGAAAACCGACTTTGTTCTGCCCGTCGACAGCCCGGCCGAAAGCGCCGTTTTCTACATGGCGATGTTCGGTGCGCTGCCGCTGGAGCTGTCGCCGACCTATGCGGTCGTCCTGATGAACGATGCGTTGAAGCTTGGCCTGGCAAAGAGAAAGAGGCTGCCAGCCGCCGTGAATACCAACGACGCGGAGCTTCCAATCTTCGTCGCTGGCCGCGAAGGCGTCGATGCGCTTCACGACGAATGGCGCCGGAAAGGCGTGACGATCCTGCAGGAACCGGTCTCGTCGGACAGTGACTATACGTTTATCTGCACCGACCCGGATGGCCATCGCCTGCGTGTCTTTACGCCGCAGGCCGCATGACCATCTCCATGCCGGCCGCGCACCCGATTGCGCGCGCGGCCGGAAAGCTGTATTTCACGCCGCATGACAGACACGATCCACACCCCTCGCCCGGAAGCCAATGGCCAGTTTCTGGTGGCAGCGCTTTATCATTTCGCCGCATTCGAGCGCTTTGCCGACTTTCGCGAGCCATTGCAGGCGATCTGTGATGACAATGGCGTCAAGGGCACATTGCTGCTGGCGCATGAGGGCATCAACGGCACGATTGCCGGTCCTGAGGACGGCATCAGGGCCGTGCTTGCCTTTCTGCGCACCCAGCCGGAATTCGTAGGTCTCGAACATAAGGAAAGCTGGGCCTCCTCCATGCCGTTCCTGCGCATGAAGGCGCGGCTGAAGAAGGAAATCGTTACCATGGGCGTCGAGGATATCGACCCCAACAAGATCGTTGGCACCTATGTGGCTCCGAAGGACTGGAATGCGCTGATCTCCGATCCCGATACAATCGTGATCGATACCCGCAACGACTACGAGACCGCGATCGGCATGTTCCGTGGCGCGGTCGACCCCAACACCAAAAGCTTCCGTGAGTTCCCCGGCTGGGTGAAAAACAATGCCGATCTCGCCGCAAAGCCGAAGATCGCCATGTACTGCACCGGCGGCATCCGCTGCGAGAAGGCGACAGCCTTCATGAAGGAACAGGGCTTTGACGAGGTCTACCACCTCAAGGGCGGCATCCTGAAATATCTGGAAGACATGCCGGAAGAGGAAAGCCTCTGGGATGGCGCCTGCTTCGTCTTTGACGACCGCGTCTCGGTGACGCATGGCCTGAAGGAAGGCGAGCACACGCTCTGCCACGCCTGCCGCCAGCCGCTGACGCCGCAGGACCTTCTGTCACCCCATCACGAGCATGGCGTCACCTGCGTCCACTGTCATGATACCCGCACAGAGGAAGACCGCCAGCGTTATCGCCAGCGGCAGCGGCAGATGGAGCTGGCAAAGAAACGCGGCGAGCGGCATTTGGGAAGCTGAGCCCGCCGCCGAGGCGGGCCGGGTATCTGTCCTGCGCTGCATCACCATTCTTATGATGATGCAGCCGGTCGAATTTACCCGGCCTTGTGATTGCCCTTCGGAAACTGTTCGGCCAGTTCCTTGTACCAATGACCGCTTTTCTTGATGGTTCGGACCTGGGTATCGTAATCGACATGGACGATGCCGAAGCGCATCTTGTAGCCTTCCGCCCACTCGAAATTATCCATCAGGCTCCAGGCAAAATAGCCTTTCATCGGATAACCTTCCCGGATCAAATCTGCCGTGACGGCAAGATGCTCGGCGATGTAATCGAGCCGCGGCTGATCATCGACCACGCCGTTTTCGACGCCCATATTGTAGGCCGCCCCGTTCTCGGTGATGTAGCAATCCGGCAGCGCGTAGCGGTCGTTGACCGTGCGGATGAGATCACCCAGCGCCTGCGGAAAGATCTCCCAGCCGATATCGGTCTTCACGTCGTTGACCGGCTTGGCGTTCACCGTCGCCGGGAATTCGGCACCTTCGGCTGGATCATGGGACACACGCATCGGCGTGTAGTAGTTGACGCCCCACCAGTCGGTTTTCTGGCTGATCGTTGCCATATCACCATCCTCAATGGTGGGCATGCGATGGCCGAGCGCCGACAGGAAGCTTTGCGGATATTCACCCTTGAAGACCGGGCCGAAGAAGACGCCGTTGTGGAAATCGAAGGCCCGTTCAGCCGCCGCCTTGTCCTCGGCGCTGTCGCTATCGGGATAGACATGCATCGGGTTGATGACGATGCCAACCGGCAGGTCCGGCTGGAGTTCGCGGACGGTGGCAACGCCAAGGCCATGGGCGAGGTTGGTGAAATGCAGCGCATGCAGGGCCGCATCCATGTTGCGCTCACCCGGGGCGTGAATGCCGTAGAGATGGCTGAGCCAGACGGAGCACCAGGGCTCGTTGAACGTCGCCACAGCATCGAGACGATCACCGAGGCGGGCGATGACGGTTTTGGCGTAGCGCTGGTAGGCATAGGCCGTCGTGCGCGCCGTCCAGCCGCCGTCGCCCATCAGCGCCAGCGGCAGGTCCCAATGATACAGCGTCGCAAAGGCCTGGATGTTGCGCTGCTTCAGGCCATCGACAAGGCGATCGTAGAAATCCAGCCCCTTTTCATTGACCGGCCCGGTGCCTTCCGGAATGATCCGCGGCCAGGCGATCGAGAAGCGATAGGCTTCGACACCAAGGCCCTGGATCAGGTCAAGGTCCTCATCCAGCCGGTTGTAGTGATCGCAGGCGACATTGCCGTTGTGCCCCTGATAGACCCGGCCCGGCATGTTGGAAAACGCATCCCAGATCGACGGCTTGCGCCCATCGGTCTTGGTTGCCCCCTCGATCTGGAACGAGGCGGTCGCCACACCGAAAATGAAATCGCCGGGGAAGCGTTCAGCCAGTTTCTTTGCTTCGATCATCATCGCCCTCATCGGATTGCGCGGCAAACCATCAAATCCGCTCCACGCCATCAGGAAATCTGAAACGTTGCAGTAACTCGGAATGACCAAAAGTCAACCACAGAATCGCCTATGGACTGCATCACTCCGCCCTTTCGGGGCGGAGTGAATGAGAGCACGTATCTGCGATGGATCAGACCTTGATCCAGGCGCCGTTGCGCTTCGACGACTGGACGCAGGCATCGACAAACACCATGCCCTTCATGCCATCATCGATCGTCGGATAAACGACCGCCGGGTCGACCGCCACGCCCTTGCGCTTGGCGAAGATGGCGCGAGCGGCTTCGGTGTAGATATTGGCGAAGCCTTCGAGATAGCCTTCCGGATGGCCGGACGGGATGCGGGACACACGGGCGGCGGCCGGGCCGGAACCGGCACCCGCACGGGTGATCAGGCGCTTGGGCTCACCGAACGGCGTGTACCAGAGATAGTTCGGGTCCTTCTGCGTCCATTCCAGGCCGCCCTTCGTGCCATAGACGCGGACCATCAGGCCGTTCTCATGGCCGGGGGCAACCTGACTGCACCAGAGCATACCCTTGGCGCGCTGACCGTTCTTTTCCTTGAAGCGCATCATCACATGCGCGTTGTCATCCAGCGCCCGGCCTTCGACGAAGCTATCGAGATCGGCAGCCAGCTCTTCCAGCTCAAGGCCGGAAACGAAAGCGCCGAGATTATACGCATGGGTGCCGATATCGCCGGTGGAGCCACCCGCCCCTGACTTCGACGGATCGGTGCGCCATGCGGCCTGCTTCTGACCGGACTGTTCGATATTCTCGGTCAGCCAATCCTGCGGATACTCCATCTGCACCAGCCGGACGGCGCCGATATCGCCATTCTCGATCATCTCGCGGGCCTGGCGGACCATCGGATAACCGGTGTAATTGTGGGTGAGCACGAACAGCGCGTCGCTCTCATCCGCCAGCTTCTTCAGTTTCTTAGCGTCCGATAGCGTTGAGGTCAGCGGCTTGTCGCAGATCACATGAATACCGCGTTTGAGGAATTCGCGGGCGGCCTCGTAATGCACGTGGTTCGGCGTAACGATAGCGACGGCCTCGATGCCGTTCTTCAGCTTGGCTTCGCGGATCGCCATTTCCTTGAAATCGGAATAGCTGCGTGCCGGATCAAGACCGAGTTCGGCACCCGAATTCTTCGCCTTTTCCGGTGTCGACGACAGCGCGCCAGCGACCAGCTCGAATTGATCGTCAAGTCGCGCAGCCATGCGGTGGACGGCGCCAATAAACGCACCAGACCCGCCGCCGACCATGCCGAGACGAATACGCTTTTCCCGAACCTCGGTGGTTCCTTCGATTGCCATAGAGTGTCTCCCTTAATTGGATTTGTGTTCGTAGGAGTTTTTCTCTCCCTTACCGGCGGTGGCGACCTCTTCTCCCCAGCGGGGAGAAGTGCCGAACGCAGTGAGGCGATGAGGGGGCGGCTCGGCAAATTCTGAGCGTTTGCCCCCCTCATCCGGCCCTTCGGGCCACCTTCTCCCCGAGGGGGAGAAGAGGCTTTAAAGCCCCAGCATACGCCGGTTGGCCGCGTCGTCTGCCCCACTGTCGGCAAAATCATCGAAGGCTTTTTCGGTGACGCGGATGATGTGGTGCTTGACGAATTCCGCGCCTTCGCGGGCGCCGTCTTCGGGATGCTTCAGCGCGCATTCCCATTCGACCACAGCCCAGCCGTCGAAATCATTGGCGGTCAGCTTCGAGAACACCGCGCCGAAATCGACCTGGCCGTCGCCCGGCGAGCGGAAGCGCCCGGCCCGGTTCACCCAGCCCTGGTAGCCGCCATAGACACCCTGGCGCCCCGTCGGATTGAACTCGGCATCCTTGACGTGGAACATCTTGATGCGCTCGTGGTAGATATCGATGTTGTCGAGATAATCCAGGCACTGAAGAACATAGTGCGAGGGATCGTAGAGCATGTTCGCGCGGGGATGGTTGCCGACGCGCTCGAGGAACATCTCGAACGTGATTCCATCATGCAGGTCCTCGCCCGGATGAATCTCATAGGCGATATCGACGCCGCAATCATCGGCGTGATCGAGGATCGGCTTCCAGCGGCGGGCGAGTTCATCAAAAGCGGTTTCCACCAGACCTGCGGGGCGCTGCGGCCACGGATACATGAACGGCCAGGCGAGCGCGCCGGAGAAGGTCGCATGCGCCTTGATGCCGAGATGCTTCGACGCCGTCAGCGCCATCTTGACCTGTTCGACAGCCCATTGCTGGCGGGCCTTCGGATTACCGCGCACTTCGGGGACAGCAAAACCATCGAACGCTTCGTCATAGACCGGATTGACCGCGACCAGCTGGCCCTGAAGGTGGGTCGAAAGCTCGGTCACCTCAACGCCGTTCTCGCGCGCCTTGCCGGCGAACTCGTCACAATAATCCTTCGACGAAGCTGCCTTCTTCAGGTCGATCAACTGGCTGGCCCAGGTCGGAACCTGAACGCCGATATAGCCGCAATCGGCCGCCCACTGGGTGATCGAATCCCATGAATTAAAGGGAGCGGCATCACCCGCAAATTGGCCAAGGAAAAGCGCGGGGCCCTTGATGGTCTTCATGTCAGATTCCTCCCTGATTATCGACCGTAAACGTTTCCGTAGTGTTGTAACATGCCATTTATCGAGGGCAAGGCGCCTCTTTCCGATAAAGCCAGCTGGCGGCGATGGCCAGAATTCCAGTGCGCCGGAACCTAATCACGGACTTTGCGTGGCGGCAAGAGGTACGTGCCGCAAAAATCCGGCGAGACAGTCCGAACAATGTCCCGTCATAAAAATAGGCGCCCGTTTTCGCGGGCGCCCGGTCGTTGCCTTAAGCGATCAGAACGGTGAATCGGGGAAGTAGAAGTCCTTGGCATTGTCCTTGGTCACGAGCGTTGCGTCGATGGTGTAGACGCCGCGAACCGGAACCTGGCCATAGAAATTGGCAACGGTCATTTCGAGCGCGGTACCAACCATTGCCGGCGGATAGAGCACGTCGACCGGGATCATCTTGTCACCGTCCATGACCTTCTTGATCATGTCCTTCGAACCGGCACCGGCCACGACATACTGGATGTCGGTGCGCTTGGCCTGGTCGATAGCCTGCAGCACGCCGACAGCCATGTCGTCGTCCTGGCACCAGACCACGTCGATCTTCGGGTACTTGGTCAGGTAGTCCTGCATGACCTTGAAGGCGTCGTCGCGGTTCCAGTTGCCGAACTGGCGGTCGAGAACCTTGACGTTGGAACCTTCGATGCCCTTGTCGAAGCCATCCTGACGCTGCTGGTCGATCGGGATCGGCAGGCCGCGAATGATGACGACTTCAGCGTCCGGCGTCGTTGCCTTGATATATTCGCCGGCCGTCTGACCGAGAGCCGGGTTGTTGCCGGCCACATAGAGGTCGCGAACAGTGTTGTCGTTGACGGACGGCGCGCGGTCGACGATGGCGACGAACGTGCCCTTGCCCTTGACTTCCTTGATGGCGTTGACCAGCGGATCCGGATCGGACGGCAGGATGACCAGTGCGTCGATGCCCTGAGTTTCAAGGTCCTGCACGGCATTGGCCTGGCTTGCCGGATCCGGCGACGTCTTGACGATGACGTTGAGGCCCGGATGCTGCGACATCAAGAGCTTGGCGACACGTTCGGCGTGGAACACGACGCCCGACGTCCAGCCATGGTCGGCGGCCGGGATCGAAACGCCGATCGTGACCTTCTTTTCCTCTTGCGCGTGGGCAACGCTGGTCAGCGCCATGACGGCGACGGCTGCTGCGCCCAATAGTCCTTTACGCATGTTTCTCTCTCCCTAGTGAATGCGGGTCTAACAGTCCTGACCGGGCGACCCCCTGAACCCGGTCCTTCACGATTTCCGAACCAGCGAACGCTGGACGAGCATCGCAACGATGATGATCGTGCCCTGGATGGCCCCGATCAGATATTCGCTGATGAAATTGGAAAGCAGCATGATGTTGCCAACGAGTTCCAGAATGAAGGCACCACAGATCGTCCCCCAGACCCGGCCCGCGCCACCCTTCAGCGCCGTTCCGCCGACGACGACAGCGGTGATCGCCTGGAGTTCCCACAGGATGCCGGTCGTCGCCGACGTGGAGCCGAGGCGCGGCACATAAAGAAGAACCGCAATCGCCACGCAAAGCCCCTGGATGACGAAGGCGATGGTGCGAACCCGGTTGACCGGAATGCCGGAATAGCGGGCAACATCGGCGTTCGAGCCAACGGCAACGACATGGCGGCCATAACGGGTGCGATAGAGAATGAAAGCCGCAATGCAGGTCACCGCCAGAATTACCACAATCGGCACCGGGACACCGAGGATCGAGCCGAAATAGGCGGGGCGGTATATTTCCTGGAGGGCCGGATCCTTGAGCGTGATCGCACCGCCCTGCGACAGCCACGTCGTCAGTCCGCGGTAGATGCCCATGGTGCCAAGCGTTGCGATGAATGGCTCGATCCGGCCGACCGTGGTGATCAGGCCGTTTGCCAAGCCACACAGGGACCCTGCGACAACCGCGAACAGCACTGCCGCCGTCAGCATCAGGGCCGGGTCGGCGATGACGCCGGAGTTCATGAACAGGATCATCAGACTCGCGACGAAGGCCACCATCGCGCCGACGGACAAATCGAGATCGCCGGAGGAAATAACGAACGTTGCGCCAATCGCGATGATGGCGATGAAGGCACTGCGGGTGGCGACATTGGCGAGATTGTTCAAGCCGATGAAGTTTGGATTGACGAGTGCCCCGAGGATGAGAAGCAGTATCAAAGCCGCAAATGGCGCGACCGCCCGAAGGTCGATATCCCGCCAGCTCCGGCGCCGCACGTCCCGGGTTTCCTCATTCACGCTTGTATCCACTCCAACCTCCCGTCCCATTATCCCTGGGGTTTGTTTTTCAGTGCGCCGCTTTCGCCACAACAGTTCAGGCCGCGGCCTTTTTCTTCAGTCCAGCCGCGTAGCGCATGATCTCCTGCTCGGAGATTTCATCGCCTTCCAGCATGCCGACGATCCGCCCTTCCCGCATGACAGCGACGCGTGTGCAAAGGCCGATCACCTCCGGCATTTCCGAGGAGACGACGATGATCGAGCGGCCATCTCGCGCCAGTGCCGAGATGAAGTGATAGATCTGCTGCTTGGTGCCGACATCGATGCCGCGGGTGGGTTCGTCGATGATGATGATCTCGGGCTCGGTTTCCATGACCTTGGCAAGCAGCAGCTTTTGCTGGTTGCCGCCCGACATGCGGCCAGCCACCACATTGCCATCGCGTACCCGGATATCGAAGCGGCGGCGCGCGCGCTCCAGCGCCTGCGCCTCGCTGGCGGGGCTGAGATAACCGAGCTTGCCGTGATTTTCGAGCGACTGCAGCGTCAGGTTGGCGGTCATCCGCGAATTGAGCAGCAAGCCCTTCGACTTGCGATCCTTGGTCATGTAGGCAAGGCCGCGCCGGTTGGCGGCATGCACATCGCCTGATGGAACCGCTTCGCCGTGGATAACCACTTCACCCGAGGCGCGCGACCTCAAGCCCGCAATCGCCTCCATCAATTCCGTGCGACCGGAACCGATCATGCCGGAAAACCCGAGGATCTCGCCCTTGCGAACCTCGAAACTCACATCTTTGACGTAGCCGGTCGACACCGCGTCGACGCTCAACACGATCTCTTCGTCAACATTCGGCTCGCGCTTGGCCGGATAGAGTTTCGACAACTCGCGCCCCACCATCAGCTGCGCGATCGATTCCCCATCAAGAATGGATGTCGGCGACGTCTTGATCCACTGGCCGTCACGCAGCACGGTGACCCGGTCGGTCAGCTCCATGACCTCGTCCAGCTTGTGCGAGACGAAGACGAAACTCGTCCCCTGATCGCGCAGCTTGCGCACCTGCTTGAACAGGAAATTGGTTTCCTCGCGGGAAAGCACGGCGGTCGGCTCATCCATGAAGACGACGCGGGCATCGCGGCTGATCGCCTTGGCGATCTCGACCATCTGTTTGTCGGCAATCGACAGCGAACTGATCATCGCATTCTCATCGACATGCGATCCGAGCAGATCAAGCACGCGGCGCGTTTCGGACCGCATGAACTTGCGATCGAGCACGCCGAAACGCGTGACTTCGCGGCCGAGAAACAGGCTCTCAGTGACGGTCAGATGTTCGGCGAGATTGAATTCCTGGTGAATGATGACAATGCCGAGCGCTTCGGCGGCACCGTTCGGCGGCAGCTTGACGGAATGTCCATCGAGGATGATGTCGCCGGAGGTGGGCTGCTCGAAACCGGAAAGAATCTTGACGAGCGTGGATTTTCCAGCACCGTTTTCCCCCATCAAGGCATGGATTTCGCCAGCACGCAGATCGAAGTCGACACCGAACAGGACCTGCACGCCGTTAAACGACTTGCTGATGCGCCGTGCGGACAACACGATCGCGCCATCACCGGCGCCGCTGGTCTGCGAACTCATGAAATCCTCCCTGCGGCTCCCATCCGCTTGAGCATGATGTAAACCTTTACATAGATCATGTAAAGGTTTACATCAGGGCATAACCGAGAAATTCTTCGTGCAGGCTTTGACCTCCGGGCAAGTCTGTGTAGTGTCCCGCCGAGACTAAAACCAAGGCAGAGCGCAGTGTCGAATTCCACGCCGGCAACCATCGAAGACGTCGCCCGGATCGCGGAAGTGTCGATTGCGACCGTGTCGCGCGCCATCCATATGCCAGAGAAAGTCGCCAATTCGACGCGGCTCAAGGTCAGCCAGGCAATCGCCATCACCGGCTACACGACCAACGCCATGGCCCGCAGCCTGCGGCTTGGCCGTTCCAATATGATTCTGGTGGTGGCGCCCGATATCGGCGACCCGAATTTTTCCAACATTCTCGTCGGCCTGGAAAACGAAGCGCGCTCGCATGGTTACGGCGTGCTGATCGGCCATACGCAGAACGACGCCCAGCGCGGGCTGGAATATCTGAAGTTCCTGAATTCCAACCAAGCCGCCGGATTGATCCTGTTTACCGGCATCCTGCCTTTTGGCCATCAGTCGATGACTGCACGGCTGCCGCCCAGCGTCGGTGTTTTCGAACCGGTTTTCAATGGCGGCATTCCTTATGTCGGCGTCGATGATACCGAGGGCGCCCGCAAGGTAATCGACCTGCTGATCGCCGAAGGTCATCGCAAGGTGGCCTTTATCGGTGATTCCCGCACCCGGCTGGCCTATAGCCGGCGGCGCAGCGGATATGAGGCCGGGCTGGATGCCGCCAATGTCAGCGCCGATCAGCGTATCGTTTTTGAAGGCGACGGCACGATCGAAAGCGGGCGGCTTGCCGTCGAACAATTGTTCATGCGCGACACGCTGCCAACAGCCTTCATGTGCGTTAACGACCAGACGGCAATCGGCGTGATGATTGGCCTTGGCGCCCGCGGTTACGATATTCCGCGCGATTTTTCCGTGACCGGTTTTGACGACGTGCCACAGGCAAGCTTCATGTCACCGGCACTGACGACCATCCGCCAGCCGCGAACCGCAATCGGCAAACATGCGATGGCGCTATTGCTGGATCTTTTGTCCGACGGAAAGCCGCCGGAAACGGAAATCCTGCTCCGTCCCGATCTGGTGGTCCGCAACTCGGTTGCCGCCCCGTCGCTCAAATGGGCGAAGCGCTGAGCCTTCCGGCCAGCGCTCCATTCATCAAACAGATGTTCGGTGATCAGGCGTAACGCTTCTCAGGCGCGCGGCGCGACACGACTTCAATATGCCGCCGGTTTGACACCGTGAACTGGTTGGCCAGGTCCTTCAGCGTCGTGCTGACACGCATCAGATTATGGGTTGCCGCATTGGTCTGCTCGACCATGGCGGCATTTTGCTGGGTCATTTGGTCCATGCCCGTCACCGCCGTGTTGATTTCGGTAATGCCGATCGCCTGCTCCCGCGCTGAACCGGCGATGGCATCGATATGACCGTTGATATGCATGACCTGTTCGCCAATCGTCCGCAGAGCCTCGCCAGTCTGGTTGACGAGGGAAACGCCGGTCAGCACGTCCTCGAACGACTTGTCGATCAGGCCCTTGATCTGCTTTGCCGCATCGGTGGACTTTTGTGCGAGTTCACGCACTTCCTGCGCCACGACAGCAAACCCCTTGCCCGCATCCCCGGCGCGGGCCGCTTCAACGCCGGCGTTCAATGCAAGCAGATTGGTCTGGAACGAGATCTGGTCGATGACGCCGATGATCTGGGTGATCTTCTGGGACGATTCCTCGATCGCGCTCATCGCCGATACGGCCTGCTGGACGACTTGCCCCGATTTGCGCGCCTCTTCGGTGGCGTTACCGACGACACGGCGGGCCTCTTCGGTGCGGATCGCCGCTTCCTTGGAGATCGTGGTGATCTCTTCCAGCGCTGCAGCAGTCTGTTCCAGCGAGGCCGCCTGCTGTTCGGTGCGGCGGGCCATATCATCGACGGCGGTCACCAGTTCGCCCGCATTGCCGGAGGTTTCGTCGGCGGCCAAAACGATAGAGCCGAGCGCCTTGTCGAGCGTTCCAAGCGCAGAGTTGAAATTGGTTTTTAAACCGTCGAACTGCGGCGCAAGCGCCGCGCTGAGCTTGGCGGTCAGGTCGCCATTGGCAAGTCCTGTCAGCGAGCGGTCGAGCGCCGAAAGAGCCTCGTCCTGCTGTACCGAGTGTGTTTTCCGCTCGGCATCCCCGATTGCCCGCTGCTCCTGCAGGGCATCGAGATAGACCGAGATGGCATAGTCCATATCGACAAAGGCGGCTTTCATGATCGCCGTCACTTCGATGCTGATATCCTTGGCCTTCTTCTTGTAGAGAAAGCCTTCAAGGTGCTTTTCAACAACCGCCTTGATGATCGATTCCATGATCAGCGCATAGCCGCCGATGTACCAGCGCGGCTCCAGGCCGAGGCGGGCATGGGTCTTGCCAATCGCGGTGACAGCCTCGACATATTTATCATCGAACTCACCGGAGGCGATCTGATCCCAGTGGCGAACCTGCCGCGACTTGGCGCTTTTGACATGCGCTTCGCTGGCGAAGAATTTCGCTGTTTCCGGCACCGCCGTCGCCTTGGCATAGAATTTGTCAAGCGCAGCATCCAGGGAGGCCGAAATGGCCGGCCTTGCCCGGACCAGGGCAGCGCGTTCTTCGCCAACGAGCCCGACAAAATCGAGACGTTCATTCAGGTGTTTGGTCGCGGAAACGGGCGCAGACATAATGGAGCATCCTAAAATCAAAACGGGGAAAGGCATGCGCGCTGCGCAATCGGCGTCATGCCGGCAGGGTGGTCCAAAGCGTGAAGACAGAACTAGGCCGGCATAGTTAAGAATGCCTTTAAGAGCGCTGGTTACTGTTGATGCCAAACCGCCCTAAGACCCTGTCTTCGCCCATATTTTCTCAAAAATGCGACAGAGTGACCGGGGTTGTTTCAAACAACCAAAACAGCATTTCATGCAAAAAGGGGCGCCGGTGGCGCCCCTTTGACTGATCATGAATTTAACTTGGAACGACGATCAGACGTAACGGTTGACGACGTTTTCGAGCAGTTCCTGCTTGCCGGACTTCGGCTGCGGATTGAGATCTGTCTTTTCGACATAGGCCGTAATCTCTTCCAGCGACATGCTGGTCAGGCGCTTCTGGCCTTCGGCCGATTTCCAGCCGGCATAGCGAGCGTCGAGCGGACCGGAGAGTGCCTTGTCCTCGACCATCTTGGCGGCAGCGCGCAGGCCCCGGGCGCAGCAATCCATACCGCCGATGTGGCCGATCAGCAGGTCTTCCGGATCGATCGACTGGCGACGCAGCTTCGAATCGAAGTTGGTACCACCGGTCTTGAAGCCGCCGCCGGACAGGACCTGATAATAGGCCAGCGCCATTTCCGGAACGTTGTTGGGGAACTGGTCAGTATCCCAGCCGGACTGGTAATCGTTGCGATTCATGTCGATCGAACCGAAAATACCATAGGCGTTGGCAAGCGCCAGTTCATGCTCGAACGAATGGCCGGCGAGGATCGCGTGGCCCTGCTCGATATTGACCTTGACCTCGTTTTCAAGACCGTAGGACTTGAGGAAGCCGTAGACTGTGGCGACGTCGTAATCGTATTGGTGCTTGGTCGGCTCCTGCGGCTTCGGCTCGATCAGAATGGCGCCCTTGAAGCCGATCTTGTGCTTGTACTCGACAACCATGTTGACGAAGCGGCCAAGCTGGTCGAGTTCCTGCTTCAGGTTGGTGTTGAGCAGGGTCTCGTAGCCTTCGCGGCCGCCCCACAGGACATAGTTGTCGCCGCCGAGCTTCAGCGTTGCGTCCATGCAGGTCTTTACGGTCGCGGCAGCGAAGGCAAAGACGTCCGGATCCGGATTGGTGGCAGCACCCGACATGTAGCGGCGATTGGAGAACAGGTTTGCCGTGCCCCAGAGCAACTTGACGCCGCTGTCGGACTGCTTCCTGGCGAAATAATCGACGATTTCGTTGAGGTTCTTGGTATTCTCGGCAAAATTCTTGCCTTCCGGGCGCACGTCGGCGTCATGGAAGCAATAGAAGGGTGTCCCGAGCAGCGAGAAGAATTCGAAGGCGACATCGGCCTTCAGCTTGGCTGCCTTCATGCTGTCTTCGAACCAGGGGCGCTCGAATGTCTGGCCACCAAAGGGGTCACCGCCCGGCCAGACGAAGGTGTGCCAATAGGCAACCGCAAAGCGCAGGTGATCTTCCATGCGCTTGCCCATGACGATTTCGTCGGGGTTGTAATGGCGGAAGGCCAGCGGATTGGTGCTGTCCGGGCCTTCATATTTGATCTTGGCGATATCGCCGAAAAAGCCTGTGCTCATGGGTGTTTCCTCTTTGTGTTCAAAACGCTGATTGCAATCAGTAGGCGGAGCGGATCGCCGGGTAGAGGCGGCGATAACGCTGATAGGCTTCCGCATAGGCGCCGTGCAGCGCCGCGTCGGGCTGGATAGTTTCGGCCGTCGCCGGAGCGGTGAAGACCGACAGCGGGTCGGCCTTTGTCGCTGCGACGAGGCCCAGACGGGCGGCGCCGAAAGCCGCGCCAAAATCGCCGTCAGCAGGCACATCGACCGGCAGGTTCAGCGCCGTCGCAATCGATTTCAGCCAGTAGCGCGAGCGCGAGCCGCCGCCGATGGCGGTGACGCGGGAGAGTGTCGTGCCTGCGACCCGCAATGCCTCGAGACTATCACGGAGCGCGAAGGACACGCCTTCGAGAACGGCCTGCGTCAGCGCCACCCGGCTGCTTTCATGGCCAAGTCCAGCGAAGACACCACGGATAGACGCGTCATTGTACGGTGTGCGTTCACCAGAGAGATAAGGCAGGAAGGTAACGCCGGACGGCGCGTTGAGGGTGTCGCCCAGCTCGGCTGTGAGATCGGCGGCGCTTTTGCCGGTGATCTCCGAATGCCAGTTGAGCGCGTCGGTTGCTGACAGGATGACCCCCATCTGATGCCAGGTGTTGGGCAGCGCATGGCAGAACGCATGCACGGCGCTGGCCGGGTTGGGCAGATAGCTGGCATTGGCGGCAAACAGCACGCCGGAGGTGCCGAGCGAGACGAAGGCATGGCCTTCACCAACGGTGCCCATGCCACAGGCGGAGGCGGCATTATCGCCTGCCCCGCCGGCAACGATAACGCCGGCGCCCATGCCCCATTTGGCAGCAAGATCAGCCTTGAGCGTCCCGCCCTGTTCCGTGCCTTCGATCAAGGACGGCATATGGCTTTCGGTGAGCCCCGTCGCATCGAGCAAGCTTTCCGACCATGCGCGCTTGCCGGTATCGAGCCAGGAGGTCCCGGCCGAATCCGACATTTCGGAAATATGTTCACCGGTCAGCCACAGGCGAAGGTAATCCTTGGGCAGCAGGACCCAATCGACCTTCTCGAAAATATCGGGTTCGTTTTCAGCCACCCAGGCGAGTTTCGGGGCTGTAAAACCTGGAAAGACAATATTGCCAGTCAACGCCCGGAACTGCGGATCGGCGTCCAGCGCCAAGGCCTGCTTGTGGCTGCGCGTATCGTTCCAGAGAATGCAAGGGCGCAGCACCTTGTCATTGTCATCCAAAAGCGTCGCGCCGTGCATATGACCGGAGAGGCCGATGCCCTTGACGGCGGCCAATTCCTTGGGATGAGCGGCTTTCAACCCGGCGATCGCCTCTTCCGTGGCGCGGATCCAATCGACCGGGTCCTGTTCCGACCAGCCCGGATGCGGCCGCGATACGTCCATTGCTCCCGATGCGGAACCGATGATCCGCTGGCCGCCGTCGATCAGCAATGCCTTCACCCCGGACGTACCGAGGTCGATGCCAAGATACATGATGATCTCCCTAGTCTTGCCTGCCCTCAGCGGGCATCTGGTTGCTGTCCTGCTCGAACGGCAGGTTATCCTTGAGGAAAATGTCGAGGCGGATGCGTTCCTGCGCACCGATGACGGCGACGCCATCGGCCTTGGCTTTCAACACGCGAATGGCGCTACGCACCTCGTGCCCCGCGTCCTGATTGAGGACCACATCGATCAATCCGTCGTTCAATGCCGCCCGCGTATGCTGTGTCAATTCGTGGGCGATGACGCAGACCGGGGCCGTACTCTTTCGCCGCTTCAAGGCGGCGATCAGGCCGCGATTACCGGCGCCGAGGCTGTAGATACCGGCAATTTCCGGCGATGCGGCAAGCGCCTGACCGACAAGCCTCTCGACCAAGGCAGGATCGTCCTGCCCTTCGATGACAGGCAAGAGCGCATGGCCGCTGAAATGTTCCGCCATGACAGTACGAAAGCCGTCAAGCCGTTCGCGATGGTCGCGCACCAGCATCGAACCGGCCAGCACCGCCACCGGTCCGGAGCGGCCGCCGAGAAATCGCCCCATCAAGCTGGCCGCCGTGCGTCCTGCGGCGATATTGTCGACGCCAGCGAAATGATCGCGCTTCGAACCGGCCAGATCGGAAACAAGCGTCACGACGGGGATGTGATCAGCCCGCAGGCGGTCGACGGCGGCTATGACATCGGGAGAATCGATCGCCACAACCGCGACCCCCGCGGGAGATCCCGCCCGCGCCTCATCCAGCGCAACAACCAGGGCTTCGGCGTTGAACGCCGGGACAGTGACAATGGAGATGGCGGTACGCTCGGCAGAGGAACGGCCAATCGCAGCGCGTACCTGGGTCTCAAGGCCGCGCATGAACGAATTGTCCCCGGACGGCAGAATGAAGACGAGAGGATAGACGCGGCTCTTGGCAAGGTTCGCTGCCGCGACATCGCGGACATAACCAATGCGTTCGATCGCCTGCTCAACCTTTTCGCGCGTGACGACGCGGACGCCGGCGCGCTGGTTCAAAACGCGGTCGACGGTCGCAAGGCTGACCCCTGCCGCGGCGGCAATATCGTGAACTGTCGGGCGCATGTTTCCTCCGGCAACGAGCCTTAGAGGAAAATTTGATGTACGTAAATCAGAAAATGGCGACCGAGCCATTTCCGGGCAATCGCCATCAATCGCAGATCACCCGAAACGCTTGCTGAATGCCTTCTGAAACGTCACGCCGCCATCCGTGCCGTCAGCCTGCGCGAGGGCTACGTCCATGTATTGATTGGTGATATGCACCACAGCAAAGCCACCCTTGAAGGTGGCAATTGGCTTGAACAGATCAAGGCTGCCCTCTTTATAGATCATCGGCGTATCGTGCTCGTGGCCATGAAACAGGCCAACGACATTATAGCCTTTCAAGACCGAGAGCAGTGCGGCGCGATCATCGTCATCCCACCAGTGCGCGTGACCGGAGCCTTCATCATCGAAGGTCATCTTTGCAGGGTCCCATTTCTCCAGCGAGAAAGTATCCCAGCCGTAATGTTGAAACACGACGACCGGCCGGCCATCAGCCGCCGCATTGGCGAGGTCCTGCTTCAGCCAGTCCAGCCCGCTGATTGCTCCTTTGCTGGTATCGCCACCGAAACGCTGCAGCTGCACCAGATGCAGGCCGCCCCAGTCCCAGGAGTAATTGTCGGAATCGATGTCGTAATTGGCGACGGCCACCGGTGGCTTGTAGAACACCGTCGGGCGATGATTAAGCTCGACATAGTCGCGCAGTTCACGGCGATACCAGTCGATATGCGGCGGTACTCCATCCTGGTCGAGATCATGATTGCCAAGGCCGTTATAAACGGGGAAATGCACCCGGTCCGGCCCGGTGCCTTCCTGATAGCGGCTTGAAAATTGCAGCAGTTGGTGGCCTTCCCCGGGAACCTTGACTTGGCCCCCGCCATCATCCGTCATGTCGCCGCCGATCACCAGGCCGAGCGGCTTGGCGATTTTCTTGCCTGCCCCGGCAAGCCCGGTCGCGACGCCGCCAATCTCCGTTGGCCAGCTAAACTCCGTGATGCGATTCAGCGCCGCCACATGCCGCAAGAGATTGGCGTCGGTCTTGCCCTCTGCTGCGCAATTGGGGCTGAGCACACCGCCGGAAATGAGGCAGGTATGAACGTCAGCCGTGAACAGGAATGTCGCATCGATGGAAGGCCAGGCTGGCTTTGCGTTCGCCGCCGCGAACGCCGGTCCGACCGACGAAACAACTCCGAGACTGAGAAGATTGGCGAGAAACGACCGTCTGGGGAGCGGAGGAAACGGATGACCAGTCATGCAGAATGCCCTGAAGTTTGCCTTCAGGGCATTCTGGCGGATGAAAGCCATGACGTACAGATCGGATATGCAGTGGCCTTAACGGCTAGTGCCCGCCACCGCCCGCTCCCGTTGGCACGGGTTGCGGTTTCTGGATCAGGAAGGCGCAGAAGACCAAGGCGCCGAACAGGCAAGTGAGGATCAGGAACACATCGATGAACGACATGACCGTTGCCTGCTGCGTCACCATCCCGGACAGCTTTTGAATGGCAATGGTCGCGCCGTCGAGGCCATGCGAATTGTACTTGGCGATCATGTTGTTCAGCTGGTCCATGGCTTCCGGGTTGCCCCATTGCACATGTTCCTGCAGGCGGGCGTAATGCTCTTCCTGGCGCTGCGTGAGAATGGTATTGATCGCAGCCAGACCAACGGCGCCACCGAGATTACGCGTCAAGTTGAACAGGCCGGATGCCCCGCGAATACGGGCGGGCGACAAGGTGCCAAGCGCGACGTTGTTGATCGGCACCATGCACATCATCAGACCGAAACCACGCAGGATCTGCGGCAGCAGAAGCTCATAGAAATCCCAATCCGCCGTCATCGAACTCATCAGCCAGGTACCGGACGCGAAGCTGGCAAAACCGATCGCCATCATGACGCGCGGATCGACCTTGGTAGACAGCCTGCCCGCAATCGGCGCGGTGCAGAACATCGCCAGGCCTGACACGAACATCGTCTCGCCGATCATCAGCGAATCGTAGCCGCGGATTCGGCCGAGATAGAGCGGATAGATATAGGTGAGGCCGTAGAGGCCTATCCCCATGACGAAGGAAAACAGCGACCCAAAGGCGAAGTTTCGATTGGAGAAAGCCCTTAAATCGACCACCGGAAACTCGACTTTGAAGGCCCGATAGAAGAACACCACAGCACCGATCGCCGATGCAACCGCGCCGATGAGAATATATTCGTCGCTGAACCAGTCGTTCTTGTTGCCTTCCTCCAGCACATATTCCAGCGCGCCGAGGAAGACCGCCATCGACAAGAGGCCCCACCAGTCGAACTTCTTGAAAAGGCCCCACTCAGGCTTGTCGAAATCGATGAAATTCCAGGTTACGATGGTAACGATGATGCCCGGGATAATATTGACGAGGAACAGCCAGTGCCAGGAAAAGGCATGGCTGAGATAGCCGCCGACGGTCGGTCCAATGGTTGGCGCCAGCGTCGCGACAAGGCCGATGATCGGCGAGACGATGCTGCGCTTTGACGGCGGGAAGATCGTGAAGGCAGCTGCGAACACCGACGGGATCATGCCACCGCCGATAAAGCCCTGCAGCACCCGGTAGACGATCATCTGGTCGATATTGGTGGCCGTCGCCGCGAGGGCGCTGGCGATCGTAAAGCCTGCAGCCGACACCGAGAACAGCACACGCGTCGAAACGATCCGGGCCAAGGTGCCGGACAGCGGGATCATGATGACCTCGGCGATCAGATAGGCCGTCTGCACCCAGGCGACTTCATCGGAGCCGGCCGACAGTCCGGCCTGGATTTCGGCCAGCGAGGCCGAGACGATCTGAATGTCGAGGATCGACATGAACATGCCGAAGACCATCGCGAAAAAGGCGATCAGCCGTTTCGGGTCCATCTTCTCTTCCGCTTTGGCGGCAGGAAGCGGCATTGTACCCGCTGTTGCAGTGGCAGCCATCGGCTTTGCTCCTGGCGTGACCGCGTTCAAACGAACGTGGGAGCCATCATGATCATGAAAACTGGTGCATCACAGGGTCCCGGCACATCGGCCCGGGACGTTTTTGTCTAAACCGCTGAAGCCGCGCCTTGACGGCGCGGCATACGGATCACTTGGCCGCAGCGGTTTCCTGCTTCGGTGCGGTGCGGGTATCGACATCGACCACGACGCTCAAGCCGGCGCGAAGGCGGCCGCTGTCCAGCACCTCTTTCGGGAAGACAATGCGAACCGGAACGCGCTGGATCACCTTGGTGAAATTGCCCGTGGCATTTTCAGCCGGAAGCAACGAGAACACCGAGCCGGAAGCCGGCGAGATCGACTGCACGGTGCCGACGATCGGCGCTTCGTCGAAGGCATCCACATGGATGTTGACCTTCGAGCCTGGCACCATGTGAGCGATCTGCGTTTCCTTGAAGTTCGCATCGATATAGAGCTGCTCGGTCGGCACCAGGGCCGCCAGACGCTGACCCGCGGAAACGAGGTCGCCATCCTGAACGGACAGATTGCCGATGACACCGTCATAAGGCGCCTTCAGCACCGTGAAGCCGAGATCGCGCTGAGCCTTGTCGCGGGCCAGTTCGAGCGTCCGGATGGTGCTTTCGGCCTCGGCGCGCTGAGCAACCAAAACGGCGATGTTGGCGTTCGCCGTAGCGATCTGCGCATCGCCACCAATGAGATTGGCCTTGGCCTGATCGAGTGCCACCGTGGCATCATCGAGGGAGGCGACCGTACCGACTGCCTTTGACTGGAGGTCACTGGCACGCGCGAGCGTGATCTGGGCACCACGGACGGTCGCCTCAAGGGCGGTTTTCTGCGCTTCTGCCTGCTGCAGGCTGGCCTTTGCACCAGCGATCTGAGCGTCGAAGCGTTGCAGCGACAGTTTTTCCGTATCGATCTGCGCCTGCGCCTGATCGGCGGCAATGCGGTAATCTTCCTTGTCGAGCGTGATCAACGGATCGCCAGCCTTGACGTGCTGGTTGGCGATGACATTGACCTTTTCGATATAGCCGGACACCTTCGGCGAAATCGACGCGATATCGCCCTCAATATAGGCGTCGTCGGTCGAGATCATGAAGCGGCCGTTGGTCCACCAGTCGTAGCCATACCAGCCGCCGGCTGCCAAAGCAGCGATCACGATGACCGGAAACACCAGCTTGCGGCGCTTCGGCGCGGGCTGCTCAGCAACAGCCGCAACCTGAGGAGCCGCCTGCTGCTCGGCAGCGGGCTCCGTCACGTTCTTGGCTTCAGGAGCTTCGATCTGTTCGCCGGGCACCTTGAAATCATCGCCGACGGGGCGGACATGGGCAGCACCGGACTTGCTTGAAACTGACATATTGCACTACCAGCCATGATATGAGAAATTCGAACCGAACCGTTCAGTTCGATTTGACTTAATGCGAAACTACTCACATATCAAGTCAAATCGAACCAACCGGTTCGAAAAGTTAACAATGAGACAAAAATGTCCGAAGGTAACGACAAATTGGCAGAAACAACGGCTACCGCAGACTGTCCGGGTGAGGCCCTTTCCGGCCGCCGCGCCGCCGGCGAAGACCCAGCAAAGCGTGAACAGATCATCGAAGGCGCAAAGCGCGTTTTCATGAGCGTCGGCTTCGCCTCCGCCAGCATGAACGATATAACGCGGGAAGCCGGCGTTTCCAAAGGCACGATCTACGTCTACTTCCAGAACAAGGAAGACCTGTTTTCGGCGATCATCGAAAACGAGCGCGCGCTTTTTCTGGCAGCGGTTCGCACGGTTCTGGCCGCTCACGAGGATGTCGAAGCCGGGCTTTATAAATTTGGCGTCTCGTTCGTCACCCACGTGACCGATGAAAAGGTGATCAGCGCGATGCGTACCGTTCTGGGCGTCCGCGATCGCATGCCGGTTCTGTGTCAGCGGTTCTTCAAGGGGCCGGAAAACTTGCGAACGGTCCTGCAGGAATTCCTGGCACATCAGGTCGATATCGGCAGTGTCAAGATCGATGACCTCGATCTGGCGGCAGGCCAATTTCTGGATCTCGCCAGTGGCGGCTTCTTCAAGTTTCGCCTCTTCGGAACCATGGAGGCCCCACCGTCGCCAGAAGAAATCGACCGAGTCATTAGCGGCGCCGTTCGCGTCTTCATGGCCGCGTACGGAACCCGGGCAACAGCCTGATAGCCGTCAGCAATCGCGCAACCACGATCAAATGAAGCCGCCTGATCGGCATTAAGGTCATATCCGGTTTGCTGCGGGAGGTTGGATGAATGCGATTGGCAAGGCGCTGTGGTTTATCGAAAGCCATTACGCCGGGGATATTTCACTGGAAGATATCGCGGAGACGGCGGGGCTTTCCCGCTATCACCTGTCGCGTGTCTTTGGCCTGACGACAGGATTTTCGATCAGTGGTTATATCCGGGCGCGGCGCTTGAGCACCGCGGCTCTCTCCCTTGCCGAGGGCGCCTCCAGCATTCTCGCAGTCGCCCTTGATGCGGGTTACAGCTCGCATGAAGCCTTCACCCGTGCCTTTCGCGAGCATTTCGGCGTGACACCGGAAGAAGTTCGCAACAGAGGGCATGTTGGCGATCTCGATCTTATGGAGCCCCTTCGCATGAACACTGCACCCCTTCCAAGACTGGACGAGCCGCGATTTGAAACCACGCCAACCATGATGATGGCAGGCCTGCAGCAGACCTACAATTACGGCGCCAATGCTGGCATCCCCTCGCAATGGCAGCGGTTCAACGCCCATGACGGCGGCATTGCCGGCCAGATCGGGCGTGCCGCCTATGGCATCTGCACGCAGGAAGACGGACAGGATAGCAGCTTTCAGTACATGACCGCCGTCGAGGTTCGAGACACCGACGACCTGCCCGAAGGCTTTGAAACTCTGAAACTTCCCGCCCAGACCTATGCAATCTTCGCCCATCGCGGCCATATTTCCGGCATCCAGGCAACCTGCAACGCGATCTTTACCGAATGGCTGCCCGCATCCGGCTATAAGCATGCCGGACTTCCCGATCTGATGGAACGCTATGACGAGCGGTTTGACCCGAGAACGGGTATGGGGCTCACCGAAATCTGGCTTCCGGTGGCGAGTTAACGGTATCGCGCCGGTTTGCGCGCCCCTCGGCGCTTGCCTTGCCACCGTTTCCGCATACATAAGAAACAATCAATTAAACCCGCGTTGCCATCCGGCGGCGCGGGTTCCCGCATATGCACGCTGATTGCCGAGGAAGGAACCGCCCCCGATGCAGGATATTTTGCTCCTAATGCAAGATCCGACTGCCTGGATTGCCCTGATCACTCTGATCGTCATGGAAGTCGTGCTTGGCATCGACAACCTGATCTTCATCTCGATCCTGACCAACAAATTGCCGCCCGAACATCGGGAAAAGGCACGCAAGATCGGCATCGGCCTTGCCCTGCTGATGCGACTGGGCCTGCTTGGCACCATCGCGTGGATCGTCCAGCTGACGACCCCGGTCTTTACCGTGTTCGACCATCCATTCTCGTGGAAGGACATGATCCTGATTGCCGGCGGCCTGTTCCTCGTCTGGAAGGCCACCAAGGAAATCCACCACAATGTGGATCCAGCCGATCATGAGCAGGATTTCATCGCCAGCTCGGTGACAACGGGCTTTGGCGCCGCCATCGGCCAGATCCTGCTGCTCGACCTGGTTTTCTCGGTCGACAGCATCATCACTGCCGTCGGCATGACGCCGCATCTGCCGATCATGGTTATCGCCGTCGTTTTTGCCGTTACCGTCATGCTGGTCGCTTCCGGTCCGCTTGCCCGCTTCATCGAGAAGAACCCGACCATCGTCATGCTGGCGCTCGCGTTCCTTCTGATGATCGGCACGACGCTGATCGCCGAAGGCATGGGCCTGCATGTGCCGAAGGGTTACGTCTACGCCGCCATGGCCTTCTCAGCGCTCGTCGAGGTGCTCAACATGCTGTCGCGCAACAAGCGGCAGAAGGACAAGGCCGCAAAACACTGACCGGGTATTCGCCTGATTGACGACTCAACAGGGAGCGCACCATCCGGCTGCGCTCCCTTTTTTGTTTGCGGCTGGAAAGCGCCCATCAAAAAAGCCCCGGGACTGTTGTCCCGGGGCAATTCCATATGGGCATTCGAGGAACGAGGCCGAAGGGGTAAGAAGCTCGCCTGCCATTTCGTTGGCCGCGAAGAGAAACCGGAAAAATCTCCGCGTTCTCCATCTCCCTCTGGTCCGGTTGGCACGGCCCGCACTCCTCATCAAGGAAACGGGTCACGCCAACAATGGTTCCCTTTTTGCCGGTTACTTTTCCGCAATCACCTTGAGGTTTTGCAACCCTTGCGCAAAATCGCCACCGATCATCGTGTCCATATTGAAAAACAGACCCATCACTTTGGCGATCAGCGGGCTCGGTCCATCCATCGCCCAGGTCACAGTCGTGCCTTGCGTGGCGGGTGAAAGCGCGAAGGTAGCAACGTTATGGCCTTCGAAGGGACGGATGAAGTCAAGCTTGATCTGTACCTTGGTGGATGGTGTCGCTTCAGTGATTTCCATCCGGCCAGCGCCGACATTCTTGTTGCCATCCCAACTGTAAACCGCGCCCTGACCGCCTGTCGCGCCATCATAGGTGCGCTTCATGGCCGGGTCCTTCATTTCATAGGGTGACCAGGCCTGCCATTGCTTGAAGTCATTGATCAGCGGGAAAATCTTTTCAGGCGGGGCATTGATGGTGACACTACGCTCGACATGGAATGTGTCTGGCTTGGTGGATGCGAAGACGACCACGGCGAGCAGAAGCACGACGATGACGGCAAGAACAATCAGTAGAATTTTCAACATATTCAGGGTCCTGTTGTGTAAGGGAACAAGCGCCCCTGAAGCGCCCGTTGCGGGCTTCAGGGGCATGTTGGATAAAAAGAACTTCAGGCAGCGGCTGCGTCGTTGATAACGGCTGCAAGCTTTTCGAGGCTCTGGCTCCAGCCTTCCTCCATGCCGTCAAGGGCAGGCAGAACGGCTTCGGTTGCCTTCAACACCTCAGCATGCAGGGTCAGCACGGTCTTGCCGTCCTTTTCCGTAAACGTCACCGTATTCAGCGCCTCGAGCATGGGGATGCCGTCTTCGCCATCATAAGTGCTGGTAAACACCAGGCGCTCGTTCTCGACGATTTCCTTGAAGACGCCGTTTGACGGATACATCTGGCCGTCCGGCCCCTTCATATGGATACGAATGACACCGCCAGGTCTCAGATCGACCTCGCAGACCGGGTTGGTAAAATGGTGTGGCCCCCACCACTGGGACAGATGATACGGGTCCGTCCAGACCTTGTAGACCAGCGCTGCCGGGGCGTTGAATGTCCGGGTCAGGACAAGGTTGGCCTTATCGGCCGGAACCACGTCAGCTCTTGCGTTCATTTCCATCTCCCTCTTGAAGTTTTTGCAGGTAGAGATCGAGCCTGTCGAAACTCTCCTCCCAAAATTGCCGGTAGTTATCGAGCCAGGCGTTCAGGTCTTTCAGCGGCCCCGCCTCCAGTTTGCAGGGCCGCCACTGCGCCTCGCGACCGCGACTGATCAGCCCCGCCTTCTCCAGCACCTTCAGATGCTTGGAAACGGCAGGCAGGCTCATCGCGAACGGTTCGGCCAATTCATTGACGGACGCCTCCCCCAAAGCCAGCCGCGCCAGAATTGCCCGGCGCGTCGGATCGGCGAGCGCCGAAAGAGTTGTGCTGAGTTGGTCCTGGGTCATTTTATTTAGCCAATAAGTTAATTAACTTAAAGGTTAATTAGATCGATTTCACGCGGATGTCAACGGCCATTTGAAAAGTTCCCGGCCACAGCTGAAAACGCAGTTTTCCTTGACGCGCCCTTTTGAATATGGTCTCACCCCAGCCATATGGAATTTCCGGTATTTTCCGCCATTTCAGGCATCAGCCGGGCATTTCCTTCCCTTAAAAGCATGCGCCTTCACATCCGGACGTCTCCTTTCCGGCAGGAAGGCCGAAAGCACGTAAAGCACGGGCCAGGATCATGACAGACAGACCAGTCCGGGTGCGCATTGCACCTTCCCCCACCGGCGAACCCCATGTCGGCACCGCCTATATCGCGTTGTTCAACTACCTCTTCGCACAGAAGATGGGTGGCGAGTTCATCCTGCGTATCGAGGACACCGACGCGACCCGCTCGACCCCAGAATTCGAAACCAAGGTGCTGGACGCCCTGAAATGGTGCGGACTGAAATGGTCGGAAGGCCCGGATATCGGCGGCCCCTATGGCCCCTACCGCCAGAGCGACCGCAAGGACACCTACCTGCCCTTCGTCGAGAAGATCGTTGCCAACGGCCACGGTTTCCGCTGTTTCTGCACGCCCGAACGTCTGGCGGAAATGCGCGAGGCGCAGCGCGCCGCCGGCAAGCCGCCAAAGTATGACGGCCGCTGCCTGACACTTTCGGCAGAGGAAGTGACGACACGCATGGCTGCCGGCGAACCGACCGTCGTGCGCATGAAGATCCCTGCGGAAGGCTCCTGCAAGTTCGTCGATGGCGTCTATGGCGAAGTCGATATTCCGTGGGATGCAGTCGATATGCAGGTCCTGCTGAAAGCCGACGGCATGCCGACCTATCATATGGCCAATGTCGTCGACGACCATCTGATGAAGATCACCCATGTGGCGCGCGGCGAGGAATGGCTGTCCTCGGTCCCGAAGCACATCCTGATCTACCAGTATCTCGGTCTCGAGCCGCCGGTTTTCATGCATCTGTCGCTGATGCGCAACCATGACAAGTCGAAGCTGTCGAAGCGCAAGAACCCGACCTCGATCTCGTACTACACGGCACTCGGCTACCTGCCCGAAGCGCTGATGAACTTCCTCGGCCTGTTCTTCGTGCAGATCGCCGAAGGCGAGGAAATGCTGACCATGGAACAGCTAGCGGAGAAATTCGATCCGGCGAACCTCTCCAAGGCCGGCGCGATTTTCGACGTACAGAAACTGGATTGGCTGAATGGCCGCTGGCTGCGCGAAGGTTTGTCAGAAGACGAGTTCGCCGCCCGCGTGCTTTCCTGGGCGATGGAAAACGACCGTATCAAGCAGGGCCTCAAACTCTCGCAGTCGCGCATTTCCAAGC
The DNA here is from genome assembly GCF_001424965.1 of Rhizobium sp. Root1204. NCBI lineage: Bacteria > Pseudomonadati > Pseudomonadota > Alphaproteobacteria > Hyphomicrobiales > Rhizobiaceae > Rhizobium > Rhizobium sp. Root1204. Next base: position 63,992 of record NZ_LMCZ01000008.1, read on the forward strand.
TGGGCGAACTGCCGGACCTGGCGGGCTTCCTGTTCAAGTCCGATCTGTCGCTTGACGCCGCATCCTTCGCCAAGGTCAAATCGAGCCCGGAAGAACTGGTCGAGATCTTCAACACGGTCCAGCCGGATCTGGAAAAGATCCTCGAATGGAACGTCGAGTCGATCGAAGCCGAGCTGCGTGCCATTGCCGACCGCATGGGCAAGAAGCTGAAAGTCATCGTGGCGCCGCTGTTCGTGGCGGTCTCGGGCTCCAGCCGCTCGCTGCCGCTGTTCGATTCAATGGCTATCCTCGGCCGCTCGGTCGTGCGCCAGCGCCTGAAGGTTGCAGGCCAGGTTGCCGCCTCGATGGCAGGCAGCGGCAAATAAAGACTGGCTCTTTCTTCTCCCCAGCGGGGAGAAGTGCCGAGCGAATGCGAGGCGATGAGGGGGTGGTGCGGCAGGCTGAGAAGTCTTTTGCTCCCCCTCATCCGGCCCTTCGGGCCACCTTCTCCCCGGTGGGGCGAAGAGGAAATGGCCTCGACCCCTAGTACCCTTGAGAACAAAGCCCCATAGAAGGCGAGCCCCATGACCGACAAGACCGAAACCGCCCTCTCCTCCGACGTCACCGAAGTGCGCGCCCAGAAGCTGAAAATGCTGCGCGAAAAGATCGGCGACGTCTATCCGGCGCATTTCCACCGCACGATCACCAATGCTGAGCTTGCGGCGAAATACGAGAACCTGGAAGCAGACGTGGTGACCGAAGATGTCGTCACGGTTGCCGGGCGCGTCTATTCCTCGCGCAATTCTGGCATGTTCATGGATATCCATGATGCCGGCGGCAAGATCCAGATTTTCTCCCACAAGGACACGACGCCGGAAGAAGCCCGGGCGATGCTGCCGATGATCGATCTCGGCGACATCATCGGCGTCACCGGCGTGGTGCGCCGCACCAAGCGCGGCGAACTCTCGATCAACGCGCAAGAAATCACTATGCTGACCAAGTCGCTGCTGCCGATGCCGGAGAAGTGGCATGGCCTGTCCGACATCGAGCAGCGCTATCGCAAGCGTCACCTCGACATCATGACCAACGAGGAGTCCAAGCTCCGCTTCCAGCAGCGTTCGAAGATCGTTTCCGGTATTCGCCGCTTCATGGAAGACGACGGTTTCATGGAAGTCGAAACGCCGATGTTGCATTCGGTCTACGGCGGCGCAACGGCCGAACCTTTCAAGACGCACCACAATACGCTGAAGCTCGACATGTATCTGCGCATCGCGCCGGAACTGTATTTGAAGCGCACGCTGGTGTCGGGCCTGACCGACAAGGTGTTCGAAATCAACCGCAACTTCCGCAACGAAGGCGTTTCCACAAGGCACAATCCTGAATTCACCATGATGGAATGCTACTGGGCCTATGCCGACTACGAGGACGTCATGGACCTCGTCGAGCGGCTGTTCTCCAAGCTCGCGATGTCGATCCATGGCACGACCGAATTCATGTTCGGCGACAAGGAAATCTCCTTCAAGGGGCCGTTCAAGCGCGTGCCTATGCCGGATGCCGTCAAGGAAGCGACCGGTATCGACTTCCTGGCGATGAAAACCGACGAGGAAGCCCGCGCTGCCGCCGAGGCTGCCGGTTTTGAAGTCGAGAAGGACGCGACCTGGGGCGAATGCCTGGCCTTCATTTTCGAAGAAAAGGTCGAAGGCACGCTGATCCAGCCGTCACACGTGACGCATTTCCCGAAGGATATCTCGCCCTTCGCCAAGGAAGTGCCGGGCGAACCACGCCTAGTCGAACGGTTCGAGACCTATTGCAACGCCTGGGAGCTGGGCAATGCGTTTTCGGAACTCAACGATCCGGAAGAGCAGCGCAGGCGTATGGTCGAGCAGCTCGAGCAGGCGCATGCCCGCGGTGAGAAGGACAAGCAGCTGGACGACGAATTCCTCGATGCGATCGACCAGGGCATGCCGCCCGCAGGCGGTCTCGGCATCGGTGTCGATCGCCTGATCATGCTGCTCACCAACGCGCCGTCGATCCGCGACATCATCCTCTTCCCGGCCCGCCGCAACAAGGCGGACTGAGACAACGCTAGGGACGCGCCATTCGCTAAACCGGATGGCGCGTTCTTGTCAGCCGACGGAACTTTTCAGGCTCCTGCGCGTCTATGTCCGCAGAATCTGAAAAGGACCCCCTCCATGCTGAAATGGGCGCTCATCTTCCTGGTCATCTCGCTGATTACCGGTTTTCTCGGTTTTTCAGGCGTTTCGGCCGCAACCGCGACGATCGCGCGCGTGCTGTTCGCCATCGCCGTGATCATCTTCCTGATTTTCGTGGTTCTCGCCGTCATTGCCGGCAACGCCATCGTCTGATCCGGATGGCCGGCAGCGCGCTGTTTGAAAGCCCGTCAGTGCCCTGCAGGTTCTTCTGCTGGGCGTTCGGCGGGTTTTTCCATCGCGGATTCCAATGGCTTTTCGCCATCTCCGCCGAGCACCATGGCCAGCATGGAGCCGAAGAAACCTTTTTCCTCAGGCTTTACCGCGCCCTGCTCCGCCGTAGCCTCGGCGTCATGTTCCGGCGCGGCTCCTTCCTCGGCATGCGTAGCAGGCGCCTCGCCACTCTCTGCTTCCTCTCCGTGCGCAGCAGCCGGCGCTTCACCGTGGTCGCCGCTCTTTGATCCGGCAGCCCCAGGCACTGCCGCAGCAGCGGCCGCGACCGGATCGAAACAATCCGACTTGTCGTCCATTGCCGTCAACGTGGTCTTGATGTCGTCGGTCGAGAGAGCCACTTCGGCACCATAGAACAGACCGACGGTGTTTGCCTTCGCCTCCGTATAACGGGCCGTAAATGGCGTGCTCATTCCCGGCAGCTTGGATGGATCAGGCGCGAAAAGGACCTGGGCGCCGATGGCCGCGCCGCGCCGATCGGCACGATCTGACGGTCCGGCGGAATCAAGCACAACTACCTGATAGAGATCGGCCTGCTCTTCCTTGGCCAACAGGCCGGTAATGCGCAATGCAGTGCGGACACGATCGACACCGCCTGCAGATTCCGTGCTCACATATTTGCGAATCCAACGTTGGCCATTGCGGCGCATCTTCAGGGTTTCGATCGTGGTGCAGGCCAGGCCCGAAGTTGAGGGCTTTTGCGGTCCGGCCATGCCGAGAAAGGTTTCCTTGCCGGAATAGACGGCATAGGCGCCGGACGCACCCGACAGCACGAGAATGCCGGTAATGAGGAACATCACCTTGCGGGGGAGACGTATCTTTTTAAAGACCGACTTCACGTACGCTGTTCCGTCATCAGCTTGAAACTCCCTTGCCTGCCACCGCGCGTCTGCGCGGATGCAGGAACGGCCCCACCTATTGATTGAGCCCCCATCCTATCGCGGCGACGTTTCGGAAAGTTTAAGCCTGCTGGCCCTATTTCGCGGCAGGATACGGATTTGCCTTGTTTTGGCACTCCACCTCCCATGGCCCGGAAAATGGGTTGCTCTTGGCCGCCGCACCGCTAAAAGTGACACAACGCTGGACGTCACCCCTTTCAGCAAGCTGCGGCCGGCTTTCAAAACAAAGAAAAGAACACATCATGCATAAGGTAATTTTTGATACGGATCCCGGCGTCGACGATGCGATGGCCCTGTTGTTCCTGCATAATCACCCGGATATCGACCTGATCGGCATCACCTCCGTTTTCGGTAATGCCTCGATCGAAACGACGACTCGCAACGCGCTCTATCTGAAGCAGCAATGGGATATTGCAGCGCCTGTTGCCAAAGGGCTTGGCGAAACGCTCGACCCGTCCCGGCCCCATGTTGGCTGGCCAACCTTCATCCACGGCGATGATGGTCTCGGCAATATCGGGGTTCCAGAAACGGTCGATCTGGCCTGCGATCCGCGTCCGGCCCATCGCTTCATCATCGACATGGTACGCGCCAATCCCGGCGAGGTAACGCTTGTTGCCGTCGGCCGAATGACCAATCTGGCGCTCGCCTTGCGCGACGATCCAGATATCGCCGTTCTGGTCAAGGAAGTCGTCATCATGGGTGGTGCCTTCGACATGCGCGGCAACATCACACCGGCTGCCGAAGCCAATATCCATGGCGATCCGGAAGCCGCCGACGTGGTGATGACAGCCCCATGGCCGGTGGTCGTCGTCGGGCTTGATGTAACCGAGAAGACCGTCATGACTCGTGGGCGGTTGGAAGCTATTGCTGCGACCGGCGGCAAGCGCGCCAAGCTCCTGTCGGACATTTCGCAGTTCTATATCGATTTCTACGAACAGCATGTCGATGACGGTATGGTCGTGCATGACAGCTGCGCCTGTGTCTATGTCGTGGCGCCGGAACTCTTCACCCTGCGCAGCGGTGCGATCCGCGTCGTTTGCGGCGGCATTGCCGATGGCCAGACCATCCAGAAGGCCGACGATCATATTTTCCCGCCAAGCGACTGGGACAACCTGCCAAGCCAGAACATCTGCATCGGCGTCGATGCCGAGGGCGTGCTTGATCTGATTTCCAAGACACTCGGCCACAACCCGGTAGCCTGATTTCGAAAAATTCGCTGCGATAGCTGGCAGTCGTGCAATTGCCAGCTATCTTCGTCTGCATGAAACCGGAAACGCTGCTCTATCCGACGCCCAAGGGTCTCTTTTGCGAGAAGGGCGGCTTCTATATCGATCCCGTCCAGCCTGTCGAACGGGCGTTGATCACCCACGGTCACGCCGATCATGCGCGCGCCGGCCACACACATGTGATGGCGACGCGCGAGACGCTGGAGATCATGCGTATCCGCTATGGCGACACATTCTGCGTCAGTACGCAGGAAGCCGTCCTCGGTACCCGCACGACGATCGGCGATGTCACCGTCAGCTTTCATCCGGCCGGTCACGTGCTCGGGTCGGCACAGATCGCCGTTGAAGCAGGTGGCATGCGCATCGTCGTCTCAGGCGACTACAAGCGCCGCCGCGACCCGACCTGCCTCTCCTTCGAGCCGGTCCCATGCGATGTCTTCATCACCGAAGCAACTTTCGGCCTGCCGGTGTTTCACCACCCGGATGACCGTGGCGAGATTGCCAAGCTGTTGACCTCGCTCAAACAATTTCCCGAGCGTGCCCATCTGGTCGGCGCCTATGCTCTCGGCAAGGCGCAGCGGATCATCATGCTTCTGCGCGAAGCGGGTTACGACGCACCGATCTTCATTCACGGCGCCTTAGCAAGGCTCTGCGATTATTATGAAAGCGAAGGTATCCAACTGGGGGATCTCCGGCCGGCCACGATCGATGCGAAAGACAAACAGTCCTTCGCCGGTGCCGTTGTCGTCGGCCCGCCCTCGGCCTTTGCCGACAAATGGGCCAGGCGCTTTCCCGATCCCATGCCCATCTTCGCGTCCGGCTGGATGCTGGTGCGGCAACGCGCCAAGCAGCGCGGCGTCGAACTGCCGATGATCATGTCGGATCACTGCGATTGGCCGGAACTGACCGCGACAATCAACGAGATCAAGCCAGCCGAGGTCTGGGTGACGCACGGCCGCGAAGAGGCCCTTGTCCGTTGGTGCGAGTTGCAGGGTATCGCCGCCCGGCCGCTGCATCTGGTCGGCTACGACGACGAAGGAGAATAGCCGGTGCGTCCCTTCGCAGAACTGCTCGACCGCCTGGTTCTCACGCCACAACGCAACGCCAAGATCAAGCTGATGGCGGATTATTTCCGCGACGCACCGGATCCCGACCGCGGCTATGCGCTCGCCGTCATCGCCGGCACGCTGACCTTGAAGGCCGTGAAACCGAACGTGCTGCGGCAACTGGTACTGGAGCGCATGGACGAGGTGCTGTTCCGCTATTCCTATGATTATGTCGGCGACCTCGCCGAAACGATCTCGCTCGTCTGGGAACCGCCAGCCACAGGAAAGCCAGCATCCAGCGACCTATCGCTTGGCACAGTCATGCATCAGCTGGAAACGGCCGGCCGAGCCAATGTGCATGGCCTCGTGCGCGATCTGCTTGATCAACTCGAAGGGTCAAGCCGGTTTGCCTTCCTCAAGCTCATCACCGGCGGCCTGCGCATCGGCGTCTCGGCACGGCTGGTGAAGCAGGCCCTCGCCGACATGGGCAATGTCGATATCACCGAGATCGAAACGCTCTGGCATGGCCTGTCCCCGCCCTATGTGTCGCTGTTCCAATGGCTCGACGGAAAGACCGACAAGCCCAAACTGGATATGCCCGCGGTTTTCCATGCCGTGATGCTCGCAACACCGGTTGGAGACAATGATCTGGCTTCACTCGACCCGAAGGATTTTGCCGCCGAATGGAAATGGGACGGCATCCGCGTCCAGCTTGCCAATCTGGCCGGGACGCGGCGGCTCTATTCACGCAGCGGCGACGACATTTCCAGTGCCTTTCCGGATATTCTTGAGGCTGCGGATTTCGAGGGTATCATCGATGGCGAGCTTCTTGTCGGCGGCACCATGCGCACCAACCGCGCAACGCGGACATTCTCCGATCTGCAGCAACGATTGAACCGCAAGACCGTGACACGAAAAATGCTGGAAGACTATCCGGCCTTCATTCGCGGTTACGACCTGTTGTTTTCCGGGTCGCGCGATATGCGTCCGGAAAGCTTTTTGACCCGGCGCGCAGCACTTTCGGCCCTGATCGAAAAGGCCGCCCCCTCGCATTTCGATCTCTCGCCGCTCGTCCCGTTTTCGAGCTGGGAGGAACTCGATCGCCTACGCAAGGAGCCGCCGGATCCGGTGATCGAGGGCATCATGCTGAAACGCCTGGATTCGTCCTATACGTCTGGACGCTCGAAGGGGCCTTGGTTCAAGTGGAAACGCGAGCCCTATAATATCGACGCGGTGCTGATGTATGCCCAGCGCGGCCACGGCAAACGGTCCAGCTACTATTCCGACTTCACCTTCGGAGTCTGGACGGAGAGTGAAGGCAAGGATGTTCTGGTGCCCGTTGGCAAGGCCTATTTCGGTTTCACCGATGCAGAGCTTGAGGTGCTGGACCGCTACGTGCGCAATAACACTATCGAGCGCTTCGGCCCGGTGCGGTCGATCCGGGCGGAGCCAGATCACGGCTTCGTTGTCGAGGTCGCATTTGAGGGTATCAATTTCTCCAGCAGGCACAAGTCCGGTGTTGCCATGCGCTTCCCGCGCATCTCGCGGCTGCGAACCGACAAACTGCCGCGCGATGCTGACCGGTTGGAGACATTGCTGGCAATGATTGGCACTCCTGAAATCAATGTGGCAAGCCCTGCGGAACCAATCTAGAAGACGGTTGTTAAACAGGCATCCGACCGAAGGAGTAAGTCGATGCCCGCAAAATCCCAAGCCCAGCAAAAAGCCGCCGGTGTCGCATTGTCCGCCAAGCGCGGCGACATGAAAAAATCCGAACTCCAGGGCGCTTCCAAGAGCATGGAAAAATCCATGTCGGAAAAAGAGCTGAAAGAGCTTGCGGAAACCGACCGCAAGAACCTGCCAAAAAGGAAAAAATCCGAATAGAACGCTAGAATTGACGGGGCCTCGAAGCACATCTTGTTAAGACGCCTTTGCGACAATCCGGTCCAATTGCTGTCGAATAGTGAACAGCATTGGAGATCACGTGTTTTCGGGACTGTCGAATGCGCTCAGAAAGTCAACAATAGTTCGGTTTCTCAAACCGAACTACATGCCGACCTACGTCGCGTTGATGGTGGTGATCGCAACCGGCCTGTTTGCTGAACAGCAGAACCGCGCAGTTCATGCGGCAAAGATGCGGGAGGCGGTTATTGCGGAGCTCAACCCGATCCGCTCGAAGCTCGAAGCCAACATCAATGGCGACATTCAACTCGTGCGTGGATTGATCGCTGCGATCTCCACGGAACCGGGCATGAACCAGAAACGGTTCTCCGAACTGGCGCGCAACATCTTCAATGAGCGTTCGCGCTTGCGCAACATCGCGGCCGCCCCCAACCTGATCGTCTCCCTCGTTTACCCACTCGAAGGCAACGAGAAGGCCCTCGGCCTCGACTACCGCAAGAACAGCAATCAGCGCGCCGCAGCGCTCAAGGTTCGTGAGCTGGGCAAGATGGTTCTTGCTGGCCCCCTGGATCTTGTGCAGGGCGGTCAAGGCCTGATCGGCCGCTTTCCTGTGGCCATCTCATATGGCGGCGCCTCGAACCGCTACTGGGGTGTCGTCTCCGCAGTCATCGACGTGGAGCGGCTCTATCAGGACAGCGGGCTTCTTTCAGCCGCACTTGATATAGACGTGGCGATTTCCGGCCGCGACGGCTTGGGTGAAGATGGCGCCTTGTTTTTCGGCAATAGCGCGGTCAAGGCAGCCGACCCTGTCGAAGTAAGCCTGTTTCTGCCGGGTGGATCCTGGATGATCAGTGCAGTGCCAAAAGGGGGGTGGGTCGATACCCCTCCGAACGCCTGGTTCATCCGCACCCTCATCCTTATCGGCGGCCTCTTCATCCTCGTGCCGATGTTCATCAGCGGGCGGCTGATCGAGGAACGCAAACGTAATATCCAGGTCCTTCAAAACAACAAGGATCAGCTCCAGGAACTGTCCCACCGGTTGAAGATTGCGCTCGATGCCTCACAGATCGGCATCTGGGAGCTCGACATCGCCTCCGGTAAACTTCTCTGGGACGACCGCATGAAGGAATTGTACGGTCTGCGGCAGAACGCCAGTGAAGTCTACGAGGATTGGCGGGACGCCCTGCATCCGGATGATCTGCAGCGCGCCGAACAGGAATTCAGCAATGCCCTGCACCACGGTGCGAGCTACGTTTCGCAATTTCGCATCCGCCTTCCGGGCAGCCGCGTCAGGCATATCCGGACGGTCGGCTCCACCTATATTGGCGCTGGCGGCAATGAGAAGATCGTCGGCGTCAACTGGGATGTAACCACCGACGTCGAAAAGACCGAGCGGCTTGAAGCCGCCAAAGGACAAGCCGAAGCCCACAGTGCCGAACTGGAAGCAGCCCGGCACCGGATGGAATTCAATGCTCTGCACGATCCACTGACAGCGCTGCCGAACCGCCGATACCTTGACGAAATTCTGGCAAAAAAACACGCCGACGAGACGAGACCGGGTCTCGCCAGCATCTTCCATATCGATCTCGATCGGTTCAAGGAAATCAACGACACGCTCGGCCATGCGGCTGGCGACGAAATCCTCAAGCATGCAGCCCAGATCCTTCGCGCCAACACCAGCGGCGACGATTTCGTTGGCCGCATCGGTGGAGACGAGTTCGTCATCATTTCACGCCAGACCGGGATAGAGGCTCATGAAGCTGAGCTCGCCCAACGGATCATCGATGCGATGAGCATACCGGTCCGATACAAGGAACAGGAATGCCGTATAGGCGTCAGCATCGGCATTGCCCATCAGGCAAGGCAAGAGGAGGAACTGAGCCAGGTTCTGGTCAACGCCGATATCGCGCTTTACGAAGCAAAGCGCCGCGGCCGCAACCGCTATGAGTTCTTCACGCATTCCCTGAAGACGGCTGTTTTCAAGACGAAACAGACGGCAGATGAAATCCTGCGCGGTCTCGAGCAGAATGAGTTCATCGCGCATTTCCAGCCGCAGTTCTGTCCGAACACTCTGGATATCATCGGGGTCGAAGCGCTGGCCCGCTGGGACCACCCTACCAAGGGACTGCTGGCGCCATACGCCTTTCTGAAGACGGCCGAAGACATCAATGTGCTTTCGGAGATCGACCAGCGTATCCTTGAGCAGGCGCTGTTCCAGTCGATGCGGTGGGAAGCCAGCGGCATCCATATCCCGAAAGTGTCCGTCAATCTTTCCTATCATCGCCTGCATGATGAAAAGCTGATCGATCGCCTCAATCAGATGGCTATTCCGCACGGTAAGATCTCGTTCGAACTGCTGGAGTCCATCTCGTTCGACGAAAGCGACATGACCGTGCTTTCCAATATCGAGCAGATCAAAAATCTCGGCATCGATATCGAAATAGACGACTTCGGCACCGGATATGCCTCCATTGTCAGCCTTTTGAAGCTCACCCCGCGCCGCCTCAAGATCGACAGGCAGCTGGTGATCCCGATCCTGACCTCGACCACACAGCGCCAGCTGGTGGCCTCAATCATCGACATCGGCATATCGCTCGGTATCGACGTCATCGCCGAGGGCGTCGAAACCATGGAGCATGCCCGAATTCTGAAGGATCTGGGGTGTCACGGGCTGCAAGGCTATGCCTTCGCCAGACCGATGAGCGCGACAGACCTCGCAAACTTTGCCCGCGAGCGCCGATGGCTGGCGGCTTAACTCAGGAAAGCACCGTGCCGCATCATGCGCATGACACCTGCCTTCTCGTGAGACACGCTTGGTTCGCCGGTTCATCACCGGATTTCTCATGTCCGCCCGCATTGGCCCGTGGGCCACGCACGCTGGAAACAATTCGACACGCCACCGACAAACGTCAGACATGCACACCCTTTAAGGGTCAGCAAATTGTTAACATTCACGCAGGCACACTGCTGGAATCAGCGTGATTCGCACGGGCAATTTTTTGTCAGGCGCCCTTGAAATCACAGCTACAACGTCCAAGCCGTGGCACTTAGGAAACACCAAAGCTGGGGAAAGTCCATTTCAGGGCCATCTTTGCAATTGTTCCCTCGCATGCGGCGCGGAAAATGTTAAAGACGAAAAGTATGAATCGTTTATTACCGACCCGCTCGGGCCGGATGGGGACCCAGATGAAAATTGCTAAAGTGCTCTTTCCCTTGAGCCTCGTTCTTCTTTCGGGCTGCGTTGTCGGTCCTAACTATCAATCTCCGAATGCCGCGGTGCCGGCGAAATTCTCGGAGGGAGGCAAGGCGGAAGCAGAGGACGTGACGCTGAAGCCATGGTGGGAAGCCTTCCGCGACAAGAAATTGAACGGCCTCGTCGCACAGGGCCTGGGCGAGAACCTTGACGTCCAGCAGTCGATCGAGCGCATCGTTGAAGCCCGCGCCAATGTCATCGTCGCAGCATCCGGCGGCCTGCCGCAGATCAATGCGAATGGTTCTGCAACGGTTGCGGGCCAGGATGGCTCTACCCGGCGCAAGAGCGGCCAGGGCGACCATAGCGAAACAAAGACGATCGGCGGCGGCGGCGATGCTTCCTGGCTGATCGATCTGTTTGGCCAGTATGCACGCGCCAAGGAATCGGCCAATGCTTCGCTTGATGCCGCCTATGCCGACGTCAACGTTGCCCGCCTGGCCTATCTGTCCGATCTGACCACGTCTTACATCGAGGCGCGTTACAACCAGGAAGCTTATGCGCTGCAGCAGAAGAGTCTGGCATCGCGGCGCGAAACACTGAAGCTGACGAATGACATCAAGGCAGCGGGCGCAGCGTCCAGCCTCGACGTCGTTCAGGCCGAAGGCCTCGTGAACACCACCCTCGCGGAATTGCCGGGTTACCAGACCGGCTTCAACCAGGCGGCAAACCACATCGCCACGCTGCTCGGACTGCCCGCGACAACCGTCACGGCAAGCCTGCGCAACGGCGCATCGCAGCCTTCGCCGCGCTATAACACCAAGATCGGCATTCCGGCTGATCTCGTGCGCAACCGCCCCGACATCCGCAAAGCCGAACGCCTGCTGGCTGCGGCGACTGCCCAGATCGGCGTTGCTGAGGCTCAGCTTTACCCAAGCCTCAGCCTGAGCGGTTCGATCGATGGCGCGCGGATCGTCTCGACGGTCGCAGGGGGCCTTAGCACTTGGTCCTTTGGCCCAAGCCTGAACATTCCGATCTTTAATGGCGGCCGTTTGAAGGCCAATGTCGATATCGCCAAGTCCGGCGCACAACAGCAGTACCTTGCATGGAAGCAGACTGTTCTGAACGCGATCGAGGAAGTCGAAAACGCGCTCGTCGGCCTCCGAAACAACTATCAGACGGTAGCAGCCCTGCGTAAGGTCGTGGATTCCTACGAGGAAGCCCTGGGTCTGGCCCGCGAAAGCTACAAGGGCGGCGCAACATCGCTGCTCGACGTTCTCGACGCGGAACGCAACCTTGCGAACTCCCGCATCGCGCTTGCAGCCAGCATCCGCAACCTGTCCAACAATTACGTTGCTCTCAATATTGCCATCGGTGGTGGCGCGGGTATCCAGGCCATCGGACAGTAAGCCGGAAGCCTGCCGATACCGGCAGGTCCGAATAGCCAGACCAATCAAGCGCGGCCATTTCAATCGGTCGCGCTTTTTTATGCTCATCAGTGGCTTGTGAGGAGTTCATCGGTGTGCTGTGAGGGAATGAAAGTGCGGCTTGGCGCTGGCCTCATATCTTGCACGCTGGGCAGCATCACAAAGGCAATGCTGATGCCCGCGCCTACCGGTCAGAAACGGTATTCGCTCCGTCGCTGGCTGCCAAGCCCGATGCGACAGCCGATCCCTGACCGCGATTGGCTGGACGCATCATCCCGGAGCGCAGGTGGTTCGATTAGTCCTGATGTGGCTTGCACAGCGGCAGGCGTACGGTCTGCAGCAGGCCACCCTCCCGGCGGTTGACGATGGTGATGGTGCCACCATGATTTTCAATGATTTCCTGCGAAATGGCGAGGCCGAGACCGGCGCCCGGCACGATCTGCCGTCTGGCCTGGTCAACGCGAAAGAACGGCTCGAAGACACGATCAAGCAGATTTTGCGGAATACCGGGGCCGCGGTCCATAACCGTCAAGACCGCCTCTTCGCCATAGTTGGCCAGCGAAACGCGGGCACCAAGACCATGCGTGGCAGCATTTACCACTAGGTTACGCAGCGCGCGTTTCAGGGCAAACGGCGCGCCCTTGACCAGGACCGGTACGATCGCTCCCTGCTCTACGAGTAGATCCGTCTCGCGAACCTCCTCGGCGACGGAGCGAAGGACTGCATCCAGCGATACCTGCTCCTGCGCGGCCGGACTGATTTCCTCGCGCACCAGCCGGATAGCACTGTCGGCGATGTGATCCAGTTCGTCGAGATCCTTCAGCCAGGACTGTCTATCATCGCCATCGCCGACGAATTCGGCGCGAAGGCGCATACGCGTCATGGGCGTGCGCATGTCGTGGCCTGCGGCGGCAATCATGCGCATACGGCTGGAAACTGCCGCATTGAGACGTGTTGCCAACCGGTTGATGGTCTTGGCAGTGGTGCGAACCTCCATCGGCCCGGTCTCCGGCAGCTCCGGAATAATGCCATCAGGGCGGATCTTGGCAATCGTTTCATCCAGAATGCGCAGGGGCCTCATCATCACATTGCTGACATAGGCCGAAATGCCGGTCATGCCGATCGCGACCAACGCCAGGTAGGCCGCCAGTGGCAGATAGGGAAAAGGAGCGGGGTCGGGGAAGTCCAGATAAGCCCATCGGCCATCATCCAGCCGGATGGCGATATCCCAGCGATGCGGATTGAAGCTCTTCAACACGACGACATCGGCGGTGTAACCCTGCCGGCGGCCCTCTGCGAGGATATTCTCCGTGCGCTCCTGATCGATGCGGTCTTTCGCCGGTTTTTCTTGAATTGCAATATGCAGCGTCTGCGCTGCCAACGGGTCGGCACGAAGCAGAAGAAGTGCGAACTCGGCCTTTTCGGCAAGAACGCGGTCGTACATGACCTCCGGTGGTTTCCGCAGCAGCCACGCCGTGATGACGGCAGCAATCACCAGTACCAGAACAACCGAGATGATCAGCAGCGCCGTCAACCGCGTGCGGAGCGACAGCATCTAGTTGCTCCGCTCAACGGGAACTGCGAGTTGATAACCCTTGTTGCGCACCGTCTTCAGCATGGCGAACACGCTGGCATCGCCCAGCTTGCGGCGCAGACGGCTGACCAGGATATCAATCGACCGGTCGAAAGGATCGGCCGTCCGGCCCTGCGTCAGGTCAAGCAGCGAATCGCGTGACAGAACACGGCCCGGACGCTGGAGAAACACCACCAGCAACTCGAACTCGCCGCCCGTCAGGTCGACGGCACTACCGTCAGGCGCGTGCAAGGTGCGGCTTTCGATATCGGCGATGTAGTTGGCAAACACATATTGCCGGCTGCCCGTGGGTGTCGGCTCGGCGCGGCCACGGCGAAGCACGGCGCGGATACGGGCAGAGAGTTCGCGCGGATTGAACGGCTTTCCGAGATAATCGTCGGCACCGAATTCAAGCCCGATGATTCGGTCGACATCTTCCTTTAGCGCCGTCAAAAGGATGATCGACAATTGCGGCATCCTTCCCCGCAATGAACGGCAAAGATCAAGCCCGGAACCATCCGGCAACATGACATCGAGGACCAGAAGATCGATCTTCAGCTCAGCCAGCTTGGCCTCGCATTCGCCCTTGCTGCCGGCCAGGCTGATGCGAAAGCCCTGGCCGTCGAGGTATTTCCCAAGCAGCCGACGAATCTCCGGATCATCATCGACGACAAGAATGTGCGGTATTGTATCCATGCCGTGTTTATATCAGCAGCAAGGAAAAACGCACGTACCACGGCCGCTGCCCCGGGCCGTTTTCAGTGTCGAAATATTTCCCGCCACATCGATCCTACATTTCGTTACAAAAATCACGGCCTGATGTTTCCAAACACAAATTGACCGGGCACGTGACGACCGGACGCTGCACTGTGATTTCACGGCACACCCGGCAACGAATTGCCGCAGCCAGTCGATTTTATCACGGTTGCGGGTTGGCATGGCGGTCGAAAGCAGCCATAAAAACAATGTGCTCTTGCACCGTTTCGCGGTGCGCTTCGGGCACCGCCGTGGCGCACAATGCTGCAGCATTCACGGACCCCTCGCGGTCCTGTCATTTCGGAAAGATTTAGGGAAACGGGCACATAGAGACCGCGGCGACATTGCTTTTGATTCTGGTTCTTGCGCCTTTTGCAGGAAGCCTTGCTGCAATCTGCATTCCCGCACACAAAGGTACGGCCAGTGCCTGGCTTTCAGGTTCGATCGCCCTGTTTTGCCTCGCCATATCGGCCGGCCTCTACCCGATCGTCGCCGCGAACAAGGTGCTTCGCTACGATATCAACTGGCTTCCGGAGCTGGGCCTGAACTTCTCGTTGCGCATGGACGGCTTCGCCTGGATGTTTGCAAGCCTGGTCACCGCGATCGGCCTGCTCGTCGTCATCTATGCGCGCTACTATATGTCGGCCAATGACCCCGTGCCGCGCTTCTTCGCACTTTTTCTCGCCTTCATGGGTGCCATGCTCGGCATGGTTCTATCAGGCAATCTCATTCTTCTGGCGATCTTCTGGGAGCTGACCAGCATCATCTCCTTCCTTCTGATCGGTTACTGGCACCACAATGCCAATGCCCGTGACGGAGCCCGCATGGCACTGACGGTCACGGGCACCGGCGGCTTGTGCATGTTCGTCGGGCTGATGCTGATCGGCCATATTGTCGGCAGCTACGATCTCGATGTCGTGCTCTCGTCGGGCAATTTGATCCGCAACGACCCGCTCTATACCCCCGTGCTAATCCTTATCTTGCTGGGAGTTCTCACCAAGAGCGCGCAGTTTCCCTTCCATTTCTGGCTACCCCATGCCATGGCGGCGCCAACGCCAGTGTCGGCCTACCTGCACTCGGCCACGCTCGTCAAAGCCGGCGTGTTCCTGTTGATCCGGCTCTGGCCTGTCATGGCAGGCACTGACCAGTGGTTCTGGCTCGTCGGCCTGGCCGGGCTTAGCACGCTCTTGCTCGGCGCCTATTTCGCCATCTTCCAGCAGGATCTGAAAGGGCTGCTCGCCTATTCGACGATCAGTCATCTCGGCCTAATCACCGTCCTGCTCAGCCTCGGAAGCCCGCTGGCAGCAGTCGCCGCGATCTTCCACACCATGAACCACGCCACCTTCAAGGCCTCGCTGTTCATGGCGGCCGGGATCATCGACCATGAAACCGGCACGCGCGACATGCGCAAGCTGAGCGGACTGTTCAAGTACATGCCGATCACCGCGACGCTCGCGATGGTCGCCAGCGCCTCGATGGCGGGCGTGCCACTGCTGAACGGCTTCCTGTCGAAGGAAATGTTCTTCGCCGAGGCGATTGAAACCCACAAATACAACGCGCTCGACACGCTCACACCCTATATCGCAACGCTCGCCAGCATGTTCGCTGTCACCTATTCGCTGCGTTTCATTTACAGCGTTTTCTTCGGCCCACCACCGCAGGACCTGCCTAAGACGGCCCACGAGCCGCCGCACTGGATGCTGGCGCCGATCTATTTCCTGGTGTTTTCCTGCCTCGTCGTCGGCGTCATCCCGGCCCTGACCATCGGCCCGTTCCTCCACACCGCCGTCCAATCGGTGCTCGGCGATGCAACCCCCGTCTATAGCCTTGCAGTCTGGCACGGTTGGAACCTGCCATTGTTCATGAGCCTAATCGCGCTGGTCGGCGGCATCGGACTGTTTTTCATCATGCGGCCCTATCTCGCCACCAGCATCGAGGGGCCGCCCTTCTTCCGCCGCCTGGAGGGCCAACGCATCTTCGAGCGCGTACTCGTGACCCTGTCGTGGAAATGGGCACGCTCCATCGAAATGCGCGCCGGCACCCGGCGTCTGCAGCCCCAGATGCGGGTCCTCGTCGCAGTAGCGCTGCTTGCGGGAGCCGTGACGCTTCTTTCACAGGGTTTCAAACCGGCGAATATCGTTCTGCGGAATATCGATCCAGCCTTTGCGCTGCTCTGGCTGGTTGGCATGGTCTGTGCCGTCGGCGCGGCCTATCAGGCGAAATTCCACAGGCTCGCAGCGCTCGTATTGCTCGGCGGTGCCGGTCTTGTCACCTGCGTCACCTTTGTCTGGCTCTCGGCACCCGATCTTGCCGCGACGCAATTGCTCGTCGAGATCGTCACGACAGTTCTCATCCTGCTTGGCCTGCGCTGGCTGCCCAAGCGGATCGAGGATCCGGACGACCAGTTGATGACCATCTCCACGCGCCTTCGGCGCCTGCGCGATCTGGCCTTTGCCGTGTTTGCCGGACTTGGCATGATGCTCATCTCCTACACGGTGATGACCCGGGAGATGCCGGAGACCATCTCCAGCTATTTCCTCGAACGCGCCTATAGCGAAGGCGGCGGCACCAATGTCGTCAACGTCATCCTCGTCGATTTCCGCGGTTTCGACACGCTGGGCGAAATCGCCGTTCTCTGCATCGTTGCTTTGACAGTATTTGCGCTGTTGTTGCGTTTCCGCCCCGCCACCGAAAGCCTCGAGGCGCCGGAGCAGCAACGCGTCCAGAACGCCTTCGACGACGATCACCCGGACCGCAAGAAGGGCGACAGCGTCACAGAATACCTGCTGGTCCCCTCGGTCATCATGCGCTGGATGTTCCCCGTCATCGGTATGCTGGCTGCCTTCCTGTTCTTCCGCGGCCATGACCTGCCGGGCGGCGGCTTTGCAGCGGGGATCGCCATGTCGATCGGCTTCATCCTGCAATATATGGCGGGCGGCACGCGCTGGGTGGAAGAACGGCTGCGAATCCATCCACTGCGCTGGATGGCCATCGGCCTCATCGTCGCCACCGCGACCGGTCTTGGGTCCTGGGTCTTCGGCTATCCGTTCCTGACCTCGCACGCCCAATACGCATCGCTGCCGATCCTTGGCAAAATCCCGCTGGCGAGCGCGATCCTGTTTGATCTTGGCGTGTTCTCACTGGTGCTCGGCGCCACCGTGCTGATCCTGATTGCGCTTGCCCACCAGTCGGTGCGTGCTCCCCGCGCCCAGATCAGGGCCGCGAGACTGGCTGCGAAGGAGAACACATAATGGAACTGGTTCTCTCTGCCGGTATCGGCGTTCTGACAGCCTCCGGCGTCTGGCTTCTGTTCCGGCCGCGCACCTATCAGGTCATCATCGGCCTGTCGCTGCTCTCCTATGCCGTCAATCTTTTCATCTTCGGCATGGGGCGGCTGAGGGTCAATGCGCCGCCGGTGCTGGAACCGGGTGGTGTCGGTGGACTTTTGACCCACACCGATCCCATCCCCCAGGCACTGGTATTGACAGCTATCGTCATCGGCTTTGCTATGACGGCGCTTTTTCTCGTCGTTCTTCTCGCCTCTCGCGGCTTTACCGGCACCGACCATGTCGATGGCAGGGAGTAGCGCGGAATGAGCTGGCTTCATCACCTGATCATCCTACCGATCCTGCTGCCGATCGTCACGGCAGCGGCTCTCATTCCCATCGACGAACGGAACCGGACGCTAAAGGGCGTGATCGCGTTCACCTCGACCGTCGTGGTTTTCATCATCAGCATTCTGCTGATGCAGATGGCGTCCTCCTCGGGAGACGGCGAAGCGGGTGCCAGCGTCTACCTGCTTGGAAACTGGCCGGCACCGTTCGGCATCGTTCTGGTGCTTGACCGGCTGTCCGCCCTGATGCTGGTCCTGACGGGACTGCTAGCGATGGCAACGCAAGTGTTCTCGATGGCGAAGTGGCATCGGGCCGGCCATCACTTCCATTCGCTGTTCCTTTTGATGCTCGCTGGTCTCAACGGCGCCTTCCTGACCGGCGACCTTTTCAACCTGTTCGTCTTCTTCGAAATGATGTTGGCAGCGTCCTATGGATTGCTGCTGCATGGCTCAGGCCCGATGCGGGTCAAGGCGGGTCTACACTACATCGCCGTCAACCTCGCGGCGTCCTCGCTGTTCCTGATCGGCGTCAGCCTGATCTACGGCGCGACCGGTACCCTCAACATGGCCGATCTTGCCATGCGGATCACCACGATCGGCCCGGAAAACCGGATGCTGATGGAAGCTGGTGCTGCCCTTCTCGGCATAGCCTTCCTCGTCAAGGCCGGCATGTGGCCACTCGGCTTCTGGCTTCCTGCCACCTACGCGGCGGCAACCCCGCCGGTTGCCGCAATCTTCGCCATCCTCACCAAGGTTGGCGTCTATATTCTTCTGCGGCTCTCCATGCTGCTGTTCGGCAGCGATGCCGGCGCCTCCCTCGGCTTCGGGCAGTCGGTACTTCTTTATGGCGGCCTGCTGACGATCGGTTTCGGTGCAATCGGCGTACTGGCCTCGCAGGCGATGGGCAGGCTTGCCGGCTATTGCGTGCTGGTCTCCTCCGGCACGCTGATGGCGGCGATCGGCCTGGGCAATGGTGCCGTCATCGGTGGCGCGCTGTTTTATCTTGTCAGCTCGACACTGACGATATGCGCCTTCTTCCTGCTGATCGAACTGGTGGAGCGCGCCCGCGATGCCGGTGCCGACGTTCTGGCCGTGACGATGGAGGCCTATGGCGACGTCGATGAGAACGAGGAAGAGAAAGAGGGGGGCGTTGCCGTGCCTGGTACCATGGCCGTACTTGGCCTGTGTTTCTGCATCTGCGCCATCCTTCTGTCAGGCCTGCCGCCACTGTCCGGGTTCCTTGCCAAATTCGCCATGCTTCATGGGGTGTTCAATCCCAGCAGCTTTGGCGACGATGTGCCGGTATCCGGTGTTGAATGGAGCTACACGGCCCTGCTTATCCTGTCTGGCCTTGCCGCCATGATCGCCATGAACCGCGTCGGTATCCGCACGTTCTGGACATCGATCGAAGGCACTATCCCACGCGTCTTCCTGATCGAGATCACACCCGTTCTGCTGCTACTGACGGCCTGCGTTTTCCTGAGCTTCCAGGCAGGTCCCGTCATGCGCTACATGGACGCGACGGCAAAATCGCTGAGTGAGCCACAAAACTACATCGGACGCGTGATGTCGGCGCCGCGCGCCGGTCCTGTGGCAGGGGAATAGAGCATGCGCTACTGGTTCCCCTATCCGCTACTGTCGCTAGCCCTTTTGATGTTGTGGCTGCTGATCAACCAGTCGCTGTCGCCAGGCCAGGTCGTGCTCGGCAGCGTACTTGGGGTCGTCCTTGCCTGGATCATGGTCAATCTCCAGCCCGACAAGACGCGCCTGAAGAATTATGGCGTGATTGCCGTTCTTGCCGGACACGTGGCTGCCGACATTGTCCGCTCCAACATCGCTGTCATGAGTGCGATCCTGCGCGCCGGAAAGCGTCCGATCAATTCCGGTTTCGTCACCATCGACATCAGCCTGCGCGACGAGAATGCGCTGGCAGTGCTTGCCTGTATCCTGACCGCGACACCAGGCACCGCCTGGCTCGAATTCGACCGCCAAACCGGTGTTCTCATGATCCATGTCCTGGATCTTGAGAACGGCGCGGCATGGTCCGAACTGGTCAGAAATCGCTATGAGGCCCCGCTGAAGGAGATATTCGAATGAACGAGCTCTTCATCATCTGGTCGATTCTGGCATCCCAGATCCTGCTTGGACTGGCCATGGGATGTGCGCTGTTCCGGATGGTCCGTGGGCCACGGGCGCAGGACCGTATCCTCGGCCTCGACGCGCTTTATATCATCGCCATGCTACTGCTGCTGACATTCGGCATCCGCACGGCCAATTCGATCTACTTCGAAGCGGCGCTGATCATCGCCATACTCGGCTTCGTTTCCTCGATCGCTTTTGCCAAATTCTTGATGCGTGGCGAGGTGATCGAATGAGCCATCTGACCGACCTTCCAACCTGGGTAGCAATCCCGGTTTGCATCTTGCTTCTCCTCGGGTCAACCATCACCCTTATCGGTTCGATAGGGCTGATCCGGCTGAAAACCTTCTATGGCCGCCTGCACGCGCCGACACTCGGTGCCAGCGCCGGCACGGTCCTGATCTGCACCGCCTCGATGATAACCTTCGCCGTGCTTCAGAACCGCTGGATTCTTCATGAGGTCCTGATCATCGTCTTCGTCATCCTGACAACGCCGGTGACCTTGATGTTGCTTGGCCAATCCGCGCTTTACCGCGACCGGATCGAAGGCAAAAACGACGTGCCGCGCAAGGCAGCCGGCGAGCAGCCGGACACCACGGGCATGGATATCTGAGGCCTTTTACAACCCGTCGCGACCGCGAAACCGCCGCTGATAGGCCGCGTCATAGAGCGAACTCTCGCGGAAGTCAGTGGCTCCCAGCGTGCGGCCGACAAAGATCAGTGCCGTCCGCTCGATCGGATCGGCCGCCACCTTTGCCTCGATATCGGCGAGCGTAGCCCGGATAACTCGCTCATCTGGCCAGGAAGCCTTGACGACGATGGCCACTGGGCAATCGGCGCCATAAAGCGGTGTCAGTTCCTCAACCACCTGTCCAAGCGCATGGATCGCCAGATGAATGGCCAGCGTCGCACCGGTGGCACCAAAACCGGCCAACGTTTCCGCATTCGGCATCGGCGATGCACGGCCGGACACGCGCGTCAGCACAAGGCTCTGGGCAACCGCCGGAATGGTCAGCTCCCGGCCAAGCGTCGCAGCAGCGGCCGCAAATGCAGGTACGCCGGGCGTCATCGTATAGTCCAGCCCATGCTTCTCCAGCCGACGGATCTGCTCGGCAACAGCGCTCCACACCGACAGATCGCCGGAATGCAGCCGCGCCACATCATGACCAGCGGCGGCAGCCTTCACATATTCCGCCTCGATCTCATCCAGCGACATCGGCGCCGTATCGACGATCCGGGCGCCTTCCGGGCAATATTGTAGTAATTCCGGCGAAACAATCGAGCCGGCATAGAGGCAGACCGGGCAGCGGGCGATGAGATCGCGGCCGCGCACGGTGATCAGGTCTGCAGCGCCCGGGCCTGCTCCGATGAAATGAACGGTCATGCTTTGTCCTTTTGAAATTCCAAGATCACGGCTTTACCCATGACCATTGCGTCACCGGCATCGCAGGCCGCCAGCCGGTCATGGCGCCAACGGGAGCGACGCGGGCAATATCGATACGGATCAACGAACCGCCGAGCCGCGCGTGATGATCGAGAAGAACCGCTTCCATCTGTGTCGTGACCGCATTGGCAACCAGCCGGCCACCGGTCTTCAAGGCAGCGATGGCCGCTGCCATCACGCCCTCTTCACTGCCGCCACCACCAACGAAGATCGCATCCGGAGATGGCAGCCCGGCAAGGGCGCCCGGTGCGGTACCATGCACGACGGTTAAACCCGGCACGCCGAAATTGGCCGCGTTCCGCTTGATACGCTCTGCCCGCTCGGCAGAGCCTTCGATGGCAATTGCGCGCATGGCCGGGGCGCACAACATCCACTCGATGCCGATCGAACCGGATCCGCCACCGATATCCCAGAGCAGTTCACCGCGCCGCGGGGCCAGCGCCGACAGCGTCAGTGCGCGGACCTCCCGTTTGGTGATCTGGCCGTCATGCTCATACAGCCCGTCATCGAGGCCGGGCGCCAGCGGCAGGATTCGGGCGCCTGCCTCAGCCACGACATCGACGGCGCAGATGTTGAGCGGATTGATATCCGTCAGCGAAAATTCCGCTGCGACATGCGATGTTTCACGCTCCCCAGATCCACCCAACGCCTCGAGTACCGTCAGTCGCGACGGCCCGAATCCGCTTGCCGCAAGCAACCGGGCCAGTTCACCAGGACCGCGCTCATCCGATGTCAGCACCAGAATGCGCGAGCCTGGCTGCAGATGCGGCCGGATCAGATCGAGCGGACGCCCATGCAGGGAAACGATCACCGAATCCTGCAGCGCCCAACCAAGACGGGAGGCGGCCAGACTGAAGGATGACGGAGCAGGAAGAACGCGCATTTCCGAACGGTCGATCTGCCGCGACAAGGTCACGCCGACGCCGAAGAAGAATGGGTCGCCGGACGCAAGAACCACAACGGGTGTTCCGCGCCGCGCAAGTACAGCTTCGACGGAGCGCTCGAAGGGGCTGAGCCAACTCTGTTGCTCACCGGCGATCAGCGGAGCGGCAAGCTCCAGATGGCGAACGCCGCCGAAAACCACCGAGGCACTGGCGATACAGCGCTTGGCCTCGTCTCCGAGACCGGCTAAACCGTCTTCGCCAAGGCCAACAATCGTCAGCCACGGCGTTGTGTCACCACGAGAAAAGGCCTGATTGTCACCCATGGGCAAACACCGCATCCTGATCCTTGGCGGCACGACCGAAGCGCGGCAACTGGCAACCGCGCTCGCGCAGCGCGCCGATTGCGACAGCCTGCTTTCGCTGGCCGGGCGCACGGCCGAGCCGATGGTGCAGCCCGTTGCGACCCGCAGCGGCGGCTTCGGTGGCAGCGACGGACTTGCCGAGTTTTTGAAGGCTGGAAATTTCGATCTTTTGATCGATGCCACCCATCCCTTTGCCGCTCGCATCTCCAACAACGCCGCCATCGCCGCAGGCAGTACCGGTATTCTGTTTTTTGCTTTGCGCCGCGCCAAATGGAAGCAGGAACCGGGCGATCGCTGGAAGAGTGTTCGCTCCATCGCGGACGCGGTCGGCGCTCTTGGCACCGTGCCGAAACGTGTCTTCCTCGCGATCGGCAGACAGGAGGCTTTCCACTTCGAAAGCGCACCGCAGCACCGCTATCTGATCCGCAGCGTCGATCCCGTTACACCGCGGCTCGACATTCCCCAAGCGGATTACATTCTCGCGACCGGCCCCTTCGAGGAGGCCGCCGAACGTCAATTGCTGATCGAGAACCGGATCGACGTCATCGTCGCCAAGAACAGCGGCGGCACCGCCACCTATGGCAAAATCGCGGCCGCCCGCGCGCTCGATATCGCGGTGATCATGGTCGAGCGCCAGCAACCGGACGATGTCCGCACGGTCGAAACTGTCAAAGACGCGCTCGGCCTTGTCGATCACCTTTTCTCCCCGGAGATGAAACGCGGCGTGTAAACGAGATCGGGTTTACCCGGACGCTGAATGATCCGCGTTTCCGGCGAGCCGATGACCACACAGGTCGCCATATCAGCCTTCTGCGCATCCGCCTGCCCAAGCGGCATGACCAGCATCCGCTCGTCCAGACGGCCAGCCGCACGGCCGAAGATAACCGGCGTTTCCGCAGGCAGCACGGTGCGCAGGATTTCGAATGCTTCGCCGAGCTGCCAGGGCCGCGCCTTGCTGATCGGATTGTAGAGTGCGATCACCAGGCCTGCTTCGGCCACCAGCTTCAAGCGGCGGGTGATCACATCCCAGGGCTTCAGATTGTCCGACAGCGAGATCGCGCAGAAATCGTGTCCGAGCGGAGCGCCGATGCGGGCGGCAACCGCAAGCATGGCGGTGACGCCGGGAACGATGACGAGATCGATCGTGCGCCATTCGTCTGGCCCGTTGTCGATCGCCTCGCAGACGGCAGCAGCCATGGCGAAGACGCCCGGGTCACCGCCGGAGACGACGCAGACATTCATGCCGGAAATAACGCGAAGGATCGCGGCATGCGCCCGGTCGAGTTCTTCGCGGTTGTCCGAAGCGATCCGGTTCTGGTCGGGGCGCAGCGACAACCGGTCGAGATAGGGGCCGTAACCGAGGAAATCGGTGGAGTTCGAGACCGCATCAAGCGCCTCTGGCGTCATCTGCTGCGGACCCCCGGGACCTGTGCCGATCACATAAAGCGTACCGCTCATGGCCTGCCACTCCAGCCGGGCACCAGCACCAGCGAAAAATATGGCGCGATATCATCGGCTTTTTCAGCCAGCGGGATCATGGCGGAATTCGCCATCGTGCCGCGCTCGACGTAAACGGCCTGGTTGATCTTGCCCGCAGCGACCAACGCCCGCCGGATTTTCGGCAGGTTGCGGCCAACCTTCATGATCACGGCGGCTTCCGTGTCGCCAAGACGGCGCTTCAGTTGATCCTCACCCATCGTGCCCGGAAGCACGGAGAGCACGTCGTCGCCCTGTACAATCGGCAATCCCGCCAGCGACCAGCAGCCGGACATGGCCGTAATCCCGGGGATGACCTCGACCGGAAAACGCCCGGCCAGCCGCACATGCAGATGCATGTAGGAGCCATAAAACATCGGGTCGCCTTCGCTGAGGATCGCGACGGTCTTGCCCGCGTTCAAATGTTCGGCAACAGCGGCTGCCGAGGCATCGTAGAAACCGGTAATCTGGCTCTTGTAGTCGTCGTGATCCTTATCGATCTCGACGGTCACCGGATAGTAGAGTGGCAATTCGATAAGACCGGGCTTCAACAGCCCGTCGACAACCGCGCGTCCATTGCCGCGCCGGCCTTCCTTGGCGAAATAGGCAAGCACGTCGGCTGCCGCCAGCGCCTTGACGGCCTTGAGGGTCAGAAGCTCCGGATCGCCCGGGCCAGTTCCGACACCAATCAGCCTGCCGATCGAAGCGCCGCTCAAAGACCCGGCCTCGCCAGCGAATTGACGGCCGCCGCCGTCATGGCACTACCACCGAGACGGCCGCGCACGATGGCATAGGGTACACCATAGGAATTTTCCGCCAGCGCATCCTTCGATTCCGCTGCACCGACGAAGCCGACCGGCATGCCGATGATCGCCGCTGGTTTTGGCGCCCCGTCGCGCAGCAGTTCCAACAGGAAGAAAAGCGCTGTCGGCGCATTGCCGATGGCAACCACGGAACCGGCCAGGCGCTCGACCCACAGCTTCAGAGCGGCGGCAGACCGGGTGTTGCCGATCTCACGGGCGATATCGGCCGTCTGCGGTTCGCGCAAGGTGCAGATCACGTCATTCTCGGCGGGAAGGCGTGCGCGGGTAATGCCATGAGACACCATGAACGCATCACAGAAGATCGGCACGCCGTTCTTCAGCGCCTGACGCGCTGCTGGAACAAAGCCCGGAGAAAACTCGAAATATTGCGCAGCCTCCACCAATCCGCAAGCATGCACCATGCGAACAGCCAGATCGGCCTCTTCCTCGGAAAAGCGGGACAGATCGGTTTCGTTGCGAATGATGGCAAACGAACGCTCGTAGATGGCATCGCCATCCCGGATATAATCGTATTCAGGCATCTCTATCCCTGTTGAACCGCGGCTCTGATCCCGTCCGCTCCGAGCCGTGTAAGGCAGGACCGGGCCGATTCGCCACCCTGTTTCCGCTCAGACACGAGCTTGTCGAGGTGTTCAAGTGCCGTTCTCATGTTGTTTTCTTCGATATAGGCGGTTGGCGCCGCCGATGCTGGGCCATTTACGACAAGGCCGTAGCCTGTTGGCGCAGCGGTAATCGTCAGCGCCGAGGCGGATGGCTTGGCGCACCCCTTGGCGCAACCGGAGACATGCACCGTCAGCGACCCGTCGAGCAGCGCCGGTGCCGTGTCTGCAACCAGTTGTGCCACGGACCGCGTATCGATCCGCGCCGAGCCACAAGCACCGGCACCGGCGCAGGCGGCAATATGGTTGCGGGGATCGCGCGGAAAGGCCCGCAATCCATGGCCGAGGGCCAGAGCTTGCGCTGCGCCTATCCGGTCGGGTGCGATGCCCAGCACCATCAGCGCTTGGCCAGGCGCCAGCCGGATTTCTGTAGCCCCCAGAATTTCCAGCGCTTCAAGCAATGCGACAAGACGCTGTACGTCGATTTGTCCGAAAGGCAGGCCGATGCCCAGAACCGGTCTCTGCCCGCCGAGATCATGTATGCCAGCAGCGTTCGGTGCCGCAACCAGCGGCGCGATCAGATCAAGATCGGTCATCGCCGCCCAGCGTGTCGAAACAGCACCAACAATATCGCGGGCTCGGGCATCCCGGCCGATCGCAGCAAGGTTTTTGAGAATATCCATCACGGCCGGGACGACGGCCGCTTCCTCCAGTGCCGCAATCCGCGTTGCCGTCGTTTCCGTACCGGCAAGGGCCAGCAGCCAGAAGACCTGCCCATTGGTCCGCATCGCTCTCAGCCTGATATCCGCCGTGACCGCGCCCAGGTTCAATTGGCCACCACCATCGATGATGACCGACAGCTTGGGCGCTAGAACCAATGGCGGCTGATGTGCGGCTACCGCCACGCGCAACCGTTCAGCGACGGAAACGGCATCGGCAACTTCGGTCTGGTCCAGCCCGGAGAGCGGGGGCGTTTCGATGGCCAGACCCTGCGCAATCGCTATCCCGGCTTCGGCAATTTTTTCAGAAAGGAGCGGGACTGTGCGCGTGGTCAACCCTCGGATCTGCAGATTTCCGCGGGCGGTGATTTCCAGGATGCCGTTTCCACACGACGCAGCCGCATCCGCTATTGCCATCAGGTCGCGAAGCGCAAATTCCGGCTTTTCAGGCCGCAGCCGTGCCAGAAGGCCATCGCCCGTCATCATCGGCGTTGACAGTGACGGACAGGCGCCGCGGCGCATCGCCAATCCCTGCGTGGCTTCCATCGGTCCGTTGGAGGGGGCGGCACAAAACGTCATGACAGGCAGCTGGCCATTTCCAGTTTTCAAAAAAAGGACAATCCAAGGCGCCGGGCCATCGCTCGCCCGCCGCTGTAGTCTACAACACAGGACACCAGGCCGCCATCGCATGCAGCATGTCGAAACGAAGCACCGCTTTGACCACTACTCTTCAAAATCCGCACCCTTCTGCAAAAGATAAATATCCATGATCCAGCCATGCAGCGCCCGCGCCGACGCCCGGGCTTTGAGGATATCGTCCCTCACATCGGCTAGCCTGCCGGAGATAATGATCTCCTGCTCGGTGCCGAGATAGGCACCCCAATAAATCCGCGCACCCGGGTCGTCGATCTTCATGAACGCCTGCTCGCCATCAAGCATGACGACGGCCGTTTCGCTTTTCTGCGGAAAACTATCGGTCAAACGGCGGCCGGTGGTGATCTCGACCGGTTTGCCGACGAGATTGAGCGGGATCCTGTGGCTGGCCGCAAGCGCCTGAATGCTGGTAATGCCAGGGATGACCGCATAATCGAACACGATCGTCTTCAAGGCACGGACCCGTTCGATAATCCGGATCGTGCTGTCATAGAGCATCGGATCGCCCCAGACGAGAAAGGCACCGGTCTGGCCTTCATCGAGTTCCTCGGTCAGAAGCCGCTCGTAAGCACTGGAGATTGCGGCATGCCATTCATCGACGCTGCGATGATAGGATCGATCCGCCACCTGGCGTACCGGTATTTCGAATTCCACCACCCGGCTGCGCGGATTGGTAACATAGCGCGACACGATATCGCGGCGGATATCGGCAAGCTGCGCCTTGGCATCACCCTTGGTGGGGATAAACAGAACACTGGCCTTATTGAGCGCATTGATCGCCTGTACCGTCATGTGTTCAGGGTTTCCGGCGCCGATCCCCACGACCAGAATGTTTCTCATTTCGCACCCTTTTCCAACATATCGGAGTGTTTGGCTGATTGATTGAAGGAGTGCAAGGCAGAGGCACCTATCATCAAGTCTAAGCATCTGGTAAAGCAGTAAAATACTTTACCTGAACATTACAACCGCGTGGCAATATTCCGATATTTCCACTATAAAATCGACAAAACCGTTTACATTAGCGAGGAATAATTTACATAGGCGCGCAAATCCGGCAACCGGCGATGCGATATGCCGTTGCAGTTCGCAGATCCCCCAGGAGACAGAATCCCAGGTAATGCGGCCTTAGAGAAATTGTGGCACATTGTGCACACCATTTGAGACGGCGAACGTCTCGCGAGGACCTCCACAGTGACGAATTCATCGAAGAACAAAGTCAGCGCATCCGATCCTGCCGAAGCTTTGTGGAACTGCAAGGCGGCGTTCATCGGCATCTTTATCGCCAGTGCGCTTGTCAACATTCTCTACCTGACTGGCTCCTTCTTCATGCTGGAAGTCTATGACCGGGTCCTGCCGAGCCGAAGCATCCCGACATTGATCGCGCTCTGCCTGCTTGCGCTGCTGCTCTATGCGTTCCAGGGCGCCTTTGAGATGGTGCGCAGCCGCATGCTCGTACGCGTCGCAGGGGCCTTGGATGAAGCCATGAGCGCGCGGATCTATCGTGCCGTGGTTCAGGCCCCTTTGAAACTGCGCACCCAGGGCGATGGCCTGCAGGCTCTTCGCGATTTCGATCAGGTGCGTTCCTTCCTGTCCGGCACCGGCCCCGCGGCTTTCTTCGACCTGCCCTGGCTGCCGTTCTACATCGGCATCTGCTTTCTCTTCCATCCACTGATCGGCGTCGTCGCGATCGTCGGTTCGATCATCCTCATTGCCCTGACGTTCCTGACGAACCGCGGCACGCAAGGCCCATCGAAAAGGGCGTCGGAAGCGGGCAACCATCGCAACGCCTTCGCCCAGGCTTCGCAGCGCAATGCCGAAGTCATGCAGGCCATGGGCATGATGGGGCGGATGTCGCAGCTCTGGGAGCAAAGCAACAATACCTACCGGGAGCAGAATCGCGAAACATCGGACGTCGGCAACGGCTATGGCGCTTTGTCCAAGGTGTTCCGCATGGCGCTGCAATCCGCGGTTCTCGCAACCGGGGCGGTTCTGGTCATTGAAGGATTGGCGTCGCCCGGCATCATCATCGCCGGTTCGATCCTGACGGCACGGGCGCTGGCGCCAGTAGAACTCGCGATCGGCAACTGGCGCGGCTATGTTTCCTGCCGCCAGAGCTGGGCTCGCCTGAAGGAACTGCTCAAGGCCCTGCCGGAACGGGAGGCACCGTTGGAGCTCCCCGTGCCGAAGGGGCAACTGAGCGCTGAAAGCCTTGCAGGTGGCCCTCCCGGTGCGCAGCGCCTGACCTTTGCAGACGTGAACTTCACTGTGAGAGCCGGCAGTGCGCTTGGCGTGATCGGCCCCAGCGCCTCCGGCAAGTCCTCGCTTGCGCGTGCCCTCATCGGCATCTGGCCCGCTTTTCGCGGCTCCGTGCGCCTCGACGGTGCAGCACTTGATCAGTGGGACACCGACAGGCTTGGCCGGTTCATCGGTTATCTGCCCCAGGATGTCGAGCTTTTCGCCGGCACCGTGGCGCAGAACATTGCCCGCCTGAGCGAAAATCCGTCACCGGACGCGATCGTTTCCGCCGCCAAGGCCGCCCGTGTCCACGATCTCATTCTCAAACTGCCCAATGGTTACGAGACGGAGATTGGCGAAGGCGGTGCAGCACTTTCCGCCGGCCAGCGCCAGCGGGTCGCTCTTGCCCGCGCCCTGTACGGAGATCCTTTCCTCATCGTCCTCGACGAACCCAACTCCAATCTGGATGCCGAGGGCGAGCAGGCGCTCAGCGAAGCGATCATGAGCGTGCGCGCACGCGGCGGTATTGTCATTGTCATTGCCCACAGGCCAAGTGCGCTCGCCGCCGCCGATATGGTGCTGATGATGAACGAGGGGCGGATGCAGGCCTTTGGGCCAAAGGACGAAGTGCTTGCGCAGATTCTGCGCAAGGAGAACCGCCAGCAGCAAGTTGCAAGCCACGCATCGTTGAAAGTCGTGGGTGAAGGACAGGAGTCCGCATCGTGACCGATACAGCAAAGCCCATAAGCGCGCACCGCTCGCTGCGCCGGCATATCACCGCGGTGACCGTCCTCGGCCTCGCCCTCGTCGTTGGCGTCGGCGGCTGGGCAATGACCACCGAACTGTCGAGCGCGATCGTCGCCAGTGGCACCGTCGTGGTCGAGAACAATGTCAAGAAGATCCAGCACCTGACCGGCGGCATCGTCGAAGAAGTGCTGGTTAAGGAAGGCGATACCGTCAAGGCTGGCCAGATCCTGATCAAGCTCGACGGGACGACCGTGCGCGCCAACCTCTCCATCGTTCAAAATACCCTGGCGCAGCTTTATGCGCGCCGGGCCAGGCTTCTCGCAGAACAGCTCGGCTCAGACGATTTCACCATCCCCGAAGACCTCAGCCAGCTGATATCCGGCACCAGTACGCCCGGTGAAGTTCTGGAGCAGAGTGAACGCAAACTGTTCATCAGCCGCAAGAACGCGCTCGTCGGCATGAAAAGCCAGCTCGCATCGCGCAAGGACCAGCTGGCCGATGAAACCAAGGGCCTGAGCGTTCAGCTCACAGCGATCGAAGATGCGCTGAAGCTGATCAGCGAAGAACTGACGGGTCTCGATAAGCTCTACGGCAAGGGCCTTGTTTCCATGCAGCGGCTGACTGAACTGAAGCGTGACCGCGCCCAGCTCGAGGGAGACCGCGGCGCGCGTATCGCGGCCCGCGCTCAGGCGGCCGGCAAATCCAGCGAGATCGACCTGCAAATCCTGCAGCTGGATGAAGACCGCCGCACCGAGAATGCCAAGGAGCTGACGGATGTCGAAGGCAAGATCGCCGAATACGAAGATCGCCGCGTCGCCGCCATGGACCAGCTGAAGCGCATCGACATTCGTGCGCCGCTTGACGGCCGGATCTATCAGCTGGCCGTTCATAGCGTGAACGGCGTCATCAACCCCGGCGAAGTTCTGATGCTTGTCGTCCCCGGCGCTGACGGCCTGACGGTCGAGGCCAAGATTGCCACGCATGACATCGACCAGATACGCGTCGGCCAGCCGGTTGAAGTCCGGTTCAGCGCCTTCAATCAGCGTACCACACCGATCGTCGAGGCAGAGGTTGTCACCGTTGCACCCGACCTCGTGACCGACCAGCGCACCGGCATGACCTACTATCCGTTGCGCATCAAACCGAAGCCGGAGAGCCTGAAGGGCCTGAAGGGGCTGACCCTTTATCCCGGCATGCCGGCCGAGGTCTTCATCAAGATCGCCGATCGCACGGTGATCTCCTATCTCGCGAAACCGCTGACCGAACAGATCCAGCATACGTTCCGCGAGGATTGAGCCAGGCAAACACCGGCAACACGGCGGTGGTGATCATCGTCGTGTTGCCGGAAAACGCCGGTTTGAAACAAACAGTGCTGCAACGCAAAAATGCCGTGGCTGCTTGCGGCACCACCGGTGTATGACCATGGTCATGACCTCGAAGCAAACCGGCTATATCTTCGTCTTGGCTGCCCTTGTAATCTTCTCGATACAGGACGCGATTTCCAAGCATCTGGGCAGCCTTTATCCTCCCGTCTTCATTACCATGATCCGCTATTGGGCCTTTGCCGCCTTCGCCATCGCGCTGGCGGCGCGTTCGCGTGGCGGCCTTGTAGTCACCGCAAGGACAAAACGCCCGGGACTGCAGATCCTGCGCGGCATCCTGCTGGTTGGACAGATCGTCATCGTCATCATCTCGTTCTCGCGAGTGGGCCTTGCCCATTCGCAGGCAATCTTTTCGTCCGGGCCGCTTTTCGTGGCGCTGCTTTCCATGCCGCTCCTGGGCGAGCGCGTCGGTTGGCGGCGCTGGACGGCAATCATCGTCGGGTTGCTGGGCGTTCTGCTGATCCTGAAACCGGACGACAGCAGCTTCGATATCAACTTCCTGATCCCGATCTCATCGGCGCTGATCTTTGCGATCTATGTGATTTCGACCAGGCTGGTCAGCCGCGACGATAGCTCGATCACCAGCTTTTTCTATACCGGCATCGCCGGTGCCGTTGCGATCACGCTGATCGGACCATTGTATTGGACGACATTGGCGCCGCAGGACTGGGCCTGGATGCTGCTCTTGTGCATTACCGGAACGACCAGCCACTTCTTTCTGATCAAGGCCTATGAACTGCTCGACGCGGCCGAGGTCCAACCCCTGACCTATCTTCAGCTGGTCTTTGCCTCGATCATCGGCGTCTCCGTCTTCGGCGAGACGCTGAACCTCAACATGATCCTCGGATCGGTGATCGTCGTTTGCGCCGGCATTTTTACCGTGTGGCGTGAAAGCATCGTTGCCCGCCGCAATGCCAAGAACCCTGAACCGCCCTCCTCCCAGACATTGACCTAAGCTGGCGTTTCCGGGTTGGCGGGCAGAGCCCACTCGATCGGCTGGCGGCCCTTCGAGACCAGAAAATCATTGGCCCTGGAAAAAGGCTTGGTGCCAAAAAAACCGTTATGCGCCGAAAGCGGCGACGGATGCGGCGAGCGGAGCACCAGATGGCGCGACTGGTCGACGAAGGCCGCCTTCTTCTGCGCATAGGATCCCCAGAGGATGAAGACGACGGGATGTTCCTGATCGTTGACCGCGCGGATGATTGCATCAGTGAACGTCTCCCAGCCTTTGCCCTGATGCGATGCCGCCATCGCCCGCTCGACCGTCAGCACGCTGTTGA
This sequence comes from Rhizobium sp. Root1204, assembly GCF_001424965.1. Lineage (NCBI taxonomy): Bacteria > Pseudomonadati > Pseudomonadota > Alphaproteobacteria > Hyphomicrobiales > Rhizobiaceae > Rhizobium > Rhizobium sp. Root1204. Next base: position 96,789 of record NZ_LMCZ01000008.1, read on the forward strand.
GCAGCAATACACCCTGCCGCGCCCAGCTTTCCAGAAAGCCGTGACGGGCAGGCGCAATGCCGAGATCGCTTTGCAGTTCCTTGTAGATGTTCACCAGTGACGGCGGGGAGCGCACGCCCGGCTTGACGCTGAATGACAGCCCATGCGCCTGCCCCTCGCCATGATAGGGGTCCTGCCCGAGAATGACGACGCGCACCTGGTCGAGCGGCGTCAGATCCAGCGCGCGAAAATACTCCGGCCCCTTCGGAAAGATCTGCTTGCCGCTGTTTTTCTCCTCAAGCAGGAACGTCTTCAGGCTGGCCATATAAGGGCTGGAGAATTCCGCGCTCAGAGCTGCCTTCCAGCTTTCCTCGATCTTCACACTCGATTCCATCGCGTCCCTGCCCTGTTCATTCCGGTCAATCTTGTGCCGCCGAATGTAACTTCCGCCGCATCGATAGCAAGCCGCGAGCTGCAGGCCGGTGCAAATGACTTTCAATATATTTTGACAAACATAACGCTGGCCAATCGGATTATACCGTTATATCTAAAGAGATATCTCGAAACCAATGGGGGACCGCATGCGCTCTGAACGTCGAACCTTGCTGAAATTTTTCGGAACTGCCGCCGTTGCACTCTGGATTGGCGCCGCGGCGCTTGCCCAGCCTGCACTTGCAGCCGAAAAGGTCACCGTCTTTGCCGCAGCAAGCCTCAAGAACGCGCTCGATGCCATCGATGCCGAATGGAAGAAGGAATCAGGCAAGGAAACCACCGTTTCCTATGCGGCAAGCTCGGCGCTCGCCAAGCAGATCGAATCCGGCGCACCGGCCGACGTCTTCATCTCCGCCGACCTTGCCTGGATGGATTACGTCGCTGAAAAGAAGCTGATCAAGGACGAAACCCGCGCCAACCTGCTCGGCAACCGTATCGTTCTGGTGACCGGCAAGAAAGACGCCGCTCCGGTGGATATCAAGCAGGGACTGGATTTGAAGGCTCTTCTCGGCGACGAAAAGCTCGCCATGGGCGCCGTCAATTCTGTGCCGGCCGGCAAATACGGCAAGGCAGCACTTGAAAAGCTCGGCATCTGGTCTTCGGTCGAGAAGAACGTTGCGGGTGCTGAAAACGTCCGCGCAGCGCTTCTGCTCGTCTCCAAGGGCGAAGCACCCTACGGCATCGTCTACCAGACGGATGCCGCCGCCGACAAAGACGTGACGATCGCCGGTACTTTCCCGGAAGACAGCCATCCGCCGATCGTTTATCCGATCGCGATCACCACCGACAGCAAGAACCCGGACGCCGCCGCCTATGTCGACTTCGTCAAGTCTGCCAAGGCCGCCGCACTGTTCGAGGCCCAGGGCTTTACGGTTCTGAAGTAAGACAGGCCGGAAATAAGACTTCAATGCGCTCTATCCGCGAATGGATGGAGCGCATATCGTCTGACCGTCAGGGACGGAGCACGCACATTTGGACTGGTTGACTTTAAGTGACGCGGAATGGACGGCAATCCGTCTCAGCCTGCGCGTCTCGCTCGTCGCGATGATCGTCAGCCTGCCCTTCGCCATTGCTATCGCCATGCTTCTGGCGCGCGGGCGCTTCTGGGGCAAATCCATCCTCAACGGCTTGGTTCACCTTCCGCTGATCCTGCCGCCGGTCGTGACCGGCTTTCTCCTTCTCGTTCTGTTCGGCAAACGCGGCCCGATCGGCGCATTTCTCGCCGAATATACCGGTATCGTCTTTTCCTTCCGCTGGACCGGCGCTGCCCTTGCCTGCGGCGTGATGGCCTTCCCGCTGATGGTGCGCAGCATTCGCCTCTCGATCGAGGCCGTCGATCGACGGTTGGAACAGGCTGCATCAACACTGGGTGCCGGACCCTTCTGGGTATTCCTGACCGTCACCCTGCCGCTGGTGCTGCCCGGCATCATCGCCGGTATGGTGCTCGCCTTTGCCAAGGCGATGGGCGAATTCGGCGCGACGATTACGTTCGTCTCCAATATTCCGGGTGAAACCCAGACCCTGTCGGCAGCGATCTACACTTTCACCCAGGTTCCCGGTGGCGATGCCGGCGCGTTTCGCCTGACCCTCATTTCCATCGTCATTTCGATGGCCGCGCTGATCGTGTCCGAAATCCTGGCAAATCTTGCCGCAAAGAAAATGGATGCCGCATGAGCCTCAAGGTCGATATCCGTCATCGGCTCGGCGCATTTTCCGTGGAAGCTGCCTTCACCGCGGACAAGGGCGTGACCGCCCTCTTCGGCCGCTCGGGCTCCGGCAAAACATCGCTGATCAATATCATTTCTGGTCTTATACGGCCGGGCGGCGGGCATCTTTCCTTCAATGGAGACGTTCTTTTCGACGGTGACAACCAGATTTTCGTGCCCGCGCATAGGCGCCGCTTCGGTTACGTCTTTCAGGAGGCACGGCTGTTTCCGCACCTGAGCGTGCGACGCAATCTCGGCTACGGCCGGTGGTTTGCCCGCCGCAGCCATGTTGGTGCGGATTTCAACCGGATCGTCGATCTGCTCGGTGTCGGCGCACTGCTGGACCGCGCGCCGGCCAATCTCTCCGGCGGCGAAAAACAGCGCATCGCCATCGGCCGGGCGCTGTTATCCAACCCGCGCCTGTTGCTGATGGACGAGCCCATGGCTGCGCTCGACGAGGAGCGCAAGGCGGAAATTTTACCCTATCTGGAGCGGCTGCGCGACGAAGCGGATATTCCGATCATCTATGTCAGCCACTCGGTGGCAGAAGTCGCCCGGCTGGCGACAAAGGTCATCATCCTGGAAAATGGCCGCATCAGCGCATCTGGCGATGCGGCAACCATTCTCAGCCAGCCCTCCTCGACCATCGACCGCCGCGAGGCCCGTGCTGTCATCGACGGCACTGTCGAGACGACGGACATGGAACACCAGATCACGGTCATCAGGTCCGGAAATGTCGAAATCCGCGTGCCGCAGCTGAATGCCCCCATTGGCAAACACGTCCGGCTGCAGATTGCCGCCCGCGACGTCATGCTGGCAACCAGCCGGCCAGAAGGTCTGAGTGCGCTCAACATTCTGCAGGCCATGATCATCGAGATCGGCGAACCGGCGCAGGGCATGGTCGATGTACGGCTGGATTGCGATGGTGTGACGATCATCTCGGCGGTGACGGTGCTGTCCCGCGACATGCTCGGGCTCAATCCCGGCAAGCCGGTTTACGCGATCATCAAGAGCGTGGCTCTGGATCTCTGATCGCCGGCGCGCTGGCGCTGAGATTGTCCTGCAGCCAGGCCAGCTCCGATGCCAGTGCCGCCTGTGCCTTCTCCTCCATCGCTCGAAACTGACGGATCAGCTCGTCACCGAAAGGCGTCAAAACCGCACCGCCGCCCTGTTTTCCGCCACGCTGCGATTCCACCGCCTCTTGCCTGAACATGCTGTTGAGCGCGCTCACCAAAAGCCAGGCCCGCCGGTAGGACATATCCATGGCCCGGCCCGCAGCGGAGATCGATCCGGTCTCGCGGATATGCTCGAGCAGTTCGATCTTGCCCCGCCCCAGCCGTTCGGAATGTGGAAAATCGACCCGCAAAACAGGGTGGAGACTGCTGGATTTTGTCTGTGTCATGCGGTTCTGCATACCTTGGCTGCTCGGCGAGAGATTATCGCGCCGGCCTGCCGATGTATAGCGCCGCCATCACGCTGGAATGGCTTGCCTCATACCCGCAATCCGGTCTCGCCATCGAACACATGGACATCGGCGGGACGGATCGACACATCGATGATATCGCCGGTTTTCACCGGTCTGCGCGCCGTTTCAACAATCGTCACCTCCGTCGCAGTGGCTGTCGTGATGTAAGTCGCCGAGCCGGTGCTTTCGACAATGCCGACCGGCAGGCGGAAAACACCCTGCCCCGGCTCGACGAAATGCAGATGTTCAGGCCTCAATCCCGCCGTCACCCTGCGGCCCGGCTGTAGCTGCCGGTCGAGCGTGATGGTCTGCCTCTCGCCGACATCGACCGCCAGCGAACGGCCATCCTCGCCGACAACAGCAGGCACGAAATTCATCGCCGGCGAACCGATGAAGCCGGCAACAAACTTGTTGGCCGGCCGGTCGTAAAGTTCGAGCGGTGCGCCCTGCTGCTCGATGACGCCATCCTTCATCACCACGACATGATCGGCCATGGTCATGGCTTCGATCTGGTCATGCGTCACATAAACGGAGGTTGCGCCCAGCCGGTCATGCAGGGTGCGGATTTCCTTGCGCATGTGGACACGCAGCGCGGCGTCGAGGTTGGACAGCGGCTCGTCGAAGAGAAACGCCTTGGGGTGGCGGATGATCGCCCGGCTCATGGCGACACGCTGGCGCTGGCCGCCGGAAAGCTCGCGCGGATAACGGCCGAGAAGCTGGGAGAGCCCGGTCGTTGCCGCAACTTCTTCCGCCGCCTTTTTGGCCTCCGCTTTGGGGACACCGCGAATGCGCAAACTGTAGGTCAGGTTCTGCTCCACCGTCATATGCGGATAAAGCGCATAGGACTGGAACACCATGGCGATATCCCGCTTGCGCGGCGGCACGTTGTTCATCAGCTCACCGGCAATTTTCAGATCGCCCGTCGAGATGCTTTCCAGTCCGGCGAGCGACCGCAACAGCGTGGACTTGCCACAGCCGGACGGACCGACAAGCGCGACGAAGCTGCCCTTCTCGATGCTGAGTTCGATGTTCTTTAGTGCATGGAAGGCACCGTAATATTTATTGACGCCCGAGAGCTCGATCTGCTTGGTCATTTGATGGCTCCCGAAGTAAGGCCGGAGACGATGCGCCGCTGCAGCAGCACGAAGATGGCGAGGATGGGGGTCACATAGATCGTGGCATAGGCCATGATGTTGTTCCATTCATTGGTGTTCGGTCCCATGAACGAGTTGAGGCCAACGCTGGCGGGCTGCAGTTCCACCGCCTGGATGATCGATTTCGAATAGACGAACTCGCCGAAGGCCTGCATGAAGATCAAAATGGCGCTGACAAGGATACCGTTGCGTGCAAGCGGCAGAACGATGTTGAAGAAAGCGCCGACCCGCGAATTGCCGTCAACAAGGGCTGCTTCTTCCAGCTCCTGTGGCACCGCCATGAAGGTGGCGCGCACCAGTACGACAAAGAATGGCATGCTTTTGGCAGCAATGGCGATGATCACCGCCAGGCGCGGATAATTCAGCATTCCCAGCTGCGAGAAACCGACGAAGATCGGCGTGATCATCAGCGACGCCGGTAGCACCTGCAGCATCAGGATCAGGAACAGGCCGATATCGACCCAGACATTCCTGTACCGCGCCAGCACATAGGCACAGCCGACACCGAGCACGGTGATCAGGGTGACCGAGCCGAAGGCGATGACCAGCGAGTTCCACAGATAGCGTCCCATGCCCCGGCTTTCCCAGACGAAGGCGTAGGTGGCCCATTGCGGCTCTGACGGCCAAAAGCTCGGCGGCGTCGCAAACATCTCCGAACCGCTTTTCAAAGCGGTGATGAACATCCAGTAAAGCGGGAACAGATAGATTGCTGCCATGACGATGGCGATCACCAGCATCAGGCGGTTGCGATTGGTATCACTCATCCGCGCACCTCATGACGTGTGGAGCGGACATAGACGACCGAGGCGAACATCACGAAGACGATCATGATGACGGAGATCGTCGCTCCTTTGGCGAAGTCATATTGCCGGAAGGACAGGTCCCACGCCCAGTATTGCGTGACGTTGGACGAATTGTTCGGCCCGCCGGAGGTGATGGCGGCAAAAAGGTCGAATTGCTGCAGCGTGAAGATCAGGCCAAGCGAAACGATGGCGCCGATGGTCGAGCGCATCATCGGCAGGGTGATCGTCCAGAAGCGTTGCCAGGCATTGGCGCCGTCGAGTTCGGCAGCCTCATAGAGATCGCCGGGAATGCTGGCCAGCCCGACGGATAATAGGATCATGTTGAAGGCAGTGCCCAGCCAGATATTGGCGATGATGACCGCATAGAGCGAATAGTTCGGATCGGAGCGCCAGAAAATGTTGCCCGAGATGATGCCGGTTTCCCGCAGCATGAAATTCAACACGCCGAAATCTCCCGACAGGATCCAGTTCCAGATGGCGCCGACGACGAGGCCCGGCATGACCCAGGACACGAGAAACAAGCCGCGCAGCCAGGAAGCCCCGGGGAAATTGACCCAGAAGAACAGCGCCAGCCCAAAGCCGATCAGGAATTGCCCGGCAATCGAACCGGTGACGAAGATCGCGGTATTGCCAAGGATCGGCCATGTCTCCGGTTGAGAAAACAGATCCTGATAGTTCTTGAAGCCGACGAAGGGGCGCAGGAACGTGCCGAGGCTGAACATATCGACTTCCTGAAAGCTCATCAGGATATTGTAGAGCAGCGGCAGACCCGCCATCAGGAACAGAAAACCGAGCGGAAAGGCGACGAGCACGATATCGAAACCGTTGCCATCCCGGATGCTGGAAAGCAGCCTCTTCATGGGGCCTCCGATGCTCCGAACGGGGCTGTCTGGCGCATTGGCGCGAAAGACAACCCCTTCCGGGAGGAAATGATGATGGTACGAACCATCGGCGTTTTTACCTTCTCCCCAACGGGGAGAAGGTGGCCCGAAGGGCCGGATGAGGGGGCGGCACACACTGCCGTTCGGTTATGGCTTTCGTGAAAGCATTCGTCGCTGCCGCTCCTCATCCCCCTCATCTGCCCGTTGGGCATCTTCTCCCCGCTGGGGAGAAGAGGAGCAAATCAGCCCAGCACAGCCTTGATCTTATCGGCCGCCTGATCAAGCGCGTCCTTCGGGCTCGACTGGCCGGTGAGCGCTGCCTGAATGGCATCCTGGATCGCCTTGGAGATCTTCGGCCATTCCGGATGCGGGCCGCGCGGCTTGGCGTATTTCAGCTGTTCGAGGAACACTTGCAGTCCAGCATCCTTCAGCGCCTGGCCGGTTGCCGGGATCGCGATATCGGAGCGGGCCGGAAGCTGGCCGTAATTCTTGAACATCTTGTCATCCTGCGAGGCGAAAAACTCGAGCGCCTTGAAGGCTTCCTCCGGATGCTTGGTCGAGGCGAAGATCGCCCAGTTGAAATCGCCCATGGCAGACGAACGTTCTGCACCTTCCTGCGGAACCGGCAGCAGCGTCACGCCCCAGTCGAATTTCGCTTCCTGCGACATGCGGTCGAGTTCCCACGGACCGGAGATCGCCATGGCGGCATTGCCCGAGTTGAACGTGCCGGTCGAATCCCACTGGCCGCGGGTCAGCGTATCCGGGGAAGCCAGCTTCTCGTCCATGATCGTCTTCCAGACGGTCAATGCCTTTACGGCACCTTCGGAATTGATGTTTTCATAACTACCGCCGCCCATCTGCGCCCAGGGCAGGAACTGGAACGTGCCTTCTTCGTTGGCCTTAGCCGAGAAGGCCAGACCATAAACATTGGCCGCCGGGTCGGTCAGCTTGCGTGCGTCCTCGACAAGCTCGTCCCAGGTCTGCGGCGGCTTGTTCGGATCAAGCCCTTTCGCCTTGAACATGTCCTTGTTGTAGTAGAGCGCGATCGTGTTCGTCGCTTTCGGCACGCCGTAATACTTGCCGTCCCATTCAACCGATTTCAGCGGGCCGGGGAAATAGTTCTCCGGCTTGATCACTGTCGATTTCGAGATCATGTCGGTGAGATCAAGGAAGGCGCCGCGCGACGAAAACAGCGCATGCTCGGGATTGTCGATGGCGATAATATCCGGCGCCTGGCCGGTCGAATAGGCGCGCATCGCCTCGCTCACCACATCATCGAACTGGATCTGGCGGTATTCGATCTGGATACCGTTGTTGAGCTTGTTGAAATCGGCCACCAGATGCGGTGCCGGTTGGATGTCCCGGTCAAGCGACCAGACGGTGAGCTTCACATCTTCCGCCTTGGCGGAAAGGCCGAACATAGAGACGCCTGCCAGCGCCATTGCACCAATGACTGCATATTTGCGGATACCCATGATTTCCTCCTTGTGGTTATCCTGTCGGCCGACATCCTCCATGCCGGCCTTCTTCAGTCCATGTCAGTTCTCTCAAGCCTGCCTGATCAATCAGGCGGGATCGGTGACGAAATCACCGCCCCGGCATGTCTTCAGATAATTGAGGCCGTGCACCTGGCCGGTCATTTCCAGCGCATCGCGATAAACCGGATCGTGCCAGCCTTCGATGTCGATCGAGCCCGACCAGCCGGCAAGGCGTAGTTCCGAGATCACATCCGTCCAGTTGGTGTCGCCAAAGCCCGGCGTGCGCATGAAGACGAATTTTTCCTTGCCGAAAATGCCGTGCTCGCGAATGACATCCCAGCGGATCGTCGCGTCCTTGCCATGCACGTGGAAGATCTTTTTCGCCCATTTGCGGATCTGCGGCAGCGGATCAATGAGATAGACCATCTGGTGGCAAGGCTCCCATTCGAGCCCGATATTATCATCCGGTGTCTCGTTGAACATCAGTTCCCAGGCATCCGGATTGTGGGCGATATTCCAGTCGCCGGTCGCCCAATTGCCATCCATGGCGCAATTCTCAAACGCGATCTTGACGCCCTTGTCGGCGGCACGCTTGGCAAGCTCGCTCCAGACTTCCTTGTAGCGCGGCAGGCTGTCGGTCAGCGGTTTGTTGCGGATACGGCCGGTGAAACCCGCCACGCAAGTGGCGCCGAAATGGTGGGCGTTGTCGATGCAGTCCTTCCAGCCCTGCAGCGTATCGCGGTCGATGTCGGTGGTTTCCAGCGGATTGCCGAACATGCCGAGTGTCGAAATGGTGATATCGCGATCGCCGATCGCCTCGACGCAGCGCTTGCCAAGTTCGGCGAGGTTCTGGCCATTGGTCGTCTGCCAAAAGAACGGCTCGAAGCTTTCGAAGCCCAAGTCTGCCACCTTGCCGATGCGCTCCGCCGCCTTGCCTGCGGATGCGCTGATCATGGTGCCGATACGGATGGATTTTGCCGGATTGCTCATCAAACTGTCCTGTTCTTCATAGGGTCACGCGCTGCCGGGTGCGGGCGCTCTCGATCGCCGCAAACACCATGGCAAGGCTGTTGATATTGTCGCTGCTGACGGTCTCCGGCTTGGCGCCGGTTCGGATGGCGGTGAGGAAGTCGGCGATCACGCTGGCATGGCCATGGGTCTGCGCCTCGTTTGCCGGTTGCGGCACGTCGATAGCCTCGATTGGACGGAAGAAACCTTCCGAACCCGCGATCACGCCCGCCTTGAATTCGTCCGCACCATCCCAGAGCAGCGTGCCCTTGGTGCCAATAATCCGCCACTGGCTTTCCCAGCTGGTATTGGCCCCTTCCGCACACCAGGAGCCGCGATAGGTAAACGTCACGTCATCGGAAAATTCGAAGATCGCGTTGGCCGCCGCGCCATGCGCATACCAGGAACCGCGCGGATTGCTTTCATGGCAATAGACCGCCACCGGCACCTTGTCCGCCACGAAACGGGCGGCGTCGAATGTGTGGATCGCCATGTCGAGAAGCAGCACATTGTCCATCTCTTCGCGGAACCCGCCGAAATGCGCGCCGATGAAGAAGTCGCAATGGATCGCCGTTAGTTCGCCAAGCGCACCGCTTTCCACCAGACGGCGGATGCGGCGAATACCAGAGATGAACCGGCGGTTCTGGACAATGGCGTGAATCTTTCCTGCGGCCTCGGCTTGCGCAATCAACGAACGGCCCGCTTCAATCGACGCTGCCATCGGCTTTTCGCTGAGCACGTGACAGCCATGGGCGAGCGCCGTTCCCACCACATCGTGGCGGGCGGATGGAATGACGACATCGAAGACGATTTCGGCGGAGGTCTTTTGCAAGACATCGCCGAGATCAGAACCGATAACCGCATCCGCCAATCCGAATTCGGCGGCCAGGGCTTTCGCTGCCACCGGATTGACGTCGACCAGCCCGACGACTTCAACCGCCGAGCGAATTTCAGGGGTTTCAGCGATCGCCTTGAGCCAGCCTTTGGCCATAGCTCCGCACCCGCACAGAACTGCACGCAAAATGGGTTTCTCCTCCTTAAAGTCTACGGTTTTCGCTCCTTTTCGGCCACCGTAAACGTTTACGGAACTATGAACGATTTTTGAAACGTGTCAATAGAGAAGCATTGGGCAACCGAAATCACGCGTTGAAAGCAGCTGAAATGACGGGCATACGCAGGCTTGCACAGCATCTGGATATTTCTATCGGCACCGTCTCGCGGGCGCTGAACGGGCGCCCTGACGTCAACGAGGAAACACGCCGCAAGGTTCTCGAAGCAGCGGCAGAACTCGGCTATGTGCCCAATCAATCCGGCCGCAGCCTGCGCCAGGGCACCACCAACATCATCGGCTTCATGATGCAGACCGGCACGGAGATCACCGGCCAGGGTGATACGTTCTTCATGAGTGTATTCGACGGCGTGCAAACGGTGTTTGCCCGCCACCATCTCGATCTGGTTGCCCTGCTCTGCTCATCGGAAGAAGACCCCGACGACTATCTCCGCCGCGTCGTCGCGCGTGGTTTTGCCGATGGCCTCATCCTGTCGGCGACGCAGCGGCACGATCCACGCTTCGAATTTCTCGCCAAACGCAAGATTCCGTTCGTTACGCTCGGACGCAGCCTGACGGATGTCGGCCAGCCCTGGCTCGATCTCGATTTCGAAGGCATGGCGCAAACCTCGATCGACCGCCTGGTGGCCAAGGGTCATCGCCGGATCGCCGTGACAAGGCCGCATGATGATATCAACCTCGGTCATCTCTTCGTCGATCAGAGCGCCCGGGCACTTGCTGCACACGGACTGACGCTCGATCCTGATCTCGTCTTCAACTCGAAGCCGAACGAGGCAGGTGGCTATCATGTCGCCCAGCAATTGCTGGCCATGAAGGACCGGCCGACCGCAATCCTTTTGGTCAATGAAACCATCGCCATAGGCTTCTATCGTGGCATGAGCGAAGCCGGCCTCAAGCCTGGACGCGATATCGCAATCATCGGCCGCCAGAGCCCGCAATCGCATTTCCTCTCGCCAAGCCTGACCGGCTTCACGCTATCGCGCCGCGATCTCGGGATCGCACTGGCGGAAGCGCTCCTTGCGACCATGCCGGCCTTTAGCCATTTCTATCCGGATGCGGAACTCAGGAAGGTCTGGCCGGAAGACCTGGTCGAGGGTGAGAGCGACGCTTTTTCACTGCCCGCCTGAGGCCACGTCGCAGGACCGGCAAGCGGCCAGTCTTTGCGACTTGAACAACGGCAAGATACCGTGCACATCGGAGATAACTTCCTTCGACGCACGGAACCTTCGCCCATGCCCGGCCCCATTCTCGATCGCAGTGAAACCGACCACGCCCTGCCAAAGAAAGCAGACGTCATCATCATCGGCGGCGGCATTATCGGGGTCAGCACGGCGCTATTCCTGGCCGAACGCGGCGTCGATGTCGTGCTGTGCGAAAAGGGCGTACTCGGGGGCGAACAGTCGAGCCGCAACTGGGGCTGGGTCCGTGTCATGGGCCGCGACCGGCGTGAAATTCCGCTGGCGATTGAGGCCCTGAAAATCTGGGATGGGCTGGATGCGCGCGTTGGCGGCAACACCGGATTTCACCGTTCGGGGATTGTCTATATCTCCGAGACCGAGACGGATGTCGCCAATCGCGACGCCTGGTTGAAACTGGCGCAAGCGCACGGCCTCGACACGCGCCAGATCGGCCCCGACGAAACGGCTGCCGTGATGCTGGGCGCCGGGCAACGGTACAAAGGCGCGCTCTACACGCCAAGCGATGGCCGCGCCGAACCGCAAAAGGCGGTACCTGCGATTGCGGCGGGCGCGCGCCGGGCCGGTGCCCGTATCCTGACCAGCTGCGCCGTGCGCGGCATCGAGAAAAGTGCTGGCCGCATCAGCGCCGTCATCACAGAGAAGGGCCGCATCGAAACCTCCGCCGCCGTGCTTGCCGGCGGTGCATGGTCACGGCTGTTCTGCAAGGGACTTGGCATCCGGCTGCCGCAACTGAAAGTGCGCAACTCGGTATTGCGCACCAGCGCAGTCAACCGTGGACCGGACGGCGCGGGCGCAACCGCGTCGTATGCCTATCGCAAACGCCTCGACGGTGGCTACACCATCGCCAACGGCGGTATCAACATGCATGCGCTGGTGCCGGACAGTTTTGCCTTATTCCGGGATTTCCAGCCTGCCAGAAAAGCCGAAGGGGACGCAGTACAACTCGGCCTGAGCGCACAGAGCTGGAATGAACTGTTCGAAATTTCCGCCGTCCCGCTCGACCGGCCCGGCGCATTCGAACATCACCGGATTCTCGATCCGAAACCGGATGGCAAGGCCGCCTTGCGCGCGCTGCAAGCCGCCACGGAAGCGCTGCCGGTGCTGCGCGATGCGAGGGTGGAGCAGATCTGGGCTGGCCTGATCGATGTGACGCCGGACGCCGTGCCGATCATCTCGACATTGGAAGCCATCCCGGGACTGACAATCGCGACAGGATTTTCAGGCCACGGCTTCGGCATCGGCCCAGGCGCCGGCCATCTCTCCGCCGACCTCGTCATGGGCACCACGCCGATCGTTGATCCCGCGCCGTTCCGATTCAGCCGCTTTTCAGATGGCTCCCCGCTTGAGATTGCGCCGCCCGTTTGAGTTGCACGGCACATCCCCAGATGTGAAACATCCCCGGACGCATAGGGCGTCCGGGGATGCGAAGAACGACGGCAAGCTGGCTAAGATCACCCCATGCGCTCGGAGGCATAGGATCCCGGGCTTGCCGGGAAGACGACAGTGCGGTTGCCGTTGATGAAGGTACGGTGGTGGATATGGGCGTGCACGGCGCGCGCCAGAACCTGGCTCTCCACATCGCGGCCGATCGAGACATAGTCCTCGGCCGACTGCGCATGGGTGATGCGGGCGATGTCCTGCTCGATGATCGGGCCTTCGTCGAGATCGGCGGTGNACATCGCGGCCGATCGAGACATAGTCCTCGGCCGACTGCGCATGGGTGATGCGGGCGATGTCCTGCTCGATGATCGGGCCTTCGTCGAGATCGGCGGTGACGTAATGCGCCGTCGCACCAATCAGCTTCACGCCGCGCTCATAGGCTTGCTTGTAGGGGTTGGCGCCCTTGAAGGACGGCAGGAACGAGTGGTGGATGTTGATGATCTGCCCCGACATCTTCTGGCAGATGGCATCCGACAGGATCTGCATGTAGCGGGCAAGCACGATCAGCTCGGTGCCGGTCTGCTCGACCACGTCCATCATCCGGGCTTCCGCCTGCGCCTTGTTGGCCTTGGTCACCGGGATATGATGGAACGGGATATCGTGATTGACGACCACCTTCTGGTAATCGAAATGGTTGGAGACCACGCCGACGATGTCGATCGGCAAAGCGCCGATCTTCCAGCGGTAGAGCAGGTCGTTGAGGCAATGGCCGAAACGCGACACCATCAAAAGCACCTTCATCCGGTGCTCGGAATCACGGATATCGGCTTCCATGCCAAACCGGGTCTTCACCGCCTCGAACCCGGTCTTCAGCTTCTCAAGCGCAGCGCCTTCCTGGCTGATGAAAGTCAGCCGCATGAAGAACAGGCCGGTTTCCATGTCGTCGAACTGCGAACTGTCGGTGATGTAACAGCCTTCGTCGGCCAGATAGCCGGTAATCGCCGCGACAATGCCACGGGTGGATTTGCACGATACGGTCAGAACGTAGCTCTTCATCGGTCTCAGTCTCTCGGTTTGGGTCTTGGCTGGCCCTCCCGGCCCAGCATCGTGGAACGGAAGCTAGCGCGGCGCTGGCCTGCCCGTCCATCCGTTTCGCGACATCGGATAGCAGGAACAGGCCATGCCGTCTCTTCTGATCTTGGAACTTGGCCTGAGGCTCAGATATCGAGCGTCGTCTGCCGCTCCCAATCGGTGAAATGCGAGGCGTAGGCATTCCACTCCTGATGCTTGAGCTTCAGGTAGGCGCTGGAGAAACTCTTGCCAAGCGCCGCCTTCAGCTCCTCGTCCTTGTCGTATTCCCTGAGTGCATCGAGCAGGTTCAGTGGCAGGAGCGGTGCGCCGGTAACGGTGTGGCCTTCCTTGTACATGTCGATGTCCCAATGACGGCCCGGATCGGCATTCTTCCGGATACCGTTCAAGCCCGCTGCGATGATGATCGCCTGCAGAAGATACGGGTTGACCGCGCCATCCGGCAGACGCAATTCGAACCGGCCGGGACCGGGAACGCGGACCATGTGCGTGCGGTTGTTGCCGGTCCATGTCACCGTATTCGGCGCCCAGGTGGCACCGGAAATCGTGCGCGGCGCGTTGATACGCTTGTAGGAGTTGACGGTCGGATTGGTCACTGCAGCAAGTGCCGACGCGTGCTTCATGATACCACCGAGGAAAGTCCTTCCCTGGGCGGACAGACCGAACGGCATTTCCTTGTCGGCAAAGGCATTGGTCTTGCCGTCCAGATCCCAGACGGAGATATGGGCGTGGCAGCCGTTGCCGGTCAGCCCCTTGAAGGGCTTTGGCATGAAGGTGGCGCGAAGGCCGTGTTTTTCGGCGATCGTCTTGACCATGAACTTGAAGAACGAATGCTTGTCGGCAGTCTGCAGAGCATCGTCATATTCCCAGTTCATTTCAAACTGGCCGTTCGCATCCTCATGGTCGTTCTGGTAGGGCTTCCAGCCAAGTTCGAGCATGTAGTCGCAGATTTCGGCGATCACGTCATAGCGGCGCATGATAGCCTGCTGGTCGTAGCAGGGCTTTTCGGCATTATCGAACTCGTCGGAAATCTTGCCGCCATCCGGTGAGATCAGGAAGAATTCCGGCTCGACGCCGGTCTTGACGCGAAGGCCCTCCTTGGCCGCTTCAGCGATCAGGCGTTTCAGCATGACGCGCGGTGCCTGGTCCACCGGCTGGTCTTCCATGACGCAATCGGCGGCGACCCAGGCCACATCCTTCTTCCAGGGGAGCTGGATGACCGAGGACGGATCGGGAAGCGCAAACAGGTCTGGGTGGGCGGGCGTAAGGTCGAGCCAGGTGGCAAACCCGGCAAAACCCGCACCATTCTTCTGCATGTCGGCAATCGCCTCGGCCGGGACGAGCTTCGCCCGCTGGCCACCGAACAGGTCGGTATAACTGATCATGAAATATTTGATGCCACGGTCTTTGGCAAAGCTGGCAAGATCGAGTGTCACTGCGTTCCCCTTTGGATTATTCAGACACTTTTTCGTAAAAAGGCCGCTGCCTGACTTTTAAGATCGGGCAACGGCCGAAGGTATGTTTGGGTCAGAAGCCTCCCTTGCCTGGGATCCAGCTGGTACCGGCCAACGGCACCTGCGCCATGGCCGATGCCTCGAGCGTCAGTGCGACAAGATCCTCCGGCTCCAGATTGTGCAGATGGTTCTTGCCGCAGGCCCGCGCGATCGTCTGGGCCTCCAGCGTCATCACCTTGAGGTAATTGGCGAGACGGCGCCCGGCCGCGACCGGATCGAGGCGCTTGGAAAGCTCCGGGTCCTGCGTCGTGATGCCGGCGGGATCCTTGCCTTCGTGCCAGTCGTCATAGGCACCGGCCGTCGTTCCGAGCTTCTGATATTCCGCTTCCCAGTGTGGATCATTATCGCCGATGGCAACGAGTGCAGCCGTACCGATCGCGACCGCGTCAGCGCCGAGCGCCAGGGCTTTGGCGACGTCTGCGCCGGAACGGATACCGCCCGAGACGATCAGTTGAACCTTGCGGTGCATGCCGAGATCCTGAAGCGCCTGAACGGCCGGGCGGATGCAGGCAAGGATTGGCATGCCGACATTCTCGATGAACACGTCCTGCGTAGCCGCCGTGCCGCCCTGCATGCCATCGAGCACGACGACGTCGGCACCGGCCTTCACCGCAAGAGCAGTATCGTAATAAGGACGCGCACCACCGACCTTCACATAGATCGGCTTTTCCCAATCGGTGATTTCGCGCAGTTCCATGATCTTGATTTCGAGATCGTCCGGGCCGGTCCAGTCCGGATGACGGCAGGCCGAACGCTGGTCAATGCCCTTGGGCAGGTTGCGCATATTGGCGACACGATCGGAAATCTTCTGGCCGAGCAGCATGCCGCCACCGCCGGGCTTGGCGCCCTGGCCGACAACGATCTCGATCGCATCGGCACGGCGCAGGTCCTTCGGGTTCATACCATAGCGCGATGGCAGATACTGGTAGACCAGCGTCTGTGAATGGCCACGCTCCTCGTCGGTCATGCCACCGTCACCAGTGGTCGTCGATGTTCCGGCGATCGTCGCCCCACGGCCAAGCGCTTCCTTGGCATTGCCCGAAAGCGCCCCGAAGCTCATGCCGGCAATGGTGATCGGGGTTTTCAGGACGATCGGCTTCTTGGCATGACGCGCACCGAGCACGACGGACGTGTCGCATTTCTCGCGGTAACCTTCGAGCGGATAGCGAGAGATCGAAGCACCAAGGAACAGGAGGTCGTCGAAATGCGGAACCTTGCGCTTGGTCCCGGCGCCACGAATATCATAAATGCCCGTGGCTGCCGCGCGGCGGATTTCCGCGAGTGTGTAATCGTCGAAAGTCGCTGACTTGCGCGGCGGGGTATAGGGGTTGTGATAGCTCATGTAGGGTTCCCTGCCTTAGTACGCGTCAGCGTTATCGATGTTGAAATTGTAGAGCGTACGGGCGGAGCCATAGCGCTTGAACTCCTGCGGCTTGACGTCGGTAATGCCTGCCTTGTCCAGCAGCTCAGCAAGCTTCTCGATATGCTCGGGGCGCAGCTCCTTCTGAATGCAGTCGGCGCCAAGGCTCTTGACCTCACCGCGCACGAACAGCTTGGCCTCATAGAGCGAATCTCCCAGCGCATCACCCGCATTGCCGAGCACCACCAGATGACCGGACTGGCCCATGAACGCCGACATATGGCCGATATTGCCCTGGACGACGATATCGATGCCCTTCATCGAGATACCGCAGCGCGATGCTGCATTGCCCTTGATGACCAGCAGACCGCCGCGGCCTGTCGCCCCGGCATACTGGCTGGCATCGCCTTCGATGACAACCGTGCCCGACATCATGTTCTCAGCAACACCCGGGCCTGCTGAACCGTGAACAGTGACAGAACCGCCGTCGTTCATGCCGGCACAATAGTAACCAACGCTACCTCGAACCTCGACCGTCACCGGCTGATCGATGCCGACTGCGACGGCATGGCTGCCGCGCGGGTTGACGACTTCGAAGTTCGTATCATTAGTGCCGGGGGCAATCGCATGCAGGGCGCTGTTCAGGTCGCGCAACGGCATTTTGGCAAGGTCGAATACGCGCATCGTTTCCAGACTTTCTCGTTTAACGCTGAGGTCCATGTTTACGCCGCCTTCTCATGATCCCAGAAGTAAACGGTGGCGGGTTCCGGCTCCCAGACACGGGCGTCTTCAATACCCGGCAGGTTGACGAGCGCCCGATATTCGGAACCGAAAGCAATGTACTGGTCGGTTTCCGCCATCACGGCCGGTTTGCAGGCGATCGGGTCGCGCACCACGCCGAAGCCGGACTTGGTGCCGACAACGAAGGTGAAGAACCCGTCGAGGTCATCAAGCGCACTGGTCAGCGCCTGCCCCAGATCCTTGCCCTTGGCCATTTCCGCCGTCAGGTAGGCCGCAGCGACTTCCGTGTCGTTCTGGGTCTCGAAGGTCATGCCTTCGCGCACCAGCTCGCGGCGCAGGTTGTTGTGATTGGAAAGCGAACCGTTATGCACCAGGCACTGATCGGCGCCGGTCGAAAACGGATGCGCGCCGAGCGTGGTCACAGCCGATTCCGTTGCCATGCGGGTGTGGCCGATCCCGTGCGTGCCGCCCATCTGGCGAATGCCGAAGCGGGAAACGACGTCCTTCGGCAGGCCAACTTCCTTGTAGATCTCGACGCTGTCGCCCGAGCCCATGACACGGATACCGGTCCGTTCCTGGGAAAGCAGATCGCGCACGGCCGAAGCCTTGTCTGCGTCGGTTTCGATGACCGCATGGGTGCTTTTCAGCTCTACCGATACACTTGAATCGACAGGCTTCAGCAGCGCCTCGAGACCGGCGAAATCCTGCTTCGGGTCCGATGATTGAACAGTGATTTTGGCCCGGCCCTTGGAGGGCGATCCGTAAATGGCGATGCCCGCGCTATCCGGTCCGCGGTCGGTCATGGTGACCAGCATATCGGACAGCATGGCACCCAATTGCGGCTCCAGACTCTTGTCCTTCAAAAACAATCCGACAATTCCGCACATGGGGACAATCCTTCGTTTCGTTGATGAAAAGATGGATATCAGCTGCCGTTTTGAATTTCAACTGAGAAGAAAGTTATTTTCTTATCAGGCAATATTTTTGAGTATGAAAGGCTTAGATATTGCTGCGCGTCTGCGGATAGGAAATGATCGACAGATAGCGGATCGGCAACTTCACCAGCTCCTCCGGCCCGTGGCGGGCGTCGGCGTCGAAAAACAAGCTATCGCCGGGCTGCATGGTAAAAAGCCGGTCGCCATGGCGATAGACCACTTCACCGACCAGCATGTAGAGAAACTCCATGCCTTCATGCTGGAAAGCCGGGAACGTATCGGAATCTGCCGTCAGCGTGATCAGATAGGGCTCGACCACTACGCCGGCTGTGTTGTTGTCGATATGACCGAGCAGATTGTACTGATGCCCCGCCCGCGTACCCCGGCGCTCCAGTTCGACACCTTCGCCGGCCTTGACGAACACCGCGTTGCGCGGTTCCTCATAACGGCGGAAGAAAGCGGTGACCGGGACGCCAAGCGCCCGCGAAAGAGATTGCAGCGTAGTCAGCGACGGCGAGATATTGCCATTCTCGATCTTCGACAGCATGCCAAGCGAAATGCCGGTGGCGGTCGCAAGGTCGGTCACGGTGATGCCGAGTTTCTTGCGGAAAGCGCGAACCTCGTGGCCGATCGCGATTTCGAGGTTGTTTTCCTTCGGCTCACGCAGCGCGTGCGGATCCTGCAGAAAAGCAGCCTTCAGAGCCGGATGCTCGTCGTCTGTGATCCGGCCAATATCGGTGACTGGCTGCTTTTTCGCCATGCGGTTTCGCCCCCTGCTTGCAAGTCAATCAATCTATCCTGAGAGTGAAATTTTCTCAACCCGGAAGAATATCGCTCAACGGACTGCGGTACCACTAATTTGCCTCTGGGATCGCGGTGGCTCGCCGAACGCGGCGCGGTAGCTGCGGGAAAAATGACCGGCGCTGGAAAATCCGGTCGCAAAAGCGATTTCCGAGATCGAAAGCGGGCTCTGTTGCAGCAGGCGGCGGGCATGATCGAGCCGTAGCTTGCGGTATTCCAGAAGAAAGGACGATCCCATCTGGCTCGAGAACAACCGGTCAAGATGACGCGGCGACAGGCCCGCCAAAGCCGCCATGGTCTGGCGATCGAGCGGGGCCTCGATTGTCGCTTCCATCTTTTCAAGCACTGCGAGCAAACCCGGGTGATTGACACGGTAGCGCTCTGCCAGCGATGCCCGCTGCGGCGCGCCGGAGCTTTCCACGTGGGTGTGCAGATACCAGTCGCTGACCCGGCGGGCGAAATCCGATCCCATGCGCTCCGCGATGAGTGCATGCATCATGTCGAGCGGCGCTACGCCGCCGCCGCAGGTGATACGGTTGCCGTCAAGCACATACCGCGCCTGACGTGGCGCAAGCGCCGGAAAGGCCTCCATCAATGCGGGGGCATGCTCCCAGTGGATCGTAAAATCCCGATCCTCCAGCAAGCCGGCTTCTGCCATCAGGTATGGACCGCCGGAAATCCCGCCGATGCGCACGCCGTCGCGGGCAAGCTGGCGCAGGCAGGCCAGCACCGGTGGCACATCCCAGTCAACCGGTGTACCGCCCGCGCAGACAAAGACAGTATGGAAACCCGAACCCCGTGACGGCAGGAGCGTTGCAGGAACCGGAATGCCCGATGAGGTCATGCCGGCGCTGCCTTCAGCAACATGCGCCGAAAGCGCATAAATATCCCGGCCGGCCAAAAGGTTTGCGGCACGCAGCGGCTCGACCGCCGAGGCATAGGACATCAGGGCAAATCCCGGAACGAGGATAAAGCCGACCTTTTGAACGTTTTTCAGGTCATCTGGTGCCATGTCCGAATTATGACTGAAAACGTCTCTTTACTGCAAGTACCCAAATGCAATCCTGTCATGATCGGCGCGGTTCACCGGGATTCATTTGCCATGCGCTACTCTGCCTTTTCCGTTTTTCTGAATGCCCTGCGCGGCAACAAAGGCTGGAGGCCAGCATGGCGCAGTCCGGTTCCGAAGAACCATTATGACGTTGTTATCATCGGCGGTGGCGGACATGGCCTTGCGACGGCCTATTACCTCGCCAAGGAGTTCGGCGTCACCAATGTGGCCGTGCTGGAAAAAGGCTATATCGGCTCCGGCAATGTCGGCCGCAACACCACGATCATCCGCTCCAACTATCTGCTGCAGGGCAACAACCCGTTTTACGAACTGTCGATGAAGCTCTGGGAGGGGCTGGAGCAGGATTTCAATTTCAACGCCATGGTCTCGCAGCGCGGCGTGCTGAACCTTTATCATTCCGACGCCCAGCGCGATGCCTATACGCGGCGCGGTAATGCGATGCGGCTGCACGGCGTCGATGCCGACCTGCTCGATCGAAACGCCGTGCGCCAGATGCTGCCCTTCCTCGATTTCGACAATGCCCGCTTCCCGATCCAGGGTGCCTTGATGCAGAAGCGCGGCGGCACCGTGCGCCATGACGCCGTTGCCTGGGGCTATGCCCGTGGCGCTGATATGCGCGGCGTCGATATTATCCAGAATTGCGAAGTCACCGGCATCCGCCGCGAAAACGGCCGCGTCGTGGGCGTCGAGACCAGTCAGGGCTTTATCGGTTGCGGCAAGCTGGCGTTGGCTGCCGCCGGCAACTCCACCACCGTCGCTGATATGGTCGACATGAAGCTACCGATCGAAAGCCACGTGCTGCAGGCCTTCGTCTCGGAAGGGCTGAAGCCCTTTATCGACAATGTCGTCACCTTCGGTGCGGGGCATTTCTACGTCTCCCAGTCTGACAAAGGCGGCCTGGTCTTCGGTGGCGATATCGATGGCTACAATTCCTATGCCCAGCGCGGCAATCTCGCGACAGTGGAACATGTCGCCGAAGCCGGTGTTGCGATGATCCCGGCCCTGTCGCGTGTCCGGGTTCTGCGCTCCTGGGGTGGCGTGATGGACATGAGCATGGACGGCTCGCCGATCATCGACCGCACGCATATCGACAATCTCTATCTGAACGCCGGCTGGTGTTACGGCGGCTTTAAGGCCACGCCCGCCTCCGGCTTCTGCTACGCCCATCTGATCGCCAGGAACGAGCCGCATGAAACAGGACGCGCCTTCCGGCTCGACCGGTTCGCACGCGGCCGGATGATCGATGAAAAGGGCGTCGGCTCGCAACCCAATCTGCATTGAGGACTTCACATGGCCAGCCTGATCGCCTGCCCCCATTGCGGGCCGCGCCCCAAGGAAGAATTCACCGTCAAGGGTGACGCCGCAATCGTCCGCCCGGCACCCGATGCCGGCGAGGATGCCTGGTATGCCTATGTCTACCTGCGCGACAATCCGCGCGGCCGTCACAAGGAATATTGGCATCACACCTCCGGCTGCCGCCGCTGGCTTGTGGTCGAGCGCGATACGATGACCCACATTGTCTATGCCATTACCGATGCCAGTGCTCCGGGAGAGACCGCATGAGTTCCTATCGTCTCCCCAAAGGCGGCCGCATCGACCGCGCCAAGCCACTCGATTTCACCTTCGACGGCAAACCGATGCAGGGTTTTGCTGGTGACACGCTGGCCTCGGCGTTGCTGGCCAATGGCCGCCAGCTCGTTGGCCGCAGCTTCAAGTATCACCGTCCACGCGGTATCCTGACCGCGGGTGCCGCCGAGCCGAATGCCCTGGTGACGATCGGCGAAGGCGGACGCACCGAAGCCAATACCCGCGCCACGCTCGTCGAGCTCTATCGCGGCCTGACGGCGAAAAGCCAGAACCGCTGGCCTTCGGTCGATTTCGATCTTGGCGCCGTCAACAGCCTGCTCTCGCCCTTCCTCGGTGCCGGGTTCTATTACAAGACCTTCATGTGGCCGGCAGCGTTCTGGGAAAAGGTCTATGAGCCGATCATCCGCAAGGCCGCGGGCCTTGGCCGCGCCACCTATCAGCCCGATCCCGACACCTACGAAAAATGCTGGGCGCATTGCGACCTACTGGTCATTGGCGCCGGCCCTGCGGGGTTGGCCGCTGCGCTGACGGCTGGCCGCGCCGGTGCCCGCGTCATCCTTGCCGACGAAGGTTTTGAGCCGGGCGGTTCGCTGCTTTCCGAAACGGCGCCGGTCGGCGGAAAATCTGCGACCGATCTGCTGACAAAGACGCTTGCCGAACTGGCGGACCTGCCCAATGTCCGTATTTTCTCCCGCACGACCGTGTTTGGCTGGTACGATGGCAATGTCTTCGGCGCCGTCGAAAGCGTGCAGAAAAACACGGCCACGGTGGACCCGAACCGGCCAGTCGAGCGCATCTGGCGTATCGCCGCCAGAGAGGCAATCCTCGCCTCCGGCGCTGAAGAACGGCCGCTAGTATTCGGCGGCAACGATATTCCCGGCGTCATGATGGCGGGCGCTATGCGCTCCTATCTCAATCGCCAAGCCATCGCACCCGGAAAAAGCACGGTCCTCTTTACCAACGATGCCTCCGGTTACGCGACCGCTGCCGATCTGGAAGCGGCCGGCCTCGATGTCGCGGCCATTGTCGATAGCCGCCCGGATGCGGCACGCACCTGGTCCGGCAAGGCACGTATTCTCGCAGGCACTGTGGTCGATGCCAATGGCGGCAAGAACCTCAAGGACGTGACCGTCCTCAACAACGGCCGGACCGAAACCATCGAGGCAGACGCGCTCGGCATGTCCGGCGGCTGGAGCCCCATCATCCATCTTGCCTGCCATCGCGGTGCAAAGCCGGTCTGGTCGGATGCCAAAGCCGCATTTCTTGCACCGGAGAAGCAGGAGGGCCTGACCATCGCCGGGGCCGCCGCAGGCATCGGCAGTGTCGAAGCCTGCCTTGCAGACGGCGCCGGTAAAGCGGTGTCTGTCCTGCAGACACTCGGCTTCTCGAATGCAACGGCCGCTTTCGCCGCGGCAGCCGACACGGCAACCATTTCGAAACCGCTCTGGCGCATCCACGGATCGAAGGGCAAGGCATTCGTCGATTACCAGAACGACGTCCACCTCAAGGATCTCGGCCTGGCCGTCAACGAAGGCTATGGCCATGTCGAGCTTGCCAAGCGCTACACCACCAACGGCATGGCGACCGATCAGGGCAAGCTGTCGAACATCAACGCCATCGGCATTCTCGCCGAAGCGCGCAAGGTATCGCCCGCCGATGTCGGCACGACGACCTTCCGCCCTTTCTATACGCCGCTCTCCTTCGGTGCGCTGACCGGCGCTTCCAAGGGCAAGCACTTCCAGCCGGTGCGCAAATCGCCACTGCACGATTGGGCCAAAAAGAACGGCGCGGTCTTCGTCGAAACCGGCCTCTGGTATCGCTCCTCCTGGTTCCCGAAATCAGGCGAAACGACTTGGCGCGAGAGCGTCGATCGCGAAGTGCTGAATGTTCGTAAGAATGCGGGCATCTGCGATGTCTCGACCCTCGGCAAAATCGAAATCTTCGGCAAGGACGCAGCAGAATTCCTCAATCGGGTCTATTGCAACGCTTTCCTTAAGCTGCCGGTCAGCAAGGCGCGTTACGGCCTGATGTTGCGCGAGGATGGCATGATCTACGACGACGGCACGACCAGCCGGCTGAGCGAAACCCATTTCTTCATGACGACGACCACGGCCTATGCGGCCGGAGTCATGAACCATCTGGAATTCTGCGCCCAGGCGCTATGGCCCGATCTCGACGTCCAGTTCTCGTCTTCGACCGATCAATGGGCGCAGATTGCCGTTGCCGGGCCAAAGTCTCGCCTGATCCTGCAGACACTGGTGGATGAGGATATTTCCGATGCAGCCTTCCCATTCCTAGGCGCCAAGGAGGTGTCACTCTGCGGCGGCAAGCTGACCGGCCGCCTGTTCCGCATTTCCTTCTCCGGCGAACTGGCCTACGAACTGGCGGTTCCTGCCGGCTATGGCGAAGCGGTCGCCGATGCCATCATGGAAGCAGGCGCGCCGCACGG
The DNA here is from genome assembly GCF_001424965.1 of Rhizobium sp. Root1204. Classification (NCBI taxonomy): domain Bacteria; kingdom Pseudomonadati; phylum Pseudomonadota; class Alphaproteobacteria; order Hyphomicrobiales; family Rhizobiaceae; genus Rhizobium; species Rhizobium sp. Root1204. The sequence continues at coordinate 120,951 of NZ_LMCZ01000008.1, forward strand.
CATCTGCCCCTATGGGGTCGAGGCACTCGGCGTCATGCGCATAGAGAAGGGCCATGTCACCCATTCCGAAATCAACGGCACCGTCATTCCCTCCGATCTCGGCTTTGCCAAGATGGTCTCCACAACCAAGCCGGACTTCATCGGCAAGGCGATGCTGTCACGCGAAGGCATGACCGCGGATGACCGGCTCTCGCTCGTCGGCGTCAAGCCGCTCGATCCGGCGACAACCTTCAAGACGGGCTCCCATATCCTGTCGGACGGCGCCGTTCCGTCGCTCGACAACGATCAGGGTTATGTTTCCTCCAGCTGCTACTCGCCGAATCTTGGCTCGACCATCGGCCTGGCTCTGGTCAAACATGGCCCCACGCGTCACGGCGAACATGTCACCGTCTGGAACGACCTCAAAAACGAATACACCAAGGCCGTGCTGTGCAGCCCGGTTTTCTTTGATCCGGAAAACGGAAAGCTCCATGGCTGATTTTGCGCTCCTCCATCGCCCTGCCCTCGCCAACGCCAAGTCCGGCTCGTTTGGCGCACCATCCTCCAACGGGCGGATTACGATGACAGCCTTGCCGGAAGGACATGTTCTGCATGTTCTGGCCACGCGCGGCAGCGGTGATCTGACAGGGCTCATTCCCCGGATTGGCGACGGCAGCACGTATGCCGTGCGCCCGTATGGTCCTGGACAATGGTTCGTCATCGGTGACGCGCCTCTTTCGGCGGCGGAGATTTTCGGCAAGACACCGGTCCTGGATGGCAAGGCGTCCATTTCCGATCAAGGCCACGGTCGCGTCCGGATCGGCATCAGTGGCACGCCGGTGGAGGCGGTGCTTGCCAAGGGAACAGCGGTCGATCTCGCCGTGTCGAATTTCCCGGTTGGCCATTCGGCAATGACCCTGATCGGTCATATTTCGGCACTCATTTCCCGGACGGGACCGGAAAGCTTCGAGCTTCTTGTGCTGCGCGGCTTCGCCGAAAGCCTCTGGGATGAACTCATCGAGATGGGCCTTGAATTCGGCGTGGATGCAAAAACGGCACGTTAGAGCAACTGTCTCGTAAAGCAGCACTTTCCGTCCAATTTTCCGATTGTCTCAGCGCAAAGCATCGTCCATGCTTGTCGTGTTCGTGAAGTGAGACGCAGGCGGCCTGCCGTGCATTCCATTCGCGGATTTTGATTTTTGCAGGAGGATAGCGCCATGGCCAAAGGACAAGTAAAAAGCAACAAGGAAGTCAGGAAGCCGAAGAAGGACAAGGTTGCAGCCAAGGCAGCCACCCCTTTCGCCGCAACGACATCCAAGGAAGTACCCAAGCTCTCTGGCGCAAAGCCGAAGAAGTAAGGATGATTGATAAGGGCGGCGCTGGCGATCTGGCGCCGCCCTTTTCTATTTCGGCTGCGATGGCGTAAAGTTGGCAATCAGCGCGTGGCGTTCGCCCGGATAGATGAGGCGTACGTGGGTGACATAGGAGCCGTTGCTCCATGTCCGCCGCTCGACCGTCAAACACGGTGTTCCACTGGGGATTGCCAAGGCCGCCGCAATCGTCTCATCGGCCGCGATGGCCCGGATCGTATGTTCGGCCGCACTCCAGGGGACACGGTTCAGGAGCCACGGCCCCGGAGCTTCAACCTCAAAGCTCTCCGCCGCCGCATCCGGTACCGCCGTCAGATTGATCAGGCGCTGCTCGAAGCAAAATGGCCTCGCGCCTCCGAAATGCGTACAGTTTATCTCCAGAATCGAAGCCGTGGCATCGAGGTCGAGCCTGTTTTTATCGTCAGCCGTGCTGCGGCGCCGGGTCTTGCTCAGCAACCGGTAGTCATAGGCTAGCCCAAGCGACTGGACCTCCAGCTTGATGTCGCGAATTTCCAATACGGCCGATTGCGCCCGTGGCTGGGTGACATAACTCCCCGACTTACGCCGCCGCTCGATCAAGCCGGTCTTTGCCAGCTGCGTCAGCGCCTTGTTCACGGTCATCCGCGAACATTTGTATTGCTCGGCCAGATCCACTTCGAACGGAATGCGGAAGCCCGGCTGCCATTCACCCGAGAGAATGCGATCCTCGATATCGCCGAGGATACGCTGATGCAGAGACAGGTCGCCTGCACTTTCGGCAAGCGGCCCATCAACAGCCTGATCGATATCCTGCAATTTCACCAAGGTCTCACCTTCCGCACATCCGGTTCGGTACTAGCAGAAACTGTGTATCGCCGCTTGCCTGGAAAGACGTGGTAGCGAACCCCGCCGCTCAGGCCAACAGTTCACGCATGGCGGCACGGAATTTCGCCGATATTTCATCCCGCTTGTGGTGACGCCCGCCTTCGACCTGCTTCCGGCCTGCCACCCAGACAGTTTCAGGTTTCGTGCCGTTGGCAAACAGCCAGGAATCCAGAGCCGCATCCTCCGTGAGATCGCCATCCGGCGCCCGCAGGCTGACGAAATCCGCGGCATTGCCGGTAGCGATCCCGGCCTTCCCGGCCAGCGCAATCCCACCACCGTCGACACCACCATCAAACAAGGCACGGCCGGTCGACTGGCCGGGGGCCGCCAGAACATTGCGGGAGCGATGCGCCAGACGCTGCGAATATTCCAGCTGGCGCAGTTCGTCCGGCAGGCCGATCAGCACGTTTGAATCCGAACCGATGCCGAATTTGCCGCCCGCCTCACCGAACACGACCGCATTGAAGGTGCCGTCGCCGAGATTGGCCTCCGTGATCGGGCAAAGGCCGGCAATCGCCTTGCTCTTAGCCATCCGGCGGGTCTCGTCGTCGGTCATGTGAGTGGCATGGATCAGGCACCAGCGGCCATCGAGCCCGGCATTGTCGAGCAACCATTCGACCGGCCGCGCACCGGACCATGCGATGCAGTCCTCGACTTCCTTGACCTGTTCAGCCACGTGAATATGGATCGGACCATCTTTCGCCATCGCCACAACGGCCGAAAGCTCATCTGGCGTCACGGCCCGCAGCGAATGCGGCGCGACACCGACCCGGCCATCCGGCAATCCCTTGACGGCGGAACGGCAGCCATCGAGCAACCGCTCGAAGCTCTCGACCGTATTGATGAACCGGCGCTGACCTTCATTCGGTGCTGCGCCGCCAAAGGTCGAATGGGCATAGAAAACCGGAAGCAGCGTGAGGCCAATTCCTGTCCATGAGGCCGCCGCAGCGATCCGTTGCGCCATTTCGGAAATGTCGGCATAGGCATGCCCATCGATATCATGATGCAGATAATGGAACTCGCCGACGCGCGAGAAGCCCGCTTCCAGCATTTCCATATAGAGCTGACTGGCAACCGCTTCAGCATGATCCGGCGTCATCGTCAGCGCAAACCGGTACATGACATTGCGCCAGCTCCAGAAGCTGTCGGCGCCGGGGCCACGAGTTTCAGCGAGGCCCGCCATGCCGCGCTGGAAAGCGTGGCTGTGCAGGTTCGGCATGCCGGGTACCAGGATATCGTGCCGCTCATCACCCGTTCGCACCGCGGTGTCCGCCTCGATCGTAGCAATCTGGCCGCCCTCGATCGTCAGCCGTACATCCTTCTGCCATCCCGACGGCGTCAAAGCCGATTTCGCATGAATGCTGGCCAAGGCCTCATCCCTTCCTGACTGCGTTGTTCAAAAAAAACCACTTGCGCTCATTTTCTTTATGTCTATACATAATGACACGAAAAGGAAAGGCTAGAAAACGATGTCTTCCATAAAATCGCCGCCAGACAGCCCCCGGCCAACCACCTGTGATCGCCTCTGGCGAAACGCACGGCTTGCGACGCTCAACCCTTCCTTGCCGGGCCTTGGCCTTGTCGAAGACGGCGTCATTGCGGTTCAGGACGGCCGCATCCTTTTTGCCGGCAACGCGGCAGAACTGCCTTTCCCGATCGAAAACGCCGCCGAGATCATCGATTGTGGCGGCCGCTGGATTACACCGGGCCTGATCGACTGCCACACACATCTGGTTCACGCCGGTGACCGCGCCAACGAATTCGAGATGCGGCTTGCAGGCGCAACCTATGAAGAAGTCGCCCGTGCCGGTGGCGGCATCGTGTCCTCGGTCCGGTCGCTACGTAAAGCGAGCGAAGATGAGCTTGTCGCCCAGTCGCTTCCCCGTCTCGACGCCTTGATGGCTGAAGGTGTGACCACCGTCGAAATCAAATCCGGCTACGGTCTCGATCTCGAAAACGAAGCCAAGGCGCTACGCGCCGCGCGCCGTCTTGGTGAAGAACGCGACGTGGCTGTTCGCACCACCTTTCTTGGTGCACATGCGTTGCCGCCGGAATTCAAGGGCGACAAGGCCGGTTACGTGGCCAAGGTCGTTGGCGAAATGCTGCCGGCCATTGCAGCCGAGGGTCTGGCCGATGCGGTCGATGGCTTCTGCGAAGGCATCGCCTTCTCGACCGATGAGATGCGGCTGGTCTTCGATGCAGCCAAGGCCCACGGCCTGCCGGTCAAGCTGCACGCCGATCAGCTCTCCAACCTGCATGGCGCAGCACTTGCGGCCGAGTATGGTGCGCTGTCGGCCGATCATCTTGAATACACCGATGAAGCTGGCGCAGAGGCGATGGCAAAAAGCGGCACCGTCGCTGTCATTCTGCCCGGCGCGTACTACTTTATCCGCGAAACCAAGAAGCCGCCAATTGATCTTTTCCGCAAAGCGGGCGTCGCCATGGCAATCGCCACCGATAACAATCCCGGCACCTCGCCGCTGACCTCGCTGCTTTTGACGATGAACATGGCGGCAACATTGTTTGGCATGACAGTCACCGAGTGCATCGCCGGCGTGACCCGCGAAGCAGCAAGAGCGCTCGGCCTCGTCGACGAAGTGGGGACGCTGGAACCCGGAAAATGGGCCGATTTTGCCATCTGGAATATCGAGCGACCGGCCGAACTCGTCTATCGCATGGGCTTCAACCCGCTGCATGCGCGCGTCCGCAACGGACATTGATTTTAAAGCACGCGGTTGGGAGACCCGTGCATTGGTGAGGACTGCACATGACCCTTATTCTGCAACCGGGCTCCGTCCCGCTTTCGACCCTCGAAACCATCTACTGGACCGGCGAACCCGCCCGTCTCGATCCATCCTTCGACAAGGGCATCGAGAAGGCCGCCGCCCGCATCGCCGAGATCGCCGCTGGCAACGCGCCGGTCTACGGTATCAATACCGGCTTCGGTAAACTCGCATCGATCAAGATCGATGCCGCCGATGTCGCCACCCTGCAGCGCAATCTGATCCTGTCGCATTGCTGCGGTGTCGGTCAGCCGCTGGCTGAAAACGTCGTCCGCCTGATTATGGCGCTGAAGCTCGTTTCGCTCGGCCGCGGCGCGTCTGGCGTCCGGCTCGAACTCGTCCGGCTGATCGAAGGCATGCTCGAAAAGGGCGTCATCCCGGTCATCCCGGAAAAGGGCTCCGTCGGCGCTTCCGGCGATCTGGCGCCACTCGCCCATATGGCAGCGGTGATGATGGGCGAAGGCGAAGCCTTCTTCAACGGCGAACAACTGGACGGCCGCACCGCGCTTGAGCGTGCCGGCCTGACGCCGGTCGTCCTTGCCGCCAAGGAAGGTCTGGCGCTGATCAACGGCACCCAGACGTCGACAGCACTGGCGCTCGCCGGCCTGTTCCGCGCCCATCGCGCCGCCCAGTCCGCTTTGATCACCGGTGCACTTTCCACCGACGCCGCCATGGGCTCGTCGGCACCGTTCCATCCGGATATCCATACGCTGCGCGGCCACAAAGGCCAGATCGACGCCGCTGCGGCCCTGCGCGGCCTGCTCAAGGGCTCGGTCATCCGCGAAAGCCATATCGAAGGCGATGAGCGCGTACAGGATCCCTATTGCATCCGCTGCCAGCCGCAGGTCGACGGCGCTTGCCTTGATCTCCTGCGCTCGGTTGCCCGCACGCTCGAAATCGAAGCCAACGCCGTCACCGACAATCCGCTGGTACTCTCGGACAATTCCGTCGTTTCCGGCGGCAACTTCCATGCCGAGCCGGTCGCCTTCGCCGCCGACCAGATCGCCCTTGCCATCTGCGAAATCGGCGCCATTTCGCAGCGCCGCATCGCCCTTCTGGTCGATCCCGCCCTCTCCTACGGCCTGCCGGCGTTCCTCGCCAAGAAGCCAGGCCTCAATTCCGGCCTGATGATTGCCGAAGTCACCTCGGCAGCCCTGATGTCTGAAAACAAGCAGATGTCGCATCCGGCCTCGGTCGATTCGACGCCGACCTCGGCCAACCAGGAAGACCATGTCTCCATGGCCTGCCACGGTGCCCGCCGCCTGCTACAAATGACCGACAACCTTTTCGCCATCATCGGCATCGAGGCACTGACCGCCGCACAGGGCATCGACTTCCGTGCCCCCCTCGTCACCAGCCCGGAACTGACCGACGCCATCGGGGCAATCCGCAAGGTTGTCCCGACGCTGGACGTCGATCGCTACATGGCAACCGACCTCAAGGCAGCCAGCGACCTCATTGCCACGGGCGCACTGAACGCCGCGGTATCTACCGGCATTCTTCCGGTTCTGGGGGCCTGACGTGAGCGTCTTCGAAGTCAAACAGGGCACATCACCGATCATTCTCGGTTTCCCTCACACCGGCACTGATGTTCCGCCGGCCATCTGGGAGCGGCTGAACGATACCGGAAGGTTGCTGACCGATACCGATTGGCATATTCACCATCTCTATGATGGTCTGCTGCCGGATGTGACGACGGTGCGGGCCACCTTTCATCGCTACGTTATTGACGCCAATCGCGATCCGGAAGGCGTCAGCCTCTATCCCGGCCAGAACACCACCGGTCTCGTTCCCGAAACGGATTTCGATGGCGTTCCGATTTGGAAGGACGGCGAAGAGCCGGCCGAAGCCGATATCGCCGCCCGCCTCACCGATTTCCACGCGCCCTATCATGCGGCACTCTTGGCCGAGATCGAGCGGGTGAAGGCGATCCACGGCATCGCCGTGCTCTATGACTGCCATTCGATCCGGTCGGATATCCCGTTCCTGTTTGAAGGCACATTGCCCGATTTCAACGTCGGCACCGATATGAGCAAGACCTGCGATCCGGCCATTCAGGATGCTACTGTCGATGTCGTTCTGAACGCCGACGGCTATACCAGCATCCTCAACGGCCGCTTCAAGGGCGGATGGACGACCCGTCATTATAGTGATCAGGAAAACGGCGTTCACACGATCCAGATGGAGTTGGCACAGTCGACGCATCTGAGCACCGAAGCCCCGCCCTTTGCCTATGACAAGACCAAGGCAGCCAAGCTTCGCATTCACCTCAAAGAGATTCTCACGCGCATCGAAACAACGGCGCTGACATTGGCACACACCAAAAGGGGAACAAAATGACCAATCCTCGTCACAATATCCGCGACGTCCGCGCCGCCCGTGGCACCGAACTGACGGCAAAATCCTGGATGACCGAAGCACCGCTTCGCATGCTGATGAACAATCTCGACCCGGAAGTCGCCGAGAACCCGCATGAACTGGTTGTCTATGGCGGCATCGGCCGCGCCGCACGCACCTGGGCGGATTTCGACAAGATCGTCGAAACGCTGAGCGATCTCAACGAAGACGAAACCCTGATGGTACAATCGGGCAAGCCGGTCGGCGTGTTCCGTACCCACAAGGATGCGCCGCGCGTCCTGATCGCCAACTCCAACCTGGTGCCGCATTGGGCAACCTGGGATCACTTCAACGAGCTGGATAAGAAGGGTCTCGCCATGTACGGCCAGATGACAGCCGGCTCGTGGATCTATATCGGCACGCAGGGCATCGTTCAGGGTACCTACGAAACCTTCGTCGAGGCCGGCCGCCAGCATTACGGCGACAATCTCAAGGGAAAATGGGTGCTGACGGGTGGTCTCGGCGGCATGGGTGGCGCCCAGCCGCTCGCCGCCGTCATGGCTGGTGCCTGCTGCCTTGCTATCGAATGCAACCCGGATTCGATCGATTTCCGCCTGCGCACCCGCTATGTCGACGAAAAAGCCGAAACGCTCGATGAAGCGATGGAGATGATCAATCGCTGGACCAAGAACGGCGAAGTGAAGTCCGTCGGCTTGCTTGGCAACACCGCCGAAATCCTACCGGAAATGGTCCGCCGCGGCATCCGTCCCGACATGGTCACCGACCAGACCTCGGCTCACGATCCGGTCAACGGCTATCTGCCAAAGGGCTGGACGATGGGAGAGTGGAAGGAAAAGCGCGAAAGCGATCCGAAGGCCGTCGAAAAGGCTGCCCGCGCCTCGATGCGCGAACATGTCGAAGCAATGATCGCCTTCCAGGACATGGGTATCCCGACCTTCGACTATGGCAACAATATCCGCCAGGTCGCCAAGGACGAGGGTCTGGAAAACGCCTTCGCCTTCCCGGGTTTTGTGCCGGCCTATATCCGTCCGCTGTTTTGCCGCGGCATCGGCCCGTTCCGCTGGGCAGCCCTGTCGGGTGATCCGGAGGATATCCGCAAGACCGATGCCAAGGTGAAGGAACTGACGCCGGGCAACAAGCACCTGCACAACTGGCTCGACATGGCCGCCGAGCGCATCGCTTTCCAGGGCCTGCCGGCGCGCATTTGCTGGGTCGGCCTCGGTGACCGCCACCGCCTCGGCCTCGCGTTCAATGAAATGGTCAAGAATGGCGAGCTTTCGGCTCCGGTCGTAATCGGCCGCGACCATCTCGATTCAGGCTCCGTTGCCTCGCCGAACCGCGAAACGGAAGCGATGAAGGACGGTTCGGACGCCGTTTCCGACTGGCCGCTCCTGAACGCGCTGCTCAACACCGCATCCGGCGCCACCTGGGTGTCGCTGCATCATGGCGGCGGCGTCGGCATGGGCTTTTCGCAGCACTCGGGCGTGGTCATCTGCGCCGACGGCTCTGACGACGCCGCCCGCCGCCTCGAGCGCGTACTCTGGAACGACCCGGCAACCGGCGTCATGCGCCACGCCGACGCGGGCTACGACATCGCCATCGACTGCGCCAAGGAAAAGGGCCTGCGACTGCCGGGTATTCTCGGCAACTGAGGTTTTAGGTCAGCTGATATTTCGGAAGCCCGGGATAGCGCAGGACCATATCGTCAACCGATATGAGAGGAACCCCTTCGATAATCGCCTGAGCAATCAGGATGCGATCGAAGGGGTCCTTGTGAAGCAACGGCAACCCGGCAATTGCGATTGCGTGTTCGCTGTTGATCGGCAATTCGATGTATCCATTTTCGAGAAGACGATAACGCAGAACGAAAGGATCGGTGCGGAAGTCATCACGTGCCAGGCCGTGCTTGATCGCTGTTTCCCAGATGCTGGCCGGGCTGAACAGAAGCTCATTGCTCGTATCTTCGATGAGTAGCCTGACGTCAGTTGGCAGCAGATCGATATCGCCCGCCGCCCAGATCAGGATATGTGTATCGAGGAGAAATCTCATCGATCTTTGAACTTGTCGGGATTGCCGTAAAACATCTCTTCGATTTCATCGGCCATCATCCTATCGAAATTATCAGGCACGATGATTTCACCCTTCATGAAACCGATCCGGCGTTTTTTCGGCATTTCGGTTTCATCCAGTGGCACGAGCTTTCCAATCGGCTTGCCGGCCTTGGCAATGATGAAGGACTCGCCCTTCGACACTTTCTCCATCAAGCGTGACAAATGCGTCTTTGCCTCGTGAATATTGACCGTTTCCATCATCGCCTTCCTTCGGACTTAGTCCACTAAACTTAGTTCACGCCGTAGGGGTTTACAATGCGCGACGAACAGACATCCTTTCCCAGCCAACTTCACGTGCTGAAGGCCACCAATCATCGCCGCATGCCGTGGAAAAACGGTGGCGGTGAGACCGTCGAGATCGCTATTTTCCCGCTGGGAGCCGATCTGTCTGCGTTCGGCTGGCGGGTCAGCATGGCAACAGTTGCCAGCGATGGCCCGTTTTCAGTGTTTGCCGGTATAGACCGCACCCTGTCGATCCTTGAGGGCGAAGGTATGGAACTGGATATTGCCGGTCGAAAGCCAGTCGTATTGACCCGAGCGTCCGAACCACTCGCATTTCCGGCCGATACAGCAACCTCGGCACGGCTGGTATCTGGCACGATCGTCGATCTCAACGTGATGACCCGGCGGGACCGCTGGGCGCACCAGGTTGAGCGGCGCGTGTTTGAAGGCGACCATCCTCTCGATGCCGAAGGCGGCGTAACGATGCTTCTGTCGCTTGGCAATCTGCGGATCGACAGCGGTGAGCACGCCGAGGAACTGACCCGGCTCGACTGTGCCATCATCGAAGGCCCTTGCCGCATCAGTTCGGATATGCCCGTTGAAGCTTATCTGGTCCGCATCAGCTCCGTTTAACGGCCATTCTTGCGGGCCAGATTGCCTAGCACATGGCAAATCAACCGGCCGACCACAGTCGCGGTCATTCCGTTGACATCGGCCTTCGGTTGAAACTCGACGATCGAAAAGCCAGCGAGTGTGCGGCCCGTCATTGCCGAGGCGATGAGATCGGTAACTTCCTCAAGCCATAGACCTCCGGGTGACATTGCGTTGACGCCTGGGCAGATCGACGGGTCCAGCGCATCGACATCGATATGGATGAGCAATGCACCATCACGCGGAATGGCGTCGGCGATCTCCACAACGCCGTTTGCCCGAACCTGACGCACCGTAACCAACCGCGAACCCCAGCGTTTCGCCGTCTCGACTTCTTCGCGGCGCGCACTGCCGACAGCGCGAAGACCGACCTGGGTCATGGAACGCACGAACGGAAGCTCGGAGGCGCGCCGCATCGTGCTGGAATAACCAAGCGGCTCGTCGCCGATCCGGTCGCGCCAGTCGATATGCGCGTCGATCTGCAGGATATGCAGCGTTTCGGCATCCGAGAAACCGCGCATGAAGGGGATGGCGGCGGAATCATCGCCACCGATGAGAAGCGGAATAGCACCGGCTGCCCGGATGTACCGGGTTGCCGCTTCAATCGCGGCGCGATTACCCGCATTATCATCATAGTGCGTAACGACATCACCCAGGTCCACGACATCCAGCGCGCCATCGTTCAGCAAAGGCCCATCGAAATCGAAATCCCAATGATCGACATGCACGGACGCTTCAGTGATCGCCCTGCGGACAGCATCCGGCGCTGATATACCAGGCTTATCGGGAATACTGCGGGGATAAGCCGTTCCATGAACAGCACCAAAAATCGCGACCGATCCCGCTTGGGCGTCGCTCGCGGCTGGCAGATTAAAGAAAGTCTCTCGTACCGGCTGAAGTGTGTAGGTCATGCTCATGCAGCCCGCGCTGCCAGAAATCGGTCCATTGCCGCGAACGAAAACGCTCCAATCGGCAGATCGGTGCCGCCATCCAGAGCCAGATCAGCCAGGATTTCGCCGACGACGCTGGTGAACTTGAACCCGTGCCCGGAGCAGGGTGACGCCACGACGATGCGTTTGTCACCCGGCATCAGGTCGAGCAGGAAATCCTCACTCGGCAGCATCGTATAGCGGCAGGTGGTGGAGCGCACGCGCAAGCCGGCCGCAGTTGGTAGACGGCGCTTGATAAAGCTGTCGAGCAGATCCGTATCCCTGTCATTGACGGGCGGATTGGGCTGGTTCGGATCGATCGGCTCGCGGAAATGCGCATGACGGCCCACTTTGACACCGTCGACGCCGATCGCCGGAAAGCCGAAGAACGAGCCATTCTCTCCCTCGTCGCGAATGAACACCGGCATGCGCTGCGGCATCGTGACGAAACCGTCCGTTGGCTGGTACCAGGAGACCACCTGCTTGATCGGCACCGCATGATCGCGCAACGCCGGCACCAGCTCGCCAATCCACGAGCCGGTCGCGATGATCACCTTGCTGGCATGATAACGTCCGGTCTCAGATACGATGATTACGCCACTCTCGCCCGGCTCGATCGCGGTCACCTTCTCGCCGAAATGCAAAGCCGCCCCATCGGCGGCGGCCAGCTTGAGATGACCCATGACCGCCGCTTCAGGCCGCAGATAGCCGCCCTGCGGGTCGAGCAATGCGATCTCGTCAGCATCCAGCGAAAACACCGGAAAACGGCTGCGCATCTCGTTTGGATCCAGCGTTTCCAGCGGCAGGTTGTGTAGCGCGCAGCTCTTCCTGGTGCCGCTGACGATCTTGCTGTCAGGCTTGCCAATCTGCAGCACGCCGGTGATCGTCAGGATATCTTCGCGCAACCGTGCTTCCAGAGCCCGCCAATTGGCATAGGCGCGCTGCAGCAATGGCACATAGGATGGATCCTCGAAATAGCCGAGCCGGATCAAACGGCTATCGCCATGCGACGAACTCAGCGCATGGGCCGGATAGTAGGCATCGATGCCGATTGCCTTGACGCCGCGCGCGGCCAGATGCGCAATGGCGGCACTCCCCATGGCGCCAAGGCCGACAACAGCAACGTCGAAATGGGCGGTCATGGCAGTATCCTTCCGGGAATTTCAGGTGTGTGGAGGCAGCGGTCTGCGCAGGAGATCGCGGGCCTTTTCCAAATCCCAGCCGAGCGGCCGGTCGTCGGCATAGGTTGGCACATCCGCACGGATATGGCGATAGAGTAGATCGGTCCCCGCTGCTCTCGACGCAACGCCCGTTTTGAAGTCCTGCGCCTGTGCGGCGGCGGCAAACTCGATTCCGAAGATCTGTTCAGCGTTGTCGATGACAGCAAGAAGCTTGTTGGCGGCGGCCGTCGGATGTCCGAGAAAATCCTCCTGCAGTGCCGACGTAATGCCGCCATCAAGGCTGGCGGGCGCGCCAAGACGCCGGTTTTCCGCCGCAAGCGCAGCTGCCGTATATTGCGCGATCATGAAGCCGGAACCAGCACCCGGGTCCGCAGCCAGAAACGCAGGCAGGCCGCTGACCAGCGGATTGACGAGACGGTCGATCCGGCGCTCGCTCATCATCGAAATCTGGGCAATAGCGATGGCGAGGCTATCCAGAGCCTGGCCAAGCGCCGGGGCGACGGCATGGGCCTCGGAGGAGACCACCGGTGCTTCCGGCGTGCCGGAGACAGCGGGATTGTCGGTGACGGAGGCCAGTTCCTGATTGACGACGGCACTCGCAAAATCGAACACGTCCCACCCGGCACCATGGGCATGCGGAACGGAACGCAGGCTGAGGGCGTCCTGTGTGCGCACGCCTTGCGCGGCCTCGATCAATCCGCTCCCGGCCAGCCGCTCGCGCAAGGTCCTGCCGACCTTCTCGATCCCCGCAGACTTGCGAAGCGCGAGCACATCCGCGTCAAAGGCTGCCATCTGGCAGCCAAGCGCTTCGATCGTCAGTGCGGCAATGGAGTCGGCCCAATCCAGCAGCTGCTCCGCCCGCTGTAAGGCGACCGCTCCAAGCCCCACGGAGCAGGCCGTGCCATTGACGAGGCTCAGGCCTTCCTTCGCCTGCAAAACAAGTGGCGCAACGCCAAGCGTCTTCAACGCCTCGGCACCGGTCACCATGTTACCCTTCAACCGGGCCTTGCCCTCGCCGATCAGCACCAGTGCGATATGCGCATTGTGGCTGAGATATCCGGCCGACCCTTTGGATGGCACTTCGGGAATGCAGTCTTCGCGCAGAAAGGTTTGCAGCAGTTCAACGATCGCCGGGCGCACACCGGAATGGCCGTGTGAAAAATTGGCGATCTGGGCTGCGATGATCGCGCGGACTTCCCGCGCTTCCAGTCGTGGGCCGACGCCACAGGCGTGACTGAGGATAATATTGCGCGACAAGCGGCTTTGAGAAGGACGGTCAACGACCGTATCAGCAAGAGCACCAACGCCGGTATTGACACCATAGGCCCGTACGCCGCTTTCAACGATCGCCGAGACAATGTGGCTTGCCGTCTCAACCCGCTGTCTGGCCGCATCGGAAAGAGTAAGCGTTGCGCCACTGGCAACCGCCGCTACGGCGCGCCAGTCGAGCGCGCTCTCAAGCACGATATCCTGCACGATCAGCCCCCAAAATTGCCGATGAACTGGCGGAAGCTTGGCGAACCACCCGAACCGAACAATTCGTCCGGCGCACCATCGCTGTCGATCTCGCCGGATTTCATGAAGATAACCCGGTTGGAAACGTTGCAGGCAAAGCTCATTTCGTGGGTGACGACCAGCATGGTCATGCCCTCTTCCGCCAGCGAGCGCATGACACGCAGCACTTCGCCGACCAGTTCCGGATCCAGTGCCGAGGTCGGTTCATCGAACAGCATGACTTTCGGCTTCATCGCCAGCGAGCGGGCGATCGCCGCACGCTGCTGCTGACCACCGGACAGGTGCGCCGGATAGGCGTGGCGCTTTTCGGCAATCCCCACTTTCTCCAGGAGGGCCTCGGCCTCGGCGATGCACTCGGCACGCGGACGTTTCAGAACGTGAACCGGCCCTTCGATCACATTCTCAAGGATGGTCATATGGGACCAGAGATTGAACGACTGGAACACCATGCCGAGTTCGGAGCGGATGCGATCCACCTGCCGGCGGTCGGAAGGGTAATTCTTGCCACCGCGCTGAGCCATCTGGATCAATTCGCCATCGACCGAAATCTCGCCATGATCGGCGATCTCCAGAAGGTTGATGCAGCGCAGGAAGGTTGATTTACCCGAGCCGCTGGCACCGAGAAGAGAAATGACATCGCCATCGCGGGCATCGAGCGAAATCCCGCGCAAAACCTCATGCGTACCGAAGCTCTTGCGGATGTCGCGGACGGAAAGCCTTGTCGTGCCTGCCATGGTCGTTCCAGTCTGTTTGGGGGTCTCGGGGCTCATCGTTGCGGCACCGGAAATAGCGGTGCAGCGCGCCGATGCGGCGTCAGCTTATACTCAAGCAAAGCCATCGCCTGCAGGATGATGAAGTTGAGAATGAGGTAGATGGCGGCGGCACAAAGGAAGACTTCCATCGTGCGGTAGGTTTGCGAGATCAGCCGCTGTGCAACGCCGGTCACCTCCCAGACGGTGACGAGACTGGCGAGCGCCGTTGATTTCACCATCATCACCACTTCCGTCGAATAGGCGGGAAGCGCATGGCGGAAAGCGATTGGGGCGAGGATACGGCGGGTCAAAAGAAAGCCGGACATGCCGATCGAGCGCGCCGCCTCGATCTCCTTGGATGGAATGGCGCGCAGCCCGAAGCGGAAGATTTCCGCCGAGTAGCCCGCCGTGCAGAGCGCCAGGGACAGCACCGCACAAACGAAAGGTTCACGCAAAGCCGGCCACAGAAAACTGTAGCGGATGAAGCCGAACTGGCCGAGGCCGTAGAAGATCAGGAACATCTGGATCAGCAGCGGCGAGCCGCGAAAGATGAAAATGTAGCCCTTGGCGAAATTGCGGGCGACCGCATTGCCGCTGACGCGCATCCAGACGATGAGAAGCGCCAGAAGGCCGCCAAAGAAGACCGAGAGCGCAAACAATGCCAAGGTTGTCGGCAATGCTGCCAGCAACGTTTTCATTGTGTCGAACATGAAGGGGAAATCCATCGCGCGTCTCCTCGGTCAGGCCTGGCCGATGCCAGAGGGCATGCTGCGGCTGGCGCGCTTTTCGGCGCCGGTGAAAAGGCGGTCGGAGAGGCTCGTCAGGATCAGGTAGAGGCAGCCACCGACGATGAAGAATAGGAAGTGCTGGCGGGTGGAGCCGGCCGCAACCTGGCTGGTCCGCATCAGATCAGCAAGACCGGTGACCGAGACCAATGCGGAATCCTTGAGGCTGAGCTGCCAGACATTACCGATGCCCGGAATGGCGAAGCGAAATACCTGCGGGCCAATGATACGGCGGAAACGCAAACCGCGATTCATCCCGATGGCCTGCGCTGCCTCAAGTTCCCCCTTGGGGATAGCCAGATAGGCGCCGCGATACACCTCGGCCTGATAGGCCCCGGAAATGATACCGACGGCAAGAGCGCCAGCCGCAAACGATGGCAGCCCCAGAAAGCCCTCATACCCCATGGCCGTGCCGATGGCGGTGATCGCGCTCGATCCGCCGAAATAGACGAGATAGATGATCAACAGCTCGGGAACCCCGCGAAAAACGGTGGTATAAATACCGCCAAGGGTCCGGAAGAACCGGCTGCCGGATAGTTTTGCCCAGGCAATCAGGGTACCCAAAACTGCCCCGATCAACAGCGCGACGGCGGTGACGGCAAGCGTCATCAGGGCTGCCACAAGCAGCAGTCCGCCCCAGCCGGTGGGGCCAAATCCGATCATTTGAAGTAAAGACATGCCGCAGGCGTCCCGTCGTTCCCGGCCAGGCCGGCTTCCCGATCTTCAAGTGGATGTGGAAGGCCGCACCTCATCCGAGAAAACGGCCTGCCGCAGCAAGTGTGCCCGCCGCCGCTAAAATAGCAAGCGGCGGGAAAACCTGAAATCAGGGCGTAACGTCGGTCTTGAACCACTTCATCGACAAGGTCTTGATCGTGCCGTCGGCAAGTGCCGCCTCGATCGCCTTGTTGAACATGTCGCGCAGGTCGGTATCGGCCTGACGGATACCGAGCCCCTCGCCGCTGCCGAAGATCGTTCCGCCGATTTCCGGACCAGTGAAGCCGAGCGAACCATTGGCCTTCTCGAATGCCGAGATCAGATAGACGGCGTCGTCGAACACCAGATCGATACGGCCGCTCTCGAGATCGAGGTCGCGCTCAGCGCCGGTCTTGTATTCGCGAACCGTGGCGATATCGCCGAAATTGTCATAGACGAACTTGGAATAGACGGTCGCGGCCTGGATGCCGATGGTCTTGCCGGCAAACGCCGCCTTCATCGCCTCGACTTCCTTGACGCCGGTTGCACCCGGATCGAGCTTGATAACCGTTCCGGTACCGGCAGCATTGGCCAGCGGGCTGTCCTTCAGGGTCGCAAAAGCAGCGTGCGTGTGGGCGTAAGGGATGGTGAAGTCGATGATCTTCTTGCGCTCTTCGGTGATCGACAGAGCATCCATGATGACGTCGAACTTACCGGCATTGAGCGCCGGGATCATGCCGTCCCAATCGGAAGCGACCAGCGTGCACTCGACCTTCATGTGGTCGCACAGATATTTTGCTAGCTCCGGTTCAAAGCCGCCGAGCGTGCCGTCCGGATTGGTGAGGTTCCACGGCGCATAGGCGCCTTCAAGCGTGATGGTAACAGTCTTCCAGTCCTTGGCTTGAGCCAACGGAGCGGAAAGGGTTGCAAAAGCGACGGCACCAGCCATCAGAAATTTTGACAGGTTCATGTTCACGTTCCTCTGAGGTTTATCTTCAACAACGTCCGCCGATCTGCGCCGGCTTCACAAATATCTTGATGGATAACGCGGCAAAAATGCCTCTGAACATCCATGTTGTATATGGTACCATATGCTAATTTTTATGGTATGCAAGTACGCGGCCGCATTTGAATGCAAAATTAATTCCGCCCAGGGAATGAACATATGAAACGAAGCAATGCCCCGAAAGCTCCGTTAAAATGGGACGCCAGCGACAACGACGGCTCGCCGCTTTATGCCGGCGTCAAGCAGATGATCCTTGACCGCATCCAGAGCGGCGAATGGCCGCCAAAACACCGGGTGCCATCGGAGAACGAACTGGTTGCGGAACTCGGCGTCAGCAAGATGACGGCCAACCGTGCCTTGAGGGAACTGGCGAGCGAGGGCGAACTCGTGCGCATCCAGGGGGTCGGCTCTTTCGTTGCTGAGCGCAAAGGTTACTCCGAACTGTTCGAAGTCCGCAATATCGCCGAGGAGATCGACGAGAGAGGCCATACGCATCAGGCATCCGTGGTGGTTTTGGCGCAGGAAACTGCCGCGCCGGATGTTGCCGATGCCCTCGGGCTACCGATCGGCGCACCGGTGTTTCATTCACTGATCGTCCACAGCGAAAACGGCGTTCCGGTCCAGATCGAAGACCGTTTCGTCAACCCCGAAGCGGCGCCAGGCTACCTGGAACAGGACTTTACGGCGCAAACGCCCAATGCCTATTTGACAGCAGAAGCCCCCTTGAGCGGGTCCGAGCATATTGTCGAAGCCGCCATGCCACAGCCATGGGAATGCAAGCTGCTGGTCATCCTGCGCACCGAACCCTGCCTGCTCATTCGCCGCCGCACATGGTCATCGAAGCGGGCCGTGTCCTTTGCGCGGCTGGTTTATCCCGGCAACCGGTATCGCTTGGAATCACGCAACGGAAAGATGAGCGACGAGTAGTTGAACCCGCGAAACACTCCCTATGTTGTATAGGGAACTTGGGTGGTCGATTGATTCAGCCCTGCGCGACGACGGTTTCGGGCCAGAACTGAAGCGCCATATCGATGACGCGGTACAACGCCGATCGATCCGCACCGGATGCCGCTTGAATGGCGGTCCCCTGTGAAATGGTCATGATATAGCGAGCAAGATCATAAGGCTCATGCCCGGCAGGCAGGTCGCCCTCCTTCGCCGCGCGCTCAAACCGGCTACCCAGATCACGCTCGCCGCGCTGGCGGTTTTCGATGAGGCATTTCTGGATTTCGGCAGCCGCCTCACTGCAGGCAAGCGCACCATTGATGCCAAGACACCCACTTGGACCCGTTTCCGCGGTCTGTGAATCGGCAAAGCCTCTCAGGATTTTCTCGGCGACAACACGCGCCTTCGGCTCCCTCAGAGCCTCATGGAAGAAATTCATCTTGGTGCGCTCGTAACGCTCCAGGGCCTTGAGGAAGAGGCCTTCCTTATTACCGAAGACCCCATAGAGGCTCGGCTTGGTAATGCCCATGCCCTCGGTCAAGTCGGTCAGAGACGTGCCTTCGTAGCCCTTTCGCCAGAACAGCTCCATCGCCGTTTCCAAGGCTTCATCGACATCAAACTCTCTTGGCCGTCCCATGGGGTGGGCCCTCCCGAATTTTTTTATACCGATCGGTATATAATTCGATTGACAGTGATCGGTTTCAGAACTTATTTCTATACCGAACGGTATTGAACGTCAATGCAACCCTAGCCTAAATCCTCCGCCTCCCACGAAGGACGACCGGCCGCCCACCACCCGGGGCAGAAATTCAGGATAACCGCCATGTCATTCGGAACTTTCAGAACCAAGCTTTTCACCACCGGCCTCGTGCTTGCAGTCGCCACCATCACGCCGACGATCTATTTCGACCTGCTGGGAAGCACCGCAGGCAGCGGCAACGCGGCCGATGCTTCGACCACAGCTCCCGTCGCCATTCCTGTCTCCGTCGCGGTCGTGGAAGCCAAGTCGGTGACACAGTGGAGCGAGTTCTCAGGCCGCCTCGAAGCCGTCGATCACGTCGAGCTGCGCTCCCGCGTCGCTGGCGCCATCCAGTCTGTCCACTTCCAGGAAGGTGCGATCGTAGAAAAGGGCGACCTGCTCGTCACCATCGATCCCGCCCCCTTCCAGGCGGAGGTCGCCAGAGCTCAGGCAAGCGTGACGGCAGCCGAAGCACGCGCTTCGCTGGCCCGCGTCGAACTGAAGCGCGGCACCCAGCTGCTGGCATCCAACGCAGTCTCGCAAAGCGAGGTCGATCAGCGCCAGAACGGCCTCGCCAGCGCCGAAGCCGACCTTGAGGCGGCGCGCGCAGTGCTGCAATCTGCGGCACTCAACCTCAGCTACACCGAAATCCGCGCCCCGATCACCGGCCGCGTCGGCAAGATCGAGATCACCGCCGGTAACCTGATCGCTGCTGGCCCTTCCTCGCCGATCCTCACCCGTCTGGTCTCCTTGAGCCCGATCTATGCCAGCTTCGAAGCCGACGAGCGGATCGTCTCAGGCATCCTTGCCGAGCTTCCGGAAGGCGTGAACGCCCGCAACTTCATCGACCGTGTGCCGGTCCGCATGGATGTCGCCGGCCTGCCGGGCGTGAGCGGCAAGCTCCAGTTGGTCGATAACAGCGTTGATCCCCAGAGCGGCACGATCCGTGTTCGCGCCGTGTTCGACAATGCCAATGGCGCCCTGATGCCGGGACAGTTCGCACGGTTGAGCATGGGCCAGGCGAAGTCCGAAGACGCCGTGCTCATCCATGAACGCGCCATCGGCACCGACCAGAACAAGAAATACGTCATGGTCATCAAACCGGACAACACCACGGAATACCGCGAGATCACCGTCGGCATGAAATCCGATGGCCTGCGGGTGGTGACGGCCGGATTGAAGGCTGACGAGCGCATCGTCGTCAACGGCTTGCAACGCATCCGTCCCGGCGCGCTCGTCGCGCCTGAAATGGTCTCCATGAAACCGGCTGCCGATCCCCAGCAGCAAGCCTCGATAACCAACTAAGCCTTTTCCGGCATTTCAGCACAAGGGCGGATCACGCCATGAATATCTCCAGGTTCTTTATCGATCGCCCGGTTTTCGCGGGCGTTCTGTCTTTCATCATCTTCCTGGGCGGCCTGATCGCCATGACGATCCTGCCGATCTCGGAATATCCCGATGTCGTGCCGCCACAGATCGTCGTTCGCGCCAACTATCCGGGCGCAAACCCGAAAGTCATTGCCGAAACGGTGGCGACGCCGCTGGAGGAATCGATCAATGGCGTCGAGGACATGCTTTACATGAGCAGCCAGGCGACCACTGACGGCTTGATGACACTGACTGTCACCTTCAAGCTCGGCACAGACCCCGATCAGGCGCAACAGCTTGTCCAGAACCGCGTCGGCCAGGCCGAGCCACGGCTACCGGAAGAAGTCCGCCGTCTTGGCATCACCACCATCAAAAGCTCTCCGGACCTGATGATGGTGGTGCATCTGACGTCGCCCGAGGGCCGCTACGACATGACCTATCTGCGCAATTATGCGCTGATCAACGTCAAGGACAGGCTGGCCCGTATCGACGGTGTCGGCCAGGTCCAGCTGTTCGGCTCCGGTGACTATTCGATGCGCATCTGGCTGGATCCGCAGAAGATGGCCCAACTGGGCCTCTCCGCCTCCGATATCGTCAATGAAATCCGTGCCCAGAACGTCCAGGCCGCAGCCGGCGTGATCGGCTCGTCGCCAAATTCCCAAGGCGTAGATCTGCAACTGTCCGTGAATGCACAGGGACGCCTGCAGAGCGAAGAAGAGTTCGGCGAGATTATCATCAAGACGAGCCCGACCGGCGCGATCACCCGCCTGCGCGATGTCTCGCGCATCGAATTGGGCTCAGCCGAGTATTCGCTGCGCTCGTTGCTGAACAACAAGCAGGCAGTCGCCATCCCCGTCTTCCAGGCACCTGGTTCGAATGCAATCGAGATTGCCGACCAGGTCCGCACGACCATGGAGGAAATCAAGGCATCGATGCCGCAGGATGTCGATTACGAGATCGTCTATGACACGACGCAGTTCGTGCGCGCCTCGATCGAGGCCGTCATCCACACGCTGCTTGAAGCCATTGCGCTGGTCGTCATCGTCGTCATCATCTTCCTGCAGACGTGGCGCGCCTCGATCATTCCGCTGATCGCGGTTCCCGTCTCGATCATCGGCACCTTCGCCGTGATGCAGATGCTCGGCTTCTCGATCAACGCGCTCAGCCTGTTCGGCCTCGTTTTGGCCATCGGCATCGTCGTCGATGACGCGATCGTCGTCGTCGAGAACGTCGAGCGCAACATCGAGGACGGCCTTTCGCCGCGCGAAGCGACCTACAAGGCAATGACCGAAGTCTCCGGCCCGATCATCGCGATCGCTCTGGTGCTGGTCGCCGTCTTCGTGCCGCTCGCCTTCATCTCCGGCCTGACCGGCCAGTTCTACAAGCAGTTCGCCCTGACGATCGCCATTTCGACCGTCATCTCGGCCTTCAACTCGCTGACGCTGTCCCCGGCGCTTGCTGCCCTGCTTCTGCGTGGCCATGATGCGCCGAAGGACCGGTTGACCCGGGTAATGGACTTCCTGTTCGGCTGGTTCTTCCGGGGCTTCAATGCCGTGTTTTCGCGCGGCTCGCGGGCCTATAGCTCCGGCGTCCGGGGCGTGATCTCACGCAAGACCCTGATGATGGGCGTTTATCTCCTGCTCGTCGGCGCCACCGTGTTCTTCTTCAAGGCCGTGCCTCCCGGTTTCGTCCCGCCGCAGGACAAGCAGTATCTGGTCGGCTTCACCCAGCTGCCGGACGGTGCTTCACTCGACCGCACGGAAGAGGTCATCCGCCGCATCAGCGACATCTCCTTGAAGGTTCCCGGCGTCGAAAGCGCCATCGCCTTCCCAGGCCTGTCGATCAACGGCTTCACCAACTCCTCCAATGCCGGCATCGTCTTCCTCTCGCTGAAGCCTTTCGAGGAACGCACCACGCCTGACCTCTCGGCCGGCGCGATTGCCGGGCGGCTGAACCAGGAACTCAGCGTCATCCAGGAATCCTTCAGCGCCATCTTCCCGCCGCCACCTGTCCAGGGTCTTGGTGCCATCGGTGGTTTCAAGCTTCAGCTGGAAGACAAGGCCGGGCTTGGCTACGAGGCACTCGATGCTGCCGTGAAGGGTTTCATGGCCAAGGCTTACGTGACGCCCGAACTGGTCGGCATGTTCTCCAGCTACCAGGTCAATGTTCCGCAGCTTTATGCTGACGTCGATCGGGCCAAGGCCCGCCAGCTGAACGTTCCGCTGACGGAAATCTTCAACACGCTGCAGATCTATCTCGGCTCGGTCTATGTCAACGACTTCAACAAGTTCGGACGAACCTATTCCGTGCGTGTTCAGGCCGATGCCGACTACCGCGCTCAGGCTGAAGACATCGGCAAGCTGGAAGTCCGCTCCAGCTCCGGTGAAATGATCCCGCTGTCGGCAGTCCTGAACGTCACCTCAAGCGCCGGCCCGGAACGCGCCATGCGCTACAATGGCTTCCTCTCGGCCGACATCAACGGCAATACGGCACCCGGCTATTCATCCGGCCAGGCCCGCGCCGCTGTTGAGCGCATTGCGGCAGAAACACTGCCTGCAGGCGTGACCTTCGAATGGACGGAATTGACCTATCAGGAGATCATTGCCGGCAATACCGGTATCCTGATCTTCCCGCTGTCGATCCTGCTGGTCTTCCTGGTGCTGGCAGCCCAGTACGAAAGCCTGACGCTGCCGTTGTCGATCATCATGATCATTCCGATGGCGCTTCTGGCGGCACTGGGCGGGGTCTGGCTGACGGCAGGCGACAACAACGTCTTCACCCAGATCGGTCTGATCGTGCTGGTCGGGTTGTCAGCCAAGAATGCCATTCTGATCGTCGAGTTCGCCCGGGAACTGGAGTTCGAGGGGGCGACGCCGTTCGACGCCGTCATCAAGGCCAGCCGCCTGCGCCTGCGCCCGATCCTGATGACCTCGATGGCCTTCATCATGGGTGTCGTACCGCTCGTCATCTCGACTGGTGCCGGTGCTGAAATGCGCCATGCCATGGGGGTCGCTGTGTTCTCCGGCATGATTGGCGTGACGCTGTTCGGTCTGTTCCTGACGCCGGTCTTTTACACGCTAGTGCGTGCGATGACCGGAAACAGGCCGCTGAAGAAGAGCGGACAAACCGTCCCTCACGAAACGGCCTCGGTAACGCAACTGCATACCCAGCCGCTCTTGCCCGGACTTGAAGCCGCCGAATAGACGGTCGAGCAACTCAACGAAAAACGGCGCCGCAACCAGCGGCGCCGTTCCTATTTCAACCGATGCCAGACGGGTTAAAACTCTTCCCAGTTCTCCTGAGTAGGCACCGCATTCCCGGAAAAAGCGCGCATCACCTGCCCTGCCATCTTGCGGGCCGGCGAAGCCACCGGCCGGGAATAATGTCCAGCCTCCACCGCGCGCGGGGCGTTCGTCTGCTGGCCGACCCGAAACTGGCCAAGCAGCGAGAACAGAGCCTCCGCTTCGCGGGCCAGACTGTGGCTTGCCGCCGTCGATTGTTCCACCATCGCCGCATTCTGCTGTGTGCCCTGGTCCATGGCATTCACGGACTGGTTGATCTCCTTCAACCCGGTCGCCTGCTCCCGCGCGCCTTCGACAATGGCGACGACGTTGGTGTTGATCTCCTGGACCTGCTTGACGATTTCCTCAAGAGCCTTGCCGGTTTCGCCGACCAGCGAAACACCGCTTTTCACCTGTTCGCCCGAGGTGTTGATCAATGCCTTGATTTCCTTAGCGGCTTTGGCCGATCGCTGGGCCAGTTCGCGCACTTCCTGGGCAACGACAGCAAAGCCCTTGCCGGCATCACCGGCGCGCGCTGCCTCCACTCCCGCATTCAGCGCCAAGAGGTTGGTCTGGAAGGCGATATCATCGATGACGCCGATAATGTTGGAGATTTCCCGTGACGAGGTCTCGATTTCCCCCATCGCCGTAATGGCATTGCGCACCACGGCTCCGGACCGCTCCGCATTGGCGCGTGTCGCGGCAACCAGATGACCGGCCTCCTCCGCCCTGCGGCTGGAATCCGCGACGGTGGTAGTGATTTCCTCAAGTGCTGCGGCTGTCTCCTCGACAGAGGCGGCCTGCTGTTCTGTTCGTTTCGACAGATCGTCGGCCGCGGAGCGGATTTCCGTCGAGCCTGCGGCAATCGCCTGCGCATTGGAACCAACGGAATGCATCGCTGACCGCAACTTGCCCACGGCGTCGTTGAAGTCGTGGCGCACCTTTTCCATGGTTGGAACGAAGGGATTGTCGAGTTTCTGAGTCAGGTCGCCATCGGCCAGGTTTTTCAATGCTTTGGCGAGCATCCCGACTGCGCCCATGCGCTCGGTCACATCCGTCGCAAGCTTCACGACCTTATAGACCTTGCCCTTGCCGTCAACGATCGGGTTGTAGGCTGCCTGGATCCAGATTTCCTTGCCGCCCTTGCCGAAACGCCGGAATTCATTGGCAGTAAATTCGCCGCGCCCAAGCCCCTCCCAGAACTGCCGGTATTCCTCCGTCTGCACATAGGCGGGATCACAGAACATCCGATGATGCCGGCCTTGAATTTCCTGCAACTGATATCCCAACGCACCGCAGAAGTTTTCATTGGCGGTAATGATTTCGCCGGTCGGGGTAAACTCGATCACCGCCTGCGAGCGGGAAACGGCATTCAGCTTGCTGGCATCCTCCATCGCTTTCTGGCGGACGGCGGTGATGTCGGTTGCGAACTTTACTACCTTGTAGGGCTTGCTGCCGCGGAAGACCGGGTTATAGGAAGCCTCGATCCAGATCTCGCGGCCGCTCTTGGTGACACGTTTGTACTGCTGCCGGTCAAATTCGCCACGGCCGAGCCGGGCCCAGAATTCGCGGTATTCCACACTGCTTGCTTCCGCCGGATCGACAAAAATCCGGTGATGCTTGCCTCTGATCTCCCCAAGCTCATAGCCCAACGCCGAACAGAAATTCGGATTGGCATTGAGGATATTACCGTTGAGATCGAATTCGATAATCGCCTGCGACGTATGCATCGCGGCTAGAACAGCCGCGGCATCACCGCCAAAACGTGGGAAAAGCTTGCCCATTCAACGCCTCCTTCGGCATCCGCTCAATTTTCATGCGCCATTTGGGCGCAACAATGGGCACGCATCGGCTGATCAGCGCCGCGAATGTCCGTTTATCCGATATCTCGTATGACCCTGACTCTGGTGATCGCCGTATGTCCGAAAGACAGCAGCGTGCCGGTCAGGTTTCTGTGAAAGACATGCCGATCTTCCCGGCTTGTGCATCAGCGTCATGCTCGAACATTCTAATATTCGAATGCACGATACAACTATTGGTATAATTATTAAAATAAGAATTAATAAGTCGGGCAATTTCTAAGCATATAACATCTTCTCTGCCTTCGAATGCAGAGCTGCCCTTCACTTTTCAAATTACGCAAAATATTGTTTTTATATATATTTTCACAGAATTTGGCAGAACCAATCCCGCAATGGGAGAAAGTTCCAAGTATTTAATTCCGCGACATCACAAGGCCGCGTCAATATCGCCGGAAAATACAATCTTTAATTGATTTTGTGACTCATCATATCTGGCTAAACCCAAGTCCACTTTTTTGCAATCGGCGGGACGGGAGCGCGTGCAGCATCTGCTCGCGCTCCCGCTCGATCAACGCTCCGCGTAAATCCCGTAAAGGATCGGCATCAAACCGACCAGCGCCTCAAAGCGGGCGAAGGATTTTCGCTCGGGGACTGTCCAGCCAGTTTCCGCCAGCGCCGACAGACGCGGGAAGACAAGCCGGTCGAATACGCCACGATCGGTCATCGGCTCCGACCAGATGCAGCATTGCACGCCGGACAGCCGCTTCTTCTGCTCTTCGCTCCAGCCTTCGATCGGATCAAACGTGTAGAGTTTCTCCGGATCTGACCAGCCCGCCCAGCTAGCGCCTGGTTCCGACCATGCCTGACTGTTGGCCATGTCTAGGTAATAGACCTGGCCGGGGCAGACGACCATATCATAGCCTTCCCCCGCCAAGGCAGCAGATGCTTCGACCGTCCGCCAGCCGAACAGCAGCGACTGCCCCTTGTCGATGACATTACCATGCGCTGCCTCCTGCCAGCCCCCGGTGATGCAGCCGCGCGAGGCCAGGAAGCCCTGCACGCGTGCAAGGAACTCCGCCTGCAGCACAGCGGCGCCTGATCCGTCGATCTCGTCGGCGCCGTGTGTATTGGTAATGACGTTCAGCCGCGCGGCATGCGCCGTTGCCATACCCTCTCCGCTGACATCACGCAGACGGGCGAGCGCTTCAGGCGACCCCGACCACGCACCGAGCGGTACTTCGTCGGCGCCGATATGGATAATCTTGGACGGAAACAGCTCGATCAGTTCGTCAAAGATCGTTTCGAGAACCCGGTAGGTTTCTTCCCGGGCCGGATTGATACAATTATCCGGGAAGCCCTGAACGGAATAGTAGCTGCCCTTCTCCTGCGGGTCACGCAGTTCCGGGATGGCCTGCTGCATGGCGTAGCAATGTCCGGGCACATCGATTTCCGGAATCACCTCGATGCCCAACGCACCCGCCAAGGCGACGATCTGCCGGATGGCAGCCTTGGTGTAATAACCACCGGTCACCTGCGGACCGGAGCCGAGCAGCGGCGGAATTTTCAGACCATGGCCGCGCCATGCGCCGACCTCCGTCAGGGCCGGATAGGCATCGATCTCGACGCGCCACGCCTCGTCGTCGGACAGATGCCAATGAAAGCGGTTCAGCTTGTTCCAGGCCATGATGCGCAGGAACTGCTCGATCTCCGCTGTGCTGTAAAATTGCCGGGCGACATCGAGATGTACACCGCGCCACGACAGCGCCGGTTCATCGGCGATCTCGCCGGATGCAGGAAACAGGAAGGTCTCGGGATGAAGCCGCGCGCCGCGCAGAATCTGCCCAAGCGTGATCAACCCGTAAAGGAAACCGGCGCGAGCGCGCGCTGATATCGTTACCCCGGATGTGGAGAACGTGATGCGATATGCGTCCGGCGCAAGGCCGTCGGCTGAAGCAAAGGAGACAGGAAAACCACCTTCGGCAGCAGGACGGACAATCCCTTCGACCGGAAAGAGACCGTCCGAAAGCACCGCGAATGCCTCTGCAGCAGCCCCAGCCTCGCCACCTTCAGCCTGCAGAGCAAGCCCGGTGGGAGGCGCCAGCCTACCGGAAACCGAAACGGCATTCGGCCAGGGCACAACGGATACCGTCACCGGCGCAACCTTCGGAACCGGATAGACCACGGCACCACGTGTCAGCGCGGCGTTGTCCCCCTTCGCCCGGGTCGGGGCAACACTGACCGGCACCGTATTGTTGTCAGCAAGCACAACATAACCGGCATTGGCACCATCGGTCCAATGCTTGGGGTGATAGCTCATGCCATGCGCCTTGATGGTCCAGGTCTCTCCGGGCTTGAGCACAAAGCCATCCAGCGGCGCAAATTCCGAGTGGTTCGACAGCCGCTTCAACAAACGTCCGCCTTCAATGGTGGCTTCCGGATCGATGCGGGCCGGACCTGAAACACAAAGCTTGAAACCTTCAAGCGACTGGTCGGTATTGTTGGTCAAGGTCAGCGTATAGACAGGATTTTCATCCTGCCCCGCGGGCACCCAGAATGTCTCCAGCTGGTACTTTGTCTTGCTTGCTATCGTCATCATATCCTCCAGAAAACGGTCATTCGGCGCTGTTGAGCAGCCCGGCATAGACACCGGGGGCGGAATTCGGGATCGGCGCAGCACCCACCGTCCGCTCGTAAAAAGCCGATGGCCCGACATCGCCGATGATGGCGTAACCGTAGCCCATGACTTTCAAATCCAACAGACTGGCGAGAAGTAGGGCATGGCCGATACTCTCGCCGCGCGCCGCCTCATCGACCCCGGTCGGTCCAAAAAAACCGCGGGCAATCGATTCATGACAGGCAAAACCAATCAGCTTTTGCGCCCGGGTCGCCAAGAAACAGGTCGGTGGCTGGCGGGCGAAAGCCACTGCCGTCTCGCTCGCCCAACCGGAGCCGAACTTCTCCCGCACCCAGCCGGTAGCCAGTTCGAATTCCGGGGCAAGCGCACGCCGGATGGTGACCCCTGCGTTTTTCATGCGCGCGTTCAGTTCCGGAATCGGCTTAACCAGTGAAAGATTGACCAGATAATCCATGTGTTGAACCCTGTGCTATGACGTTTGCGATAGAAGGGGATATGAAAGATAGGATTCTCGCCTGCCTACCTTGCAAGCTTGAGACTACGAACATCAGAATATCCTGCGTGATTTGGAGCGAAGCAAGACGCCCACCCCTTTGATTTCGCAGCCATGGGAAAACGCCACGCCTCATGGAGGCCCGGACGCCGATTCCCTGGATCACAGCATGACGAGCCCTCCCAGGTTTCGCTCCCCGATCATTAAGTCAACTTATTGGACTTAACCTAGTTTGCGAATTCGAGACCTGTCAACAGACCGGTTTGGCAAGATCGATTGGGGAACTAAGACATGCCTTGTCATGAATCGCGCAAATTTGCCAAGACCGGCTGAGCGAGCCGGAAATTTACCTTAAGTTAAGAAAGCGTTAATTTCGCCCTTTATAGCAGT
The DNA here is from genome assembly GCF_001424965.1 of Rhizobium sp. Root1204. Classification (NCBI taxonomy): domain Bacteria; kingdom Pseudomonadati; phylum Pseudomonadota; class Alphaproteobacteria; order Hyphomicrobiales; family Rhizobiaceae; genus Rhizobium; species Rhizobium sp. Root1204. The sequence goes on from NZ_LMCZ01000008.1 coordinate 149,803, forward strand.
GACTTGTCTCCAGCTTTCGCGCAAATTGCAGGACGGAGAAAAGTGCGAACGTAAACAGAAGAGGAGCGCACCACCATGTCGACCCTCCAGATTGCGGCGCTGGCTTACGCCTTGACCACCTTTATTTATCTCGTGCCAACTTATATCGAAGGCGAGCGAGCCGGCGGCCAATGGTCGATCTACCGCGTAGCGGGCCTGGTTCTCTGCTTTTTCTGGCCTTTGCTGACGGTCCTTTTCATCTGCAAGGCCGTAGCCGGCACTTCCAGACCAAAATTCGTCTTTAGCGATCCTGCCATTCCGGGGCAAAACAGCACAGCCAACCGCTCGCCTGATTAAGAAGAGACGCATCAGCCACCGTCGTTGCGGATTCATTGACCATAGTGCCGGACAACGTCACCAGGTTAAAAATCTTCTGGCGCTCACAAAATCCACCCAAGATTGCATAGACTTAGCAGAAATCGACCCGATCAAGCGTCGAAATCGCCCTGAAAAGACGCGACGGCGCGTGATAAATTGCATTTCCCAAGTCAACAGGGGCCAACCTTTCATTGCTTAGAACTTTAATAAAAAGCCGGAACTACTCTTAAATCAATTTTTACCGTGAGACCAAATACCGGAAATCGCTTCTGAATTCTGGTCCAGATTAACACATCACGGACGCTTTTCAGGCAATATGCGGCTTCCAGGGCAAGTCGGGGATTTTGCTGCATGTGCGGATTTGGCGGATACTTCGGAGATGGCGTCGCGCCTCATGATGCGCAGCCGTTGCTGCAGCGCATGGTTGCCGCGATTGCACATCGCGGGCCGGATGAGCAGGGCATCTTTACCGCACCCTCCGTCGGGCTCGGCCATGTACGCCTGTCGATTGTCGGCCTGGGCGACGGCCAGCAGCCGATGACGCATTCCAGCGGCGATTTCACCATCGTATTCAACGGCGAGATTTTCAACTATGTCGAACTGCGCGAGACGCTGAACGCGCAGGGCCATGTGTTCCGCACCGGCAGCGATACCGAAGTCATCCTGCACCTTTATGAGCGCATGGGGCTGGATTGCATGTCCTTGCTCAACGGCGATTTTGCCTTTGCGATCTGGGACGCATCCACACAACGCATGATCATTGCCCGCGACCGCATGGGCGTCCGCCCGCTCTTCTATACAATGGTCGGGAAAAACCTCTATTTCGCCTCGGAAGTGAAGGCCCTGCTGCAGGTGCCGGGCGTTCGCGCTGAGATGGACCCCTTCGCGCTGGATCAGATCTTCACGCTCTGGGCGCCGATTGCACCCCGCACCGCCTTTCGCGACATCTTTGAACTAGAACCCGCGCATCTGCTGATTGCGGAGAAGGGCGAGATGTCGATTAAGCCTTACTGGCAGCTGCAATATCCGGATATGGGCGAGCCAGCCGCCTACACGGACGAGCGCGCCGCCGCCGAAGAACTCCGCGACCTGCTGACCGATGCGACACGTATCCGGATGCGGGCTGATGTTCCGGTCGGCTCTTACCTCTCCGGCGGCCTTGATTCATCGATCGTCTCGGCGCTGGCAGCCCCCATGGCGTCAGGCGGACTCTCGACGTTTTCGGTCACCTTCGGAAGTGCCGAACATGACGAGAGTGCTTTCCAGCACCAGATGGCGCAGGCTCTTGGCACGCATCATCACGCAGTTGCCAGCGGCGAAGGCGATATCGCCCGAGTGTTTCCCGAAGTAATCCGCTTTACCGAGCGCCCGATCCTGCGCACCGCCCCTGCACCGCTCTATCAGCTGTCCGGTCTTGTCCGCGAAAAGGGCCTGAAGGTCGTCCTGACCGGCGAAGGTGCCGACGAGGTATTTGCCGGCTATGATATTTTCAAGGAGGCTCGCGTCCGCCGCTTCTGCGCCCGCCAGCCGGGTTCGCGGATCAGGCCGCATCTGTTCCGCAAGCTCTACGCCTATCTGCCGGGGTTGAAGCAGCAATCGGCCGAATATCTGGCCGCCTTCTTCGGGGCCGGCGCCGACAGTATGGACGATCCGCTGTTTTCGCACCGGCCGCGTTTGCGCGGGACCGCCGCCGCCAAGCTGTTCTTCTCAGGCGATCTACGCCAGACGCTTGACGGCTATGACGCCGCCGCAGAAATGGTTTCGCGGCTGCCGCAAGACTTTGGCCGCTGGCACCCATTGCATCAGGCGCAATATCTCGAAAGCCGTTTCCTTCTGCCGGGCTATATTCTGTCAAGCCAGGGTGATCGCATGGCGATGGCGCATGGCATCGAAGGCCGTTTCCCGTTCCTCGACCATCGCCTGGTCGAATTCGCCACCCGGCTGCCGCCCGAAATGAAGCTCAAGGGACTGGTCGAAAAACACATCCTGCGGGAAGCGACAAAAGACCTTCTCCCGGAGACCATCGGGCGCCGGACCAAGCAGCCCTATCGGGCACCGGACAGCCAGTCCTTCGTCGGCGGCAACGAACGGGACTATGTCCGCGACGCCTTCAGCGAGCGCAGCATCACGGCATCCGGCCTTTTCAACCCGAAGGCCGTTTCGAAGCTTTACGAGAAATGCAGCGAGAAGCCGGCTTCCGGCTATCGTGACAATGTCGCCTTCGTCGGCATCCTATCAACCCAACTCTGGCAAAACACATTTTCAGCCACCAAGGCGCTTAGCACCAAGGCGGCCTGATCTTTATCTGAGGAAAAACATATGACCCAACCTATCAAGGACAGCATCAAGGCCTTCATCATCGAGAACTTCCTGTTTGGCGACGCGTCCTACGACCTTCAGGACGAGGCATCGTTGATCGAAAACGAAGTCATCGATTCCACCGGTGTTCTCGAACTCGTCGCCTTCATCGAGGATCAGTTCGGTTTCGTCATGGCCGACGCGGATATCGTCCCCGCCAATCTCGATTCCGTGGCACGCATCACAGCCTTTGTTGCCAAGCACGCCCAGCAGCCCGCACTCAACAAGATGTCGGCCTGACACGATCAGGCGACGGGAGACAGACGATGCGCGTCGAAGAATTTCTGCAGAACAGCGCCCGCATGAACGGCGCGAAGACAGCGTTGGTGGCCGGCGACAAGCGCTTTACCTATGCGGAATTCGACGCGGCAGCCGGACGGCTGGCTTCGTCGCTTGCCGCGGACGGAATCGTGCGCGGCGACCGCATCCTCGTCTTCATGAACAATTGCTGGGAAGCAGCGGTCTCGCTTTTTGCCATCCTGAAAGCTGGCGCCACTGCCGTGCCGGTCAATCCATCGACCAAGGCCGACAAGCTCGCCTACATGATTGGAAACTGCGAAGCGGCAGGTATTCTGACCCAAGGTAAACTGCTGCCCATCGTCTCTGAAGCGCGGGCGATCGAACCACGGCCGCTGTTTGTCGCATCGACGAAATTCAGAGGCGCTGGCCCCGGCGACGGCATTGCTGATTTCGAGGCCTGTCTTGCAGTCACTGAAACCGATGTCAAACATCACGGTATCGACGTCGATCTGGCGCTTTTGATCTACACCTCGGGTTCGACCGGACGCCCGAAGGGCGTGATGATGACGCATCGGAATGTCGAAGCAGCGGCAACCTCGATCACCACCTATCTGGAAAATAGGGCCGACGACATCATCCTGAATGTCCTTCCGCTCGCCTTCGATTACGGCCTCTACCAGCTGCTGATGGCCGTCAAACTCGGCGCAACCATCGTGCTCGAGGCCTCGTTCGCCTTCCCGCAGGCCATCTTCGACCGTATCCGCGAAGAAAACGTCACCGGCTTCCCGCTGGTGCCGACCATGGCCGCGATGATCCTGCAGATGCGCGATCTAGAACCGGATTTCCTGCCGAGCCTGCGTTACATCACCAATACCGCAGCCGCGCTGCCTCCGGCCCATATCGCCCGCCTGCGCGAACTGTTTCCGCGCGCAACGGTCTATTCGATGTACGGCCTAACCGAATGCAAGCGCTGCACCTACCTGCCGCCGGCAGAACTCGATCGCCGCCCCGGCTCGGTCGGCATTGCCATCCCCAATACCGAAGCTTTCGTGGTCGATGACAATGGCCAGCGCGTGGCGCCTGGCGTCCCCGGTGAGCTGGTGATCCGTGGCCCGCACGTGATGCAGGGCTACTGGCGCAATGACGAGGCGACCAGCAAGATGCTGCGCGCCGGACCCAACCCTTGGGAAAAGGTGCTCTACACCGGCGATCTCTTCCGCACCGACGAGGAAGGCTTCCTCTATTTCGTCGGCCGCAAGGACGATATCATCAAGACCCGTGGGGAGAAGGTTGCGCCGAAGGAAGTCGAGACGGTGCTGCACGCCCATCCGGGTATCGCCGAGGCGGTCGTCATCGGTCTGCCTGATCCGGTCCTTGGCCAGGCGATCGCAGCCATCGTCGTTCTCTCCGATCCGGCGTTGACGGACCGCGAGATCATCAAGCATTGCGCGGCCCATCTGGAAGATTTCATGGTTCCGCGTCTCATCGAATTTCGCGACGAACTCCCTAAAACAGATACCGGCAAGGTCAGCCGCAGGCTCGCCGCAGAAACACTGGAGGCTGCCGAATGAACATGCATAGCGCCGAAACCACCGCCGTATTCTCAGCAGCGACGCTGGCAATCGACCCGGCCAAGGAAACCGACAAGATCGTCGCAGCGCTACGTGAGCAATTGCGTGGCCCCTTGCGCAAGCGTGGCCTCGTTCTTGGTCTTTCCGGCGGCATCGACAGCAGCGTCTGCGCAGCTCTGGCCGCCCGCGCAGTCGGCGCCAAGAACGTCTATGCGCTGTTCATGCCGGAAAACGATTCCGATCCGGATAGCCTGCGCCTCGGCCGGAAGATCGCCGAAACCTTCGGCATTGACAGTGTCGTCGAAGATATCGGCCCGTCACTACAGGCCATGGGCTGCTACGATCGTCGCGACGCCTTCATCCGTGAGCTGGTTCCGGAGTATACCAGCGCCTGGGCCTCGAAGATCGTCATTTCCAGCGCACTCGAAGGCGATGGCTACAACATTTCCTACCTCGTCGTGCAGGACCCGGACGGCAAACAGACGAAGCTGCGGATGACGCCATCCGTCTACCTCGGGATCGTCGCTGCCACCAACATGAAGCAGCGCACCCGCAAGCAGCTCGAATATTTCCATGCCGACCGGCTGAACTATGCCGTCATCGGCACGCCGAACCGGCTGGAATATGACCAGGGCTTTTTCGTCAAGAACGGAGACGGCGCCGCCGACGTCAAGCCGATCGCCCATCTCTACAAGACCCAGGTCTATCAGCTGGCCGCCTATCTCGGTGTGCCGGAGGAAATCTGCAGACGTCCGCCGACGACAGATACCTATTCGCTGCAACAGACACAGGAGGAGTTCTACTTCTCCCTGCCCTATGATCGGATGGATCTCTGCCTTTACGGCCTCAACAATAATCTGCCAGCAGAAACCGTTGCAGCCGCCGCCGGCCTGACCGCCGATCAGATGTCGCGCGTCTGGGCCGATATCACTGCCAAGCGCAAGGCGACGCGCTACCTGCACCTTGCGCCGCAACTGGTCGAACCGGTGAGCGAAATCGCGCCAAAATAATCCGCGACAGGATAAGCGGCGGCGAGCGTGTCAGTCGATATCGCCCGCTGCCAGCCGGCTCCAGTGTTCACCGGCAAGCCCGTTGAAAAACCCTTCGCCATTCTGGAAGGCCTGAAGGATTTCGGGATCCTTGGCATGGATGACACTTGAGGCGATATGGGTGAACGAGATACGGCGCCCGAGCATGGCTTCAAGAAGCGCCGGCTGGGTACGGCCGCGCAGCGCAACCAGACCCCGCCCTGCGGCATGTGCAATCAGGCAATCGATAACCTGGCGCTCCTGACCGGGGATCGACAGGATCTGCAGAACCCTGCCGATGCGCCCTGCATCTCCGTGATAGACGAAAGCTCCGATGACAGCGCCGGTCCGAGCTTCGACCTTGCAGAAATTGACCGCACCTTCGGCTCTCGCGTGCTTTGTATCCTGCAAAATATAGGCGAGTTGCTCGCTGGAAAAATCAGGCCGCAACAGGTACCGCGCGGTCAAGCGGACAAACAGTTCGGCAAAGTCGTCAGCAGACACATCGCTTGTCTTGAAACTGCCGTGCCCGTTCCAGGTTGCCGGAATCCCGGACCACCGCAGATCGTCGGAACGCATGCGCCGGAGCAGAATATCATCAGTCTTGCGCGCCAGCGGCCGCAGAAAACGAGCGGCGCTGATGCGGCTCATGCCAAGCTCCGTAAAGAACCCGGCCGGCCGGATGATGCGCAGCCAGTCGAGACTGTATTGCGGCAGGGCCAACCCACGCAGCTTCATCCACATTGCGGCCGACACCTCGCTCGCCGTTTCGCTGAACGACAGGTCCTGCGGGCCGGCGAGAAATGCCTTGAGCAGCCGCGCACCCGCCAGCGGATCGGCGTCCCGCCCCTCGACCATCAGCGAGCCGCAAATCGCCGCCCGCAATTGCCGGCCCTGAAACGTCATCGGCAAACCCGTGGCGCCGACGAAGCCGGTCATCTCGCCGCCGTCACTCAAATGAACGAGTGAGGCGATACCGATATCCTGGCCTGGCGCATCGAGATAAAAATGCCGGAGATAATCTGCCAGACCCTTGCCGGGCGGAACCTTTGGATCGCGGAAGACACGTTGAAACATCCCTGCCAGAGCCGGGATATCGGAGCTTTGCAACGCGCGGATTTCACTCATCGGCTTTTCGGGTTCCGGCAGAAGGTTTTGCAGGCAGGCTCGGTGCAGACGCGTTACGCATCGGACCGTTTCTGGACGAAAGCGACACGCGGAAGACCACCTGCATCCTCGGCGAAGGCCGCCGGTTCATATCCCCGCGCGCGGGCAAGCAATGCGGCCGCCTGCCGGTGCTGCCCTTCGCCGAATTCGAAAGCCAGCCAGCCGCCGGGCTTCAGAAAAGCAAGCGCATCACGGACAAGACGCTGATGAATGGAGATACCATAGGGTCCACCGTCGAAGGCCTCGCGCGGCTCGTTGTTGAGAAGATGCGCGCTATCGCCTTCGAGGCGTTGGGTAGAGATATAAGGAGGGTTGCAGACGATGAGATCGATCTTGCCTTCGAGGTCCTTGCCGGCAAGGCCGCCGAAGAGATCACCCTGGACAACCCTGAGGCGATCGGTAACTCCGCAGCGTTCGGTATTTCGCTTCGCAAGACTTACAGTCTCGTCGGTCAGATCGCATGCCCAGAGCTGGGCTGAAGGGCTGTGCGTGGCAATTGCCAGGGCGAGGTTGCCGGAACCGCAGCACATGTCGATCACCAACGGACTTTCAGCCCGTCCCTCGATCAATCCAAGCGACGTGCGTCCCAGAAGCTCCGTTTCTTCCCTCGGAACGAGCACACCGGGAGCCAGTTCGAGATCAACTCCCATGAAACGATGCAGCGGCGCTCCGTTCCGGTCCTCAACGCGTGCTTTGTCCATCACCAGCGCAACTCCAACCTGCAATCCCCAAAACCTTCTGCAATCAATACCGTAGCGAAGTAAACATAAACTGAAATCAATTCAGCAATGGCAAGCGTTAACCTCAATATGAATTCTTGGACGGCTCAGGCGCAAATTCACGGTGAAATTAACGACCTTTGCAGTGAATGAACGTATTGTCGGACAACCGGAAATCTAATGAAACTGACGCACCTGCAACTTTGACGTTTTCGCTCAATTTGCCGTGGTTGTTACCGCTGCACCCAAACGGAACCTCATTGACTGCAAGAGGAGAACACCAACGGTGACAGCGGACGCTTTTCACGCGCCCAAGCAGCGGATGCTGATGTCGATGGTCATGTCTTACATGGCCTCCGGCGGCAGCCTCATCTTGAGTTCGGCTGCCCAGCTGCTCACCTTCGCCATTCTCGCTCGCTCACTCGGCGTCAACGAGTTCAGTGTCTTCGTCGCCGTTACCGCGGTTTGCAACATTGCCGTCCATCTCTGCGGGCTCGGCGGCATGGAATGCCTGGTCCGGCGTGTCGCGCGTGATCCCGCAATGTATCCGGTCATGCTTGGCCACAATATCATCCTGACGGCGATCAGCGGCGTAGCACTCGTCCTGCTCGGCGTCGCTATCTTGCCGTTCTTCTTCGCGCTTTCGCCCGATCCGTCGCTCAACCTCCTCGACATGACGCTGATGTTGATCACCAACATCATTTTCGTACGCATCATTGTCCTGACCGAGCAAATCTTCATCGGTCACTCCAATTTCGTCTCAGCCAACATGACCGTCGTCAGCTTTGCAATTGCACGCACCATCACTGCAGCGCTTGCCTGCCTTGCATTTGGTGTCTCGACAGTCGCCGAATGGGCAGTCTGGCAATTTGCCTGCCACGTTCTGGTTGCAGCCTTCTGTATCCGGGCACTGGCAAAACTAGGCCGGCCAAAGTACGAGATCGTTCGGGAAGAATTGCCGCTCGGCATGTATTTCAGCATTCCCTTCATTTTGCGTGCGATCCGCCAGAATGCCGACCTTTTGACGCTGAGCCTTGTCACGACGGCCGAAATCGTTGCCAGTTACAGCGTCGCCCGCCGGATTCTCGAAAGCAGCTATCTCTCCGTCGAGGCCTTGAACCGGTTGATGTATCCCGGCTCTGCACGGGCAGCCGCCAATGGTCTTCATAAGGCGATGGATCGCATTCGCAAGGTGCTTTTTGCTGCAACCGGCATCAGCCTGGCAGCGGCGGCAACCGTATTCCTCCTGGCGCCGTTGCTGCCATATCTGTTCGGCCACGAATATCTGACGCTCGTGTCCTTCGTCCGCAATCTCTGCTGGGTCGTCATACCGCTCGGCATGTGGTCGATTGCCGTCGAAGCCCTCGGGGCCGCCGGATATCATGCGGCGCGCGCCAGTGTCATGGGTCTTGGCAGCATTCTGGGCGCAGCCCTTGCCGCCTGGGCAACCTGGTACGCCCCCCCGATGGGAACTGTCGTTTCATTCTATGTGATCGAGATTTCAATGGTAGCCGTCGCCTGGACGGTCTTCTTCCGCTACGCGAAGAAGGATGAGCTAAAAGATAATACCGGGGCAGCCCTTATATAAATACGCTTTAGGTACTTAGAGAATATTGACCGATATCCCGTAAATAAACTGGCGTAATAGAGCCGGATATGAAGAGTGTGACATGACACCCGCTGCGGAAAATGCTTTGAGACAACCCACCGAACTCTCCGCCGCGCCTTCCGGAGAGGGACGGCAGAGGCCCAATACTGGCGCGGTTCGCGCAATGGAACGCTCGGATCTTCCGGCGATCGCCGATCTGTTCACCCGGACCTTCCGCAAGAACAACCAGGCGACGGACAGCCAGCTGGCTGGCTATCTCGAAACGGTTTTCTTCAGCAGCCCTCTCTACACGCCGGATGTGGGTAGCCTCGTCCACCTGAACGAGACATCGACGATCGACAGCGCTATCCTGGCAATGCCGGTGGAATTCATCGTTCATGGCCGGCCGGTAACCGCCAGAGTACTTTGTGCGTTCATGGCCGAGGGAAAGTCCGGCGCGGCCGGGGCTGCCCGTCTTGCCCGCATGCTGCGCGCAGCACGCCAGGATTTCTGCTTTACCGACAACGCATCACCCGTCAGCGCCGACCACTGGGTTGCCGGCGGCGGGCTGGTCCTGCCTGTTCAAAGTCTCGAATGGCACCGCACATTCCGCCCGGCCGCAGCCGCGCTCGACATGGCTCGCCGCAGGGTGAAACTGCTCGCCAAGCTGCCCCTCCAGGGGCTTGCCCGAATTGCGGACCGCTTCGTGCGCCGCTCGAGAACCTCGTTCGCGGCGGCACCCCAGGATGGCGTCACGAGCACGCCGATTTCGCTGCCGCAGCTCATGGAACAGGCGCAGGTGATGATGGAGCGCTTCTCGGTCCATCCGGTCTTTTCCAAACCGGAATTCGATTGGCTGGTCGCTGCCGCGAAACTGAATACCTCGCTTGGCGAACTTCAATGCCGCAGCATCACGGATGCGCAGGGCAAGATCATCGGCTGCTATCTGTATTTTGGCGCGGATGGCCGCAACGCCGTGGTCATGAACGTCTTTTGCCACGAGCGTCAGGAAGCGCTCGTGGTCGCTCAAATTTTCGCGGATCTCGACAACCTGGGATATGCAAGCGCGCAAGGAATGGCGCAGCCCTTCCTGACACAGGCGGTGCTGCGGCAACGCCATCTGGTCCACAAGCACACCGGATATTTCTGCCTGGTGACACGCCACGCCGACCTGAAGGAAGCGGCCATCGGCGATGGGTTCTATGCCGGTGGTCTCGCTTCGGAAAGCTGGAGCCGGCTGCTGCACGATTTCTAGTCCGCACACTCCGTATGCGGGTGCTCGCACCCGGCATTTTAACGTCCGGTTTACCATAAGGGGCTATTCATGATGCTCACCTAGAGCACGGCGATAGTCTGTACGGGCTTTAAGCACGCCGCGGAGACAGAACGGATGTATACGCCGAAGGAGCCGGATCTGCGGCAAGCGATGAAGCGCCCGGAAACGGTTGCGCGCTCACGCCCGCGTCCCGGCTCCCTGCTTGACCTGGTCTCCGGCGACGACGAGGATTTCCGCCCAGCGTATCACGCCTCCGCAGCCGCTGAGACAGCACGCGCGACATTTTCGCCAAACCGGCAACAGGCCGTCATCGCCGAACAGATCAACGCACGCCCCACGCCCGTCAAAGGGCAGATCATGGGATATGTCGCGGCTCTTCGCGCCATCGGTCCCGATGACGTTTTCCATTGGCTCAAGGATGGCCTGCTCTGGATCATCGGCGCAACGGTCCTGTGCGTGGCCGCAGCTTTTGTCTATGCGATGGCTGCCCAGCCGCGCTACACCGTCTACACCGACCTCGTCATCGATCCGTCCAATCTGCAGGTGGTCAGTGACGACGTATTCGGCTCCAATCCGTTGCGCGACTCACAATTGCTTGAGGTCGAAAGCAAGTTGCGGATTCTCACATCGCGCAATGTGCTCACCCGCGTCATCGACGGCATGAACCTGACGCAGGACCCGGAATTCGTCAAACCCGGTATCCTTGGAGGCATCAAGGAACTGTTTTCCAGTACCAGCAAGGCCGAAACTCAACAGGCAAAGATGCTCGGCGCGACCCGCGCGCTCGCCGAGCGCGTCGAAGCTCGGCGCGAAGAGCGTTCATTCGTTGTTTCGCTCGGCGTCTATTCCGACAATGCGGAGAAATCGGTGGCGCTGTCCGACGCAATCGTCGATGCGTTCGAAAAAGAAATCTTCGAATCCGCCGCGCAAAGTGCCGGCAGGGTCGCAACGACGCTTAACGATCGCCTGGAAGAGCTTCGGCACAACGTCACCAATGCGGAAGCAAAGGTGGAGGAGTTCAAGCGCCAGAAGGGACTGCAATCCTCCAACGGCGAGCTGGTCAGCACACAGCTTGTTGCCGAGTTGAACACGCAGGTCCTGACGGCCCAGCAGCGCTATATCGAGCTGGAAACCCGATACAAGCAGATGCAGGAAGCAATTTCCACGGGCCGGACCGGCACCGCATCGGTTTTTGCTTCACCGGCAATGACGTCGCTGCGGCAGGATTACGACCAGGCTCTGTTGCAGCTCAACTCGCTGAAACTGACCTACGGTACCCGGCACCCGCGGATCACAGCGGCCAATTCCGACCTGTCGACCTTGAAGGCATCGATTAACAACGAAGCCCGGCGGATCGCCGATACGGCATTTGCAGACGTGAACCAGGCCAAGTCTGCGCTCGCCGCCCTGCAGGGCAAGGCGAACGAACAGCAGACAACCGTCTACATGGATAATGATTCGCAGGTCGAGCTGCGGGATCTGGAGCGCGACGCGCGCGCCAAGGCAGCCCTTTATGAAACGCATCTGACCCGTGCCCAGCAGATTACCGAACAGCAGCAGATCAACACCTCCAATATCCGGGTGATTTCCCGTGCAATGCCGCCGCAATCGCGCAGCTGGCCGCCGCGAACTCTGATTCTGCTTGCCGCCGGAGCGTTTGCCGGTATCGCAATCGGCATCGGACTTGCACTGCTGTTCGGCATTCTTCGGGCTTTGCGCCAACATCAACCACGCACGGGCTGACATGAGGACCGCTTCGCCGGACAATCATACACTGCCGGATGCTGCCGGTATCGGGACCGGTGGTATCGGCGCCGGTCCAGTGCTCTTCATGGCGATCTTCCTGTTCTTCTGGATTTCCATGACACCGTTTGTCGATCTTACCGGCGAAGGTATTCTCGACCCGTCCGCAGGCAATTCGAACCGTCTGAACCAGATCGTCTCGCTCAGCCTGTTTGCCGGTACGCTTTGCTACGGTCTGCTCCATCCGTTGCGCGCGACAATCCTGCAGCCCCGTGCGCTGCTGTTGCCACTGTTCGGCTGGTTCCTGTTCGTTTCGCTGATTTCCAACCATCCCATGCTCGGCATCAAGGCCGTCATCCTGACCGTCATGGCGACCATCAACGCCAGCATCTACCTGCTGATGCCGTCATCGGAGAAGCAATTCGCCAAGATGCTGGCGATCGGCACGCTGATCATGCTGGCGACCGCTTATTACGGCATCGTCTTCAAACCGGAACTGTCGATCCATCAGCTTTCGGAACTGCGCGAACCGATGAACGCCGGTATGTGGCGCGGCCATTTCCCGCACAAGAACAGTGCCGCTGCCGCCATGGTGATTGCAGCCTTCTTCGGCCTTTTCGTCATGAATGCTTGGTCACGGCTGGCCGGGATAACCATCGTCGCCCTCGCCATCATCTTTCTCGTCCACACCGGCGGAAAAACCTCCAGCGCCATGCTGCCCGGCATCCTGATCCTTGCCTGGGTATTCGAGCGTCTGCGGTTTCTGCGCATTCCTATCGCCGTCGGCGGCGTCGCATTGTTCAATCTGTTCGCCGTTGGATCGGCCGTCTTTCGTCCACTTGGCGAGTTTGTCACCTCGCTCGGGATCGATGCCACCTTCACCAACCGGGCCGACATATGGCGCTTCGCCTTCACGGCGCTGGCCGAAAACCCGATCACCGGCTACGGCATCAAGGCATTCTGGCAGACGCAGGAACTGGTCTATAGCGGCGGCTCCGTCGAAACCTGGGCGGTCGCTGCAGCCAACGGCCATAATTCCTATCTCGACATCGCGTTGATGACAGGCATCCCCGGCCTCTTCCTGACCCTGCTCTGGGTCATTTTCCTGCCGCTGCGCGACATCTCCCGCCTGCCTCCGGCCATCGAACATTCGGATCTGACACGGCTTTTCATCCGGGTCTGGCTCTATGTCATTTTCAACGCCGGCCTCGAAAGCCTGTTTTTCGAAGGCGGCAATCTGCTCTGGTTCACCTTCCTCTATTGCCTGTACGGACTGCGTTTCCAATCATCCGCGACGCTGACCGAGAAACGCTTCGCTCCCGCGGAAAGGCCGGCGGCCCATGCCTGACATTTTCAACACGATCACCAATATCGCCGACCGGCTGAACAACCGGCTGATCGGGCAGTTTGCCAGGACACGGCGGCCGATCGCGACAAAGCGACCGATCATTTCCTTCACTTTCGACGACGTTCCCGATACTGCCCTGAGCAGAGGCGCAACCATTCTGGAACAATATGGCGCGCGCGGAACCTTCTATATCGCCGGTGGCCTTGAAGGACGCATCGAGCCGGATCGCCAGTTGATTTCGGCTGACGGCTGCCGTGAACTGTTCGCGCGCGGACACGAGATCGGCTGCCACACGTTTTCTCACCGCAAGGTCAGCACCTTGACCAGCCGGACATTTGCGGATGACCTCACCCGCAACGAAGCCTTCCTGACCGATGCCGGGATCTCCCGTAAGCCCAGCAACTTCGCCTTCCCCTATAATGCGGCGTCACCCCGCCTTCGGCATGTTCTGAAAAAACGCTACACCACCTGCCGGGCAGCAGGCGAGGCGATCAACCGGGGAGCGGTCGATCCTTTCATGCTGAAAGCCGTCGAAATCCGCCAGCCGGAGGACCACGCTCTGGGCCTGACACGGTGGATCGACGATGTTGCGGCCAATCCGGGCTGGCTGATCTTTTTTACCCACGATATTGCCGCCACCCCGACACCCTATGGCTGCCGGCCGGAAACGCTGGAGCGGCTGGTCTCGCACGCCCGCGAACGCCAGTGCGACATTCTCCCCATCTGCGAGGCATTAGGCCGCTTCGGCTGGAAGGAGGCCCACCCTTGACTATCGTCAACCAGACAATCGGCAAGACGACATTGCTGAAGATCAACAACTACTTCTACCGGAGAGGCGGCGCTGAAGCCGTGTTCCTCGATCATATCGCCATGTTTGAAAAGGCCGGCTGGAACGTCATTCCCTTCGCCATGCAACATGAATTGAACCCGCCAAGCCCGTGGTCCGACTATTTCGTTTCAGAGATTGAATACGGCCATGAAACCGGCACGCTGAACAAGATCAAGCAGGTCGCGAATATCATCTATTCCTTCGAGGCGCAGCGCAATGTCAAGCGGCTGATCGAGCGGGTCAATCCGGCGATCGCCCACGCGCACAACGTCTACCATCACCTTTCGCCGGCGATCTTCTCGACATTGAAATCGGCTGGCATCCCGACGGTCATGACGGTTCACGACCTCAAGCTCGCCTGTCCCTCCTACAAGATGCTGCGGGATGCCAAGGTCTGCGAAGACTGCAAGGGCGGCCGCATCCATAATGTCCTTGTGCATCGCTGCATCAAGGGATCGACGGTGCTGAGCACCGTCGTGCTGGCCGAGACCGCGCTGCATCGAAGCCTTGGACTGTACCGCAGTAATCTCGACCGCCTCGTCGTCCCCAGCCGGTTTTACATTGAAAAGCTGGTCGAGTGGGGCTGGCCGCGGGAAAAAATGGTCTACATTCCCAATTTCGTCGATGTCGATGCCTTCGAAACGGAATGGGTGGAGAGCGACTATTTCGCCTTCGCCGGGCGCCTCGCACCGGAAAAAGGGATCGACACGCTGATCCGCGCCGCCGCGCTGTCGAAGCAGAAGCTGGTGATCGCGGGAACCGGGCCGGAGGAAGCCGCATTGAAAGCGCTGGCCGAGACGCTCGAGGCTGATGTCGTATTCGCCGGCTATCTGTCCGGAGACGCGCTGCATCGGTTGATCGGCGAAGCCAAGGCTTTGGTACTGCCGTCCGAGTGGTACGAGAACGCCCCCATCAGCGTGCTCGAAGCCTATGCACTCGAAACGCCGGTCATCGGTGCCAGGATTGGCGGTATTCCCGAGATGATCCTGGAAGGCGAAACCGGTTTGATGGCCATGCCTGGAGATGCGCAGGATCTGGCGGCGGCACTGACAGCAATGGATTCGCGCTCACCCGAAGAACGGCGCGAGATGGGCCGGAAAGCACGGCAATGGATCGCCGTCGAGTTCTCCTCGGCCGCCTATCTGAGGCGGACGACGGAACTCTATAATAGCCTTGGCGCATCCCTGCCGGTGCCCACGCGCCACATCACGCAATCAAATTGATACACTTCTCGGCAATACAACTCATAATTTCAGCCGATATCTACAATTTTAACGGTTATATTTCCGTGATTTCAGCCGTTCGCAGCTAAACCATATCCCAAGGAACCGGGGATGTGGGACTATGAGCAACGAACCGCGAGTTTTCGGGACAGCAGACCGGCAGTCTGAACAGTCAGGCATCGGGAGCATCCTGAACACGATCAGGGAAGGCGTACAAGACGCCGCTGCGGATACACCGGTCGAAATGCCAGCGGAAACCGCGAGCGCGCCGCCAGCGGAACGCATCACGATTGCGCCCGTTCCTCCGTTGAGTGAGACCTCTCTTTTTGAGCCCGCTGAGACGTTCGGAAAGGCGGTGGCGCGTCCCCGCGTCATGATGCTCGGCAGCCGAGGCATCCCCAATGTCCAGGGCGGCGTTGAAAAGCACATCGAGATGATCGGTACCGAGCTTGTCCAGATGGGCTGGGACGTTGACGTTATCGGTCGGCGGCAATACCTGGCCAGCCCATCGGAAAGCGTCTGGAAGGGTATTCGGGTCATTCCGCTGTGGGCGCCCAAGAGAATGGTCCTTGAGGCCATCGGGCATAGCATCGCCGGGGTGTTCTATGCCGCGCGCCAAAGACCCGATGTCCTGCATATCCATGCTGTGGGCCCTGCGCTGGTAGCGCCGCTTGCCCGCCTCTTCGGGCTGAAGGTCATCATTACTCACCATGGCTATGACTACGAACGCCAGAAATGGGGTCGGTTTGCCAAGCGCATGCTGAAGACGGGCGAGGCATTCGGAATGTATGCCTCTAACGGGCGCATTGCGATTTCGCAGGAAATCGTTCGTGCCATGCGGAAAGAATACGGTGTTGCCGTCGATTTTGTCCCGAACGGCGTCTCTGTGCAACCGAAGATCAGCACCACCGAAATCCTGAAAACTTTCGGGCTGACGCCGCGCCGATACATCGTCATGATGGCCCGCCTGGTTCCCGAAAAGCGCCAGCACGACCTGATCCTTGCCTTCGCCAAGGCAAACAGGCCCGAGAAACTGGTGATCGTCGGCGGCGCCGACCATGAAACCGAGTATTCGGCCCACGTGAAGGCCCTGGCTGCAAAGACGCCTTCAGTCGTCATGACGGGATTTCAGACAGGCGCCGCACTTGCAGAGCTCTACAGCAACGCGGCCTTGTTCGTGCTGCCGTCAAGTCACGAAGGAATGCCGATCGCCTTGCTGGAAGCGCTCAGCTACGGCCTGCCGGTCCTCGCCAGCGATATCCCTGCCAATCGCGAACTCAAGCTCGCCCCGGCCGATTACTTTCCGATGGGCGATGTCGATGCTTTGGCGGCAGCTCTCGGGCGCAAATTGTCCAGCCCATTCGATGAGGACGGGACGGATGAGCTGACTGTCCAGATCCAGACGGATTACAGCTGGAAGAAGATCAGCGAACGAACGGCTGCGGTGTATCGATCCGTCATTCGCAGGCGGCCACGCTGACCTGACCGATCCATCCGGCCATCAACCAAATTTCAAATCATCGGCAATATTATGAGCGACGTCACAGTCCTGTCCAACAACGCGCCGGCGGTGCTTCATGCAAACGGGGAGGTCATTTTGGGTGTATCCATCATTATCAAGACCTTGAATGAAGAAAAACGCATCGCCGCGACCATCGAAAGCGCGCTTGCAGGACTGCCTGGCGGCATCGGCGAAGTCATCGTTGCAGACAGCGGATCCAGGGATCGCACCGTTGAAATAGCATCGCGCTACCCGGTCACCGTTGTGCAGATCGCGCCGCCAGCGCAAGCCAGCTGCGGAATAGGCCCGCAACTCGGCTTCCAGTATTCGACCTTCGGCCACGTCTGCCTGCTCGACGGGGATATGATCCTCGATCCGGACTTCCTGACCGACGCGCTGCGCTTTCTCGCCGATAATCCCGATGTCGCCGGCGTCACAGGGCACGTGGAGGAAATGCAAACGGCCAACCTCGAATATGCTCGCCGCGTACAGCGCAATGCGCCGGAAAACCGCGTTGGCGATATCGACAGGATGAATGGCGGCGGGCTTTACCGGCGCAGCGCCATCGAGAAGGCCGGTTACATTTCCGATCGCAACCTGCACGGATATGAAGAGTTCGATCTCGGCGTCCGGCTGCGCAGTCAAGGCTGGCGGCTTCATCGTCTTGACCGGCGTTTCGTCAGCCATTTCGGACACACATCGAACTCCTACCGGCTGCTGGTCCGGCGCTGGAACAGCAAGTATCTCTACGGCACCGGCGAACTGTTGCGCGCATCGGTCGGCAAACCCTATTTCGGCCGGCTGATCGCTGAATTGCCGGAGTTGAAGCTCTGGGCCGCCGTTTATTGCTGGTGGGCTGTATCGCTCGCCATCCTGTTCATGGCGCCGGGATTGGTATCAGGCCTGGCAATTGTGATCGCGCTGGCCGCCGCCATCGTTCTCCTGCTCAGCGTCAAGAAGGGCGGCTTTGCCATGGGCCTTTACACGGTCGTCGCCTGGTGCTTTCACGCCGCCGCCATACCGGCCGGCTTCTTCCGGCGCCGCCTGCCGCCACAATCATGGATCGAAAGCCGGACAATCGGAGCTGCCCGATGAGGCTTTGGGCCTATTGGGTTGCCGCATTAATTCTGGCCGTTTCATCGCCGGTCATGGCGGCCGATGAATGGCTGCCCGTCCGCGAAACCTCGATGGTGCTCAGCAATCAAAGCCCTCTCGACTTCTCCTCCATCCTGTCCAATCCGCCCATCGAAGAGGGCAGCCAGCTTCTGACAGGAAATCAGGGCCGGTTTGTCCGCGCCAACGAGCCGGATAAACCCGTAAGACTGCTTTGCGCATCGCTGGCCTGGAGCCCGGCTTCCGGCGGCTTTCCAAGCCACGCCGATGCCGATCTCTACGCGGCACAGCTGGCCAAACACGGCTACAACATCGCAAGGCTCCATTTTGTCGATGCCAGCCTGATGTTCGGCCGTACCCGTGATTTCGATTTCGATCCTGAAACTCTCGACCGCGTCCATTACCTGCTGGCGGCACTCAAGCGTAACGGCATCTACTGGATCATGGACGGCCTTTCCTCCTGGCGCGGCGCCTATGGCGGCTATGACGATCGCTGGGATCCGTCAAGCGATCTGAAGCTTGCGCTCTACTTCGATGACAAAGCCTTTGACCACTGGCTGGAATTCCAGCGCCGCTTCCTGACATCCGTCAACCCCTATACCGGCAGTGCGCCGGTCCATGACAATGCGCTGGCGTTGATCATCCTTGTCAACGAGAACAATATCGAATTCGACAGCATCGTGCGGGAGCGCGACGGCAAACCGCACTACGACGAGCGATTGAAGCTGCCCTTCAATGCTTGGCTGAAGCAGCGCTACGGTTCGACCGAAGCCCTTTCGCAAGCGTGGCCCGACCTAAAGTCCGGCGAACGGCTGGAAGACGCCTCAATCGAACTTCCAGGGTCGCGTTACGAAGACTCCCCTCGCCTGAAGGACCTGCAGGCCTTTTTCGTTTCTGTCGAAAAGACTGTCACCGCCCGCATGAGCGAAGCGCTGCGTGGGCTTGGCTACAGGGGCGAGATCAGCAACTATAACAACTGGCCGACGATCCAGACGACGCTGAGCCGAGAGGATCTGCCGGTTGTCACGATGAACACCTATCAGGATTGGGTCGGCAGCTATTCGCCCGGCGCGACCATGACGCAGAAAAGCTCGATTGACGATAGTTTCAATTACATGCGCCTGATCGCCGCCGCCCGCTGGCTCGGCAAACCGTTCGTCGTCAGTGAATACGACCATCTCTTCTGGAACCGGTATCGCTACGAGGCCGGACTGGTCATGCCGGCCTACGCCTCGCAGCAGGGCTGGGACGTGCTCTGCCGCCATGCGCATGGACCGATCATCCTGAAATATAACGAGCCCTTTCCCCATAAGAAGGCGATGCTGCCCTATGCCATCGCGCTTGACCCGGTCGCACGCGCAGGTGAAACGCTGGCAGCACTTTTGTTCCGGCGCGGAGATGTGGCCACCTCGGAACTGACCTTTCCCTTTCTTGTGCGCGGTACCGAGGATCTCACCGACGATATGCAGGCGCGCGAACCGGAGCGGCTCACCGAGCTTGGCCTTGTCGGGGCGATCGGCATGGCAAAAGCAGCGAAAGGAAACTTGGGTGTCGGCCAGCCACGATCTACCGTCGATCCACAAGCGATCCTCGACGCCGCCAAGACTGCCGGGCTGTTATCCAAGGACAACCAGACCGACCTGAAGACCGGCGTCTATGAAAGCGATACCGGCGAACTGCTGCTGGATCGCCTGCGGGGCCAATTGCGGGTGATGACACCAAAAACCGAAGCGGTAGCATTTTCGACCCTTCGGGAACCTGTCAATCTGGGCAGCGTCCGCGTCGAGGCTTCAGACGGTGATGGCCTGCTGGCAGTCTCGGTGCTGGATGATGTCGAGAGCATTGCGCAGAGCCGCAAACTTCTCGTCATCTACGCCACGGATGCGCACAATACGGATATGCAGTTCCGCGACGACGAGGAAAAAGTCATCGCCGATTTCGGCCGCCTTCCCGTGCTGATCCGCAGGGGTTATGTCGACCTGTCGCTCAAGCTGGCCGAGGGGCAATGGCGGTTGACACCGATCACGCTGAACGGCGTCGCCTCAACTGCCGCCGGCCAGGAGGTATCCCCGACCGGATTCCGGCTTTCCAATGACGCGGCGTCAGGTCCGACAACGTTCTTTCTGCTCGAAAGAAGCTGAGGCGGCCCCCAAGCCGGCCAGCGGATGTCTCGTGGATCAGCCTCGCAGACCCGGCGCCTCGTGGCCGGTGCGCGCCACATATTCCGTGTAGCCGCCGCCATATTCGTGGATGCCGTCCGGGGTCAGTTCCAGAACCCGGTTAGACAATGCACCGAGGAAATGCCGGTCGTGGGAAACGAACAGCATGGTGCCCTCATATTCGGACAGTGCCTGAATCAGCATTTCCTTGGTGTCGAGGTCCAGATGGTTGGTCGGTTCGTCGAGCACCAGAAGATTGGGCGGGTCGAACAGCATGATCGCCATGACCAGCCGCGCCTTTTCGCCACCCGACAGAACGCGGCAACGCTTTTCGACATCGTCGCCGGAAAACCCGAAACAGCCAGCCAGCGCCCTGAGCGGGCCTTGCCCGGCGCGCGGAAATTCGTGCTCCAGTGTTTCGAACACGGTGCGTTCGCCATCAAGCAGATCCATGGCATGCTGGGCGAAATAACCCATCTTGACGCTGGCACCCAGCGCCACAGTTCCCTTGTCCGGCTCCGTCGATCCCGTCACCAGCTTGAGGAGTGTCGACTTTCCGGCACCGTTGATGCCCATGATGCACCAGCGCTCCTTGCGGCGAACCATGAAGTCCAGCCCGTCATAAATGCTGCGGCTGCCATAGCTCTTGTGGACGTTTTTCAGGTTGATGACATCTTCGCCGGAGCGCGGCGCCGGTTGGAATTCGAAGGCGACAACCTGGCGGCGCTTCGGCGGCTCCACCCGTTCGATCTTGTCGAGCTTCTTCACCCGGCTCTGCACCTGGGCCGCATGCGAGGCACGCGCCTTGAAGCGCTCGATGAACTTGATTTCCTTGGCAAGCATCGCCTGCTGCCGCTCGAACTGGGCGAGCTGGTGTTTTTCATTCAGCGCCCGCTGCTGCTCGTAGAATTCGTAATCGCCGGAGTAGGTCGTCAACCCGCCGCCGTCGATCTCGATCAGCTTGGTGACGATCCGGTTCATGAACTCCCGGTCATGCGAGGTCATCAACAGCGCGCCATCATAATTCTTCAGGAATTCCTCCAGCCAGATCAGGCTTTCCAGATCCAGATGGTTGCTCGGTTCGTCGAGCAGCATGACATCGGGGCGCATGAGCAAAATGCGGGCAAGCGCCACGCGCATCTTCCAGCCGCCGGATAGCTTGCCGACATCACCATCCATCATTTCCTGCGTGAAACTCAGGCCCGAGAGGACTTCGCGCGCCCGGCCGTCCAGCGCGTAGCCGTCCAGTTCCTCATAGCGCGCCTGCACCTCGCCGTAGCGCTCGATGATCGCGTCCATCTCGTCAAGCCGGTCAGGATCGACCATCGCAGCTTCGAGCTCGCGCAGTTCGGCGGCAACAATGCTGACCGGACCGGCACCGTCCATCACTTCGGCAACGGCGCTACGGCCTTCCATCTCGCCGACATCCTGGTTGAAATAACCGATGGTGACGCCCTTCTCGACGGCCACCTGCCCCTCGTCGGGCTGCTCTTCGCCGGTGATCATCCGGAAGACGGTCGTCTTGCCGGCGCCATTTGGACCAACGAGGCCGATCTTCTCGCCCTTGTTAAGCGCGGCGGAAGCCTCGATGAAGAGAATGCGGTGGCTCAGCTGCTTGCTGATATTTTCGATACGGATCATTTGTGCGGTGCCCAAGAAATGTTGCGGCGCCCTTATGCCACGTGTTTCAGGGAATGTCGCAGGTTTTCGACATTCCCTGAAACACGGCTTTTTGAATGGTGTTTTTCCTAGAAATACCTTCACGGCGCAAATGGCGAAGGCTACAGAAGAGCACCTGACGCAGATGAAGTGGAGTGAACCATGACCGACACCGTTACCGATCGTTTCCTTCGTTATGTCGTGATCGACACACAGTCGGATGCCAATTCGGCAGCGCAGCCCTCCACCGAAAAGCAGAAGAACCTCGGCCGCCTGCTGGTCGAGGAACTGCTCGCGATCGGGATTTCTGACGCGCATCTCGACGAGCACGGCTATATCTACGCGACCATCCCATCGAACACCGACAAGCCGGTGCCGGTCATCTGCTTCTGCTCGCACATGGATACTGCCCCGGATTTTACCGGTACCGATGTCAAGCCGCAGTTGATCCGCGGCTATGCCGGTGGCGATATCCAGCTTCCGGGCGACCCGCAGCAGATCATCCGCGTTGCCGATCATCCGGCCCTGCGCAACCAGATCGGCAATGACATCATCACCACCGATGGCACAACATTGCTTGGCGCCGACGACAAGGCCGGCATTGCCGAAATTATGACGGCGGCGCAGTTCCTTGTCGATAATCCGGATATCAAGCACGGCGCCATCAAAATCCTCTTCACGGTAGACGAGGAAATCGGCCGCGGAGTCGACAAGGTCGACCTGAAGAAGCTTGGCGCACAATTCGCCTATACGATGGACGGCGAAACGGCTGGCCATATCGAGGATGAAACCTTCTCCGCCGATGGCGCCGAAATCACCATCCAGGGTGTTGCCATTCATCCGGGCTTTGCCAAGGGGAGAATGGAAAATGCCATCAAGATCGCCGGCGCCATCATCGACCGCCTGCCGAAGCATCTGGCGCCTGAAACAACCGAGGGCCGGGATGGTTTCGTTCATCCCGTGAGCGTTACGGGTGCGATGGAAAAAGCCAGGATCAGCCTGATCGTTCGCGACTTTACCGACGAAGGCCTCGCTGAAAAGGAAGCCATGATCGAGGCGATCGTCAAGGATGTCATGCCGGACTATCCCGGTTCGTCCTACACATTCGAGGTCAAGCACCAGTACCGCAACATGAAGGCGATCCTCGATCGCCACCCGGAAATCGTCGACAACGCCGTCGAGGCGATCCGGCGGGCGGGCATGCAGCCGGTGCGCGGCAGCATCCGTGGCGGCACGGATGGGTCGCGCCTGTCGTTCATGGGCCTGCCCTGCCCCAACATCTTTGCGGGTGGCCACGCTTTCCATTCTCCGCTCGAATGGGTGAGCAGGCAGGACATGGAAAAGGCGGTCAAGACAATCGTCGAGCTTGCAAAGGTCTGGGAAGAGCGCAGCTGATTGCGTCTGAAGGCCACAATCAGCGCTTCCATCCGGCCGCTGTTTTGGTATGACCCGCCTCTTGTCAAAGGAATGAAGATGGCTGCGCGAGATCGCTACTCACGGAAATTGGAATGTTCCCAATGCGGGAACGCGGGTTTTGCGGAGGTTTCGGAAGACGATATGCCGAACCGCAGGACGCGCGGATTTGAAATTGACGCCCTGCCCGTAGGCTTCGAAACCGAATTTGCCTCGAGCAATCCGCGCCGCCACATGATCCGCTGCCGCTGCGGCTACAAATTCAAGTTTGAGCAGACCACCGCTTATGCGCCCGGCGGAGAGCCACGGCATTAAGCTTCGTCAAGAACTGGTCCCTGCCGCCCAACCGTATTGCCTCCGTCAGTGTGATGTTGCGCGCGCCAAAATGAACTGTTGAGCGTGGCCGGGCATGAAACGGAAAAGCCCCATTCTGCAGGTTTGCAGAACGGGGCTTGAAATAGTCGCGGCAGGAGCAGGCGACGTTTACTTGTTGGCCATCAGCCACATCTTGCCGGCCATCGTGATGCCGCGCGGATCGACGGCGACGTCATGGTCGAGATGGCTGCGCTCGAGAAAACCAAGTTCCTCGAGTTCGTTGAGGGTCGTCGTCGTCATGAAGCGGATCTTCTGCGGACGCTCCTTGAACCGGTCGGTCTTTGCGTAGGTGACCGCTGCGTTCTCATGCGTCCATTTTTTGGCCGGCTGCGGGAAGAGGTTTCCTTCCTTCGCGAGTTTCAGCCCCCGGATCTGGACCGGTGTCAATTCGTGCGAAATCATGTTCTGTCCTTGGTAGAAATGGCGAAACGTCAGCGATATGCGCCCTCGGATTGGATGGGAACGCCCGCTTGCGATAGTCGCCGATGCGTAATGAAAAGGGCCAGACCGGCCCGGATGCGCTGTCCCTAGCGGAACTTTGCGGCATTTCCCAGACAAAATTGAAAAGAATGCGGCTGCGAAACGATTGGCACCATCCGGATGCTTCTGGTATCAGCGTCTGAACTTGTTTTGAGAGACGTCATCCATGAACATGACACTGTGCCCGGGAGCGGCTGCGTGACGGAGCGGACAGACGCGGCCTTTCTGGCGTCCCATGGCTGGTCCGATTTTTTTGCCTCCCAGATCGAACGGTCCGAGGCCAGCCTCATTCCGATGCGCATCGCCGAGGTCCACCGTGCCCGACTGAGCGCGCTGTCTGCAGCGGGACCGGTCAGGCTCACTCTGGCGCACAAGACCAATACCGGTGACTTTGCCGTCGGCGACTGGATACTGGCTGATCCCCGCACCCATCTGCTTGTCCGCAGGCTGGAACGCCGGACATTGCTGCAGCGCCGGACCGAAGGCAGGCACGGTCACCAGCTTGGCGCCGCCAATGTCGATACCCTGTTCATCGTCACCTCCTGCAATGCCGATTTCAGTCCGGCACGGCTGGAGCGCTATCTGGCTCTGGCCAATCAGGCGGGAACCAACCCGGTCATCGTGCTGACCAAGGCCGATACGGTCGATGATGCAAGCACCTTCGAAGAGGAGGCGAGAGGCCTGCAGCGCGATCTGGACGTCATCGTTGTCAACGGCCGCTCCGCCGATGCCGCAGCTGTGCTCGCTCCGTGGTGCGGCGCCGGTCAGACTGTCGCACTGGTCGGGTCGTCCGGCGTCGGCAAATCGACCCTGGTCAACACCTTGGCGGGCCTCAGGCACGAAGCAGCGCAGGAGACCGGCGATATCCGCGAAAGCGATGCCAAGGGACGCCACACCACGACGGCCCGGTCGTTGCACGCCATTGCCGGCGGCGGCTGGGTGATCGACACGCCCGGAATGCGCACCCTGCATCTCAGCGACGTGTCCGATGGTATCGACACGCTGTTCTCCGAAATCACCGACCTTGCCCCATCCTGCAAGTTTCGCGACTGCACACATGATCACGAGCCGGGCTGTGCCGTCCAGGCAGCGATCAAGGCAGGCACGCTGCCTGCGGAGCGGCTGGCCCGGTGGCGCAAGCTGCTGGAGGAAAATGTCAGCAACACCCCGGTGCAGACAGGGCCGCGCGGCAACAAAGTCATCCAGAAGAAGAAATACTGAAAGACGAAAGCCTCCGTCTTCAAAACCGGTTGGTTAGCGCGTTTCCCGTAAGAGATGCTTTTCAGCCTGTATCAAGCCACAAAACCGTATCGACAACACGGGAACATTGCTGTAACAGAATTGATTAATCGATTAATCACCCGTTGGATCATATGGCCAACCCGCGCACAGGATCGAACCTAAGCCAGATTGCCGCGACACTCGGCGTGTCCGCCGCAACGGTGTCGAATGCGCTGTCGGGCAAGGGACGTGTCTCGGCCGAACTTGCTGAAAAGATCCGCGCCACCGCTACCCAACTGGGCTACATCCCGAGCCTGACCGGCCGGGCGCTGCGCACCGGCCGCACCGGCGTTCTCGGCCTGGTTCTGCCGAATATCGCCAATCCGCTGTTTCCGCAGATTGCCCAGGCGATCGAGCATGCGGCAAGCACGGCTGGCTACGGCGTCTTGATCGCCGACTCCCGCAGCGACGTCGCCTTGCAGACCGACGCCATCAACCGGCTGATCGAGCGCGACGTCGACGGCATCGTTATCGTCCCCCGGCTCGGCACCCGCATCGCCGACATCGGCTGTCCGGTGGCGGTCATCGACAGCCCTTCCACCCCCGGCAACACGGTTTCGGCCGATCACTGGCAGGGTGGTCAGACGGTCATCGAACACCTCGCTTCGCTGGGACATCGCAAGTTTCTGCTGATCGGCAACAATCCGGCCTCGAATGTGCAGAACGATCGTATCGGCGGCATGAAATCCCGCCTTCCTGCAGACGCTCATGCCGAGGTCTTCTGGATCGAAAAACACGAGCAGGTGCACGGCAAGGGAAGCCTTCTTGGTCTAACAGAACAGGTGGAGAAAGGTTTCACCGCCTTTGCCGCCGTTTCCGATCTGCCGGCGCTCCGGGCCCTGACGGAATTGCAGCGCGCCGGAATCGGCGTGCCCGAACATGTCAGCGTTACCGGGTTTGATGATCTCGTCTGGTCCTCGGTGGTCACGCCCGGCCTGACAACAGTACGTATGGATATGGCCGGGATCGCCGACATCGCCATTGCAGCACTCGTCCGTGTCATCGAGGCCGATCCGGTATCAGGCTCCGGCATCGCACGCACCGTGACGGGCACGGTCGCAGCCGAGCGGGCGAGCGTACCGATGCAGCTGGTGGTCCGGCAGACATCGGCGCCACCGCCGAATATCCACAGTGCATGACCGGTACCACCGCAAGCCCAGATAATATGAGCCAAGAAAACACCAGAAGGAGAACGCCGATGAACAAAATGCTCTTTTCATCAGCCGCCGCGCTGATGCTCACCATGGGCGCTGCCCATGCCCAGGAAAAGACCCTGACAATTTCCGTCTATGCCTTCGCGCAGGACGAGTTCAAGGAGATCGTCTACGATCCCTTCGAAGCCAAATGCGGCTGCAAGCTGGTGGTCGAAACCGGCAACAGCGTCGAGCGCCTCGCCAAGATCGAAGCCAACAAGGCCAATCCGGTCATCGACATGGCCGTGGTTTCCATGGCTGACGCGCTATCTGCCGATCGCAACGGCCTGATCGAGAAGATCGACAACACTAAGCTCAGCAATTTCGGCAAGCTCTACGACATCGCCAAGGATCCGAACGGCGACGGCATGAGTGTCGGCTATACGTTCTATGCAACCTCGATCGTCTACCGCACCGACAAGATGAAGATCGAGTCCTGGGCTGACCTCTTGAAGCCGGAATATGCCGGTCATGTCGCCTTCCCGAACATCACCACCAATCAAGGCCCGCCGTCCCTCTACATGCTCGGCAAGGCGCTTGGCACCGACACGCCGGATCTGAAGGGTTCAATTGAGGCCGTTGGCGCCAAGAAGGACGATATCGTCACCTTCTACGTCAAATCCTCGCAGCTGGTGCAGTTGATGCAGCAGGAAGAAATCTGGGCGGCACCGATCGGCCGCTTCTCCTGGGCTCCCTTCACCAAGCTCGACCTGCCACTCGGCTGGGCGACCCCGAAGGAAGGCCAGACCGGCGGCATGAACGTCATGGTTCTCACCAAGGGCTCGAAGAACCAGGATCTGGCACTCGAATTCATGGATTTCTGGCTCTCCACGGACATCCAGACGAAGCTTGCCGAAAAGCTGGTCGATAGCCCGGCCAACAAGGAAGCCAAGGTTTCCGACGAAGTTGCGGGCAACCTGACCTATGGCGAAGAAACGGCCAACAGCCTGAAACTGATCCCGTCCGCCGTGGCACTCGACAACCGCGATGCGTGGCTGTCCGAGTGGAACGCCAAGGTCGGCCAGTAACCGGTCAACACGAATGCCTCCCAAGGCAAGGGGCGCAGCGGGCGGACTCCGGTTCGCGGGCTGCGTCCCGACTGAACTTGTTGCCCATGGTGGGGTGCTGCTGCCACAGCCCCTCACCCTAACCCTCTCCCCGCTTGCGGGGAGAGGGTATGACGGAGTTTGCCGCTTGTCCTTCTCCCCGTTCTAAGGGGAGAAGGTGGCCAACAGGCCGGATGAGGGGCAGCCACCGAATATGCGTTTTTGGTAATCACCCGCACCGGGGATTCCATTTGAACTTGCTGGAGACGACAAACCATGTTCCAGAACCGGGCAGAAGCATTGGCGCTCGCCCTGCCGGCCGCGATTTTCGCGGGGCTGGTCTTCCTCGTGCCGGTTATCCTCTTGCTGTCGGAAGGTTTTCGATCGGCGGATAGCTGGAGCCTGTCGGCCTATGCGGATTTCTTCTCGCAGCCGTTGAACCGGACGGTCTTTCTACGGACGCTGAAGCTCGGCGCACTCGTCACCGTGGCAGCCGCCGTCATCGGTTATGCGACTGCCTTTGCCATCGTAAGCCTCCCGCCCGGCGCCAAGGGCCGGATGATCGGGCTTGTCGTTCTGCCGCTGATGATTTCGCCGGTCGCCCGCACCTATGCCTGGATCGTCATCCTTGGCCGCACCGGCATCGTCAACCAGGCGCTGATGGCTGTCGGCCTCAGCGACGAACCGATCCGTATCCTCTTCAGCGAAACCGCCGTCTTCATCGGCCTGTTGCAGCTGTTCCTGCCCTTGATGGTGATCTCGCTGATCAGCGCACTGGAAAACCTGCCGAAAGATGTCGTGCCCGCCGCCCGCGTTCTTGGCGCCAACTGGTTCCAGGTGTTCTGGAAAGTCATCCTGCCGCTGACCCGCGAAGGCCTGGTTGTCGGCGGAACGCTGGTCTTCACCGGTTCGATGACCGCCTATATCACGCCTGCCATTCTGGGCGGCTCGAAGGTGCTGATGCTGGAGACGCTGCTCTACCAGCAGGTCACCGTTGCCAACAATTTCGTCTCGGCAAGCGTTATCGCCTTCATCCTGATTGTCATGAGTTTTGCCGCCAATATTCTCCTGAAGCGGATCGCAACGGCGAGGAACAAGCGATGACCCCGAGACTGTTTGCCCCGATTACGCTGCTTCTGGTGCTGATCTTCCTGATCGGCCCGTTCCTGATCATCGTTGCCGCCTCGTTCTCGGCCGGTGATACGCTGGCCTTCCCGCCGCAGGGTTTCTCGTTCAAGTGGATCCTCAAGGTCTTCACCGTCGAGAGTTTTCGCGACAGCTTCGTGATGTCGATGTTCCTGGCGATCGGCGGTACGTTTGCAGCGCTTCTGCTCGGCATTCCCGCCGCCTATGCGATGTCGCGCTACAAGCTGCCGATGTCCGAGACCGTGCGCACCGTCGTGTCGGCACCGATCATCGTGCCGGGCATCATCGTCGGCCTGGCGCTCCTGCGCTATTTCGTCGTACCCATCGGTGTATCGATCACGCTGGCGCTGTTCCTTGCCCATACGGCGCTGATCCTGCCCTATGCAGTGCGTGTCGTCTCGGCCAGCCTCAACAATCTGCGCTCGGATATCGAGGAAGCCGCCGTTCTGCTCGGTTCGTCCCGGCTTGGCGCTTTCTTCCGGGTTGTACTGCCGAACATTCGCGGCGGCATCCTGTCGGCCTTCATTCTCGGCTTCGTCACCAGCTTCAATCAGGTTCCGGTTTCGCTGTTCCTGTCCGGGCCGGGTGTACGCACCCTGCCGATCGACATGCTCGGCTACATGGAGATCGTCTTCGATCCATCGATCGCCGCCCTGTCTTCGCTGCTCGCTTTCCTCTCCATCGGCATCGTCTTCCTCGCCGAACGTTTTCTGGGGTTCTCCCGCTATGTCTGACACATCCTTCCTCACCCTCGACAAACTTTCCCTCGCCTATGGCAAATCGATTGCCGTGAAGGATCTCGATCTCGAGATCCGCAAGGGCGAATTGCTGGCGCTGCTCGGCCCATCCGGCTGCGGCAAGACCACGACCATGCGCTCGATTGCCGGCCTGATGACGCCGGTTGGCGGCCGCATCAGTCTCGATGGCACCGACATCACCCGGGTTGCCGCCAACAAGCGCGCCGTCGGGCTGGTGTTCCAGTCCTATGCGCTGTTCCCACATCTGACGGTGTTCGAAAATGTCGCGTTCGGCTTGAAGCTGAAAGGCATGACTGGGAAAGAACTCGAGGCGAAAGTGGCAGCCGGCCTCAAATCCGTTGGCCTCTCGGCCTTCGCCAGCCGCAAGACCCCGGAGCTTTCCGGTGGCCAGCAACAGCGCGTGGCACTTGCCCGCTCCATGGTCATGGAACCGAAAGTGCTCCTGCTCGACGAACCGCTCTCCAATCTTGATGCGCGCCTGCGGCTGGAAATGCGCACCGAACTGCAGCGCGTCCAGAAGGAAAGCGGCGTGACGATGATCTTCGTCACCCACGATCAGGTCGAGGCCCTGGCGCTCGCCGACCGGATCGTCGTGATGAAGAATGGCGCGATCGAACAGATCGGCACGCCGGAAGAAATCTACAATCACCCGGTCTCCAGCTTCGTCGCCGATTTCGTCGGCTTCGAAAACATCTTCGCCGTCGAAGGTGGCAAGCTGACCACCGAAAATGGCGCTGTCTCCCTCGCCAGGGAACTGCCGGATGTGGCGGGTCTCGCCTGGCGGCCACGCGCAGTCTCTCTCGGTTCCGGCCCATTGACAGGTAGGGTCCGCGGCGTTTCCTTCGCCGGTGGAACGCGCGAATATGTGCTGGAAACACCTCTCGGCATCATCAAGACGGAAGTGGATGCGACCTTGCCCGCCCATGCGCTTGGCGCCACCGTTGCGTTCGACCTGCCGGTTGAAGGTGCTGCCCTCCTCAAGCGTTTCGGATAAGTCATCATGGGTGTCTGGATCGATACGGATATGGGCTTTGACGACATCGCCGCCATTCTGGTGGTGATGCGTGCGGGCATTGCCATCGACGGCATATCGCTGGTGTTCGGCAATACGCCAATGGATCAAGTCCGCCGCAATACGGCGGGTGCTGCCAAGGCTTTCGGCTGGACGGTCCCGATTCATGCCGGACGCAGCCAGCCCGTTCTGGGCGTGCTCGAAACCGCGCAGGCGATTCTCGGCGAAACTGGTATTCCCACTGCCGGACGAACGCTTCCGGATGCCGGTGATGTAGCGGACAACGATGCTTTCTCTGCACTTTGCCGCTGGCTGGAAAACAAGCCCTCGCCACGCCGCATCCTGGCACTTGGGCCGCTGACCAACATCGCCGCCCTTGCCCTGGCACGGCCCGATCTCGCCACCCGCATCGATGAACTCACCTGGATGGGCGGCGGGCTTTCACGCGGCAACCACACGGCATCGGCAGAGTTCAACGCGCTGGCCGACCCGGAAGCCGTCGCCATCGTGCTGTCGCATGGCCTGCCTTTGCGCATGGTCGATCTCGACTTTTGCCGCAAGGTTCTGGCCGCACCCGCCGATATTGAGCCGGTACGGCAGACGGGCGGCGCCAACGCCGCGCTGCTGGCCGATATGCTCGCCGGTTACATCGATATCGGCGTCAGCCGCGGCCGGCCGGCGATGGCAATCTACGATCCCTCCGCTGCTGCTGCCTTTGTCCGCCCCGACCTCGTGACCTTTCAATCCGCCCGGATCGACATGGAGCTTGCCGGCTCACTCACCCGCGGCCGCACCGTGGTGGAAACCCGCGCCAGCCATGGTGTCTTCAATGCCGAATTCGCCGTCGATTGCGATGCGGAGGCAATCAAGGCGATCGTGCTGGACGCGCTGCGCTGGGAGGCCGGTAAATGACAAAACCTGCAGCACCTCAACCCGCCGACCTCAACGAGGCCGGCCTGCGCGCCCGTGCGGTCGCAGCTGCGCGCGGCAATGCCCCGTTCGACACCCTGATCATCAATGGCACTCTGGTCGATATGGTGACCGGCGAGTTGCGGGCGGCGAATATCGGCCTCGTCGGACCGCTGATCGCCAGTGTCCACCCGACAGGAGCGAGGACCGACGCGGCGGAGATCATCGATATCTCCGGCGGTTTTATTTCGCCCGGCCTGATCGACACGCATATGCATATCGAAAGCTCGATGGTGACGCCCGCGACGTATGCCGCTGCTGTTCTGGCCCACGGCGTGACAACGATTGTCTGGGATCCGCACGAGTTCGGCAATGTCCACGGCATTGCCGGAGTGCGTTTCGCCGCCGATGCCGCCAACGCATCGCCGCTGCGCATGATCCTGCTTGCGCCCTCCTGCGTGCCCTCAGCGCCGGGATTGGAGCTGAATGGCGCCGATTTTGATGCCGGCGTGATTGCCGATCTGCTGTCCTGGCCGGAAATCGGCGGCATCGCCGAGGTCATGAACATGCGCGGCGTAATCAACCGCGATCCGCGGATGAGCGCCATCGTCCAGGCAGGCCTTGCCTCGGAAAAACTGATCTGCGGCCACGCGCGCGGACTGAACGGTGGTGATCTTGCCGCCTTCATGGCGGCAGGCGTCAGCTCGGACCACGAGCTGACATCTTCAGCCGACCTGATGGAAAAGCTGCGCGCCGGCATGGCGATCGAGTTGCGCGGTTCCCACGATCATCTGCTGCCGGAGTTCGTTGAAGCCCTGAACCGGCTTGGCCATTTGCCGCAGACACTCACCCTCTGCACCGACGACGTCTTTCCCGACGACCTGGCAGACGGCGGAGGCCTTGACGACGTTGTGCGGCGCCTCGTTCGCTACGGCCTGAAACCGGAATGGGCGCTGCGGGCTGCCACGCTTAATGCCGCACAACGGCTGGGGCGTTCCGATCTTGGGCTGATCGCGGCAGGACGCCGCGCCGATATCGCCGTGTTCGACAATCTCAGCGACTTCAACGCTCGCATCGTCATCGCCAATGGCATTGTTGTTGCCAGGGATGGTGAGATGCTTGCAGATATCGCAGCGTCCGACCCATCGGTGCTTGAGCATTCCATGAAGATATCGCCGCTGACAGCCGATGATTTTCGTGTTGCTTCCAGCGAGACCAAAGTCCGGATCGCCACAATCGACCAACCGCGCTTTACCCGTTGGGGCGAAGCGGAAGCAGAGGTACGGGATGGTTTTGTCGTACCGCCTGAGGGCACGACCCTGATTGCTGTGGCGCATCGCCACGGCCGCAGCGACGGCCGGCCGCGCGTCGGCTTCCTGCGCGGCTGGGGCGAATGGCGCGGCGCATTTGCCAATACCGTTTCCCATGACAGCCACAACCTCACCGTGTTCGGCAGCGATCCGGACGACATGGCGCTTGCCGCCAATGCGGTGATCGCCGCGGGTGGCGGCATGGCCGTCGCATCCAGCGGAGTGGTCAAGGCCATCCTGCCGCTGCCGCTTTCGGGCCTGGTCTCGGATGCGCCGCTCAATGATGTGGCCCGGGATTTCGCGGATGTTCGCGCTGCGATGGACGATATCGTCGACTGGCAGCCGCCCTATCTCGTCTTCAAGGCCTGTTTTGGGGCGACACTTGCCTGCAATGCCGGACCGCACCAGACAGACAGGGGCATTGCCGATGTCGAAACCGGTATGCTTATGGAAAGCCCGATCCTGACCAAGGCATAGTCGCCCGCCGCGACCGCTTCCACCAACTCTTGGCGGCATTTCGGCCGGGCATGAGCAGCCTCATGTCCGACCATGCTTCGCCGTCAGACGGGATCAGCTGACCGAGACGATATCCTGCCAGGCCATATACGCAGACAGGACCAGTTCCATCTGAGCCGTATGACCTGCAATGAACTCTTCGCCGTAGATGGTCTCGTCCGGATATTCGGTGATCAGGGTCATCGGCACAGTGTGGCGATGATCGACTGAAATGAGGCAGGGGAAACCGTTGATAATCCGGAAGCCCGTCTCACCGGCATGAATCTCATAGAGTGCGATCTGCCTGTCGTTATACGCCAGTAGCCCGGGCACCTCTCCGAGATGCCGCGTCACCCGGTCGAGCAACGCCTCCGACTGGCTTTCCCAGTCAGGATGATGGCGAACGATCAGAAAAAAGCCTTTCGGCAGGGTCCAGGCGGCAAAACCACGCGGCACATAACCCGATAGCGGCCGGGTCCACTCATGCGAGGGATAGCCGTGCAGATTCACATGCAACTGCGCGCCGCTCAAATCCTGTGCCTTGAAGCGGATTTCCTTTTCGTTCACATGCCCGGCCGCATTTTCATATGTGCGGTACTCGAGGTCGTCACCGAGCGCGGTGTACCGGGCGGCGTGATGCATGTGGCGCGGGTTGTCGCGGCGCAAGCGCTGGTGCACCGCATAACCATCCGGATTCTCAAGTGGCGAAATGGTGAAATGCGCGCCCTTGCGCTCTGCAAGCTTGGCCGCGGCACGCAAAGCGCCGACGATGCCGGTGGTCTCATTTGGGTGCTGACCGCCGCTGATCATCACCGCGGCATCGCTGCCGGCGACATAGCGCGCGAAAACCGTGCGGCCGGACCGGGTGCGGGCATCAAACCCCTCCCCGCCGATCGCCTCCAGCTGGACCGCCACTTGGCCAGCGGCCAGCGGCTCGCTGGCGGTATCGATCGCCTGCGCGGCACCGTCGAGGAAACCGGTCGACAAGGCGCGGGTGGTTATGCTGAGCGTGATGGCACCTTCGACCTGCACGACTTCCGGCACGATCATGCCGGGCCTCAACCCCCGATCGCCCAACGGCCGGCCGGACTTCATCTGGAAAAATTCGAGAAGCGAAAAATACAGGTCCTCATGAAGCGCTTCGCGCAGGCTGACCACCTCATCGCCAATCGCCAGCGGCTCGTCGCTGGACGGATGACCAATGCGGATGTTCAGCTCTTCGAAATAGGGTTCGTCCTGGCCCCAGTCATAATCAGCGATCGCGGATATTGCAGTTTCGAATACCACCTCATAGTCCGTTTCCAGCCGTTCGCCGATCGTTTCACCAGCGCGGCGCAACCAGCCGGTTGGCGAGAGATTGGTCTGCCCGGTGCGATCCTGATGCACCCGGTTCGGCGCAAGAACAGTAACGGATTGCTCGATGTCGGCACCCGTCAGCACCACCTCATAGAAGAACCCGCCGTCTGCGCGTGGAACAAATGCAATCTTTGCCTCGCCGACCAGCGCGCCCAGCGGATAGGTCTCCAGCCGGAAGCGGTTGTCAGATGCCGCTGGGTGGACCGGATAGCGGATTTCAATGGCCTCGACGCCTTTGAGATCAACCTCTTCGAGAAAGAAGGACAGCAACGGCTTGTAGGCGCTGCGGATGCGGGCCGTGATGCCTCTTTCCGATAACGCGCGTTCAGCCGCGGCGCGGCTTTCACGGTCGTCGAAGGTCCAGGCCTCAAAACTGTCGCCCGGGACGGCGCGCGCCGCCAACTGATCGAGTGTGCGCTCAAAGGATTTCTGCAAGATCACGGTCATCGGATTACCTCGAAGTTCTGCCGGTCGGGTCAAGGCTGTCGCGCAGCCAGTCGCCGAGAATGTTCAGGCCAAGCACGGTCAGGAGGATCGCAAGGCCCGGGAAGACGCTGACCCACCAGGCGGTCTGGAGATACGTGCGGCCATCGGCCAGCATGCCGCCCCAGCTCGGGATGGTTGGGTCGACGCCAAGCCCGAGGAAGGTCAGGCTGCTTTCCAGAAGAATGTTGTTGGCGACGTTGAGGGTCATGAGCACGATGACCGGCCCGATCAGGTTCGGCAGCAGGTGCTGAAAGATGATGCGCCAGTCTTTGACGCCGATCGCCCGCGCAGAGAGAATAAATTCCCGCTCGCGCAGCGTCAGCACCGAACCGCGGACCACGCGCGCATATTGTACCCATTGCGAAACGATCAGCAGGATGATCGTGTTGGTCAGGCTGCCGCCAACGATGGCGATGAAGGTGATCGCCAGCAGGATGAACGGCATGGCGAGCTGCAGGTCGGCAAAGCGCATCACCAGCATATCCCAGAAGCCGCGATAATAGCCGGCAATCAGGCCCATCAGCACGCCGAAGATCACCGCGCCGATTACCGAGGTGAAGCCGACCAGCAACGAAATCTTGCCGCCAGCGACCACGCGCGCCAGCACATCCCGGCCGAGCGGATCAGTGCCCAGCGGATAGGCGGCCGTGGTGAAGGGCTTGGTGAGGCGCGCGATCAGGTTGATCTTTTCAGCGCCGCCGGGAAACAGCACGTCGGATAGCAGCACCGCGAGGCAGATGATCAGCGTCAGCGACGCACCGAGGATGAATTCGAGACTGTAGAACTGCGACAGGCGGGAGGATTTGGTGGCCATCGGCGATTACTCCGTACGAATGCGCGGATCAACGAGCCCGTAGGCAATGTCGACCAGGAGATTGACGCCGACGATCATCAGCGACAGAACGGTGATGACGGCCTGCAGGACAGGATAGTCGCGGCCCGAAACCGCGTCGAAGGCAAGCGTGCCCATGCCCGGCCAGTTGAAGACACGCTCAACGACGACGATGCCGCCGAGAAGGCCGCCAAACTGCAGGCCGAAATAGGTGATGAGCGGAATGGCACAGTTGCGCAGTGCATGCTTGTAGAGCACCGTCGTTTCGCTGAGCCCCTTGGCGCGCGCCACCATGACATATTGCGATTTTAGGGTTTCCAGCATCGAGGTGCGCACCAGCCGGACATTGGTTGCCGTCAAGATGATGCCCATGGTCAATGCCGGCATGACGTAACTCGCCCACCCCGACATGCCGCTTGCCGGCAACCAGCCAAGTGTCACCGCAAAGAGCAGCACCAGCATTGTGGCAAGCCAGAAGTTCGGGAAGGAAAGGCCAACCAGTGAGAGGATGCGGATCGCCTGATCAGCGGCCTTGCCCTTGGCCGTCGCAGCCTTGATGCCGAGCGGTATGGACAGCGCGATCGAAACGAACATCGAGATGAACGCAAGCAGCAGCGTGGCCGGAAGCGCATTGCCGATCAGGAGCGAGACAGGGGTTCCTCCGGTAAAGCTGCGCCCGAAATCGAGCGTCACCATTCCCTTGAGGAAATTCAGATATTGCATGATGAACGGCTGATCGGTGCCCAGCGACGCACGGATGCGCATCAGGTCCTCTTCCGTCATGCTGCCACCGCCCTGAAACATCATCAGAGCAGGATCGCCGGTCAGGCGGATGGCAAAAGAGACCACCAGCGTGATGGCGAAGACGACGAAGATCGCCTGCAGCAATCGTTTGATAAGGAAACCGGCCACGTTCGTGATCCTTGAAGGTAGGGGAAAACGTGCCGCCCGCTAACCGGGCGGCACAGAGGTCTTCAGATTATTCGACGGTGACGTCGGTCAGCTTCAAGCGGTTGTCCGAAGGAGCAACAAAGCCCTTCACCCGCTTGCTGATGCCGTAGATGGCGTTGCTGTTATAGAGCGGCAGCTCCAGAGCGCGATCGGCGGCATAGCGGCCAACTTCCTTGAGGATCTTTTCCCGCTCCGCGCGATCCGTCAGCGGACGCTGCGATTCCAGCAGCTTGTCCATCGTCTCGTCCTTGTCGTAAGGATTCCACTTTTCGCCGGAGTGATACATCGCATAGGCGGTGTTGTCGTAGTCGAACGTCCAGCCGCCCCATTTCTGCTGGAACATGGCGCCCGTCTTGCCCTGCGGAATGATATCGTTGAGCAGAACGTTGGTTTCGTAAGGCTTGATCGTCGCGGTGATGCCGACCATCTGCAGATAGCTGGCGATAACCTGGGCAACCTCGTTCATCGTCGAGTCATTGCCGCGGATATCGATCTGCAGGGCGGCACCCGGCTTGACTCCGGCTTCTGCGAGAAGCGCCTTGGCGCCTTCCGGATCATAGGCAACAGCCTTCAGGTCCGCGTCGTAGCCGAAAGAAAGGGCGCTCTGGAAGCTGACGATCTCGGAAGCCTGACCGGCCAGGATGGACTGGACGATGGTTGTGCGGTCGATGGCCATGATGATCGCTTTACGCACCTTCGGGTCGGCGGTAATGCCATCGCGCGTGTTGAAGCGCAGCGCATCGACCGTCGGCCCCGGAACGCTGACGACAGCAAGGTTCGCATCGCCTTCGATCACCGGAATCATGCCGATCGGAATGGTCGGCGGGATCACCAGATCGACGCGGCCTGCCTGAAGCTCTGCAACGGCCGTCGCGGGTTCGGTGATGAAGCGGTATTCCAGTTCGGAAAGCTTCGGCGCGCCACCCCAGTAATCCGGGTTGGCTGCAAGCTTGATATCGACCTTGGGTGTATAGGAGACGAACTTGAACGCGCCTGTGCCGACAGGATTAAGGTTGAAATTGTCCTCGCCCTTTTCCTGAATGTATTTCGGCGGAACAATCATCGCACCATAACCGGCAAGCTTGGTCAGCAGCACCGGATCGGGCGTCTTCAGCTTCATGTCGACGGTGTAATCATCGATCACGTCAACGCTTTCGATGCTGGTATAGTTTGAGCGCTGCGGTCCCTTGGCACCCTCTTCGCCGAGCAGGCGTTCGAAGGTGAACTTCACTGCCTGGGCATTGAAAGCTTCGCCATCATGGAACTTGACGTTCTGGCGCAGCTTGAAGCGGATGCGCTTGCCTTCGTCCAGCTCTTCCCAGGATTCAGCAAGACCGGGCACGAGCTTGAGATCGGGACCACGATAGGTCAGGCCGTCGAAGATATTGGTCGAGACGGCAGCCCACTGTACCAGGAAGGTGTCGATCGGATCCCAGCTGCCGGGGTCCTGCGGGCTCGAAATCGTCATCTTACCGGCAGCCAGAGCCGGGCCGGCATAAATGGCTGTAGCCGACAGGGCCAATGCCATAAAGGTCGTTGTCAGTCCCCGTTTGATTGTTTGCATATCGCTGTTCCTCTTCAGTTGCTTGCAGTTTTTTCGCAGGTATCAGGCCACCTTTGCGACGAAGTGGCCCGGATCGATTTCCTCGTGAACGAGAATAGCTGGCTCATCGCCGACGCGGTGAACCGGATTGGGTATGTCGCCGGTGATCAGGGTGCTTTTGCGCTCCCTGTTGGGATCGGCGACAGGAACGGCCGAAAGAAGACGGCGGGTATAATCGTGCCGCGGTGTCTCGAATACTTGCTGGCGGCTGCCCATTTCCATGATCTGGCCGAGATACAGCACCGCAACGCGATGGCTGATTTCCTCGACCACCGCCATGTCGTGACTGATGAAGAGATAGGCGAGACCGCGCTCGGCCTGCAGATCCATGAACAGATTGATGATCTGCGCCTGGATCGACACGTCGAGCGCCGACAGCGCCTCGTCGGCGATGATCAGCTTGGGCTCGGAGGCGAGCGCACGCGCGATGCAGACGCGCTGACGCTGCCCGCCGGAAAACTCGTGCGGATAACGATCCGCATGGGCCGACGTCAGGCCGACGCGCTCAAGCAGTTCGTCAACACGCCGGCGCACGGCCTTTGTACCCAGGATCAGGCCATGTGTGTTGATCGGCTCGGCGATCGAGAAACCAACCGTCTTGCGCGGATCGAGCGAGGCAAAGGGGTCCTGGAAGATATACTGGACATCCTGGCGCAGACGAAAACGTTCGGCCTGCGACATCGATGAAAACGGCTTGCCGTTAAACGCGATATCGCCTGCCTTAGCAGCCTGCAGCTGCTGGATCGTCCGGCCAATGGTCGACTTTCCGGAACCGGATTCGCCCACAAGCGCCAGCGTCTCGCCCGGATAGATATCAAAGCCGACTTTGGATACCGCGCTGAGACGGTGGGTTACCTTGCCGAACAGGGACTTGCGGATATCGAAGCTGACAGACAGGTCCCTGACCGAAAGCAGTGGCTTTTCGTCATAGCGCGCGGTGTCCTGCACGCGCTCCTCACCGACAATCACCGGCGCTCCATCGCGCAGCACCGTCACCGGCATGCGTTTGGGGAACGCTTCCCCAGCCATGCTGCCAAGGCGCGGTACCGCCGCCAGAAGCGTGCGGGTATAGGGATGCTGCGGATTGGCGAATATCTCGCGAACCGGGCCTTCCTCGACCTTCTGACCCTTCCACATGACGACGACATCATCTGCCATCTCGGCGACGACACCCATGTCGTGCGTGATGAAGATCATGCCCATGCCGAGTTCTTGCTGCAGGTCCCGCATGATATGGAGGATCTGCGCCTGGATCGTCACGTCGAGCGCAGTTGTCGGCTCGTCCGCAATCAACAGCTTCGGCCGGCAGGCCAGCGCCATGGCAATCATCACGCGCTGGCGCATGCCTCCGGAAAGCTGGTGCGGGTAGCGCTTCAGAAGCTGCTCGGAATCCGGCAGGCGAACCATATCGAGAAGCCGCTTTGCCTCGGCCATCGCCGTAGGCTTGTTCATGGCTTCGTGCAGCAGAAGAACTTCGCAGATCTGCTCGCCGATCGTGAAGACCGGGTTCAGTGACGTCATCGGCTCCTGGAAGATCATGGCAATCTCCTTGCCGCGAATGCGCCGCATCGCCTTCTGGGAAGTTTGAAGCAGATCTTTTTCTCCAAACAGGATTCGGCCTGTCGAGAATGTTGCACCCATCATGTCAGCAAGACGCATGACTGCCAGCGACGTAACAGATTTACCTGAACCGGATTCACCGACGACGGCCACGGTCTTGCCGGGCGCGACGGAGAAGGACAGGTTTTCGACCACGCGGTTCACGCCAAAATTGACCGTCAGGTCTTCGACCGAAATCAACACTTTGCGATCAGTCATCGGCATCGTCATGTCAGGGCCTCCGGCTGCTCTTGCGCCATGGGGTGAATGAAGCGGCAGGCTGCCGTGGTGAAACGCGCATGATGACGGCACCGGCAGGCTGGAAAGAACCAACACTCCAAAATACCCTCCCCCAAAACGTCGGTGGACGCTACTGAATGTGAACAATCATGTCCAGAGTGTTGAGCAATAAATACATATCGCCCTACATTCATGACGAGAATGTTGATTAATCAAAATTTTCGTTTGGTGCGCCCGGTTCTGGCCGGAAGAATGGCCAGCACGAAGGGCTGCGCGGGCGACAGCGAGGCGGCTGTCATGAGTGACGCCAGCAAATGTCCATGAAATCGTAAATCGCCGACAGCCCTACAGGAGAGATGGAGACTGCCCGCTCGCCTCCGGCAAGCTGGATGCCCCGATTGAACGGGGCCAGGCCGGCGAAGGCACACAGCAGGCCTCACGCCGGAAGACTGCGCGTCGCCGCGTTATCGATCCTGAAGGATCAGCCGGAAACAAAAGCTCAGGCGGGCGTCAGTTCCTGCTCGACCAGCGTCGCCCAGAAAGCAACGCCGGGTCCGATCGCCTCATCATTGAAATCATAGGCAGTGTTGTGATGCAGGGCGCCATCGACCGCCGGACCATTGCCGAGCCAGACATAACAGCCCGGAGCTTCGCCGGCGAAATAGGCGAAATCATCACCCGCCGTAGATGGCGGAAAGGCGGTTCTGAGTTTGTCGCCAAAGACTGTGCCGGCCGCCTTTAAGGCACGCGCTGTCGCGTCCGCATCGTTGACAACGGGCGGGATACGGCGCTCGAAGCCACAATCAGCGGCAATGCCGTACATCGCTGCGGTTCCGCTCGCCAGACGGCCGATTTCGGTTTCCAGCTGATCGCGCACCTCAGGCGAATAGGCCCGCGCAGTCCCGCCGATCGCGACAATATCGGGAATGACATTGAGCGCCTGCGGATTGCCCGCCTGCAGCGAGCAGGCGCTGACCACCGCCGGCTGTAGCGGATCGATAACCCGGCCGATGATCGTCTGCAGAGAGGCAAGAAAGGTTGCGGCAGCCGTGATCGGGTCCTTGCCCAGATGCGGCTTGGCACCATGCGTCCCGGTACCGCGGAATGTCACGCGCCAGCTGTCGGAGGAGGCAAGCTGCGGCCCGGCAACCACGGCCATTTCATCAGTATCGAGGCCCGGCATATTGTGCAGGCCGTAAACGGCATCGCAGGGAAATCGCTCGAAAAGACCATCCTCGACCATGCGCCGGGCACCGCCCCGGCCCTCTTCCGCCGGCTGGAAAATGAAATGCACCGTACCGGAGAAATTGCGGGTTTCCGCCAGATAGCGCGCAGCCCCCAGCAGCAAGGCCGTGTGACCATCATGGCCGCAGGCGTGCATCTTGCCATCGACCGTGGACTTATACGGACGCTCCGCCGTTTCCGGCATTGCCAGCGCATCCATGTCGGCGCGAAGCCCGATGCTGCGGGTGCCATTGCCGATCTGCAGCGTTCCAACCACGCCGGTGCCGCCCAGTCCGCGCGTCACGGTGATCCCGGCCTTTTCCAGAAGATCCGCAACGATGGCGCAGGTTCGCTCTTCCTCGAAGCCAAGCTCGGGATGCGCATGCAGATCGCGGCGCAACGCAGTGAGAAAAGGCAGGTCGGCAGTCAGCATTTCGGGCAGGCGCATTGGCAGGCAATTCCTTGAGGCGTGAGGGTCCGTTGTTTACCGGGGCTCCACAGACTTCCCCTGGACGTTCTTCCGGTATAGAGCAAAACCACAAGAAACCGAACACCTCCCTCACAGTTTGGCTCAAAGGAAGACGCCGTGCAGCCGCATGACTTCTGGCAGGAAATCCATCCCGCAAACACGTTCGATCCAGACAAGACCCACAAGGATTTTTATCCGGCCACCCTGATGGATGGGCGTCAACTCCGTCTGCCAATCCGCCCGTTGTCCGATGGAACCCATGCTCTGGCGTCGCTGATCGTCAATCAGGCGAGCTTTCCGGTGCAGGATGTGCTGGCGGCCCAGCTTGCCGAAAAGTTGAAACCGTTCCGGCCTGACGTCATCGCCGGGCTACCGACGCTCGGCCTGACGCTTGCCAGCGCCGTCGCGCGGGCGCTGGGCCACAGCCGCTATGTTCCGCTCGGAACCTCTCCGAAATTCTGGTACCAGGCCGGTCTGTCGGTGCCGATGTCTTCGATCACCACGCCAGACCAGACAAAACGGCTCTATATCGATCCCCGCATGCTCCCACTTCTGGAAAACGGCCGCGTTGTTCTTATCGACGACGTCATTTCCAGCGGCACATCCATCGTTGCCGGTCTTTCCCTTCTTGCCATTGCCGGCATCGAACCGGTGGCCATCGGTGCCGCCATGCTCCAATCACGCCGCTGGGTCGACCGATTGGCGGCCTTGGACAGCCGTTGGCCGGAGAAGACCACCGGCGTTTTCGAAACACCGTTGCTGTCGAAAGCGAGCGAGGGAAGCTGGAGCGCTTAAGATACCCCTGTGGCCAGCAGGGCGTGATCGGATTTCGCAACACCTACCAGGGTGTGAAACAAAATTTACTTCCCCGAAAGTTGTGAACATCACGGAACGTATGATGGTTGTCGGCACTATTGTGTTACGCTGGGCGGGAAGAATTCGGAACGATCATCAAAGGCGGTGATTCGGATCTGAGCGAGGTGCGTGATCACCCGTGCGCCCTTCGGCAAGGATCCAGGATCCGTCGGTCCCGCCCAAAGGGTGCGGCCATCTTCGTTGTCAGATTCTCAGCAGTAACAATTATTTGAAGGAACTATCGAAGCAAGGAAACGTTAATCTCGTTGAGCGAGCCGATAGGCAGCGATCCCGTCTCAACGAACCGGCCGCGGGAGAGCATGATGCAGAACACCCAGTCCGATGTCTTTGATCTCTTTTCGGAGATTTATACCAGCACCGCGCAGGAGGAGATCAGTCTCCAGGAGTATCTGTTCGCGTGCCGCGACGACAAAAGCATGTACGCCACTGCACAGGAGCGCATGGTCGCCGCTATTGGGGAGCCCAACTTCGTCGAAACCAGCGCCGACGAGCGCCTTGGCCGCATTTTCTCCAATCGAACCATCAAGGTCTACCCGGCATTTGCCGATTTCTACGGAATGGAAGACACGATCGAGCGGATCGTCGGTTATTTCCGCTATGCGGCACAGGGCCTGGAAGAGCGCAAGCAGATCCTTTATCTGCTCGGTCCCGTCGGCGGTGGCAAGTCCTCGCTGGCCGAACGCCTGAAGAAACTGATGGAAATGCGGCCGATCTACACATTGATGGTCGGCGGCCAGATCAGCCCGGTATTCGAATCGCCTCTCGGCCTCTTCCATCCCGAAAAAATGGCCGATCTTCTTGAAGACAAATACGGCATTGCCAGACGCCGACTGACCGGCATGATCTCGCCTTGGGCCACCAAGCGCCTTGACGAAGTCGGCGGTGACATTTCGAAATTCAGCGTCGTCAAGCTGATGCCGTCGCGCCTGCGCCAGATCGGCATCGCCAAGACAGAACCCGGCGATGAAAACAACCAGGACGTTTCCTCGCTGGTTGGCAAGGTCGATATCCGCCAGCTCGAAAATTTCAGCCAGGCCGATCCCGACGCTTATTCCTACAG
Organism: Rhizobium sp. Root1204; assembly: GCF_001424965.1. Classification (NCBI taxonomy): domain Bacteria; kingdom Pseudomonadati; phylum Pseudomonadota; class Alphaproteobacteria; order Hyphomicrobiales; family Rhizobiaceae; genus Rhizobium; species Rhizobium sp. Root1204. The sequence continues at coordinate 193,796 of NZ_LMCZ01000008.1, forward strand.
CGGTGGCCTGAACCGAACGACACAGGGCCTGCTCGAATTCGTGGAAATGTTCAAGGCGCCGATCAAGGTTCTGCATCCGCTGCTGACCGCAACCCAGGAAGGCAACTATAACGGCACCGAGAATTTCGGCGCCTTTCCCTATCAGGGCATCGTCGTTGCCCATTCGAACGAGTCCGAATGGCTGCAGTTCAAAAACAACCGCAACAACGAAGCCTTCCTCGACCGCATTTTGGTGGTCAAGGTGCCCTATTGCCTGCGCGTTACCGAAGAGCGGCAAATCTACGACAAGCTGCTGCGCGAAAGCGAACTGGCCAAAAATCCCTGCGCGCCCGAGGTTCTGGAAAGCCTCAGCCGTTTCACCGTTTCGACGCGGCTCGCCCCGCATGAAAACTCGCCGCTCTACACCAAGATGCGGGTCTATGATGGCGAGAACCTGAAAGACGTCGATCCCAAGGCGAAATCTGTTCAGGAGTATCGCGACGCTGCCGGTGTCGATGAAGGCATGAACGGCGTCAGCACCCGCTTCGCCTTCAAGGTGCTGTCGGAGACTTTCAACTACGACAGCAAGGAGATCGCCGCCGATCCGGTGCATCTGATGTATGTCATCGAACAGGCGATCAAGCGCGAGCAGTTCCCCAAGGAAACCGAGGCTGCCTATCTCGATTTCATCAAGTCGGAACTCGCCACGCGTTATGCCGAGTTCATTGGCCATGAAATCCAGAAGGCATATCTCGAATCCTACAGCGAATACGGCCAGAACCTGTTCGACCGCTATATCGCCTATGCCGACGCCTGGCTTGAAGATCAGGATTTCAAGGATCCTGACACGGGGCAGATTCTCAACCGGACAATCCTCGACAATGAATTGTCGCAGATCGAAAAACCGGCCGGCATCGCCAATCCGAAGGATTTCCGCAACGAAGTTGTCAAGTTCACCCTGCGGGCGCGGGCCAAGAACAATGGCCGCAATCCGTCCTGGATGAGCTACGAAAAGCTGCGTGAAGTGATCGAAAAGCGGATGTTCGGTCAGGTGGAGGACTTGCTGCCGGTGATCAGCTTCGGCTCCAAGAAGGACAGCGCCAGCGAAAAGCAGCATGCCGAATTCGTCCATCGCATGATCGAGCGCGGATATACCGAGCGGCAGGTGCGCAGGCTGGTGGAATGGTACATGCGCGTCAACAAGGCGGGGTGAGACATACCGATGTCTGGGGGTAGCCAATGCCGAATTTCATCGACCGCCGTCTCAACCCGAAGGACAAGAGCCTCGGGAATCGCCAGCGTTTCCTGAAACGCGCCCGCGAGGAGCTGAAACGCTTCATCAAGGATCGCGTCAAGACCGACCGGATCGCCGACGTGGATTCAGGCCACGCCGTCCCCATGCCGGCACGCGGCGCCAGCGAGCCGACCTTCCAACCCGCCCGGGGTAGTGGCGACCGGCAATATGTCCTGCCCGGCAACCGCGATTACATGCCGGGGGATCGTATCGACAAACCACAAGGCGGCGGCGGCTCGGGCTCGGCCGCCGGAAGGGGGCAGGACGAGGACGATTTCCAGTTCCTGCTGTCACGCGAGGAGGTGCTCGAACTGTTTTTCGAGGACCTTGAACTTCCCGATATGGTCAAGCTCAGCCTGAAGGAGGCCGTCGCCTTCAAACCCCGCCGCGCGGGCTTTGCGACAAGCGGCTCGCCGACCAATATCAATGTCAGCCGCACCATGCGCAACAGCTACGGACGCCGCATCGCCCTGCATCGCCCCAAGCGAAACACGCTGGAAGCATTGGCGCTGGAAATCGAAGAGCTCGCGGCGCAAACGGATCCCGATATCGTCCAGCGTCAGCATCTGGCCGCCTTGCGGGCGCAGCTCGACATGCTCGAACGGCGGCGGCGGCGCATCCCCTATGTCGATCCCGTCGATATCCGTTTCAACCGGTTCGAACGGCAGCCACTGCCCAACGCCAATGCGGTGATGTTCTGCCTGATGGATGTCTCCAGTTCGATGGGCGAGCGGGAAAAGGATCTCGCCAAGCGCTTCTTCGTGCTCCTGCATCTGTTCCTGAAACGCCGCTATGACCGGATCGACATCGTCTTCATCCGCCATACCGACGAAGCGGGAGAAGTCGATGAGGAGACATTCTTCTACAGCACCCAGAGCGGCGGCACTGTGGTCTCCACCGCACTTGAGGAGATGCAGCACATCATTCAGCAGCGTTATCCGGCAAAGGAATGGAACATTTATGCCGCCCAGGCATCCGATGGCGACAATGTTTCCCGCGATTCGGAACGTTGCGCCTCGATCCTCACGTCCGAGCTGATGCGGCTTTGCCAATATTACGCCTATGTCGAAATCATCGATGAGCGCGAGAGCGAAATCTTCGGCTCGACCGACAACGGCACCTCGCTCTGGCGCGCCTATCGCACCGTCGATGGCGAGTGGCCGAATTTCCAGATGACGCGGATCGCCCGGCCGTCCGATATCTACCCTGTCTTCCGAAAACTTTTCGCCAGGCAGCCAACCTTGCAATTTCGTAGCTGAACGGAGCCCCGCATGGCAAAGAATGCAGGCGCAAAACTACTGTTTCACAGCTCCGACTGGAATTTCAAGACGTTGTCGCGCGCCTATGACGCGATCGAGACGATCGCGATCGATGAGCTCGGGCTCGACGTCTACCCCAACCAGCTTGAGATCATCTCGTCAGAGCAGATGCTTGATGCCTATTCATCCGTCGGCATGCCGCTGATGTACCAACACTGGTCGTTCGGCAAGCGCTTCGTCTATGAGGAAAACGGCTATCGCAAGGGGCACCACGGCCTTGCCTACGAACTGGTGATCAATTCCAATCCCTGCATCACCTATCTGATGGAGGAAAACACCATGGCCATGCAGACCCTGGTGACCGCTCATGCGGCCTTCGGCCACAATCACTTTTTCAAAAACAATTACCTGTTCAAACAATGGACCGATGCCGGCGCCATCCTCGGTTATATGGAGTTTTCGAAGAAATACATCGCCAAATGCGAGGAAAGGCACGGGACATCCGCCGTCGAGGCCATTCTCGATTCCGCCCATGCGCTGATGGATCAAGGCGTGTTCCGCTATCGCCGCCCACCGCGCCTATCCTCGAAGAAGGAGCAGGAGCGGGCGCGCGAACGGCTGGAATACGAGGAACAGACCTACAGCGATCTGTGGCGCACGTTGCCGCGCGCCACGGAACGCCCGGATCAGGAAGAAGCCGAACTCGACGCTCTTGAGCGGAAGAAGGTTCTCAATCTGCCGGAGGAAAATCTTCTCTATTTCCTGGAGAAGAACAGCCTGATCCTGGAGCCATGGCAACGGGAATTGCTGCGTATCGTCCGAGTCATCGCCCAGTATTTCTATCCGCAGCGCCAGACCAAGGTGATGAATGAGGGATGCGCCACCTTCGTACATTACACCATCATGAACAGGCTGTTCGACCAGGGCAAGCTCAGCGAAGGCTCGCTGCTGGAAATGCTTCACAGCCATTCCAGCGTGGTCTTCCAGCCGCATTTCGACGATCCGCGCTATTCCGGAATGAACCCTTATGCACTTGGATTTGCAATGATGCAGGACATCGAGCGCATCTGCAATCAGCCGACATCCGAGGATCGTGACTGGTTCCCGAGCATTGCCGGCAGCGGCCAGTGGCGGGAGACCCTGCTTGATGCCTGGGCAAACCACCGCGACGAATCCTTCATCCTGCAATATCTGAGCCCGGCGCTGATCCGCAAATTCAGGCTGTTCCAGCTAACCGATGAAGCGGACAACAAATATTGCGAGGTCGCGTCCATCCACAACGAACGTGGCTACGCCGAAATTCGCAAAGCACTGGCCAGCAACTACGACGTCGCCGCCAACCAGCAGGACATTCAGGTGGTTGATGTCGACCTGCTCGGCGACCGGCAGTTGCGGCTGCAGCACGGGATAAAGAATGGCGTCCTGCTGGAAGAAACCAGCCGCGACGCCACGCTTCGGCATGTACGGCATTTGTGGGGCTACGGTGTCAGCCTTGCGGGCGTGGACGGACAAACGGGGGCTGTGCGTTATGAATGCTCGACCGCCTAGCTTGCCTTACCGCCGCCCCTGCCCTGTCCCTGCGATCTCTTCTCCTCAACCCCAAAAGTCCAAAGGGCATTTGCGAACTGACCGCAGAGACATAACCGCAGGCAAGGTCGCCCGCTGTTTTCAAATCGAGGAAGATAGCCAGCATTATCGATCGATGACGACCGTACCTGTCACTTCCAGCGTGGATTGAAGCAGCATCTGAGCGCCCGCAATGCAATGTTCCGGCTCGACATACTCCGCCTCATTGTGGCTCAAACCATCTCTGCAAGGCACGAAAATCATGGTGGCCGGGGCAATGCGCGCGATATAAAGCGCGTCATGAAAGGCGCCCGAAACCATGTGCTTGGCCGCTAGTCCGAGATGGCGGGCAGCGTGTTCTACGCTGTTGATCAAAAGCTCGGAGAACTGAGCTGGGCTCATATCGAATGTCTTGCGAATATCGACCGTGCAGCCGTTCGCCAAAGCTGAAGCCTGAAAGGCCCTCACAATGCGCGCCTCGATCGCGTCGAGGTTACCGGAACTAGGATGGCGCAGATCGACGCTGAGGCTGACAGAACCTGCAATGGCATTGACGGAGCCAGGATAGGCAGCGATCCTGCCCACAGTGAAGCGGGCGTTTTCATCCTCGGGCATGATGGTCGCATAGAGGCTGTGCAGGGCCGCGTTGGCGGCCACCATGGGATCGCGGCGGAACGACAATTGTGTTGTGCCAGCGTGCGCTGCCTGCCCCGAAATCGTAATCTCGAACCAACGCGTTCCCTGAACACCTGTGACGATCCCGATCGGGATATCTTCCTTTTCCAGGGACGGACCCTGTTCGATATGAAGTTCGAGGTAGCCGGCAATAGGAAATCCAAGCGGCCGCGTTTCCGCTGCAGGCAGGTTCGCCAGGGTCGCGGCCAGTGCGTCACGCCACAGCACCCCATCGGTCCCCTTGATGTCATCCCAATCTCCTGGAATGTGGCCCAATGAAAATGCCATCGAGCCCATGGCGCCCGGTGCAAAACGGCTGCCTTCTTCATTGGTCCAAGCAACGACTTCGATCGGCACGTGCGTTTCTATGCCAGCATCGTCCAGCGCCTCCAAAACTTCAAAGGCAGCAAGCGTTCCGAGTGCGCCGTCATAACGGCCGCCGGTCGGCTGGCTGTCGAGATGGCTGCCGATCAGAAAGGGCGGCAGCTGGTCATTCTTGCCGGCCCGGCGAACAAACAGATTAGCCAACGGGTCCTGAAAGACACGAAACCCCCGTGCCAGGGCAAGGTCCGCCAAAAGCGCACGAGCGGCTTGGTCTTGCGGACCAAGCGCCTGCCGGTTGACGCCGCCTGCGGGCGTGGCGCCGATTGCTGCGAAGTCATCAAGCCTCTTCAGCAGACGCGCACCGTTGATCTCCACCGAAGGTTTCATTTCTTCAGCCCGGCAATGAAGGCAGTAACCCGCGCTTTCTCAACCTTGTTCCACCAGACGCCGTCATATTTCAGCGAGCTTGCGACAATCACGCCATCGACAATATCGAGGATATCGCGGGCATTGTCCGGCGTGACACCACTGCCGACCAGCGTCGGCAGGCCAGCCGCTTCCTTGATCAGCCGGATATAATTGAGATCGGCCGCATGGCCGGTCCGCTGGCCAGTGGCAATCACCGCATCGGCATCGAAGAATACGAGATCCTTGACCTGTTCTTCCACCGGCCGGTCGGCGACGATCGCGTGTGCTCCATGCTTCACATGGGCATCGGCAAAGATCCTTATGCCGTTGGCGCGAAGCTTTGCACGGTAGCGCATGGCGCGGGCCGCTTCGCCTTCGATAAATCCTTCATTGGCGACATAGGCATTAGCCCACTGGTTGACACGCACGAAGCCGGCACCGCTGGCACCGGCGATGGCAAGCGCCGGAATGGCTGCGTTGGCCAGGACGTTGATGCCGATCGGGCGGCCGAGTTCGCGGCGGATACGATCTGATATTACCGACATATAGGCGGCGGTTTCGGGGCCGATATCATCCGGTTTGGAAAAGGGAATGTCGCCGTGGTTTTCGACGATGACACCATCGCAGCCACCTTCGAGGTAGGCGCGGGCATCCTCCAGGCCTTGGCTGTAGATGTCCTCGATGGCTTCACCATTGTAACGCGGGGCACCCGGTAGAGGTGCGAGGTGCACGACGCCGATGACAGCTTTGCTACGGCCGAAGAGGGACGTAATCGCATTGCCGGTGGCAGGACCGACTGGCTTTGAGGACTGTGTCATGGGTGTTCCGTTTCTAATGTTTTGATGAGAGCTGATAGTTCTTTGGCCGTTGGACAGGAGGAAAGCGTTCCAGCCCGTGTTACCGCCAGCGCGGATGATTCAACTGCGATGCGGATGGCACGCAGTGGATCAATTCCCTTTGCCAAGCATCCTGCAAAGATGCCGCACAGCACATCGCCGGCGCCGCTGGTATCGACCGCCGAAACCTTCGGAGCTTCGATATAGACCGCAGCCGCGTTGATGCCGGTCAGAAGAAGGCAGCCTCTGGAGCCCAGGGTGACGATCACCCGGCGCGCACCGGATTCGATGATTTTAGCGGCAGCACGAGCCGGTTCGCGAGAGCCGGAGATGGCTTGAGCTTCCCCTTCGTTGACAATGACGAAATCCACGTTTGTGAACTCGGGCTGCTCACCCGCCGCCAGCGGGCTGGCATTCAAGATTGTCGTGAGACCTTTGGCCCGTACAGCCTGCAGGCAGGCGCCGGTCACTGCACCCGCAAGATTGCCCTGCACGACCAGCACGTCGCCCGGCGCGATCGTATCGAGCAGTTTGGTCTGCGCGAGAGGATCAAATGCCAGAGCACAGGAGACACCGCTCAGGATGATATTTTCACCGACAGCATCGACGGCAACGGTCGAGCGGTCGGTCGGCAGATCGAATTCCGTCAGGCAGGCGATAGCAATCTCGCCTGCCAGCGTCTCGCGGATCCAGGCGCCATTGGCATCCGTGCCGATTGCGGCCCAGAGCGTGACAGGTGCGCCGGTGCGTGCTGCGGCTACAGCCTGATTGGCGCCCTTGCCGCCGAGGCCGTCGGCATGGCTCACCGCATTTAACGTCTCGCCCGCTTGCGGAAGGCGGTCGAGACGGAAAGTCGTGTCGATGCAGGTATTGCCGACGACATGGACGCGCATGGCTCAGGCTTTCGCCGTTGCCCAGGCAAGCATCTGTTCGAACAACGTCTTGTAACCCGGCCAGGCGATGAAGCTCGACGGCAGCCAATGCGGGCCGACGTCGGAGGTCCAGGCCACGGTGCGGCCCTTGCCGTAGGTGCCGGTTACCAGCAGCGGCTGCGAACCGTACTCCGTCGAGACTGTTGCCAGAACCTCGGCGCCGTCCTTGACCGTCACTTCATTATAACCGAGCAGGACCGGCCAGTCCGTGCCAAGCCCCTTGAGGATCGGATGGCTTTCCTTGCCGGTGACAACAGGCGCAAAGCCTTCCGGAACCTCGATACGGTCATCGACGGAAAGGCAGGAAACGGGAAGTACTTCTTCGACCGGCGTCCGGTGGTAGCGAGCGCCACCGTTGATGCCTTGGAAGCTGTAGTAGCCGCCGAACATCAGAAGGGCGCCACCGTTGCGCACATATTCGCGCAGCAGGCGAAGACGGTTCGGTGTGGTCTTCGAGTGGATCCAGGTGTCGGGATGCAACAGCAGCGTGTTGGCCCCGATATCCGACAGGATGATTGCATCATAGGCGGACAGCGCTTCCAGCGATTGCGGGAAATCACGCTGGGCCTCGTGGGCGGGCATGAACTGAACATCAAACGGGCTGTCCTTCAGCGCGGCGAGCAGCTCGTCGGCGCCCGTGTGATAGGTGACCGTCGGGAACTGGTCGAACCCCTTGATGTGGGTGGCGGTGGAAACCCAGGACTCGCCGGCGAGAAGGACTTTGGACTTGGACATGAAAACTCCTTGGACTTTATTGTCAGCGCTCAGAGAACACTGGAGAAAACGGATTTCGGATTGTCGATCAGCATTCGGTCGATGGCAGCCTGATCAACCCCGTGACGCTTCAGGCGCGGCAGGAAATGCTTCAGGATGAAGCCGTAGCCGAAGCCGCCGTAACGGGTGAGCATGATTTTCAAGAACACGTCCTGCGAGAGCAGAACGCGGTCGCCGTAACCCATATCGATCAGCGAACGGATCGCGCGGGCGTTCTGCTCGTCGGACGGCGACTGGGCGTCCTGATCGGCATAATAGAAGTCCATGCCGATCATATCGTATTCCAGAAAGGCCCCGCGCTCGGCCAGCGCCTTCTGATAGGGCAGATCGTCATGGCTGGGGTTCATGTGGCAGAGAACTGTATGGCGCAGGTCAGCCCCCTCCTCCTCGACGATATCAAGAACCTCATGCGCCAGCCGCTCCCAGCCGGGCAGATGGATGGAGAGCGGCACGCCGGTCAGTCTGGAAGCGCGGGCCGCTGCGCGCAAGGATTTGCGCTCTTCGGAGGTAAAATCCTTGCTGACGCCGATTTCGCCGATGACACCCGCCATAACCTCCGGCTGGCTTACACCGCCACCGACATCATTGACGATGAACTCGGTGACCTCGTCGACATCCATGGCTTTGAACCAGTCCGGATGGCTGAATTCGAGGTAGAAGCCGGTACCCATGACGATCTTGAGACCGGACATTTTCGCGATGCGGGCAAGCTTGGCAGGCTCGCGGCCAATACCGATATTGGTGGTATCGACGACCGTGTGGCCGCCCAATGCCTGAAACCGCTTCAACTCCGACAATGCCAGATCGCTGTCATCAAGCGAAACGTTGTCTCGGTTCATGTAGGGGTTCATCCGCAATTCGCCGATGATCTCCATGCTAACCTTCTGCTCGCCGACGGCTTGAGCCTCCGGATGGCAGGGGCAGCGCCAGGACTTGGCGCCATCGAGCAGGATGTGCTCGTGCATCAGGGTAATGCCCATCCCGGTAACCGGCACCGGCCCGAGAACCGTCATCACCGTTCCCGTTCTGACACCAATCTCCGCCCGCTCTCTGGGCGTTGTCTCAAACAGATGATCCATCTTACTTGCCCCGGACAGCGCCGCGGAAGAGACGGAAGTTGAGCCAGACCGCAATCAGGATGATCGTGCCCGTAACGATCGGCGTCAGGAACGGCGACATATGGGCAAGGATCAAACCATTGGCGATGACCGCAACGGTCAGAGCGCCAAGAACCGTACCGACAACAGTCCCCCGCCCGCCGAAGAGGCTGGTGCCGCCAAGCACCACGGCCGCGATGACTTCAAGCTCGAAACCCTGCCCTGCGTTGGACGATCCCGAACCGAGGCGGGCGGTGACGATGATCCCGGCCAGTGCCGCGGCTGTGCTGGAGAGGATATAGACGAACATCGTGGTAAATCGTGTGTCGATGCCTGCACGGCGCACCGCTTCGGCATTGGCACCAATGCCGGTGACATAGCGGCCAAATGGAGTTTCGTTGAAGACGATATAGGCGATCAGCAGGACCACAAGGGCGATCAGCGCCGGCACGGGAACGCCGAGGAACCAGGACCTGCCGATGACGGTGAAAAAGCTCGCCGGATCGACCGGGATAGAATAGCCGCCGGTAATCAGCAGCGCCAGACCACGGATGACCGAAAGCCCCGCCAGCGTGACGATGAAGGCCGGAATACGCTCATAAGCAATGAAGAAGCCGTGGATGGCGCCAATGATGACCCCAAGCAACAGCATCAGGAGAATGACCAGTGGCCATGCGAGCCCCGCCTGCAATGCCGTTGCCGACAGCGTGGCAACCAGCGCCAGCACCGAGCCGACCGACAAGTCGATGCCGCCGGTGGTGATGACGAAGGTCATGGCGGCAGCGACGATCAAGAGCGGCGCCGACTGGCGGATGATGTTCAGCAAGTTCGGCGCGGTCAGGAAGGCATCGGTGATGACCGAAAAGACAACGCAGACGACGAGAAAGAACAGGGCGATCGACACGACGCTGCCGTTGGCCAGCAGCTTGTCCCAAAGTGTTGCCTTGCGCAGGCGGGACGGTGAGACGTGAGAACCGGCATGCCCGGTTTGGGTTGAAGGCATGCTCATGCGGAAACTCCGGTTTCGTTGCCGTGCCGGGCGGAACGGGCTGAAAATTTGCGCCCGACGATCAGGTTGACGACTTCCTCGATGCTGGTCTCACTGATCAGCCGTTCGGCGACATTGCGGCCTTCGTACATGACCTGGATGCGATCGCAGACCAGGAACAGGTCCTGCAGGCGGTGGGTAATCAGAATGACGCTGACACCGCGGGCGCTAACCGTTCGGATCAACTCCAGCACGGCTTCGACTTCCGCCACGGCAAGCGCTGCCGTCGGCTCGTCCATGATGAGAACCTTGGGTTCGAACGAAGCCGCGCGGCCGATGGCGATTGATTGACGTTGGCCGCCCGACAGGTTTTCGACCTTCAACCGGGTATCGGCAATGACGATGCCGAGACGATCGAGCATCTCGCGGGTAAGCCCGTGCATCTTCTTGTTATCGAGAAACGGTACGCCGAGAATGCGGCGGCGCGGTTCGCGGCCAAGGAACAGATTGCCGGCCACATCCACCGTGTCGCAGAGAGACAGGTCCTGATAGACCATCTCGACATGAGCGGCGCGTGCATCGGCTGGCGATGAAAAGGAAACGGCCTTGCCGTCGATCTCGATGGTGCCGCTGTCTGGAATGACGGCGCCTGAGAGCACCTTGCTCAGCGTCGACTTGCCGGCGCCATTGTCTCCGACCAGTCCAAGGACCTCGCCGGGCTTCAGCGTCAGCGAGACATTGTCCAGCGTCTGAATAGGATTATAACGTTTCGAAATACCGGTCATCCGGACGCGGTAAGGTGTGCCGTCGGTCATGATGGGTTCTCCCCGATTGCCTGAACGGGCATGGCCAGCTTCCTCAAACCGGCCATGCGGGATGATGCGGGAAAAACCCTTACTTGAACATGTCCTTGAACTGGGCAACGTTCTCCTTGGTCACGATCGTCACCGGAACATTGATGATCGGCTCGATGGTTTCGCCTTTCTTCAGCTTGACCAGCGCTTCGACGGCAGCCTTGCCTTCGCCGGCAGGGTCCTGCTGAACGACGGCGGTAACCCAGCCTTCTTCGATGCCCTTGACGGCTTGCGCGGTCAGGTCCCAGCCGAAGATCTTGACGTCCTTCTGGCGGCCCTGGCTTTCGACAGCCGAAACGGCACCGATCAACTGCGGCTCGCCGGTTGCGTAGATCGTTGTCATGTCGGGGTTGGCGGTCATCAGGTTCTCGGCAGCACCCAGCGCAATGTCCTGCTGGTTCTGGCCGTCAACGGTGTCGAGGAAGGTAACAGCCTGACCGCTATCGGTCACAGCCTTCTTGAAGCCGTCAAGCCGCTGGTTCTGAATGAAGGAATTGAGCGCACCGATAATACCGGTCTTGGCCGTGCCGGACATCTCCGTCTTTACGTATTCGGAAAAGTACTTGCCAATGTCTTCGCCAGCTTTGGCATTGTCGACGCCGATAAAGGAAATGTTATCGCCTTCCGGGATTTGTGCATCGATGGCGATGACCGGAATGCTGGCAGTCTTGGCCGCTGTAATGGCAGGTTTCACGCCATTGACGTCGATGGCGACGAGAATGATGCCATCGACCTTCTGGGTGATGTAGTTTTCGATCGCGTCGTTCTGTGCGGCAGGCACGTTGTTGGCGTTGAAGATCACCAGCTTGGCACCGGCAGCATCCGCAGCTTTCTGCGCACCGTCATTGATCTGGTTGAAGAACAGGGCCTGCTGATTGATGGTGACGAGCGCAAATGTATCTGCGCTGGCGGAAGCGACACCGACAGCCAACGTCATGACGACGGCGGCAGTGCTGCGGATCAAAAGTTTGGATAGGCGCATTCGGGTTCCCCTTGTTTTCGGAAAGGCCCGTAGCCGGGCTCATCAAGCGCTTGAGCGCCAGGATATAATTCAAGAGACTTGAATTTTTGTCAAGTCTCTTGAATTTAACTTTTCGAGGGGAACTTACTCAGAATGTGGCTGGTGTATTGACCCAGAAGATGCTGGCGCGCTCACGGCCGGTATTGCGATAGTGGTGCGGCAGTTCGGAATTGAAGACGAAGGCATCGCCGGTCGCAAGCATGAAGCTCTTGCCGTCGACAATCAGTTCTATTTCACCGGCAAGCAGATACCCGACCTCTTCTCCGGCATGCTGGATGGGACCGGCGCTTTCACCCTTCTCCTCGATGTGATGGATATTGCACTGAAGCAGATGCCCGGCCGAATAGGGAATGATCCGCTCCAGCGAAATCCCCTCGCCGCGACGCAAAGGGTCAAGCGCGATCAGCGGCCGCGTACCGGCGCGGAAGATGATTCCTTCCTCTCCATCGGACTCCTCGAACATCCAGCCAATATTGGTATCCAGTGCGCCAACCAGACGGTGCAGCATCGGCAGAGACGGCGATGCCTTGCCGTTTTCAATCTTTGACAACAGGCTTTCCGAGCAATTGGCTGCGTCGGAAAGTGCCTTCAGCGTCATACCCCTGGTTTGCCGTGCAAGCCGTAGGCGGATGCCCAGACGGACTGGATTGGCGGTTTGAGCATCGTCATCGATGTGATTTGCCGCCGTCAAATCAAGCCCTTTTTTCATGCGATTTTTGTCTTCTATTGCTAGGAGCGGGAACACTCGGATATTTTCACGAGGGAACCATCTACCGGCTTGCCCGTCGTGACCAAGCTCACGAATACCACTTCCCTTTCATCGCAATCAAGTCACTTGAATATTCAATATGGATGAATCTTCGGCTCGGCTTCAAGGTGGTTCTTCTCTGGAGCAGAGCGCCGTACCGGCAAACATGTCGCGGCGCTCAAGGTGCAAATGCGAATTGAGCTACAGATAGTGGTCAGCGCCGGGGACTGAGCCGCTTGCACAATCGCTTCATGGGATCCGTCCATCCCTTCAAACATCGGCCTTGCCGGCCTGGAAGTCACGGCGATGCGACGGGCAGGAAGCCTTTGAATGGGTGAGGATGCCGCCTGTCGCCTACGCGTTGTCTTCTCGTATCCGCACAAGCCGGAAAAACCGTGCTGGCAGAATGATGGCACTCATGGAAAGACCAGCGGCAAATCCAATCCACACGCCCAGGGGGCCTACGGACGTGTGAAAGGCCAGGAAATAACCCAGGGGCAGGGCCAGCAGCCAATAGGAAACGATGGACACAGCAGACGGCCACTTGGTGTCGTTCAGCCCACGCAGAGCCCCCAGCCCGGTGGACTGCAATCCATCCACCACCTGCATTAGCGCGACCACGATAAACATGCTGGACGCCAGTGCGACAACAGGCGGGTCCTTGCTCAGCAATTCGGCAATGGAGCGGCCCGCAAAGATCAGCGCAACCGTGGTGGCCAGCATCCACAGCGCCACAAAGCCAAAGGTTGCCATGCCGATAGGCCGGAGCCGTTCCGGCTGCCCCGAGCCATCGGCCTGTGCGATGCGGATAGCAACGGCAGTCGCCATTCCGAGCGGCAGCATGTAAAGGGTCGCGCCAATCGAGTTGACGATCTGGTTGGCGGCGAGCGCGCCTGCGCCAAACCAGCCGAGCATGAAGGTTGCCATTGCGACGGCCCCGGCCTCGGCGAGATAACTGATCCCCAGCGGCAACCCCTGTAAGAATTGCTGCCAGACACCTTTGCCCGTGACCACCGCCCGCAAGCGGAAACGGCGCATCGCCAATGCCCGGCGCCAATAGAGATAGGCAGCGGCAAGGGCGATCGTCTCAGCCAGAACACTGGCGATACCCGAGCCGAGAATGCCAAGAGCCGGTATGGGGCCGAGACCGTAAATCAGCAGATAGTTCAGCGGCACATTGATCGCGACGCCGAAGAATGCAAACCCGACCGCCAGCCAAGGCCGGTCCGTGGCGTCAAGCAGGGACTTCAGCACCAGAAAGACCGAAAAGGGCAGCATGAACAGCGCCATCGGCACCCAATAAAGCCACGCCTGCGTCTCCGGCAGGCCCATTACCCGCACAATCGGCATCAGCGCCAACATGATCGTGGCCGCCAGAGCGCCGCATATCAGCGCCGTCATCATGCCATGACGGACAGCCGAGCTGACCATCCGGGCATCTTTCGCCCCAAAGCCGCTGGCCATCGATATGCCGACAACCGAAATCACCCCGTAAAGCATCGCCGTCAGCAGCATATGAACCGCCATGACGAGCGAGACGATGGCCAGAACCTCGGTTCCAAGCGGCGACAGCATGATCGTGTCAGTGATGCCAATCAGCGAGCTTGCCGATAGTCCGAGGACCAGCGGGACAGACAGCTTTATCAGCGAAGGCAACTCGGAGATGATACGGCCAAAATGCAGTTTCTTGTCAGACGGGGCCATGAGCCTCTTCTATCCTCGGTTAGTAGTGCTTCCGCGATCCTCTTCGGCGAACGATATCCGAGCGAATCTGCAACGCATCGCGCGCGGCCACTTCACTATCAGATTTCAGCTGTTTTCACTGCCTCATAAAGAACCCAACCGGCCGCATGTTCCCGTGAGCAACGACCAGCGTAAGCGCCAGCGTTTCTCACCGTTCGCGTCTGCGAATGTCCATGGCAACTACGTCCTCACAGGACATATCCGATCAGGCAAAAGCTGAGACAAGACCGATTTTCGCGCGCTTTTGCGCCTTGGCGAGCAGCAATATACTCCGGCACCAATGTAAGAAACGGAAACACTTTGTGACTAAGTGCTTCCGAAATCAGCTGTTTTTGACTTGCCGCGCGCATGCGCATGAAGGATATTGCTCCCACGTCAAGGAAGCGATCATGATTAGAATGATACAAGACCCGGCTGAACTTTCCGGCGAAGACATTACTGGAAAATATATTCTGCGCAGGCTGAACTACCACTGGTTCGCCTACGGCAAGGCCGCTATCGTGACCGCCTGCAAAGGGACAATCCTGCATCTAGAGCGCGAAGAGACGGTTTATTCCGAGCGCTGGGCGCGCCGCGCCTATAGCGGTAACGGAAAGAGATATCCCGGCGGGGTCTGCCCGATTTCAGCGGTTGCTTGCGTTTGCGACACAGCGGATGAGGTGAATGCCGTAATCCAGCTGGATGTGGAAGCACAGGATGAATTCTACCAGCTGATCGCCAAGGCCGATGCCAGGGTTCACGCATTGGCCTCGTCATCGCAGAACAAATTGTATCTGGCCGCGGCCGAGTAAGGCCGTTGACACAGAGTATCCCGCGACCGTTTTTTGAACCGGTGCGGCATTCGGCCGGACACTCTTCTTTTCGAAGCCCTTTCCCACATCGGGCGAACATCCTGACGGCTCAATCGAGTTTCAGACCGGTCTCTCGTACCCCGCGGGCTACGTCGTCCTTCCTGCCCCTTAGACGGCTTCCTGATCCGGGTCAGTGTTTTTGCCACTCCCTTGCAATGACCGGCATGCCATCGGGCCGGATCTGCTTCTTCAGCGCAGCGATGCGGAAGATCGCGTTGGCAGCACCATAGCCGCGATAGCCGCGCCGTTCGACGATCTCGAAGAAAAAGCCCTCGCCGTAGGTGCCACTGTAGAGCTGGAAGAACTCGCCGTGCTCGTCGCGATCGTAGAGAATGTTTTCCGCCTTTAGCCGCTCGCTCAACTCGGGTTCGAGGCCGAAGCGGGCTTCGACATCGTCGTAATAGTTGGGCGAAATGTGCAGCGGCCGGAAACCATTCCGTTTCAGCGCTGCAGCCGTTGCAAAGATATCATCCGTGTTGAAAGCCAGATGCTGGATGCCCGAACCGAACGTTTCGGCGATGAAGTGGCCGGCAAGCGTGCGCCGGTTTTCCGCCCCATTGAGCGTGATGCGCAAGCTACCTGCCGCATTCTCGATGACCTGGCTGCGCACGACGCCTGCCGGATCGATGATATCCACCATCGGTGTCTTTTGCGTCTCGAAAATCGAGGTGTAGAACAACAGCCAGGTCAGCATTTCTTCATAGGCGACAGTCTGGGCGATATGATCGATGGCACGCAGATGCGCCGGCTGGCTGTCATCCTCATTCGCGACAGCTACGAAATCGATGTCCCAAATGCGGCCAAGATCAGTCTTTTCATCGAGCAGATAGATCAACCCGCCGCCGACCCCACGAATGGCCGGGACTTCCAATTCTCCAGCGCCAACCGGCTGGCTGAAGGATTCAGCCCCAAGCGCCACCGCCCGGGCCATAGCCTCTTGCGCATCATCCACAATGAGTGCCACTGCATAGGCCGATGGCCCGTGTACCGCATAGGACGCATTGGCAAAGCCTGCACGCTCGGTATTGACCAGCAACCGGATATCGCCCTGGCTATAGACCGTCACCTGCTTGGTCCTGTGCCGCGCAGTGTTGCGGAAGCCAAGCGTGCGAAGAAGCGCGATAAGGTCCGTCGCAGCGGTTTCATCGACAGAGAATTCCACGAAGCCGATGGCCTTCACCGGCGCACGCCCCGGCATGTCGGCAACAGTAAGCCCCGAAGCATTTGGATTGCGCCGGACGCGGTCACCAAGCGTAATCAGCGAGCGGTAACCATCGGCCGCAATCGCCTTTGCAGACCCACCACGGAACTGGTCATTGAAGATTTCCAGCGAGAAGTAACCATCATAGCCCGTCTCAGCGATCGCGCTGGTAAAGGCCGTGACCGCCAGATCGCCTTCGCCCGGCATGTTGCGAAAGTGGCGGCTCCAGTAGAGCAGGTCCATGTCAATCAGCGGCGCGTCTGCCAGCTGGACGATGAAGATTTTCTCCTTGGGGATGGAGCGGATCGAATTGATATCGATCTTGCGCGACAAGGTATGGAAGCTGTCGAGGATCAGGCCGATGTTCGGGTGGTCGGCGCGCCGGACGATTTCCCAGGCATCCCGATGGTCGAAGATATGTTTTCCCCAGGCAAGTGCTTCGTAACCAACCTTCAAACCGCGCTTGGCAGCCCGCTCGCCGAGTTCATGAAAGTCCGCCGCGGCCCGGTCGATGCCGCCGAGCGACACCGGCGACACGTTAGAGCAGACCAGTACAAGGTCGGTACCGAGCTGCTGCATGATATCAAACTTGCGCTCGGCACGATCGAAGGTGCGCGTACGATGCGGTTCCGGCATGCCCTCGAAATCGCGGAAGGGCTGAAAAAGCGTGATCTCCAACCCATGATCACGTACCATCCGCCCGACATCCGCCGGGCTGCCATCAAAGGCCAAGAAATCATTCTCGAAGATTTCAACACCGTCAAAGCCTGCCTTTGCAATCGCAGCCAGCTTCTCCGGCAACTCGCCGCTGATCGATACAGTCGCGATGGAGGTCTTCATTGCAGATCCTTGCTCGGCCGGCTGCCGGATGTCAGATTGTCGAAATGCCGCATCATCCGGTAGGCATCCGGCTCGCGGCCCGTGAAGAGGCTGAACGCGCCGACGGCCTGGAAGACGGCCATGCCGCCGCCGTTCAGCACCCGGGATCCCCGAAGCTTTGCCGTCTTCAGCAGCTCGGTTTCCAAAGGAAAATAGACGATCTCGGCCACCCAATGGCGAGCTGAAAGCAATTCCGGCGCAAGCGGCATACCCGGATATTTCGCCATGCCGGTCGGGGTCGCATGGATCAGACCGGATGCCGATTGCATCGCCACCGCGAGGTCACCGGATGCCTCAATCGTAGCTTTGGGAAACAGCACCGACAGGGACTGCGCCAGATGAGTTGCCCTTTCCGGATCCAGATCAAACACGGTCAGGTTCTTCAAGCCTAGCGACAGAATAGCATAGGCGGTGGCAACGCCAGCGCCGCCTGCTCCGATCTGAACTGCCGACTTGAGATCGGCATCGGGCAAGCCGCGCCGAAAACTTTCGGCGAAACCCCACCAGTCGGTGTTGTGGCCGTATCGCCGGCCTCCCTTCAGGACGACGGTGTTCACGGCGCCCAACGCGCGTGCTTCGTCTGAGAGTTCATCGAGATGAGGAATGACCAGCTGCTTGCAGGGATGGGTGATATTGAGACCGCTCAAACCTTGCTGTTCGGCCTGACTTAAAAGTGCGGGCAGACTGTCCGGTGTCAGGCCGCGCTGGGTGAGATCGATCAGTGCGTAATCGTAGGCAAACCCCTGCGCCGCGCCTTCCTGCATATGCATCGCCGGTGTCAGCGAAGCCTGGATGCCCGAACCGATCAAGCCGGCCTTTAAGGGTTTCAGACGTGTTTCGACCATTGCAGCAGGTTCCGTAATTGTCAGAAAAGATGGGCCGGCCCACCTCAAGGCGGGCCGGCGAAGGCATTACTGGCCGCGGGCAGCCGCAAGCTCCTTGAAGAGCAGCGACACAGTGTCGGGGCCGATTTCGCCGCTGAACTTGTCAACCAGCGGCTTGACGGCATCGCGCAGCTTCTGCGTCTCTTCCGGGCTGAGTTCGGAAACTTCCATGCCGGTGGCCTTGATTTCGGCCATGGCTTTGGCGTCCACTTCGCGCGAGACCGTGCGCTGATAGTCGCGGGCTTCGATCGCCGCCGACTGGATGACAGCCTTTTCCTCGTCGTTCAGCTTGTCCCAGAAGACCTTGCTGATCAGCACGATCTGCGGATTATACTGGTGACGCGTCACCGTCATGTACTTCTGCACTTCGAAAAACTTGGCGTTGAGAATGTTGGCCGCCGGGTTTTCCTGGCCGTCCACAGTGCCGGTTTCCAGCGCCGTGTAGAGTTCAGTGTAAGGCAGCGGCACGGCATTGGCGCCGAGGCCATTGAACAGCTCGATCGGGATTGGCGATTGCAATGTGCGGATCTTCAGGCCCTTGATGTCTTCCAGCTTGGTGACCGGATGACGGTTGTTGGTGAGATTGCGGAACCCCAATTCCCAATAGGCAAGGCCAACGAGGCCGGTGTCGGGCAGCTTGTCTGACAGGCTCTTGCCGAATGGCCCGTCCATGATCTTGTCGGCCTCTTCGCCGCTGTTGAACAGGAATGGCAGGTCGACAGCGCCAAATGCCTTGACGTTGCTGGCGAGAATACCGGCGTTGAGCACCAGCATCTCGACGACGCCGCCCTGAAGCGACGAGACCGTCTGCACGTCGCCACCGAGCACACCGCCCGGGAACAGTTTGACGTCGATCTTGCCGCCGCTCTTTTCCTTGACGATCTCGGCAAATTTTTCCATGCCGGTAACCTGCGGATGGCCTTTGTTGTTGGCGCTCGCAAATTTCAGCGTGGTTTCGCGGATTTCAGCCGATGCAGTCCCCGCCAGCAGCATGGCGGGCAGAGCGAGCCCCAATGCCAGTTTCATCATCTTGTTCAACATGCTTTCCTCCCAGATTTTGGCCGGTGGTTCCCGGCCGGTTGAATGGTTTTCAAAGCGCTCCTCCGCCTCAATGCCCGAACCATGCGACCGGCGCGGTCACCAGCTGCGGGAACAGAACGAGGAGGAAAAGTACGATCAGCTCGGCGATCAGGAAGGGCATGACACCCTTCATCAAATCCTCCATCGACAGCTTGGACACGCCGCAGATGACATTGAGCACCGTGCCGACAGGCGGCGTGATCAAGCCGATGGAATTGTTGATGATGAACAGGACACCGAAATAGACCGGGTCGATGCCCGCCTGCTTGATCACTGGCATCAGCACGGGCGTCATGATTAGGATCGTCGGGGTCATGTCCATGGCAGTGCCGACCAGCACGATCAGCACCATGATGGCGATCAGAAGCAGCGTCTGGTTGTCCATCAGCGGCTCCAGCAGCGCGACCAGATCGCCGGGCACATCCGCAACCGTGATCAGCCAGGCGGAGACGGCAGCACAGGCAACCAGGAACATAACGATGGAGGTGATCTTTGCTGCCGCCACGAAGACGTGAAACACACGCGACGGTGGCAGTTCGCGGTAGACGACCATGGCGACGAACAGCGAATAGACGGCGGCAACAACGCCAGCTTCCGTCGGTGTAAAGACGCCGAATTTCAGGCCGAAGACGATAATCACCGGCAGCATCAGCGCCCAGATGGCATCGACGAAGGCTTTCATGCGGACTGCGCCACTCTGCCGGGGCGGCAGCGCGAACTGCTCCTTGCGCGCCACCAGCAGCCAGGTGACGCAGAGCGCCAGCGCAATCAGCAACCCCGGAACGATCCCGGCCAGGAAGAGCTTGGTGATCGATACGCCGCCGATAACCCCGTAGAGAATGAAACCGATCGAGGGCGGGATGATCGGACCGATGACTGAAGCGGACGCCAGGAGACCGCCAGTGCGGGCCGGATCATGGCCGGATTTCAACATCATCGGGTAGAGCAGTGCGCCGAGGGCTGCAGCATCCGCCACCGCGGAACCTGAAAGGCTGGACAGGATGCAGGCAGCAAAAATTGCCACGAAACCCAGCCCGCCGCGCACATGGCCGACCAACGCCATGGCAAGGTTGACGATGCGGCGCGACAGGCCGCCAGTATTCATCACCTCGCCCGCCAGGAGAAAAAAGGGCACGGCCATCAACGGAAAGCTGTCTGCACCATTCATGACGTTCTGCGCGACGATCTGGGCATCGAAAATGCCCATGTACATCATCAGCGCCACGCCGCTGATGATCAAGGCGAATGCGATCGGCACACCGAGCGCCATGGGGCCGAGAAGAGCGCCGAGGAAAATTGTCAGGGTCATGGCGCTCTCCTCAGATCTTCGCGCCGGTGACGGCTTGTGGTGCTGGGTGATCCTCAAGAGGCATCTGCTCTTCGCTGTCACGGACGAGTTCGGCGGTGGTCACATCGATGCGGCCGGTCGCGACACAAAACATGTCCCAGAGGATGATCAGGAAGGTGGGGATTCCGAAGGCGAGGCCCGCGCCGTAAAAAAACCCCATGGACAGGCCGGTTGCCGGCATCGTCGCCGGCAGGTTGATCAGCATTTGGGTCCAGCTGCCGCTGATCATCAGCGCGGTTGCCAAAAGCATCAGCCCTTGCCCTGCCAGAACGGCCAGCTTTGCGCCGGTGAGCGGCAGGCGTTTGATCAGCGAATCGACGCCGAGATGGCCGTGTTCGCGCATGGCGACGACGGCGCCGAGGAATGTCAGCCAGATGAAGAAGACCCGGGAAAGCTCTTCGGACGAGGTGATACCCTGGTTGAAGGCATAGCGCAGCACGACATTACCGAACACCAGAATGACCATGGCGGCGAGCAGAAGGGCGATGATCACCTTCAGCACAAAAAAGTAGAATTCGATAATGCGTGTCATGCCTGTCCTCCCGAGATGGATTCCGCCGATGGCGATGTTTGGCGTGCGCTGCATCAGCAACGGCTGCACATTATCGTAACGGGATATCCGTGCCGGTGCCTCCTCCTCAGGGACATTCGGCGTAATTACAAAATGTACGAACTGGTACGTATGTCAATAGGCATCTATTGAAAGCGGCCTGCAAGCTGACTATGAGTTGATGGGCATACCGGGTAGCCGGATGCAGATTCCCGTGTTGGAGACACGCGGACTGGGCGAACGAGGCGCCGGGAGGGAGCGGCGAAGCATGGCAAGCAAGGCTGAAAACGGCAGGAAAAACGATCCGCAACGCACCCAGGAAAATATCCTCGAGGTGGCGACGGAGGAATTTTCCACACATGGTCTCGCCGGCGGCCGCGTCGACGCCATCGCCGAGCGGACCCGCACGTCCAAGCGCATGATTTATTATTATTTTGGCAGCAAGGAGGGACTCTACCTTGCCGTTCTGGAGCGTTCCTACCGCAAGATCCGCACGCTGGAAGCGGACCTCCAGCTCTCCAATCTGGAGCCGGAGGAAGCCCTGCGGGTGCTGATCTCGACCACCTTCGACCATGATGAAGCGCATCCGGATTTCGTCCGGCTGGTCAGCATCGAAAACATCCACCACGCCGCCCATATGCGGCGCTCGGAGGCAATCCGCGACCTGAATGTCTCTGTCATCGAGACGATCGCCGGCGTTCTGGAGCGCGGCGTCAACCAGCGCGTTTTCACCCGCCAGGCCGATCCGATCGACATCCACATGATGATCAGCGCGTTCTGCTTTTTCCGCGTTTCCAACCGCTATACGTTCGGCTCGATCTTCCGGCGCGACCTCTCCGAACCCGGCACGATCGACCGTCACCGGGCGATGATCGCCGATGCCGTCATCGGTTACCTGAAAGGTTGAACCCAGCCTTGCTGATATCTGCGTGTCTCATGGCTGCCGCTTGCCGGGCTTTGGCTTGTGGCGTTATCATTGCCGCTTGTGTTTTGTGGCCATTAACGCACAAAAGCCCGTGTCATTTCTGATCACGGGCTTTTGTTTTTTGTTTGGT